>NZ_JAEKMI010000047.1 GCF_020217485.1 Mycobacterium sp. WUMAC-067 | reverse complement strand
CTCCGGCGCGGCATAACCCTTTCGCGATCGCCGCTAGACCCGAGGGCGGCGACCCGCCTCGCCCGGCTGCGCCGCGCTCGCGATCGCTGCTAGTTCAGGTTGTAGAAGCGCTGCGCGTTGCGCCCGCCGATCTTCTCGCGGGCCTCCTCGCTGATATCGGAGCGAGTCCGCAGGTGTTTGGTGCTTTCCGGCCACTCGCCGTCCCAATGCGGGTAGTCGCTGGCGAACATGATGAAATCGGCGCCCAGCACATCGATCACCCCGGGCAGAATCGGTTCCTCCGGTTCACACGTCACCCAGATATTGCCCGCGGCCAGATAATCGTGCGGATCGCGACGCCAGCCGCGCTCCACCCAGTCGCCGCGCTTCTCGTAATGCTCGTGCAGCCGATCGATGAAGAACGGAACCCACCCCGCGCCCGCCTCGAGGAAGGCCACCCGCAACGCCGGATGGCGCTCGAAGACGCCGCCGGAGACCATCGCGGTCATCGCGGTCATCTGGTCGAACGGAAAGCTGATGCAGTGCACCTGAATGTAATTCGTGAAGCGGTCCACGCCGATCTTGGGCAGATGAATGCCGGGGGCGCCATGCACACCCAGCGGCATCCCGAGGTCGACGGCGGCGGCGTAGAACGGATCGAGGTCGGGATGGTCGAGGTTGCGCGTCTTGAGCGCCGGCGGCACCAGAGTCGCCACCAGCCCAAGGTCTTTGGCTTCGGTCATGACATCGATCGCCAGCCGGCCGTGCTCGATCGGAGTTACCGCGACGCCGCGTAGCCGCCCGCCCGAGGCGGCGCAATAATCGGCGATCCACTCGTTGTAGAGCCGGGCGAATCCGGCCGCGAAGTCCGGGTCTTCGAGACTCGGCGCGCACAGGCCGAGGCTGGGGTAGAGCACCATCGTGTCGATGTGGTCGCGGTCGGCGTCGCCCAGCACGCCTTCGGCCGACCGGCAGTTGATATCGGGCGCCTTACTGATCCCGTGTTCGGGCGGGCAGCCTGCGCCCGGGCCGCGGTCCTCGGGGTAGTTGCGGCCTTCAAGCGTCAACCCGAGCTGCCCGTGTGTGCCTGGCTTGACGTGGTCCGGCCATCGCTTGATCGCTTCGACTGCCAGCGAAGAATTTTCGGCGACATGGCCGTCGGCGTCGATGATCCGCATGTCTCCGGAACTTACTCCCGCGTGGTGCGCGGCGAAACGGGTCGCGCCGACGCGCTCGGTAGGCCACGATGCTGACGTGACAACGCAGAGCCCGCAAAACAAGTTGACCGCCGATCAGCGCAATTCCTTCATCGCCGCCCTGTTGGGTTGGACGATGGACGCCTTTGATTACTTCATCGTGGTGCTCGTCTACGCCGACATCGCGAAGACGTTTCACCACAGCAAGGCCGAGGTCGCCTTCGTCACCACGGCCACCCTGTTCATGCGTCCCGTCGGCGCGTTGCTGTTCGGGCTGTGGGCCGACCGCGTCGGCCGGCGGCTGCCGCTGATGGTCGACGTCATGTTCTATTCCGTCGTGGGCTTCCTGTGCGCCTTCGCGCCCAACTTCACCGTGCTGGTGATCCTGCGCCTGCTGTACGGCATCGGCATGGGCGGCGAATGGGGGCTTGGCGCCGCGCTCGCCATGGAGAAGGTGCCGGTTCAGCGGCGCGGATTTTTCTCCGGGCTGCTGCAGGAGGGTTACGCATTCGGCTACCTGCTGGCGAGCGTGGCCTCGCTGGTGGTGATGGATTGGCTCGGGCTGTCGTGGCGCTGGTTGTTCGGCCTGAGCATCGTTCCCGCCCTGATCAGCTTGATCATTCGCTACCGGGTGGAGGAATCCGAGGTGTGGGAGGCCGCGCAAGACCGGATGAAGCTCACCAGCACCAGAATCCGGGACGTGCTGCGCAACGGTGCGATCATCCGGAGATTCGTCTATTTGGCGTTGCTGATGACGGCGTTCAACTGGATGAGCCACGGCACGCAGGACGTCTACCCCACCTTCCTGGGCGCGCACGCCAATCAGGGGGCCGGCCTGTCCAGCACGACGGTCAAGTGGATCGTGGTGGCCTACAACGTCGGCGCCATCATCGGAGGGCTCGTCTTCGGAACGCTGTCACAACGATGGAGTCGCCGCTACACGGTCGTCTTCTGTGCGGTGTTGGCGCTGCCGATCGTGCCACTGTTCGCCTACTCGCGCAGCGCTGCCATGCTGTGCCTGGGTTCGTTTTTGATGCAGCTCTTCGTGCAGGGCGCGTGGGGCGTGATTCCCGCCCACCTCACGGAGATGTCGCCTGACGCCATCCGCGGCCTCTACCCCGGTGTGACGTACCAACTCGGAAACCTGTTGGCGGCGTTCAACTTACCGATTCAGGAACGTCTCGCCGAATCCCACGGCTACCCGTTCGCGTTGGCGGCGACGATCGTGCCGGTGCTGGCCGCGGTTGTGGTCCTGACGCTGATCGGAAAGGATGCGACGGGAATCCGCTTCGGCACGACGGAAAGTGCTTTCCTCGCAACGGAAGCGACGTAAAGCTAGTGGGGGTCGCCCAGCATGCGCCGGAGCAGGTGCATGGCCACCGTCGTCGAGCGTTCCCGGATATCGGACCGGTTGCCGGGAAGACGCAAGGTGCGGGTATCCGTGCGGCCGTCGGGCGCCTTCACGCTGAAGCAGACCGTGCCCACCGGCTTTTCTTCGGTGCCCCCGCCCGGTCCGGCGATCCCGGTGATCGCGACCGCGGTGTCGGCGCCGAAGCGTTGCAGCGCGCCCGCGGCCATCGCCTCGGCCACCGGCTCGGACACCGCGCCATGGGTTTCGATCAGCGCGGGGTCGACGCCCAGCACCTCCGCTTTCGCCTCGTTCGAATAGGACACCACCCCGCCGGCCACGTAGTCCGACGATCCCGGCCGGTCGGTCAGCCGCGCGGCCAGCAGGCCCGCGGTGCAGGACTCCGCCGTCGCAATCCGGTGCCCGGCGAGAAGCTGCGCAACAAGGTCGTCGACGCGGGAGCCGTCCTCTGAGTAGAGCTGATGCCCGTGCCGTTCGCGCAGCAGCTTGGTCAGTTGCGCGTATGCGTCGGCGGCGCCCGGCTCGTAGCGGGTGACCATTTCGATCTCCCCGCGCCGCAGGCAGGTGGTGATCTCGAGCTGGTCGAAGCCGGGCACGGCCTTTTCGGCGTCGCGCAGCGTTTCGGCCAGCCCCGACTCGGGCAGCCCGAACATCCGCAGCATCTCCTGCCGATAAATGGTCCGGCCGGCGATCGCATCCTGCGCGGCCGGCGTCTGGATCGCCGTGTGCCACATCGGCTGCAGCTCGCGCGGCGGCCCCGGGAGCACGATCACCGTGGGCTTGCCGGGCACCACGACGCCGGGCGCCGTGCCGACCGGGTCGAGCACCTGCGCCCCGGCGGGAACCATGGCCTGCTTGCGGTTGGCGGCCCGCAGCGACTCGAAAGTGCCCGGATCCAAGGCGGATTGGAAGGCGGGATTACGCGCCATCAGCTTCTTGAGGATGTTCGCGATCTTCTCTTCGACCTCGGCGTCCAACAGCAGCTCGCGCCCGCAGAAGCGGGCCACCACCTCGACGGTCATGTCGTCGGCCGTGGGGCCCAGGCCGCCGCTGGTGACGATCAGGTCCACGCCTTGGTCGGCGAGAAACCGCAGCTGCGCCTCGATGTCGGCGGGGCGGTCGCCGCAGATCGTGATGTGCGCCAGCTCGACGCCCAGCTCCAGGAGACGGTCGGCGATCCAGGGTCCGTTGGCGTCTTGGACGCGTCCGGTGAGGACCTCTGTTCCGGTGACAACGATGCCTGCGCGTGCGCTCACCGGGATGAGCCTACGCATGGGTTTGCGGGACAATAAGCCGATGATCGAGTTAGAGGTGCTTGCGGCCGACGTGACCAAGCTCGACGTCGACGCGATCGCCAACGCGGCCAACACGCAGCTGCGGCACGGCGGCGGCGTCGCCGCGGCCATCTCGCGCGCGGGCGGGCCCGACGTGCAGCGCGAATCGACGGAGAAGGCGCCGATCGGGCTCGGTGAAGCGATCGAAACCACGGCCGGCGACATGCCGGCGCGATACGTCATCCACGCGGCGACCATGGAGCTCGGGGGACCCACCTCGGCCGAGATCATCGGTGCCGCCACGGCTTCGACATTGCGCAAGGCCGACGAACTCGGCTGCCGCACGCTGGCGCTGGTGGCCTTCGGCACCGGCGTCGGCGGTTTCCCGCTCGACGAGGCGGCCCGGCTGATGGTCGACGCCGTCCGGCGGCACCAGCCGGACTCGCTGCGCAAGGTGGTGTTCGCCGTGCACGGTGACGCGGCGGAGCAAGCTTTCCGGGCGGCGGTGCGGGGCTAGCGCTCGGAAAGGTAGCGCTCGACCGAGGCGACCTTCTGCGTCATCGCGTCGCTGGCCCCGGTGCGCCAGTCAGCCTTGATCACCGTGCTGACCCGGGGGGCCCGGGCGGCCACGGCCTCGACGGCCCGCTGCACCACCGCCATGACTTCTTCCCAGGTGTCGCCCTCGATCACCGTGAACATCGAGTCGGTCTTGTTGGGCAGGCCGGACTGACGGACAACCCGAACCGCGTCGGCGACGATCTCGCCGACACCCTCGCCGACCCCCATCGGGGTGACGGAAAACGCGACGAGCACGGACACCCTTCGAGCGTACCCACCCCCGCCCGGCCGGTCTGGCACCATCGAGGCCCATGCGGGTCTTGGTGCAACGGGTCTCGTCGGCCACGGTGTCGGTCGAGGGCGAGGTGGTGGGCGCGATCCGGCCGGATGGCCAGGGGCTGTTGGCATTCGTCGGCGTCACCCATACCGATGACGGGGACACCGCGCGCCGGCTCGCCGAGAAGCTCTGGAACCTAAGGATTCTCGCCGAGGAGCGGTCCGCGGCCGACGCAAGAGCCCCCATCCTCGTCGTCAGCCAGTTCACCCTGTACGCCGACACCGCCAAGGGCCGCCGCCCGTCATGGAATGCGGCCGCTCCCGGGGCCGTCGCCGAGCCGCTGGTAGCGGAGTTCGCCGCGGCGCTGCGGGGGCTGGGAGCCGAGGTGCAGACCGGGGTGTTCGGCGCCAACATGCAGGTCGAGCTGGTCAACGACGGCCCGGTGACGGTGCTTCTCGAACTCTGAAGGGTACGTTGGCCACCGTGGGCACGACACCGGACTTCGGATCGCTGCGCTCCGACGACGACAACTGGGACATCGTCAGCAGCGTCGGCTACACCGCGCTGCTCGTGGCGGGTTGGCGTGCCCTGCACGCCGAGAGCCCGCGGCCGTTGGTACGCGACGAATACGCGAAAGTCTTCATCGCCGCCTCGCAGGACCCGTATCTGGCGGGGGTGCTGGCCAACCCGGGCAGCTCCGAGGACGAGATGGCCTTCCCACGCCTTTACGGCGTGCAGACCCGGTTCTTCGACGACTTCTTCGTCGCTTCCGGCCAGGCGGGCATACGACAGGCGGTGATCGTGGCCGCCGGGCTGGACTCGCGGGCGTTCCGCCTCGAATGGCCGGACGGCACAAGGGTGTTCGAAGTCGATTTGCCCAAGGTTCTCGAATTCAAGGCACGCGTGCTCGGTGAGCAGGGGGCGGCGCCGAAGGCCAGTCGGATCGAGGTCGCCGCCGACCTGCGCACCGACTGGTCGCGGCCGTTGGAGGCGGCCGGGTTTGACGTGGAGAGCCCGAGCGCCTGGTCGGTGGAGGGGTTGTTGCCCTACCTGACCGACGAGGCCCAACACGCGCTGTTCACCCGGATCAGCGGGCTCAGCGCGCCGGGCAGCCGGATCGCCATCGGCGCACTGGGGTCGCGGCTGGACCACGACCAACTCCACGCCCTGGAGGCGAATCACCCGGGGGTCAACGTGTCGGGCAACGTTGACTTTTCGGCCCTGACCTACCAACCGCAGTCCGACCCCGCGGAGTGGCTGACCGCGCACGGCTGGGCCGTCGAACCCGTCCGCAACACGCTCGACTTGCAAGCCGGGTACGGCATGACCCCGCCGGAGGTCGACGTCAAGATCGACAGTTTTATGCGGTCCCAATACATCATGGCGACCCGGTGAGGGCCTAGGGCTTCAGCAGGATCTTCACATCGTCGCCGGAGCGCGATTCCGCGGTCGCGTAGCCCTTGGCCGCGTCGTCCAAAGGCATTGTCGTGGTGAAGATGCCGTCGACGTCGAGGCGGCCGGACTGCAGCAGCGGGATCAATTCCGGCCAGGTTCGCTGCACCGGCGCCGTGGTCATCCGCAGCGTGATGCTGCGGATCAGGCAGCCCAGGGCGTTGAGGGGATACGGATTCATGTCGTGCACGCCGACGACCGAGACGGTTCCACCCGCCCGCACGGCGTTGAGCGCCTCGGTCAGCGAAGCGTCCGTGGCGACGGCGTCGATCACCGCGTCGACGCCTCGGCCGCCGGTGGCCGCGAGTATGGCCTCGAGCGCCGGCGCTTTGACGGGGGTCGCCCCCCACTGGGCGGCGCGCTGCAGCCGGCCGTCGACCTGATCGACCGCGAAAACCGTTGCGGCGCCCTGGAAAAGCGCGCTACGCAGCGAACACAGGCCGACCGCCCCCAGTCCGATGACGGCCACGGTCCCGCCCGGCGGAATGTCGGCGCGCTGCGCCGCTGCCCAGCCGGTGGCGAGATTGTCGGTGAGCAGCAACGCCTGCTCGGTGCTGATGCCCTCGGGCATCTTCAGCAGCTGGAAATCGGCGGCGGGCACCGCGAGCAGATCGGCCTGCGCGCCACCGAGCACGCCGCCGCCGAAGATCTGAAAACCGGAGTGGCACATGACCGGATCGCGGGTGGCGCACCCCGCGCAGGCGCCGCAGCCGGCGACCGACGACACCAGGACCTGATCGCCGACCTTGACGTTGCGCACCTGCGGCCCGGCCTCCACGACCGTGCCGACGGCTTCGTGGCCGAGCGCGATGGGGTCGGGCATCGGGAAGTCGGCCTCGTAGAAGTGCAGATCGGAGCCGCAGATTCCGGCGGCGGACACCTCGACGATCGCTCCGTCCGGGCCCGGCAGCGTTGGGTCGGGGCGGGTGTCGACCCGGATGGTGCGGGGCCCTTCGACGACTACCGTGCGCATATCGGTGTGCTCACTTCCCTTGTCGCGCTTGGTCTTTCTGGCGTACTACAAATTGTGACCAGTCGGGTTCGCACACCGCTGACCAGTATTCGTTGAGCCGCCACGGGCTGACGGTGTGAATCTCGCCGTCGGCGTTTTTGAAATACGAATGCGTGACCGCCGGGTGTGACCACACCATCTTCTTGATCTGGGTCTGCGTCCGCCGGTGCCAATCCGTGGCGGCGTCGGGTTTCGGCTCGACGGAGTGCACGTCGGAATCGGCCAGTCGTGCCAGGCACTGGTCGATGTAGCGCATCTGCAGTTCGGACTGGAAGATCAGGCTGCCGCCGTGGGCGAGGTGCGTCCCGGGCCCGTACACGATGAAGAAGTTCGGGAAGTCCGGCACGGTGATCCCGAGGTAGGCATAGGGCCTGCTCCCCCACATCTCGTGCAGGTCGACGCCGTTTCGGCCGGTGACCTTCAGCGGCCACAGCACATCGGTGTGCCGGAACCCGGTGGCGTAGACGATGACGTCGACGTCGTGCGTCACTCCGTCCTCGGTGACGATGCCGTGCGGCGTGATCCGGTCGATGGGGGTGCGCACCAATTCGACGTTGTCGCGCTGCAGCGTTCGCAACCAGGTGCCGTTGTCCTGCAGGGTGCGTTTGCCGCAGGCGGGATAGTCCGGCATCACCTTGGCCAACAACTCCGAGTCTTCGCCGACCTGGCTGGTGATCCACTGCGAGAACATCATGTGCGCGGCGGCATTGATGTCGCTGACGGCGTGGTCCTGATCGGCATAGTTCGGGTCGCCCTCGGCGGCGTCGAGGCCCTTGTCCGAGCCGGGCCACAGCACCAGGAACCGATACCACCTGCCGTAGAACGGCAGGTGGCGCATCGCCCAGCGCACACCGTCGCCGACCTCGTCGTGATACATCGGGTTCGGGAACATCCACTGCGCGGTCCGCTGGAACACCGTCAGGTGCTCGACCTCCTCGGCGATGGCGGGCGCGATCTGGAACCCGCTGGCGCCGGCGCCGACGAGCGCGACCCGCTTGCCTTTGAGATCCACCGAGTGATCCCAGGCCGCCGAGTGAAACGACGGGCCCCGAAAAGTCTGCGCTCCGGCGAATTCGGGAATGTTGGGCCTGTTCAGCTGGCCCACCGCCGTGATGAGCGCGCGTGCGCGCAGGGTCGACGTGCCACCGTCGGCCGACCGCAGCGAAACGTTCCAGGTGCCGTCTTCGTCGTCCCATTCGGCCGCGAGAACCTCGGTCTGCCAACGTATCCGGTCGGCCAGGTCGTGTTCGTCGATGACCTTGGTGAAATAGTCCTGCAGCTCGTACTGCTCGGCGAAGAAATGGGTCCAGTCGTTGTTGGGTGCGAAGCTGTAGCAGTAGAAATGGTTCGCCACATCCACCCGGGCGCCGGGATAGCTGTTCTCCCACCATGTTCCGCCGGGCCCGGCGTTCTTCTCGACGATGGTGAACGGAATGTTGGCCTGCTTGAGGCGCACGCCGGCCAGGATGCCGGATTCGCCACACCCGACGACGAGAACGGGAAGCTGCGCCGCGCGCTCGGCCGGCAACGCGGCTGGCCGCCGGGGGTCGACCCCGTCGAGGTCCAGCTCTTCGGACACCAACGACAGATAGTCGTCGGGAACGTGCTCACACGCCGCCCAGTCCATCATTTCCCTGATGAGTTCCGGGCTCAGCGGCTCCGGTTCGGGGCAACCGCGGTCCCGATACTCGGTGATCGCCGTCAGCGCCTCGGCGCGGGCGCGCGCCTTGTCCTCCTCCGACATGAACCCCTGGACCTCGTTGAGGAAGACGCCCATCTGCTTAAAGTCGCGGATGAATCGGGGGTCGCCGGTGATGTGGACGAGGGAGAGCAACAGCGTCGGGACGCTGACATCCTCTAGGGCGGTGGCGATCTCGGGCGTGGACGTGGTGAAGGGATCGCCGGCGTAGCGGCTGCGCATCAAGCCGATCCTCTCGGTGGTTTGGAAGCCAATTACGCTACGCGTAGTTTCGTAATTGGCAGCACTACGCTACCCGGTCGCTCGGTGCAGGATCAAGGGATCGGGCCGGGTGGCCGGCGGATGCCGCCGCAGCCGCGGTTCCGGCGACGGGTCGTAGTGATAGGGCGCAGTTCGGGACCCGCTGGCCACGTCAGTGCGCTCCGTACTAAACTAGAACACGTTCCAATTCGGCGAGCATCCCAGGAGTTGTAATGCACACCCCTATTTGCGACGAACTCGGCATCGAGTTCCCGATCTTCGCCTTCACCCACTGTCGCGATGTCGTCGTGGCGGTCAGCAAGGCCGGGGGGTTCGGCGTGCTCGGGGCCGTCGGCTTCACGCCCGAGCAGCTCGAGATCGAGCTCAACTGGATCGACGAGAACATCGGCGACCACCCCTACGGCGTCGACATCGTCATCCCCAACAAGTACGAGGGCATGGACTCGCACCTGTCCGCCGAGGAGCTGGCCGAGACGCTGCGCAAGATGGTGCCCCAGGAGCACCTGGACTTCGGGAAGAAGATCCTCGCCGACCACGGCGTGCCGGTCGAGGACAGCGACGGCGACAGCCTGCAGCTCCTCGGCTGGACCGAGGCGACGGCCACGCCCCAGGTCGAGGTGGCGCTCAAGCACCCCAAGGTGAAGATGATCGCCAACGCGCTCGGCACCCCGCCGGCCGACATGATCAAGCACATTCACGACGCCGGGCTCAAGGTCGCCGCGCTGTGCGGCTCCCCCTCGCAGGCCCGCAAGCACGCCGACGCGGGAGTCGACATCATCATCGCGCAGGGCGGCGAGGCCGGCGGGCACTGCGGCGAGGTGGGCTCGATCGTGCTGTGGCCGCAGGTCGTCAAGGAGGTCGCCCCGGTTCCGGTGCTGGCCGCCGGCGGCATCGGCAGCGGCGAGCAGATCGCGGCCGCGCTGGCTCTCGGCGCGCAGGGCGCGTGGACCGGATCGCAATGGTTGATGGTCGAGGAGTCCTCGAACACCCCGGTCCAGCAGGAGGCCTACGTCAAGGCCGGCAGCCGCGACACCGTCCGCAGCCGCTCGTTCACCGGCAAGCCGGCCCGCATGCTGCGCAACGACTGGACCGAGGCGTGGGAGGCCCCCGACAACCCGAAGCCCCTCGGCATGCCGCTGCAGTACATGGTGTCCGGCATGGCGGTTCGCGCCACCAATAGATACCCCAACGAATCCGTCGACGTCGCGTTCAACCCCGTCGGCCAGGTCGTCGGGCAGTTCACCAAGGTGGAGAAGACGTCGACGGTCATCGAGCGGTGGGTGCAGGAATACCTGGAAGCCACCAACAGGCTGGACGAGCTGAACGAGGCCGCCTCCGTCTGACGACGGAGGCTTGCCCGGCCGGCGGGGCTAGACGTCGTCGACGTCCTGCCGGCCGGTGAAGACTTCCTTCGTCCGGTCCAGTGCGTACGTGCCGATGTCGATGGAATTCTGAACGATTCCGCTGGCGCCGCCGGCGAGATCACCCCGGATGATGTCGCTGGCGTGCTCGACGATGTCGGACGCTTTCTCGACGGCGTTGGTCGCGATGTCCCTCGCCGCGTCGACCGCATCTTTGGGATTGAAGGCCATCTCGAGTCTCCTCTTGTCGCAGGTTCGTTGCTCTGACTCTAGACGGGCTGAGGCACCATTTCTCGCCGGCGCCAATGCCTGCCGAGGCTCAGTAGTGCACCAGGGAGCGCCAGAAGTCTTCGGGAATTTCGGCCCCGGAGCGCAGTATTCGGGCCAGCCCGATCGCCATCGCGATACCCAGCAGCCCCAACCAAAGCCCGGCCACCGCGATGATGCACCACAACACGGTGGTGACCGCCGGCCACGGCGAAAACACGGCCAGCACCGGCGCGAAGAAGAACCCGGTGCAGATATACCACGCCGACCCGGCGCGATCCGAGGCCAAGACGAAACGCAGCCAGCGGGGCACGGGCACCGCGCCGGGCTCGCTCCGTTTCATCGTCGTACCGATCAGTCGGAGGGTGGGAAAAACCCTGCCCCGGTAAACCATCCGGGCTGCCACCCCTGGTCTCCCAGGCACAGCATGGGAAGCCCGTCCGGGGTCTGCGCCGCTGCCTGCGAGCCGGGGCATTTCGCGCCGGCCTGCTGGACTCCATACAGCGGGTAGGAAGCCACCCAGTACCCGATGGTGGCGGCCGGGAACTGATTGGGCGGCGGGAAATGACAGGCCTCGGCCTGGCCGCTGGGCCCTCGTCCGAAGATGAAGCGCTCGTAGTTGTCGCACGGAGCGCCCAGCGAAGCTTGGTAATTCATGCCCGGAACGTCTCCGTCGTAATGCGGGTCGGCGGCCGCGCACGGCGCTATGCCGATCGTGATGCCCGCTATCGAAGCAGCGCTCAGCAATTCCCGAATCATCTTCCACCCCGCCTGTCGTCGCCGGTGACCTGCACCAAAGCATATCGGTCGCGTCGGCGGCCACAAGACGGTTTCGGCGTGCGGCCGCGATCCCCGGTGAAGGCCCGCCGCGGCGGACAAAGCGCACCTGCGGAACACGTTCCAATTTGCCCGCGGCGATCTTGCGTCAATGCTTCCCAACCGTGGTCCGGCAGTGGTTTCCTTGCACAAGGACGCCTAGACGACTTCGTATCGAGGAGTGCGCCATGTCAACCGTCGAGTCCAGCACCAAGCCGGTCCCCAATCTGCCTCCCGGCTTCGACTTCACCGATCCGGACATCCACGCCGAGCGATTGCCGGTCGAAGAACTGGCCGAGCTGCGCCGCACGGCGCCGATCTGGTGGAACGAACAACCGATCGGGGCCGGCGGGTTCGACGACGGCGGCTTTTGGGTGGTGTCCAAGCACAAGGACGTCAAAGAGGTCTCGCTGCGCAGTGACGTGTTCTCCAGCCTGCAGAAGACCGCGCTGCCGCGCTATAAGGACGGCACGGTCGGCGAGCAGATCGAGCGCGGCAAGTTCGTCTTGCTCAACATGGACGCGCCGCAGCACACCCGGCTGCGCAAGATCATCTCGCGGGCCTTCACCCCTCGGGCCATCGAGCGCCTGCGTTCAGACCTCGCCGAGCGCGCCCGCCACATCGTCGAGGAAGCGGCAGCCCAGGGCCGCGGCGACTTCGTCGAACAGGTGTCGTGCGAGCTGCCGCTGCAGGCCATCGCCGGACTGATGGGTGTGCCGCAGGAAGAACGCAAGAAACTCTTCCACTGGTCCAACGAGATGGTCGGTGACCAGGATCCCGAATTCGCCAACAACGACGCCATCACCGCCTCGGTCGAACTCATCATGTACGGCATGCAGATGGCGGCCGAGCGGACGAAGAATCCGGGAGAAGACCTCGTCACCAAGCTGGTCCAAGCCGACATCGACGGGCACAAGCTGTCCGACGATGAATTCGGCTTTTTCGTAATCCTGTTGGCGGTGGCCGGAAACGAGACCACCCGCAACTCCATCACCCAGGGCATGATGGCCTTCACCGATTTCCCCGACCAGTGGGAGCTGTTCAAGAAGGAGCGGCCCGGCACCGCGGCCGACGAGATCGTCCGGTGGGCCACCCCGGTCACGTCGTTTCAGCGCACCGCGCTCGAGGACTACGAACTGTCCGGCGTGCAGATCAAAAAGGGCCAGCGGGTCGTAATGGTCTACCGCTCAGCCAATTTCGACGAGGAAGTCTTCGACGATCCGTTCAGCTTCAACATCCTGCGCGATCCCAACCCACACGTCGGCTTCGGCGGAACGGGCGCCCACTACTGCATCGGCGCGAACCTGGCGCGCATGACGATCGACCTGATGTTCAACGCGATCGCCGACGGCATCCCCGATCTCGAGTCCATCGGCAAGCCGGAACGCCTCCGGTCGGGCTGGCTCAACGGGATCAAGCACTGGCAGGTGGACTACCACACCGATGGAGCAGCGAAATCGCCTGCCGCGCACTAAGCTAGGCCGATGCCCACACATCAAGCTGTCCGGATACAGTCCGCGGGCGGCCCCCTAGAGTTGGCCGAAGTCGAAACCCAACCACCCGGTCGCGACGAGGTGCGACTGACGGTCGCCGCGTGCGGCATCTGCGGCACCGACGCGCACTTCGTCAACGGGGGGTTTCCGGGCATGTCGTGGCCGCTGACCCCCGGGCATGAAATCGCGGGCAAGGTCGCCGAAATCGGCGACGGCGTCGAGGATTTCGCGATCGGCGATCGCGTCGCGGTCGGCTGGTTCGGCGGATGCTGCTATCACTGCGAGCAGTGCCGCAAAGGCCTGTTCATTCACTGCGAGAACGGGAAGGTGCCGAGCTGGCAGTACCCCGGCGGGTACGCGGAGTCGGTGACGGTGCCGGCCAGCGCCCTGGCCCGGATACCGGCCGAGCTCTCCGACGCCGAAGCTGCCCCCTTGGGTTGCGCGGGCGTCACCACCTACAACGCCTTACGTCACACCAAGGCGCTGCCCGGCGATCGGGTGGCGATACTCGGCGTCGGCGGCCTGGGGCACCTCGGCGTGCAGTTCGCCCGGGCGATGGGCTTCGAGACCATCGCGATCAACCGCGGTACCGGCAAAGCCGACGACGCCCGGAAACTGGGCGCCCATCACTACATCGATTCCACAGCCAACGATCCCGCCGAGGCGTTGAAGGACTTGGGTGGCGCGACGGTCGTCCTGGCCACCGCGGGCAATTCGAAGGCCATGGCCGCCACGGTCGGTGGCATAGTCCCCCGGGGCGAACTGGTCACCGTCGGCGTCACGCCCGAACCGCTGCCGATCAGCCCCGTACAGCTGATAACCCCCGGAGTCAGCATCGTCGGCCACCCCTCCGGGACGGCCAAAGATGTCGAAGACACCATGCGTTTCGCGGTCCTGTCCGGCGTCCGGGCGTGGATCGAGGAGTTGCCGTTGGCGCAGGCGGCCGAGGGCTATGCGGCGCTGGAGCAGGGACGAGCGCATTACCGCACCGTCTTGACCATGTGACACCGTTGGTCCGTGACTGCTGACGAGGGCACGGCGTGGACGATCGGGCCATCCGGCGGTGAATTGTTGCTCCACAGCGGGGTTGCCGGCCGAGCCGCCCGAATGGGCCACCGCCTCACCATCGCGATGTCGCGCTGGCGTGCGACCGTGGATTGGGCCGGTTCCCGACCGGTCGGTGCGGAGCTTGTGGTCGAGGTCGATTCGCTCGACGTACTGAGCGGCAAGGGTGGCGTCAAAGGGCTGTCCGCGATCGAGAAAGCACAGGTCCGGTCCAACGCTTTGAAGTCGTTGCACGCCAACCGCTTTCCCGAGATCCGCTATACCGCGGACGTCATCGAGCAGGCCGACGACGGGTACCGACTCACCGGCACGCTCGCGATCCGGGGCACCTCACGAGACCACGCCATCGACGTGCGCACCGAGGATCTCAAAGACGCCTGGCGCATGTCCGCTGAAACCACCGTCCGTCAAACCGATTACGGCGTGAAGCCCTACTCGCTGCTGATGGGCTCGGTTCAAGTCGCGGACGATGTGTCCTTGACCTTTACCGCGGTTCACGCCAAGGACGGGTGAGCCACCCGCTCGGGAGAAATCAGGGTTGCGGCTCGGCCGCTGCGCGCGGCGCTGAATCGGCTGCCGCGTCGCCCGCGTCGCCGGGGATGTGCTCGAGCACTCGGGTCAAATAGGGCTGCCCGTTACCGGAATCCGGCTGCCGGTCGCCGTCAATGCCCGCTTGCTCTTCCGGAGCGGCCGGCGCGGGGGAGGGTTCGCCCGCGGGCGGCTGGGCGTGCGCGGCGGGGCGCTTGAGCTGGGGGGCCGCCGGAAGCGGCGCGACGGCCTTGGCCGCCTCGGCGGCCTGGGGCGTGGCTGGATGGGTGGTGTGTTTGGCCGCAGGCGCGCTGGCCGGGCCCACGTGAATCCCCACCGCGAGCGACACCGAGCCGACGAAGGTGATCGCGCCGGCCGCCAACGCGGTGAGGGCTCCGGAATACGAGAGGTGGCGCTGGCGTGCGGGCGCCGCGGAAAGGGGTTCGCTGTGGTGCTCCACGAGCTGTTCGTCGGTGAACTCGGTGCTGCGAGCCGCCGACAGCGCCGCGCCGCGCGCGATCGTCACCTGGGCCATCGATTGCACGAAAACCGGCACCGGCAACGCCTTTTCGAGTTGCCATGAGAACCCGTCGATGTCGGCGCCGACGACGACAACCCCGCCCGGCTGCCATCCGTCGCGGTCGAACATGCCGGTCAGCCACCGGGTCAGGCCATCGAGGCCGCCGCGCACGTGTTTGGTTGCCGTCTGGGTCTCCCCGTCATGGGTGTCGACCATGACGACGGTCGTGGCGTCATGGTCGAGAATGCAGACCGCGGTCTGCTCGTAACCGATGACGGGCGCAATGGCCTGCGCCAAGGTCTCGATGGCCTCGAGGAACCGGATCGGCACGACGTTGTCGAAACCCGCGTCGGTCAACGCCTCCAGCACCAGCGCGGCCTGAGCGGATGCGTCGTCGTTCCAGGTCACCCCGATGACACGCAGGCGGTGATCGCTCGCGGCCGCCGCCGTGTCGACCCGCAGTACCTCGTCTACCACTTGCTCCGCGGTGCTCACGGCGCGGACGCCCCGGCCGGCGCGCAGCGCCAACTCCTGGTGATCCAGGATGGTGCCGTCTGCGCCGTGTCCTTCAGCGAGGACCCACCCGACGGCGGTCGACGTCACTGATAGGCCAAGTACCGTGTCCAAATCTATGCCCCAATCGGTCCCGCGCCTCGGCTCCCAGACACACCGACGCGCACCATGAAGCCGCTGGTGCGGAGGTTCGTGAGAGCCGGAACAGACCCGGGATAGCGTGGTCTTCATCGGCTTGCTTCGACAGAGCCTACGCGGTCGGCGAAATCCCGGTCGCCCCGGTCCGCATCGCCTCGCGACACGCCGGCGACCCCCCCGCCCGAATCCGGTCTGGGTTCATCGGGGCGCTTTTTTCTATCGCGCGGTATCAACGGCTTTCGGTCTCGGCAAACCGGACGCCGCTGCGGACCGGCCGTTTTCGCGGTGAACCGGTTAGGTGGTCGCCGAGCGGGTACTCGCCGATCGTCGCCGCTCGGATCACCGGGTGGCGAAACTGCGAGGTAAAAAGCGATGCAAAATCGAGACGCGTCCGCGTCCCAATCGACATTTGACGGACTTACACGGTAAATTCCTGTGAGACCGCGATCACATTCGATCACATCCGACAAGGGGCAGGTATGACAGATCTGAACGAGAAGGTCCGGGCCTGGGGGCGCCGACTTGTGGTCGGTGCAGCCGCGGCTGTAACCCTGCCGGGCCTGATCGGCATTGCCGGCGGCGCGGCGACCGCGAATGCATTTTCGCGTCCGGGCCTGCCCGTCGAGTACCTGCAAGTGCCGTCCGCCGGAATGGGTCGCGACATCAAGGTCCAGTTCCAGAGCGGCGGCAACGGCTCCCCCGCGGTCTACCTGCTGGACGGGCTCCGGGCTCAAGACGACTACAACGGCTGGGACATCAACACCCCGGCGTTCGAGTGGTACTACCAGTCGGGCCTGTCGGTCATCATGCCGGTCGGCGGTCAGTCCAGCTTTTACGCCGACTGGTACCAGCCGGCGTGTGGGAAGGCCGGCTGCTCCACCTACAAGTGGGAGACCTTCCTGACCAGCGAACTGCCGCAATACCTGGCCTCGAACAAGAGCGTCAAGTCCACCGGCAGCGCCGCGATCGGCATCTCGATGTCGGGCTCCTCGGCGATGATCCTGGCCGTGAACCACCCCAACCAGTTCATCTACGCCGGCTCGCTGTCGGCGCTGCTGGACCCGTCCCAGGGCATGGGACCGTCGCTGATCGGCTTGGCCATGGGAGACGCCGGCGGCTACAAGCCCGACGCCATGTGGGGCCCGTCGAGCGACCCGGCCTGGCAGCGCAACGACCCGACGGTCCAGATCCCCGCGCTGGTCGGCAACAACACCCGGCTGTGGATCTACGTCGGTAACGGCACACCGTCGGAGCTGGGCGGAGCGAACATGCCCGCCGAGTTTCTGGAGAACTTCGTGCGCAGCAGCAACCTGAAGTTCCAGGACGCGTACAACGCGGCCGGCGGCCACAACGCCGTGTTCAACTTCGATGCCAACGGCACACACAGCTGGGAGTACTGGGGTGCCCAGCTCAACGCCATGAAGGGTGACCTGCAGAGCGCTCTGGGCGCTTCGGCGGGTGGCGGCGGATAACCCAT
Source organism: Mycobacterium sp. WUMAC-067 (assembly GCF_020217485.1). Classification (GTDB taxonomy): domain Bacteria; phylum Actinomycetota; class Actinomycetes; order Mycobacteriales; family Mycobacteriaceae; genus Mycobacterium. Next base: position 16,825 of record NZ_JAEKMI010000047.1, on the reverse strand, counting down.
TCACCTGACGCCACTACTGCGCTTTACGACACGTCAGGCGCAGTAGTGCGTTAAGGGGCGGCGATCACGCCAGAATCGTCGTCATGCCCCGCAGCACGCGCTCGCCGCGCCGCGTCCACCTCGTTCCCCTGTGCTGTGCCGTGGTGGCCGGCGCCCTGGCGCTGTGGGCGCCGTCGGCCCGGGCCGACAGCGTGAGCCCCTTGACCCCGTTGGTCGACGCCGCCGCACAGCGGTTGCAGATCGCCGAGTCGGTGGCCGCTTATAAATGGCACAGCCATGGGGCCATTGAAGACCCGGTACGCGTCCGGCAGGAATTAGCACGGCTGGGCGACGAAGCCGTCGCCGCGCGCATCGACCGCGACTACGTCATCCGGGTCTTCGGTGACCAGATCGGTGCCACCGAGGCCATCGAGTACAGCCGCTTCGCGGACTGGAAGCTCGATCCGGGCCAAGCGCCGGCCGATCCCCCGGACCTGGCGGCGTCGCGGTCGGTGATCGACGGCCTCAACCAGGCGATACTGACTCAGATATCGGTCAACTGGGACGTGCTGCACTCGCCGGCGTGCGCGCTGCAACTCGATACCGCAAGGAGCGACGTCGTCCAGAGTCGTCAGCTCGACGGCCTCTACCGACGGGCCCTGTGGTCGGCGACGCAATCGTATTGCCAGCAATAATTTAATTTTTCCTCACCATTTCCTAACCGTCGAATTTGGCCTGGCGAAAAGGCGATTTCCGCAGATAGAAGGCATATCTCGCGCCATTTTCGAATAGGTAACGCTTTGGCCACACGCGCCGAAAACCTTGACATGAAGAATCTCTGCAAGCTTCTCGTCAAGTCCGTAGCGGTCGGCGGGTTCGTTGCAGCATCGATGGCTTCGTCCACGGGTGTGGTGAGCGCGGACGCCGCTCCCAACTGGGACGCGATCGCTCAATGCGAATCCGGCGGCAACTGGCACGCCAACACCGGAAACGGCAACTACGGTGGGCTGCAATTCAAACCGGGCACCTGGGCTCGCTACGGCGGCGTCGGCAACCCGGCGGCCGCGTCCCGGGAGCAGCAAATCGCCGTCGCCAACCGGGTTTTCGCCGAAGAGGGCGTGGAGCCCTGGCCCAAATGCGGTGCACAGTCCGGCCTGCCGATCGGTTGGTATTCGCACCCGGCGCAGGGCATCAAGCAGATCATCAACGGGCTGATCCAGGCGGCCGTCCCGCACTGATGACACGCCCGCGCGGTCTATGACCCGACACGAAGCTGTGTTTGGATCAGCCCATGGAAGGTTCGGCGACTGTTCACATGGCGGCGCCCGCGGCCAAAATCTGGGATCTCATCGCGGACGTCCGCAACACCGGACGGTTTTCCCCGGAAGTTTTCGAAGCCGAGTGGCTGGGCGATGCGACCGGCCCGGCCCTCGGCGCGAAATTCCGCGGTCACGTCCGGCGCAATGAGATGGGACCGGTGTATTGGACGACCTGCAAGGTCACCGCGTGCGAACCGGGCCGCGAATTCGGCTTTACGGTGCTGCTCGGTGATCGGGAGGTCAACAACTGGCATTACCGCTTGGCGCCCAGCGGCGGCGGGACCGACGTCACCGAGTCGTTTCGGCTCAACCCCGCGCCGTGGCTGGGCGTGTACTGGTTGTTCGGCGGCTTTCTGCGCAAGCGCCGCAACGTCCGCGACATGACCAAGACGCTGAACCGCATCAAAGATGTCGTCGAGGCCGACCAGTCGTGAAATCGGTCTTCATCACCGGCGCGGGCAGCGGCATGGGGCGCGAAGGCGCAAAGCTGTTCCATGCCAAGGGTTGGCGGGTGGGCGCCGTGGACCGCAACGGCGACGGCCTGGCGACGCTGACCGAAGAACTCGGCGCCGACCGGCTGTGGACCCGCGCCGTCGACGTGACGGACAAGGCGGCCCTGGACGGCGCCCTCGCCGACTTCTGCTCCGGCAACACCGGCGGCGGCCTCGACATGATGTGGAACAACGCCGGCATCGGCGAATCCGGGTGGTTCGAGGACGTGCCGTATGACGCCGCGATGCGCCTCGTCGAGGTGAACTACAAATCGGTGCTGACCGGTGCCTACGGCGCGCTGCCGTACCTCAAGAAAACGCCCGGCAGCCTGATGTTTTCGACGTCGTCCTCGTCGGCGACTTACGGCATGCCCCGCCTCGCCGTCTACTCGTCGACCAAGCACGCGGTCAAGGGGCTGACCGAGGCGCTGAGCGTGGAGTGGCGGCGGCACGGGGTGCGCGTCGCCGACGTGCTGCCCGGCCTGATCGACACCGCCATCCTCACCAGCACGACCAACCACTCCGACGACGGCGGCGCGCCCAGAACCGCCGAGGAGTTGCGCGCCACCGCCCCGAAAAAGGGTCCGCTGCGGTTGATGCCGGCCAGCAGCGTGGCCGAGGCGGCGTGGCAGGCCTACCACCATCAGAAGCGGCTGCATTGGTATGTGCCGAAAAGCATTCGCTTGATTGACTTCTTCAAGGGCCTGAGCCCCGAATTCGTGCGACGCAGTATCGTCAAAGCCCTACCCGCGCTAGCGCCGAAGCGGCAGTAAGGAGGTCGGCTGGTGCAAAACCGCTTGCCCACAGTCGCTTTGGTCTTGGCGGCGGTCGTCGTCAGCGTCGCGGGGTGCAGCGCGGCGCAAACGACACCCCGTCGGGCCGCCCGCCTGACCATCGACGGCGCCACGCACACGACACGTCCCCCGGCGTGCCGGCAAGACCAGATGTATCGGACCATCAAAATTCCGGACCACGATGGCGGCGTCGAAGCGGTCGTGCTGCTCAGCGGTTACCGGGTCATGCCGCAGTGGGTGAAGATTCGCAACGTCGACGGCTTCACCGGCAGCTTCTGGCAAGGCGGGGTGGGAGACGCGCACGTCGACCTCAACAACGACGCGTACACCATCACCGGCAGCGCCTACGGCATCAACAGCAGCAACCCCAACAAAGTGGTGACCACCGACTTCAAAATCGTCGCGCAGTGCTGACCGGCTCGGTGCGTGCGGCCTACGCTCGTACCGACACCTGAGCGAGGGAGGGCCGGTGAAGGAACGACTGCACTGGTTCGCGATGCACGGCTTCATCCGCGGCGTCGCAGCGTTCGGCGCCCGCCGCGGTGACGTCCAGGCGAGGCTGATCGCCGATCCGGCGGTGGCCGCCGATCCGGTGCGCTTCTACGACGAAGTCCGGGCTCGGGGCAAACTGGTGAAGGGCCGCGTCGCCTATCTGACAGCCGATCACGCAATCGCCCACGAGCTGTTGCGGTCCGACGATTTCCGGGTGCTGATCTTCGGATCGAATCTCCCGGCACCGTTGCGATGGCTGGAACGTCGCACCCGCGACGAGCTTCTGCATCCGCTACGGGCGCCCTCCCTGCTGGCCGTCGAACCCCCCGACCACACCCGTTACCGCAAGACCGTGTCCGCGGTGTTCACGCCCAGGGCGGTCGCCGCACTGCGGGAGCGGGTCGAGCAGACGGCCGCCGACCTGCTCGAACAGCTGACCGGCGAGTCCGGCGTGGTCGACATCGTCGGACGCTATTGCGCGCAACTTCCGGTCTCGATCATCAGCGACATCCTCGGTGTGCCCGAGCCGGACCGGCCGCGCGTCCTGGAATTCGGCGAGCTGGCCGCGCCGAGCCTGGACATCGGATTACCGTGGCGGCAGTACCGCAGCGTGCAGGAAGGGATCGCCGGCTTCAGCTCCTGGCTCGCCGAGCATCTACAACGGCTGCGCCTGGACCCCAGCGACAATCTGATGAGCCAGCTGATCCAGACCGCCGAAAGCGGCTCGGCGGACACCTATCTCAACGACAACGAGCTTCAGGCGATCGCCGGTCTGGTGCTGGCGGCCGGCTTCGAGACCACGGTGAACCTGCTCGGCAACGGGATTCGCATGCTGCTGGACGCGCCCGGGCACCTCGAAGCGCTACGGCGACGCCCGGAGCTGTGGCCCAACGCCGTCGAAGAGATCCTGCGACTGGAATCGCCGGTGCAGCTGACCGCGCGGGTGGCGCTGCGCGATGTCGAGATCGCGGGACGGCAGCTCGCGCGTGGCGACCTGGTGCTGGTGTATCTGGCTGCCGCCAACCGGGATCCGGCCGTGTTTCCCGATCCGCACCGATTCGACATCGAAAGACCCAATGCTGGAAGGCATCTCGCCTTTTCCGGTGGCCGACACTTTTGCCTGGGCGCCGCGCTCGCCCGCGCCGAGGGCGAGGTGGGCCTGCGGACGTTCTTCGACCGCTTCCCCGAGGTGCGCGCGGCGGGCGCCGGATGCCGGCGAGAGACCCGCGTGCTACGGGGATGGTCGTCACTGCCGGTGGCGCTCGGCCCGGCCCGGTCGATGGCTGCCGCCGACAGCTGACCGATCGCGACTGCGGCGCGAGTAGACCCCCATGGTTGACACCGGCGCGCTAACCGAGTTTATTTGCCGGTATGACAGAGGTTTCTATGATCGCGGTCGAGGATGTCGTCCGTGGGCTGTGGCAGGCCCTTTCGCGTCGTGATTGGGAGGCGATCCCGACGTTTTTGTCCGACGACTGCCTCTACGTCGACATGCCGGTTCCGGCCGTGTCGGCCCGCGGTCCCGAGGGCATCGTCAAACGCCTCAGGATGGGTCTCGAGCATTTGGCGGGCTATGAGAACCACACCGGCGTGCTGGTGTCCAACGGTTCCGACGTGCTCTACGAGCACTCGGAGACATGGACATTCGCGACCGGGGAACAGGGTGTGCTGCGATTCGTGACCGTTCACAAGGTCGTCGACGGCAAGGTCACCGTCTGGAAAGATTATTGGGACATGAACAGCCTCGTCGCCTTCGCTCCCCCGAACCACTTCGAAGCCCTGGCGACCGGCGACACGAGTTGGGTGTACGACGCGTCAGCATTGGTCTGACAGTTCCCATGTAACCGCAGCGCTCGCGGATTGCATTGCCGCCCACGGCGATACGGTCGATTCGATACGCGGTGCCGTGGAATGCCGGCATGGCCACCCCTCATAGACCATTCCGGCAATTCCTCGGCACAAACGGCGATTGGGCTCGGCTACAGCCCGCCCTGATGCGGATATGACACGCAGTCACCAGAACTGGCGGCGTAGCAACCACCACTGGGTGACGCGTAGGTCGGAGGCGCCGAAGCGGCGGCGACGGTAACGATGGCGGCGTCGACGAACGCAGCGCGGGACAACATGTGCCCAAACCTCCTTGATGCCTCAGTTTGGTGACGTTGCCCGATTCGTCTCTCGAAGCCTATGCGCCCCGGCGGTTGGTTACATCGGAATTTGTGAAAATTTTGTGCCCGCGCCGGTTTCTCACGGCCGCTGACCGGGCGAGGCGAGGTCGTAGATCCTTCGAGCGTTCTCGCGGGCGATGAGATCGACCACCCGGATGGCGTCGGCCTCGCTCCAGTCGCCGCCGTCGACGAATTCGCGTAGCACCCTGTGCAGGCCCCGGCGCCACAGAACCGCTCCGAGAAAGTGCAGTTCCGCGGGGCCGAATCCGTCTGACGAGTAGAGGATCTTGGAAAAGGGCGCCAGCTCCAGAAGTCGCGCGAGAAACGCCGGCGACCGCGCCCCCAAGTAATTCACGCTCAGTCCGCCGTCGAGATAGACGTTGTTGAACGCCTGCGCCAAATAGCCGGCCTCACGCTCGTACGGATAGCAGTGCAACAGCACGATCGGGACGTCCGCCGACTGGCGCAGAAAGTCAAGCAGCAGGAGAGGATTGGCCTTGCGCAGGTCGCAGTCACGATCGCCGAACCCGACGTGGAATTGCAATGGCTTGCCCAGTCGCAACGCCTGGTGCAACCCGAACCGCAGCAGGACCCGATCCCGCAATCGTATCCCGCCGCGCTCGCGCCACCGGCCGGCCGCGTCGGCGACCTCCCGCGCCGACGGCTCACTGAGGTCACCCTCGAAACCGCCGCGGTAGGCCAGTATCGATTTGGTGCCAACGGCTCCCGCCGCGCGCCGGTGCAGGATCTCTCCGAACGCCGCCGCGTAGTCACCCGGCGCTCGGGCGGCCTGCTCGGCCACCTCCTCGAGGCGCACGATTTCGTGCGCACGCTTGCCCGACAGCCGAGCCACCTCCCCAACCCCGGCGACCTCACCTCCGCCGATCCCGGTGTCCACCAACCAGTCGCTGACGCCGGCGGCCGAAAGGAACAGGCGGGCCAGTTCGTCTTCGGCGAACTGGCGGCGACGGTCCCAATAGGCCTGCGGGTCGGCGTGTTTGGGCAGCCCCAGGGCGGGGGCGCAGTGAGCGCGCACGGCAAACCCGAGTTGTGAGTCGAAACCCGAATCGGTGATGGGCTCGGTATTGGCCTCGTTGAGCGCGTTCTCGAATCGCTGCCGGTCTGCGGCCGTCAACCAGCAACCGTGGACGTGCTGATCGATCAGCGACACCGCGCCGATGTGCTCGGCCAGGTCGCGGGTGTCGGCGCTCATCACCAGTCCGTCACAGACTCCAGGCCATGCGGAACCGATCCGCCAGTTGCTCGGGTTCCAGATCGCCGTAACGTTCGTGTTCCAGTCGGCGCACCGCGACCACCATGTCGACCGCCGGATCGCCCAGGATGCACCGCATCCGCGCCGAAGCATCCAGCGCCGCGATCGCTTCGGCCTGCGATGCGGTCAGGCGCACGACGCCGTCACGCGCGCGGTCGGCATCGGACCGGGTCGCAGGGTCGACCGTGATCTCCGGCGGCAGCGCGGCCCGCGATGTGATGCCGTCCAGCGCGAGTCCCAGGATGGCCGCCGACGCCAGATATGGATTGGCAGAGGGATCGACGATCTTGACCTCGACGTTTCCACCCCGCGGGCTGGCGGGTCCGCCGGTGACGAATCGCACCGCGGCTTCGCGGTTTTCGGTGCCCCAGCAGGCGTAGGCGCCCGCCCAATTGCCGGGCCGCATCCGCAGACCCGAGACGATCGAACCGCACAGCACGCCCTGGGCTTCCGGCAGGCCGCGAACCACTCCCGCCACCGCGCTCTCCCCCGCCGCCGTCATGCCCGCGGCGCCCGCGCCGTCGGAGAACAACCGGCCTTCCGGCGTCGTCAACGAAAAGTGTTGGTGGGCACCCGATCCGACACCACCGGCAAAGGGCGCGGGCGACAAGCTGATGCGAAGGCCGTGGCGGCGCGCCACGCGGCCGATGATGAGCCGCATCAGGATCAGCTGATCGGCGGCGGCCACCGGTGGTTGCGGCGGCAGCGAGATCTCGAACTGGTTGGCGCCATACTCGGGGTGGAACTGTTCGATCGCGATCCCGGCCGCCGTCGCCGACCCGATCACCTCCCGGATGAACGTTTCGCGCTCCAGCACACCGGCGAGGCCGTACTGGGCCCACAGCGTCGACGGCAGCCGGCCGCCGTCCGGCGCGACCAAGAGGAATTCGATCTCGTGCCCTACGGCAGCCTCAATGCCGGCGTCGGCGAGCGTCGTCTCGATCCGTCGCAGCGTTCCCCGGCCGCACGTGGGGACCGGCGTGCCGTCCTGACAGAAAAACGCGGCGGGCGCCCACGCCAGGCCGTCGCCCACGATTCGCAAGGCCGACAGGTCGATCCGGAGGCGTTGGTCCCCCACCACGCCGACGTCGGCGGTGAAGGCGATCCCGGTCTGGTCGATGGCGAACGCATGCCAGGAAGGGCTGGCGCCCAGGCCGGGATCGGCGAACATGTTGGTCTGGCGGATCGGCACCGCCTTGGCCAGGGTAAGCCCGGCGGGGTTGACGACGGTGCCGATGACCGTGTCGACGCCCTCGGCCTCCAGCTGGGCAATCGCCGCGGCCGCGAGCGGTGTGCCGGTCATGGCAGTCATTGTGCAGCCTCTGGGGCCCCGGTAGGGAGAACCGTGCCGTCGCCCGTGTGGCCGGTCAGTTCTGGCGGCCGACGAGTTCGGAGACGAACCGATAGAGGAACGCGTCCAGGGGCGCCTTACCGGCGGGCCGGATGACGAACTTCGTCAACCCCGCCGCGAGGTAGGCGTCCAGTTGGCGGTGCAGGGCATCCCACCCGGCGGCGATCAGCTCACCGGGGTCGAGGTCCGGTCGCCGCTTGCGGACCGCCGCGGCCAACTCCGCGGGCAGCTCGCCATCGGTGACGGCCAACGAGATCCCGAAGTGGTCGGGTTCGATGTGCCGGCCGGCCCGCTCCGCGGCGCGCTCGATCGCCTCCCGCCCGGCCCCGGCCTCCGCCGGGGTGAGGAAACTGCCCAGCCACCCGTCGCCCAGCGCCCCGATACGCCGAAACGCGGCCGGCGCCGACCCGCCCAACCAAATGTCCAGCGGCGGTGCCGGCTTCGGGGCGACGGCCGCGCCCGTGACGGTAAAGTATTCGCCCGTGAACGTGGCCGGCTCCCCTTCCAATGCCGCGCGCAACACCCGCAGCGACTCGTCGAACACCGCCGCCCGCTCGCCGTCGGGAACCACGAACACCTCGCGCTCGGCCGGAATCGCCGACCGCAGACCGAACACCGGAAGGACCCGCTTCGGGGCGACGGCCGCCAACGACGCCAACTGCTTGGCCACCAGCACCGGGTGCCGGCCGGGCAGCACCGCCACCGAGGTGCCCACCTTCAACCGGCTCGTCCGGGCGGGCGCGTACGCCATCCCGACCGTCGGGTCGACCGCCGGCGAGTACACCAGCTCGGAAAACCACAGCGAATCCACGCCGCTGGCCTCGAGATGATCGACGATGGCGGCCAACTGATTCGGAGCGGTGTCCGCACCCAGCCCGACGCCGAAACGAACCTTCACCGGCGCCTCCTAACGCGTGGTCTCACCCCTGGCGCAACGCCGCGGCTCCACCCTTTGTGCCCGCGGCGCGCGTCATCGCCCGGTTGCCCGGATTTCGGCGAGCCCAAAACGGCTATACGCGGCTGGGAATCGTCAGCTTGCAGGCCTGGCCGATGTCGAGGGTCCGCAGCACCCGACCCATGCCCACCCACAACGCGCAGGACAGCGCCAGGTCGGCCAGCAACTCATCGGAGAAGTGTCCGGCGCAGCGGCTCCAGAAGTCTTCGTCTTCGCGCAGGCCGGTGTGATCGGTGGCGAACCGGTCGGCGAACTCGGCCGCCAGCCGCTCCTGGTCGCTGTAACCGGGCCAGGTGCGCCACTCGTGGACGTGGTCGTACAGCTCTTCGTCGACGCCCGCGGCGGGCCCGTCTTCATCGCGGGTGTTGACGCAGACGACGCATTCGTTGCGGTGGGCGATCACGGCGCGCGCCACTTCGCGGGTGCGCAACGGCAACCGGTTCATGCTGTACACCGCCTCGCTGAAGCCGGCGAGCGCGCCGCCGATGTCCGGAGACTTCACAAACCAGCCGGCCAGGTCGTCGTCAGCAAATGTTCCGATTCGGCTCATGGCGTGATGGTACGCCCGCCTAAGGGCCCGGGTCGGGGTTGTCCGCAAACGGGTGTCGCCACCGGTTAGCGAGCGGGCGGACCGATCGCCGTGGTCGGCGTTTCCTCATGCCAATCGCGTTGGGCCAGAACCCGATGCGCGACGCGTTCGAGCGCGGCCTGCACCGCGCGGCGGTCCGGCCGGCCCTCGAAGCCCGGCGAGCGGGCGAGTTTGTCCACGAGCCAGGCCACCAGCAGCGAGTGCACGTAGCCGACTTGTTGGGCGCCGGCGGGGGTGAGCCACATCTGGTCGCCGTCGCTTTGCGCGTAACCGTTGGCCGCCAAGCGCGAGAACGTCGGCTCGAGAACCTCGAACGGTATCCGGTGATAGTCGGCCATGTCGGTGAGACGGGCGATCCCGTACACCTGCGTGTAGCGATTGATGCGCAAAACCCCCCATAGGCCGGCCACATCGAGCCGGCAATCGGGCCGCATGGCGATGCTGCGCAACCGCATGCCGGTTTCGCCGCGCAACATCCGCGCGATCGCGTTCTCCAGCATCTGGTCCGGTGTCTCGGTGGTCGGCATGCCGAACGCGTCGCCGAGATCGACTGTGCTGGCGTGGATGTCCCGCAGCGGGACCTCACGCAGGCACAGGGCCAGCACGAAACCGACCACGGCGACCGGCGCCGCCCACAAGAAAACCTCGGTGAGCGAATCGGCGTAGGCCGTCACGATGGGCGCGGCCACGTCAGGTGGCTGCCGGTGCAGGGCCCCGGGCGAACTGACCGCGCTGGGCGGCGCGCCGCTGGCGGCCAGGGCCGGACCGATGCGGCGATCGAGGAAGTTCACGAACAGCGAGCCGAATATCGCGGCGCCGAACGAACTTCCGATGGTGCGGAAGAACGTCACCCCCGACGTGGCGACGCCGAGATCTTCGAAGTTCGAGGTGTTTTGCACGATGAGAACCAGCACCTGCATGGACAGCCCGATGCCCGCGCCCAGGATGACCAGGTACAGCGACTGGATCAGGGTGGACGTGGACGGCTCCATCCGCGACATCAGCAGAAACGCCAGCGCCATCAGCGCGGTGCCGGCCACCGGAAAGATCTTGTAGCGGCCGGTGCGGCCGACCAGGATGCCGCTGCCCGTCGAGGTGATCAGCATCCCGACCACCATGGGCAGCGTCCGCAGGCCGGAGGTGGTCGCCGAAACGCCGTTGACATACTGCATATAGGTCGGCAGGAACGTCAGCGCGCCCAGCATGGCGAAACCCACGACGAAGGACAGCACGCAGCACACGGTGAACACCGGACTGGCGAACAACCGGATGGGCAGGATCGGCTCGGCGGCGCGACGTTCCACCACCACGAAAACACCCAGCGCCACCGCGGCGCCGACGAACAAGCCGATGATCGTCGGCGAGCCCCACGCGTACAGGGTCCCGCCCCAGCTGGTGGCCAGCGTCAGCCCCGCGGCGCCCAACCCGACGAACGCGATTCCGGAGTAGTCGATGATCGGTTTGGTCGACGCGCCCAGGGCCGGAATCGCCGCGGCGGCAACGAAAATCACGACCACCGAGATCGGCACGTTGATCCAGAACGCCCACCGCCAGGTCAGATAGTCGGTGAAGTAGCCGCCCAGCAAGGGACCGATGACGGTCGTGACGCCGAAGACCGCTCCGAGGATGCCCTGGTACCGGCCCCGCTCCCGCAGCGGAACGACCTCGCCGATCAGCGCGCTGGCGGTGACCGTGATGGCGCCGCCGCCGATCCCTTGCAGGGCACGCGATCCCACCAGCATGGCCATCGACTGGGACAACCCGCACAGCGCCGATCCGATGACGAAGAAGACGATGGCCGCCTGGAACACCCGCTTGCGCCCATAGGAGTCCCCAAGCTTGCCGGCCAGCGCGGTGACGACGGTCGACGCGAGCAGATAGCTGGTGACCACCCAGGACTGGTGGCCGGCGTCGCCCAGGTTGGCGACGATCGTCGGCAGCGCCGTGGCGACGATGGTCTGGTCCAACGCCGCGAGTAGCATCCCGAGCACGATCGCGACGAAGATCAGGTTGCGCCGTTGCGGACTGATCAGCTCGCCGCTGGCCGCGGAATTCGCCGCCGGGGTCGCCTGGGTCACCGCTGCTCTCGGGCTCGTCATGCCGGCCCGACGTTACCTACGTCGCCGCCGCCCGCGTCAGCTGGGTGGCCGGGAGACGCACTGCGCCGAGTAGAGCTCCACGCCCAGCTTGTCCATCAACTCCAGCTGGGTCTCGAGGTAGTCGATGTGCTTTTCCTCGTCGGCCACGATGTCCTCGAACAGCGTGGCGGTGGTGGAGTCCTGCTTGTCCCGGCATAAGACGATGGCCGGCTTGAGGCGCTCCATCACCTCGTATTCAATGGCCAGGTCGGCCTCGAATTGCTCACGCAAGGTCTGGCCGATGCGCAGCGAGAAGAGGCGCTGGTAGTTCGGCAACCCGTCGAGCAACAGGATACGATCGGTGATCGCCTCGGCGTGTCGCATCTCATCGAAAGACTCGGCGCGGGTGTGCTCAGCTAACTCGGTGAAACCCCAGTTGTCCTGCATCTTGGAGTGCAGGAAGTATTGGTTGATCGCGGTGAGCTCGCTGGTCAACTGCTCGTTGAGCAGACGCAAAACTTCCGGATCCCCTTGCATTTTCACTCCTACGGTGGCTGCGGCTGGCATGTTCGGCCGCGGTCGGTGCGCTGGGCTGGAGCGCACAAACCCGGCCTGTAGCAGCACTTTGCCACGGCCGCCGCAAATGTTCTAGCAAGGTTTGGCTGCGCTCAGTGCGTTGCCGAGCTAGTCTAAGCACCCTGTTGTTAGGTTAGACTGCACTAATCAGGTTAGGTTAGACTCCACTAATATGCGGCATGTTCGTTCGGCACCTCCGGCCGGGGCCTCGAGTCCCCGGGAGGCCAGGCGCGGGGCGGACATCCGGTCACTCGGACGAGTTGTCGACGAAGGGGATGCCCAGATGCATGAGGTGCGCTGATGTACGTGTGCCTGTGCGTCGGGGCTACCAGTCAAACCGTGTGCGACGTCGTCGCGCAGGGCGCGTCGACCTCCAAGGAAATCGCCGCCGCATGCGGGGCGGGCGGTGACTGCGGTCGCTGCCGGCGCACCCTGCGCGCGATCCTCGCCGACTCGGCGAAGTTAGAGACGGCGCCGTTGGCCTGACGCCGAACGCCGCTTCAGCCCTTATTGAAATCGGCCAGCGCCGCCGCGTTGGCTTGCGCACCCATGAGCTCGGCGAAGTGCGCGTTCTCGCGCGCGGTGGCCGCGGCGATCTCGGGGCGGACCGGCTCCATCATCGTGTGTTTGACGGCCATCAAGCTCGAAATCGGCCGGGAGGCAAGGATTTCGGCGTGGTGGCGGGCCTGCGGCAGCAGCTCGTCCGGTTGGCACACCCGCCAAACCAGGCCCATCCGCAACGCCTCCTCGGCGTCGACCCATTCGGACGACATCAACAGCCACGCGGCGTTCTGCCGGCCCACCAGCTGCGGCAGCAGATAGGACGACGCCGCCTCCGGGGCTACACCCAAGCTGGTGAACGGGCACTTCAGGCGGGCCGTCGAGGACATGAACGTCAGATCGGCATAGCCCAGAATCGTGGCGCCGATCCCCACCCCGACACCGTTGACCGCGCAGATCAGTGGTTTGGGAAAGGCGCTGAGCGCGTTGATGAGTCCGATGAAGCCGTGCTTGCCCGGGGTGAAGTCCGGGTCCGTGATGCGGGCCTGCATCTCGCCCAGGTCGGTACCGGCGCTGAACCCGCGACCCGCACCGGTCAGCAGGACCACGGCCACCTCGGGATCGTCGGCGGCGGCCAGCAGTGCCTCGGCCGTGGCGTCATAGAGGGCTTCGTTGAAGGCGTTGAGCGCCTCCGGCCGGTTCAGCGTGAGGGTGCGTACCCGGTTGTCGTCATCGATCTGCAGCGTCACCCCCGCAGCCTAGCGAGGCTAACCATTGCTGTAGACGCGGGTCGGCGCGATCAGCACCACGGCGCGCCCCTCCGAAGCCATCACCCGGTCGTACTCGTCCCAGTTGTCGTGGGTGCCGCCCGCTGCGGTGAACACATCGCGCAGCAGCACTCGTAGCCGATCGGGATCCGTCAGCCATGGCTGGGTGTCGTCGGGGCCGACCAGCTCCGCGCGGCCCTCGACCGTCGCCCACTGCCACCCGTTGCGGAAGGTAATCGCCAACTGCGGCCGGGCGCGCAGGTTGGCCAGCTTGACCCTGCCGTAGGTGGTAAACCCCAGGACCGGTTGACCATTCGCCGGGTGTGACAACAGGCCGACGTTGACCAGCGACGCCTGCACCGTCCCGTCAGCGCGAACGGTCGATACGACGGCCAGTCCGCTTTCGGCCGCGGCCAATGCCACGGCGTCGCGCAGTGTCGTCATCGTGTCATCCTCAGTCCCCGAACGGCGTGCTGATGACGTAGCGGCTCGTCGGCACGGTGTCGATGTTCTCGTTGGCGCCAAAGGCCGTCGTGCTGGCCACCATTCGTCCCAATCGATGTTGTAGATCGTCGTCGTCGGCGGCTCCGAAGAACGCCTGAAGATCGGTGATCGCCTCCGCAGGGAACAACTCCTCGACGATGCCCGCGATTCCCGGCGCGTCCGGGGTGAGCGTGCGCACCACCCAATTCTGGGTGTAGCCGAACGTCGACTGTGTCTCGATGGCTACCGGCGTGTGGTCGCGTTGCCACCGGGTCAGCCACGTCGCCTGGTCCATGTCCGCGGGCCGGCGCAGCAACGCGATGTTGGCCAAACCCGGTGTGCGGGAACCAGACTCGACGGCAGGTGCGCTCAGCGGGACCGATTCGGTCACCAGGTACGCGGCGAGCTGCTCACACTCCTTTGCGAGCAGCTCGAGCGCGGACGTCATCTGCTCGCCGTAGCACTGCTGGGTCCACATGCTCACCACCGCGGCGACCGGTGGGTCCAGCGTCGTGAGCGTCATCAACGACTGGCGCACGGCGTCGTCACGGACATTGACCGACAATCCGAGCACACCCAGCTCCAGCAGCGCATCGGCGACCGGCCCCCGCTGCCGGGCGCACCAATCGTCGTCGGAGTCGGCGCGCATGAGCACGGCGATTACCTTTTCCATAGGCCGAACCTACCGGTGCGGGGCCGCCGGGCAGGTCTACTTCGCCAGGCGCACTTGGTGCTGGCTGCTGATCAATTTCCCGATGAGCGCGGCCAGCTGGCGGTAGGACTCGTCGCGACCGCTCGACGAGCGGTAGACCAAGCCGATTCGCCGGCCCGGGCGCGGCGCCGCGAACTGCGCCAGGCCCAGGCGGCTTCGCGAGGCCTCGACCGGCACCGCGCTCTGCGGGATCAGCGTCACGCCCAAACCGCCTGTCACGCATTGCACCGCGGTGGCCAGTGAGGCCGCCCGGGTGTTGGCGAGCTCCGCTCGGACCCCCGCCTTGTGGCAGACGTCCAGCGCCTGATCGCGCAGGCAATGCCCCTCGTCCAGCAGCAGCAGTGGCAGGTCGGCCAGCGCCGTCGCCGGAACGCGGCGCTTGCCCGCCAGCGGATGGCCGGGGGGCAGGGCGAGAACGAAATCTTCGTCGTAGATGGGGATCGCGCTGACGCCTGCGGTCTCGGCGGGCAGGGCGATCAATGCCGCATCCAATGCCCCTTCGCGCAAGACCGCCAGCAACCGTTCGGTCTGGTCCTCGGTCACCCGCAGGGTCAGCTCCGGGAGTTGCTCGGCCACCCCGGCCAGCACGGTCGGCAGCACGTAGGGCGCCACGGTGGGTATCAGCCCCAGCCGCATGTCGGTCCGCAACGGGTCCGAGGTTCCCGCCGCGGCGGCGGTGAACGCGTCGGCCGCCTCGACGACGGCCTGGGCCCGCGGCAACAACTCCGTGCCCTGGGGTGTCAAGAAGACACGCCGTGTCGAGCGCTCGACGAGGCGGGTGGCCAGTCCCGTCTCCAGCGCGGAGAGGGCCTGCGAGAGCGTCGACTGGCTGACCCCGAGAGCGGTTGCGGCACCGCTGAATTGGTGCTTCTCGGCCACCGCCACGAACGCGCGAAGGCCGGCGATCGTCGGCTGATAACTCTTATCGGACATGCCTATAAGTATAGTGGGAAATATCACCTTTACTTCAACAAGGGTAGGCGGCAACATGGTGGCAGAAAGCTAATCTTGAGTAAATCCAAATAAGGAGCGGATATGCCTCTGCTGACCATCGGCGACCAGTTCCCCGACTACGAGCTCACTGCGTTGATCGCGGGCGATCTGTCCAAGGTCGACGCCAAGCAGCCCGACGACTACTTCACCACCATCACCTCCGAGGACCACGCCGGCAAGTGGCGCGTGGTGTTCTTCTGGCCGAAGGACTTCACCTTCGTGTGCCCGACCGAGATCGCCGCCTTCGGCAAGCTCAACGACGAGTTCTCCGACCGCGACGCACAGGTTCTGGGTGTCTCGATCGACAGCGAGTTCGTGCACTTCAACTGGCGCGCGCAGCACGAGGACCTCAAGAAGCTGCCCTTCCCGATGCTCTCGGACATCAAGCGGGAGCTGAGCCTGGCCACCGGCGTGCTCAACGCCGACGGCGTGGCCGACCGGGCGACCTTCCTCGTCGACCCCAACAACGAGATCCAGTTCGTTTCGGTCACCGCGGGTTCGGTGGGCCGCAACGTCGAGGAAGTGCTGCGCGTGCTCGACGCACTGCAGTCCGACGAGTTGTGCGCGTGCAACTGGCGCAAGGGCGACCCGACGCTGGACGCCACCGAGTTGCTCAAGCAGTCGGCCTGATCCGGGCCTGATCCCGTAGGGTCTGAATAGGAGGCGAGATGAGCGTAGAGAATCTCAAGGAAGCGCTGCCGGAGTACGCCAAGGACCTCAAGCTCAACCTGGGCTCGATCACCCGCACGACCGAGCTCAACGAGGAGCAGCTGTGGGGCACGCTCTTGGCGAGCGCCGCGGCGACTCGGAACACGCAGGTGCTCAGCGAGATTGGCGCCGAGGCGGCCGACATCTTGTCCGCGGAGGCATACAACGCGGCGCTGGGAGCGGCATCGGTCATGGCCATGAACAACGTGTTCTACCGTGGCCGGGGATTCCTCGACGGCAAGTACGACGACCTGCGCGCGGGATTGCGGATGAACATCATCGCCAATCCCGGTGTGGAAAAGGCGAACTTCGAGCTGTGGTGCTTCGCGGTGTCGTCGATCAACGGATGCCCGGACTGCGTGGCTTCCCATGAGCACACGCTGCGCGAGGCCGGTGTCAGCCGGGAAACCATCCAGGAGGCACTGAAGGCCGCGGCGATCGTTTCCGGTGTGGCCCAGGCGATTGTCGCTTCCCAGACGCTGGCGACCGTCGGCTGATCGCGCCGTCGTGACCAGCGCCGTGCCGGGACCCGACTGGGTCCAGCACGCCATCTGGTGGCAGGTCTACCCGCTGGGGTTCGTGGGCGCGTTCCCCGT
>NZ_JAEKMI010000046.1 GCF_020217485.1 Mycobacterium sp. WUMAC-067 | reverse complement strand
ACTGGTTGGACCACGCCATCGAACTCGGGGCATCGGGCATCGCGCTGGGCCCGATCTTCGCCTCGCGCACACACGGTTACGACACCACCGACCACTACCGCATCGATCCCCGGCTCGGTGACGACGCCGATTTCGATCACCTCGTCGCCGAAGCGCACCGACGCGGCCTGCGCGTCCTGCTCGACGGCGTGTTCAACCACGTCGGGGTGGATTTCCCGCGCCATCGCGAGGCGGCCGAGGACGACGCCGCGGCGCGCTGGTTTCGCGGGCGTCCCGGACGCTTTCACACGTTCGAGGGCCACGACGGGCTGATCACCCTCAACCACGACAACCCCGACGTCGTCGACTACACCGTCGAGGTAATGGCGCACTGGTTGGGGCGCGGCGCCGACGGCTGGCGCCTCGATGCGGCTTACGCCGTGCCCCAACAGTTCTGGGCCTCGACCTTGCCGCGCGTGCGCGAGCGCTATCCGCAGGCCTGGTTCGTCGGCGAACTCATCCACGGCGACTATGCCGCGGTCGTCGGGGCCGCCACCTTCGACTCGGCCACCCAATACGAGTTGTGGAAGGCGATCTGGAGCAGCCTCAACGATGGCAACTTCTTCGAACTGGACTGGGCGCTGCAGCGCCACAACGACTTTCTGAGCCGATTCGCGCCGCTGACGTTCATCGGCAATCACGACGTCACCCGCATCGCCAGCCGGATGGAAAACCCCGCGCATGCGGCCCACGCGCTGGTGTTGCTGCTCACCATCGGCGGGGTGCCCAGCGTCTACGCGGGCGACGAGCTCGGTTTTCGCGGCGTCAAGGAAGAACGTTTCGGCGGCGACGACGCGGTTCGTCCCGAATTTAGCTCTCCCCCACTGCAACTGGATGACGTCGGTGTCGAGACCTGGGCGCTGCACCAGTACCTGGTCGGGCTGCGACGGCGTCACCCCTGGCTGCATGCGGCATCCACCACCGCGCTGCGACTGGAAAACCGGCACTACGTCTACGAGACGCGCAACGGTGACGACGCCCTGCTGGTGGTGCTCAACATCGACGACGAACCCCTGCGTGTGTCGTTGTCGGAGCTGGGTAAGGGACGCGCCCAGGTCATCGGCGGATCGGCGGCGCCGCCGCCGGACGTCGTCGACAGGCTGGTCGTGGAACCGCACGGCTGGCGAATCCTGCGTCCGGTCTAGGGGCGATCGCGAACGCGGCGTAGCCGGGCGAAGCGGGTCGCCCCATCTGGTCTAGGGGCGATCGCGAACGCGGCGTAGCCGGGCGAAGCGGGTCGCCCCCATCCGATCTAGTGCGACGCCAGGCGCGCCAGGGTCAGCTCGTCTTGGCGTCCGCCGTAATACTTCTCGAGCACCGCGACGAAGTCCCCGTCGTCCTCGGTGGCGTGGGCGAACAGCGTCATCGACGAGCACAGCTTGAGGTCATCGGGCGAACCGAAGATCTGCCCGACCGATCGCCCTTGCACCGCGGTGACCAGCCGGGCGCACTCGCGCAGCCGTGGGCCCAGCAGCTCATGGCGCAGGTACGCGCGAGCCTCGTCCAGCGAGGAGATGCCGTAGCGGACCGCGGTCGGGCTGCCGCCCAGGCCGCGCAGCTGCGGGAAGACGAACCACATCCAGTGACTGCGCTTTCGCCCGCCGCGTAACTCGTCGACGACATTGGCGTAGGCCGGCTCCTGGGCGTCCACAAAGCGTTGGAGATCGAACGGGTCGCCTGCCGAGTCCATACGACTACCGTTGCACAGTATGGAACTCGAAAGACGACAGGCCGTCCGACGACGAGTGCCCAAAGTGCGCGACCTCGCCCCGCTCCTGCAGTTCAAGCGGCCCGAGCTCAACGCGACCAAGCGCCGGCTCGACGCCGCCTACACCATCGAAGACCTGCGGCGCATCGCCAAACGGCGCACCCCCAAGGCGGCGTTCGACTACACCGACGGCGCCGCCGAAGACGAGCTGTCCATCGAACGCGCCCGACAAGCCTTCCGCGACATCGAATTTCATCCGACGATCCTGCGCGACGTCTCCCAAGTGACCGCAGGGTGGAACGTGCTCGGCCAGCCGGTCGTGCTGCCGTTCGCGATCGCGCCCACCGGATTCACCCGGCTGATGCACACCGAGGGCGAGATCGGCGGCGCGCACGCGGCGGCCAGGGCGGGGATC
This sequence comes from Mycobacterium sp. WUMAC-067, assembly GCF_020217485.1. Taxonomy (GTDB): domain Bacteria; phylum Actinomycetota; class Actinomycetes; order Mycobacteriales; family Mycobacteriaceae; genus Mycobacterium. The sequence goes on along the minus strand of NZ_JAEKMI010000046.1, from coordinate 31,979 downwards.
CCGTTTTCCCTGTCCACCTTGGGCACCTGCGCGATCGAGGACCTCGTCACCGCCGTCCCGCAGGGCCGCAAGTGGTTTCAGCTCTACATGTGGCGCGACCGCGAACGCTCGATGGAGCTGGTGAAACGCGCGGCCGACGCCGGCTTCGACACCCTGCTGGCCACCGTGGACGTCCCGGTCTCCGGCGCGCGGCTGCGCGACAACCGCAACGGGATGACGATCCCGCCCACGCTGACGCTGCGCACCGTGCTGGACGCGTTGCCCCACCCGAAGTGGTGGTTCGATCTGTTGACCACCGAGCCGTTGGCGTTTGCGTCGCTGGACCGCTGGCCCGGCACGGTCGCCGAATACCTGAGCACGATGTTCGACCCGAGTCTCACGTTCGACGACCTGGAGTGGATCAAGGAGCGATGGCCCGGCAAGCTCGTCGTGAAAGGGATTCAGACGCTTGCCGATGCCCGCGCGGTCGTCGACCGCGGCGTCGACGGCATCGTGTTGTCCAATCACGGTGGGCGCCAACTGGATCGGGCGCCGGTGCCGTTCCATCTGCTGCCCACGGTGGCGCGTGAGCTGGGTCAGCACACCGAGATCCTGGTGGACACCGGCATCATGTCGGGCGCCGACATCGTCGCGGCGATCGCGCTCGGCGCCCGGTGCACGCTGGTCGGGCGGGCGTACCTGTACGGCCTGATGGCCGGCGGTGAGGCGGGGGTGAGCCGTGCGATCGACATCCTGGCCGAAGGGGTGATCCGGACCATGCGCCTGCTCGGCGTCACGTGCCTCGAGGAGCTTTCGCCCCAGCACGTCACGCAGCTGCGGCGGCTGGGCCCCGTGCCGCCAGCGTGAAGCTGGCCGCACACTCGGGCCTCAATGTGAGGCTGGCCGCACACTCGCGACCGCGGGGCCCACGGGAACAAACCGGCGCCCGGCTGGGTTAAGCGCATCAGACTCAACTTTTGGAGGATTTGATGGCTGAAGCCAAGTCGGTGCCGGTGCTGTTTGTCACCTACACCATCGTGCTGCCCGGAATGGTGGTGCCGATCGCGCTGGACGACGCGGCCCGCGCGGCGACCGACGCCGCCCAGGCCAGCGAGTCGGGGCAGCTGCTGATCGCCCCCCGGCTCGAGGACCGGTACCCCTCGCACGGCGTGATCGCGAAGATCCTGCAGGTCGGGCGCATCGCCGGCGGCGGCACCGCCGCGGTGGTGCGCGGTGAGCGCAGGGCCCAGATCGGGGCGGGCGCATCCGGCCCCGGGGCGGCGCTGTGGGTCGAGGTGACCGAGGTCCCCGAGACCGAGGCGACCGACGAGATCAAGGCGCTGACAGCGGAATACAAGAAGCTGCTGCTGGCCATGCTGCAACGCCGCGAGGCCTGGGAGATCATCGACTACGTCAACCGGCTGACCGATCCGTCGGCGCTGGCCGACACCTCCGGGTACGCGTCCTACCTGACCAACACGCAGAAGAGACAGCTGCTGGAGACGATCGACGTCGCCGAGCGGCTGCGCGTGCTGATCGACTGGACCAGCGATCACCTCGCCGAGGTCGAGGTCAGCGACAAGATCGCCGAAGACGTGCGCGAGGGCATGGAGAAGACGCAGAAGGAATTCCTGCTGCGCCAGCAGCTGGCCGCCATCCGCAAGGAACTGGGCGAGGGCGAACCCGACGGCTCGGATGATTACCGGGCCCGCGTCGAGCAGGCCGATCTGCCCGAGACGGTGCGCGAGGCGGCGCTGCGCGAGGTCGGCAAGCTGGAACGCTCGAGCGACCAGAGCCCGGAGAGCGGCTGGATTCGCACCTGGCTGGACACCGTGCTCGACCTGCCGTGGAACGTCAAGACCGAGGATTCCACCGACCTGAAGGCGGCGCGGGAGGTGCTGGACGCCGATCACCACGGCCTCGACGACGTCAAAGATCGCATCGTCGAATACCTCGCCGTGCGGGCCCGTCGCGCCCAGCGCGGGCTGCAGGTGGTCGGCGGGCGCGGCTCCGGCGCCGTGATGGTCCTGGCCGGTCCCCCCGGCGTCGGCAAGACGTCGCTGGGTGAGAGCGTGGCCCGCGCGTTGGGCCGCAAGTTCGTCCGCGTCGCCCTGGGCGGCGTGCGCGACGAGGCCGAGATCCGCGGGCACCGTCGCACCTACGTGGGCGCGTTGCCGGGCCGGATCGTGCGCGCGATCGGTGAGGCGGGATCGATGAATCCCGTTGTGCTGCTGGACGAAATCGACAAGGTCGGTTCCGACTACCGCGGCGACCCGAGCGCGGCGCTGCTCGAGGTGCTCGACCCGGCGCAGAACCACACCTTCCGGGACCACTACCTGGATCTGGACCTGGATCTGTCCGATGTGGTGTTCCTGGCCACCGCCAACGTGATCGAGAACATCCCGTCGGCCCTGCTGGACCGCATGGAGCTGGTGACCATCGACGGCTACACCGAGGACGACAAGGTCGCCATCGCGCGGGACTACCTGCTGCCCCGGCAGCGGGAGCGCGCGGCGCTGACCGAGGACGAGGTCGCGGTGACCGACGCGGCGCTGCGCAAGATCGCCGCCGACTACACCCGCGAACCCGGTGTGCGACAGTTCGAACGGCTGCTGGCCAAGGCGCTGCGCAAGGCGACCACCAGGCTGGCCGACCATCCGGGACCGATCACCATCGATGAGCCGGATCTGGTTGACTACCTGGGCCGTCCGCGGTTCATGCCGGAATCGGCCGAACGGACGGCGGTGCCCGGTGTGGCCACCGGCCTGGCCGTGACGGGCCTGGGCGGTGACGTGCTCTACATCGAGGCCGGCTCCACCGACGGTGAGCCGGGCCTGCAACTGACGGGCCAACTGGGTGACGTGATGAAGGAGTCGGCGCAGATCGCGCTGTCCTACGTGCGCTCGCACTCCGCCGAGCTCGGTGTGGATCCCAAGGCCCTGGACCGGCGCATCCACGTGCACGTGCCGGCGGGCGCGGTGCCCAAGGACGGCCCGTCGGCCGGTGTCACCATGGTGACCGCCCTGGTCTCCATGGCCACCGGACGCCAGGTCCGCTCCGACGTCGGCATGACCGGCGAGGTCACGCTGAACGGCCGGGTGCTGCCCATCGGCGGTGTGAAGCAAAAGCTGCTGGCCGCCCAACGCGCCGGGCTGTCAACGGTTTTCATTCCATCGCGCAATGAGCCGGATCTCGATGACGTGCCCGCCGAGGTGCTCGAGGCGCTGGACGTGCGGCCCATGACCGACGTCGCCGAGATCGTGGCCCAGGCGCTCGAACCGCCGGCCGGGGCCGCCACGGTGGCCGCCTGATCTCGACGCCGGGCGTGACCCAGGGCTTTCCCCGTGGTCACGCCCGGCGTTGAATGAACCCGTGACTCTCAAACGACAAGTGGTCCATCGTGTTCAACGCCTGCTGGTCAATCCGGTCGGCCGGCAGCTGCCCATGACCATGCTCGAAACAACGGGACGCAAGAGCGGGCAACCGCGGCGCACCGCGGTGGGCGGGCGCGTCGTGGACAACCAGTTCTGGATGGTCTCCGAACACGGCGAACACTCGGACTACATCCGCAATATCAAAGCCGATCCCGCTGTGCGGGTGCGCGTCGCCGGCAAATGGCGCAACGGCACCGCCCACCTCCTGCCCGACGACGACGCGGTGCAGCGCCTGGGCAACCTGCCGCGGCTGAACAGCGCGATGGTGCGCCTGATGGGCAGCGACCTGCTGACCGTCCGAGTCGATCTCGACTGACCCGGCGCATGGCCTACGACGAAGACCTGGCCAATCGGATCCGCGAACTGCTCGCAGGCCAGCCCGGCATCGACGAGAAGCGCATGTTCGGCGGTCTGGCGTTCCTGGTCAACGGCAACATGTCGGTGGCCGTCAGCGGCCAGGGCGGACTGTTGGTGCGGGTGCCGCGCGAGGACACCGACAAACTCGCCGGGCGCGCGCACGTCGGCTCCATGGTGATGGCCGGGCGGGAAGCCCGGGGCTGGTTGCGCGTCGAGGCCGCCGGGGTGCAAACCAAACGCCAGCTTCACAGTTGGGTCACCCGCGGCGTCGAGCACGCCCGCAGCCTGCCGCCCAAATAGCGAGCGGTTTGCCCCGGCAGCGTGGGGGTACGCGATGCGGTATGGACTCCCGGGTGCGACGGCTGCTCGACGTTGCCGGCACGACTTATGCGGCACAGGCGCGCATCACGATGAGCGACAAGCCGATGCCGCTGTTCCAGCTTCTCGTGCTGTGCATGCTGGCCAGCAAACCCATCGACGCGGCCATCGCCATGGGCGCCGCGCGTGAACTCTTCAAGGCGGGCCTGCGGACGCCCAAAGCGGTGCTGGCCGCGGATCGACAAACCATGATCGACGCCTTCGGGCGCGCGCACTACGTGCGTTACGACGAGAGCTCGGCCACCCGGCTCACCGATATGGCCCAACGGATTCGCGACGACTACTCGGGTGATCTGCGTGAACTGGCCGATCGCAGTGGGCACGATGTGGCCGCGGCGAAACGGATGCTCAAGCAATTCAAGGGAATTGGCGACACCGGTGCCGACATCTACCTCCGCGAGGTGCAGGACGTGTGGACCTGGGTGCGCCCGTACTTCGATGATCGGGCCACCGGGACCGCCAAGCGGTTGGGGCTGCCCGCTGAGCCGAAGAAGCTGGGAACCCTTGCGCCGCGGGATAATGCGCGGCTGGCCGCCGCTCTGGTCAGGGCGTCGCTGGATGACGATGTGCGTCAGCAGGTGGCTGGCTGAGCGCGCAGTGGCCATACGTATCGGTACCTCGGGGTGGTCGTACAACCACTGGAACGATGTGCTGTATCCACCGGGAACACCGTCGGCGCGCCGTCTCGCCCGCTATGTCGAGGTGTTCGACACCGTCGAACTGAACGCCAGTTTCTACCGGTGGCCCAAGGATTCGACGTTCGAGGGCTGGCGCGATCAGCTGCCGGACGGCTTCGCGATGTCGGTCAAGGCGCATCGCGGTCTGACGCACTACCGTCGCCTGGCCTCCCCCGAGCCGTGGATCGAACGATTCGAACGGTGCTGGCAACTCCTGGGTGATCGCCGTGGCGTGCTGCTGGTACAACTGCACCCCGAACAGCAGCGCGATGACGCGCGCCTGGATTCGTTCTTACAGCTCATGCCCACGTCGATCCGCGTCGCCGTCGAACCGCGGCACCCGTCGTGGAATCACCCCGCGGTGTTCGAGATATTGGAGCGCCATCGCGCCGCGTATGTGGTCATGAGTGGGCTCGGCCTCGCGTGCATTCCCCGCGCGACGACCGATTTGGTGTACATCCGGATGCACGGGCCGGATCCGGAGGCGAACTATGCCGGTTCCTACACCGACGACGACTTGCGGCGCTGGGCCGACCGGATCACCGCGTGGGACGGTGACGGAAAAGACGTGTGGATGTACTTCAACAACGACCTGGGCGGCCACGCGGTCCGCAATGCGCTCGACCTGCGCGAGCTGTTGCGTTGAGCGCCCACGGGTAGGCTGAAAAATCCAGGAGAACGGAGCACGACCCATGGCCAATTCGACCAGCTTCGTCATCATCGGCGGCGGACTCGCGGCAGCCAAAGCCGTAGAAGCATTGCGCGACAACAGTTTTGATGGACACATCATTGTGTTCGCCGACGAGGAGCATCTGCCCTACGAGCGGCCCCCGCTGTCGAAGGACTATCTGGCCGGCAAAAAGTCGCTGAACGATTTCACCGTGCAGAACTCCGACTGGTACCGCGACAACAACGTCGACCTCCGGCTCAACACGCGGGTGACCGCCCTGGACGCGGCCGGCCACACCGTGGGGTTGCCCGACGGCGCCACCGTTCCCTACGACAAGCTGCTGTTGGCGACGGGATCGGCCTCGCGGCGCCCGCCGATACCGGGATCGGACTCCGGCGGTGTGCATTACCTACGCACCTATGAAGACGCCGCCGCGTTGAATGCCGTGCTGACCGAAGGGACTTCGCTCGCGGTCGTCGGGGCCGGGTGGATCGGGCTGGAAGTGGCCGCGAGTGCGCGTCAGCGAGGCGTCGACGTCACCGTCGTCGAAGCCGCCAAACAACCGCTGATGGCCGCGCTGGGTGAGACCGTCGGCGAGGTGTTCGCCGCCCTGCATCGCGAGCACGGGGTGGATCTTCGGCTCGAGACGCAGGTCGAGGAGATCACCCGGGCCGACGGTTCGGCGACCGGCCTGCGAATGCGGGACGGCGAGACGATCGCCGCCGACGCCGTGCTGGTGGCCGTCGGCGCCAAACCCAACATCGAACTGGCCGAGCAGGCCGGGCTCTCCCTGGGTGACGGCGGGGTGCTCGTCGACGCGTCGTTGCGCACCAGCGATCCCGACATCTATGCGGTCGGCGACATCGCCGCCGCCGAACACCCCCTATTCGGCACCCGCATCCGCACCGAGCACTGGGCCAACGCGCTCAAGCAGCCCGCCGTGGCGGCGGCTGGGATGCTGGGCAGGCCAAGCGAATACGCGGAGCTACCCTATTTCTTCACCGATCAATACGACCTCGGCATGGAGTACGCCGGCCACGCCCCCAGCTTTGAGCGGGTGGTGTTCCGCGGCGATGTCGCCGGCCGCGAGTTCGTCGCCTTCTGGCTCGACGGCGAGAACCGGGTGCTGGCCGGAATGAACGTCAACATCTGGGACGTGCTTGACGACGTCAAAGCGCTGATCCGCTCCAAGGCGTCCGTCGACCCCGCCAAACTGGCCGACCCGCAATCACCCCTGGGCGAGCTGCTCGGCTGAGCCGTCCTCGGCGGTGGGCTCGGCGCCCGAGCCGTCGGCGCCGGGCGGGACGGGCGCCCAGGCTCCGTCGATGACGTCCGGTGGGCACTGCGCCTGCAGGCGTTCGCGTTCGGTGCGGCGGCGTTTGATCCGCAGCCGCGCGTCGCCCGGCATGGTGACCAGTTCATTGCAGGTCAAGTAGTACACGTCGTCGACGGCGTCGATCAGGTCCGCCTCGACCCGCAGAGATCCCAACGCGCGCAACGTCATCCGCAGCTCGTGCGTGAACCGCATCGTGGTGTCGTGGGCCAGCTCCCGCGAACCGCGCGCGTTGGCGGCAAGCCGCTCGGCCAGCGTGGCCGACGCGGGGTCGGGGGGCGCGGCCGCCGCGGCGGCGGTCAGCAACATCGTCGGGTCGTCGGCGAAGGTCGTGCTGGCCAGCTCGGCCTCGCCCGGGCCGCGGTGCCCGATGCGTGCGACGACCGCATCCACGGTGGCGGCGGTCTTCGGTGACAGCGCACGAATGCTCGCGAGGTTGCCCTCGGCCGCCAGCCCGCACAACGGCGGGTCGGCCCGCAGCGCCGACGCCAACTCCGCGATCTCCGCCGCGACGAGCCCGCTGTCGGTGATCATGCCCATCCCCGGCACGCTGCGGCCGGCCTGGCGGCGGACCGGCGCCGCGGCGCTGACACCGGTGTCGATCAACCAGAGCGCGTTGAGGATCCAGCCTTGGTGGATCCGGTCGCGCAACAGCCGCAGCCGCACTTCCAGAGCGGCTTCGGGCAGCAACGCCAGTTGGGTGGCATCGAGGTGCTCGGCTTCCGCGACGGCGCAATACGCCCGGGTGTCGGCCCGCAGGTGACGCAAGAGCGCAACCGACCGTCCCGCGGCGACCGCCTTGGCGACCGAGCCAAGCGCGCCTGTCGTCCCGGCCGGCTCGCCGAACGGCAGCGGATCGCCGACCTGGGGCTGGCCGACGAGGGCGTCGCGGACCACGGCGTCCTGGTCCCACCCGGGCAGCTGGCCGGCCGCGACCATGTTGACCGACACCCCGACGTAGGCGCGGTGCCCGAACACCGCGATGGCCCGGCTGCCCCATTCGGCCTCGGCCACGCCGCCGAGGGCGAGCACCTGTCCCAACACCCGGCTCGCGGTGCGCAGCCCGCTCAGCTGGACGTCCAGCGTGATCGGGGTGAGCGGTCCGGGCAGCGCCTCGGCCAGCGCGGCGCCGCTGAAAACGGGGAACCGCGCATCGATCTGATCGTCGAATTCGCCTTCCATGCCTTCCGGCGCGGCGGTGCGCACGTCGTCGCCGGCCGGTCGCCGGGATTGCGGCAGTACCTCGACGGGCAGCGCGAGCTGTCCCCCCTGGTTGATCGCGCCGGCGGTGTCGAGCCGGCGCCCGACGAGTCCACGCGCGGTGTCGGCGACCGCGTCAAGCGCGTGCCAGCCGTACTCGAACATCCAATCCTCTTGTGCCGCAGCGACATCGAACTCCGGCATCAGCTGCGCCCAACTGCGGACCCGATGCAGCCGGGAGCGTGGGTCGGTGGCTCGCAACACCCGCCAGGCCGTGACCATGTTGACGGTGTCCGGGCTGGCGAGGTCCACCACGCCGGTGCGATCGGTGTTCAGAGACAGGACCAGAAAACGCATCAGGTCGTCGAGATGCAGCACGCGCATGGGTTGCGCGGAGACCTTGCTGCGCAACAGCGTGGCCACGGTGCGGCACACCATCCAGTCGAGTTGGCGCCCGACCGGTGGCGCGATCCGGATGACCGCGGTGGGCCCCCAACTCGAGGACACCAGGTCCTCGGCCGGTCGATACAGCTCGGGCCGGCCCGCGGCCTGCGACACGAACAACAGACGGGAACCGGCACGGGCCGCCGCGTCGGTGACCCGCGCCAGCCCGTCCATGCCGGCGCTGCCGGGCGCGGTGGGATCGATCGGGGCCAGATGGATGACCGCGTCGGCCTCGTCGGTGAGTTCCCGCAAGACGCGGTCGCGCAGCGATGCGCAAACAAATTCGACGTTGCGGTCCAGGCAGGGATGCGGGAGCTCAGCAATGCCGCTGACCGTGTGCCCGGCAGCGATGAGCTGCCCAGCGACCAGGCGCCCGAGTGCGCCGGTGGCGTCGGTAACCAGGATGTGCACCTGGGCTCACCTCCCCCAACCCTCAGCACTCAACAATAGGCAAGTCGGCCTGGGCTACGCGACCGTTACCGCACGATCGGGGCCCTGACCTGGCGTCGTGCCCGCGACGGGCCTATTGCAGCGTCGCGCTGCCGTCCGCGGCGACGGCAACCTTGGCGCCACCGATATCTTCACGCACCGATGCCTGCGTCGCGGCGTCATCGGTGACCACGGCCAGCGCCCGCGACCCATCGGGTGTGCGCACGGCCAGAAAGGCCTTCTCCGGCCGCCCCTCGCGGTCGTACGGCGTGGTCCAGGCCTCGACGGTGCCGACACCCTCCCACTCGACCACCGCGTCGGTCGTCGGCTCCCGATCGACGGCCGGTTGCGTGTCCTCCCAACGAAATTCGGCCGGCGGTTCGGTGCTGTAGACGCCGAAGCTGTGTTTGGTCAGGTAGCCGCCGTTGGCGGTGATCAGCCCGCGCCGGCCCGGATTGGCCACCAGCAACTCCGCCATGGTGGCGATCGAATGCATCACGTAGTTGCTCCACGGGCCGCCGGCGAACGTCAGCCCGCCGGTCACGGTCAGCGGCCGGGCGGGGTCGTCGACCCCCAGCCCGAGTTCGGCCGCCGCCACTTGCACCGCGGAGGGAAAGCACGAGTACAGGTCGACGTAGTCGACGTCGTCGATGCCCAGCCCGGCCAACTCGAGCGCGCGTGCACCGGCGATCCGGATGGCCGTGGACCGGTGCAGTTCGTGACGCTCCGCGATGGACGGTGTGTCGTGCGCGTCGGTGCCCGCGTGCGGGTACACCCATTGATCGGCCGGGATCTTCAGCCTCCTGGCCTGCTCGACCGAGGTCAGGACGAGCGCCGCGCCCTGGTCGACCATGTTGTTGGAGTTCATCAGCTTGGTGTAGGGCCAGCTGATCATGCGGTTCTGCGGGCCCGCCCGGCGGATCTCGTCGGCGCTCGACGGCGTGCGGATCCATGCGTGCGGGTTGTCGACCGCCACCGCGTTGAACCGCGCCCACAGCTCCCCGATGCGCTCGAGGTGATCGTCGATCGACTCGCCGTTTGCCACCCGCAGCGCCTCCTCGAACAGCGGGTAGACGTAGGAAGGCCGGTCGAGCTGGATCCTGATCTCGGCGTCGCCGGCCATCGGGACGTCGTCGCCGCTGACCTCGGCCATCGGCACGGAGCGGTCCTGCTCGGTCCACACCAGCTTGCCGCCCTGGGCCCGCAGCCCCCGCCGGGTACGCCAGGTTTCGGCGCCGGCCAGCAGCACGACGCCCGCGCGGCCGCGCTGGATGTCCAGGCAGGCCTGGTTGAGCAGGGATTGCGGCACATTGCCGCCGACCGGGCTGTACAGCGTGGTGAAGTCGGAGGCGCCGATGCGCTGGCCGAGCAACAGGCCGGGATCGCGGTACTGGGCCGACAGGATGTTCACGATCCGAATGGAATCGACGGCCTCGATCACCGCGGTGCCGGCGGCCCGCTCGACGGCGGCCACCATCAGGTCCATCGGCTCGACGGACCGCTTCGACGGGTCGATCTCGTCGCGATGGTTGACCTGGCCGTAGCCGACCAACACCGGGGTCCTGGGGTCGACGGTCATACGACGAACTTATCGGACCCCCAACGGGCGGCTCGCCGCACATTCGGCCGCGAGCGTGCGGCTGGCCGCACACTCGGGCGATCTGGGGGTGGCTCAGGCGTCGGCGGGCGGGGCGAACAGCACGCGGTCGTCGATCAGCCGCTGAATGTCGGCGGCATTCATTCCCAGCACGTTTCGGCAGATCTCGACGGTGTCCTGCCCGGGCTGCGGTGCCGGCGCCCGCCGGGCCGACGGGATGTGGCGGTAGGGCGCCGGGCCCGTCTCGGCGGGCAGTGGGTTCTCGATCAGCGGATGAGTCATGGCGCTGTACACATTTCGCGCGATCAGCTGCGGATCCTCGAGTATGTCGGGCGGACGGTTCATCGGTCCGGCCGGAACACCCGCGGACTGCAGCAGTTCGGCGGCCCGCGGCGGGGTGCGGGTGCGGGTCCAGGCCGAGACCCGTTCCTCTAACTCGCCCCGATTGTCCAGTCGGGCTTCCCCGGTGGCGAACCGTGGGTCATCCGCCCATTCGGGGTGGTCGAAAACCGAGGCGGCGCGCCGCCATTCGTCGTCCGAGCGGATCGAGATGACGCACCATTCGTCGTCGCCCGCGCAGGGGTAGACGGCGTGCAGGCTGGTGTCCTGCCGGATCTGGGCGACGCCCGCGGCCAGCGCGGCTTGCGTGACGTACAGGGTGTCGAGCTGGTTGACCACGACTTCGGCCTGGGAGATGTGGACGTGGGCTCCGTTGCCCGTCCGGTCGCGGTGGATCAGCGCGGCGAGCGCGGCGATCGCGGTGACGCGGCCCACCACGTGGTCGGGGAATACCGTCGTCGCGTCGTAAAACGCGTGCCGCGCCGCCTCGGTGCCCTCCCCCGGGCCGTCGCTCGTCCAGAGCCGGGTGACGCCGGTCGTGGCGCGCACCAGTGGGCCGTATCCCAGCCGCGCGTTCCACGGCCCCGTGTCGCCGAACGCGCTGCTCTCGGCGAGCACGATCCGCGGGTTGAGGGCGCGCAGCTCGTCGTAGGAAAACCCCAGTGCGGTAAGGGTTCCCGGCTTGAAGTTGGCGAAGACCGCGTCGGCCTCGGCGACCAGCCGGCCGAAGACCTTCTTGCCCTCCGCGCTGCGCAGGTCCAGCCCCAAACCGCGGTTGTTGCGGTGCGTCCAGGCGAAGGACTCGCTCATGGCCTCGCCGACGCGGGCCTGCCGCAGCCCGTCGGGGTAATCGGCGCTTTCGACCTTGATCACGTCGGCGCCCAGGTCGCCGAACAGCCGGCTCAGCTCACCGCCGGCGACGATGATGCCGAGATCCAAAATCCGCAGTCCCGCAAAGGGATAATCGCCGAGCCGGCCCGAGGCCGACGGCACCACCGACGGGTTGCCGCGCCAATACGGTTCGTCGTGCCCCGCGGCGGGCGCCGGCGTGCGAAAACCCGCGCGCCGGCCGTCGACCACGAAATATCCGGTCGGCACGCCGGTGCGCACGCCCGGGACGAGTTCGGCGTCGGTGATCGCGCCGACCGCCTGGAAGTGTTCGGACCCCAGGATCCGCGCCGGCGTCAGCACCGCCGCGATGGGCACCCCGTGCGCCTGGCCGGCGGCCACCAGATCCTTCATGGTCTGTCCGGCGAACAGCTTCTCCAGCAGCTCGCTGATCTGTGGCCACACCGCGAACCGCGCGCCGATCACGTCGTATCTGGGGTCTTGGAAATCTTCGGGCTCCCCCAGCCAGCGCCGCAGACCCCGCCACTGCCGGGGCGCCATCACGCACAGCCGGACGTAGCCGTCCCGGCAGGGATAGATCGGGTAGGCGTCCTGGTTCTTCGGGCGCCCCCGCCACCGCCCCGTCCGCCGGATGCCGGCGGCGGCCTGCCCGCGCGCGCCGAAGGCCGGGTCGAGGGCCATGACGACCGCGTCGAACCACGAGAAGTCGATGTAATCTCCCGTGCCGCAACGCAGTCGGTTGTAGTACGCCGCGAGCGCGGCCCACGCCGCCTGGACGGCCGCGGTGGCCGACGCGATGCCGTCCGGCGGCAACACCGGGGTGCCGGTGGTGGGGCCGGACCGCGACAGCGCGCCGCACATCGCGTACAGCACCGGATCGGTGGCGCGCCACGAGGAGCGCGGGCCCGTCGCGCCGAAGTCGGTGATCGACAGCACCACCAGGTGTGGGTAGCGGGCGGCCAGCTCCTCGCCGGAGGTCCCGAACATGGCGCCGCGCTCGTCGGCGCCGGCGTCCACGACGATGTCGGCGTCGGCGGCCAGATCGAGGAAGCGGGCGCAGTCGTCGTCATCGAAGGGGTCGAGCGCCGCGCTGCGCTTGTTGGCGTTGTGCACGGCGAACGGGATGCTGGCGCCGCGCAGCGTCGGCAGCGCGTCACGCCCCAGGCAGCCGCCCGGCGGTTCCACCTTCAGAACGTCGGCACCCAGGTCGGCGAACAGGCGGGTCACCGCGTCGGCCACCCCACTCGTCACGTCGAGGACGCGCACGGCATCGAGCAACCCGTCGACCATCTGCACACCGTACCTGCCTGGTCAGGGCGCTGCACGACGGGCGCTCACCCACCCTGACGGGGCGGGATGCGGTGAAAAGGCCGGGTGGGCAAGCGGATTCGGCGCCCGCCGGTCGGGGTCGGCCCGAAGGCTCAGTCGGGGACCCGCGCCGGCGCGGCGTGGGCTATCGTCACAGGCCGACCGCGACCCGTCGTCCGATGGAGGCCTCCGCTATGACCGCGCACCTGAGCTACGTCGAGGCCGTGGTGGTCGGCGCGTTCCAGGGCGTCACCGAGCTGTTCCCGGTCTCCAGCCTGGGGCACGCGGTGTTGGTGCCGGCGCTCGTCGGCGGCCGGTGGGCTGAAGACCTCAGCGTCTCGGCCCCCCACTCGCCCTACCTGGCGTTCATCGTCGGCCTGCATGTGGCCACCGCCGCCGCCCTGCTGCTCTTTTTCTGGCGCGACTGGGCGCGCATCCTGTCGGGGTTCTTCTCGTCGCTGCGGTATCGCCGCATTCAGACGCCCGACGAGCGGCTGGCCTGGCTGATCGTGGCGGGCACCATCCCGGTGGGCCTGGCCGGGCTGGCGCTCGAGCAGCTGTTCCGCACCACGCTCGGCAAGCCCGTCCCGGCGGCGACGTTCCTGTTGCTCAACGGCATCGCCCTGTACGTGGGCGAGGTCCTGCGCCGCCGCATCGCGCCCGCGCCCGCGCCGGGCACACCCGCAACGGCCGACGCGGAGCTCGAACACGGCGACGAGGCCTCGGACCAGCGGCTCGCCCAACTTCCGCTGCCCCGCGGCCTGGTGATCGGCGCCGCGCAGATCCTCGCCCTGTTTCCCGGTATCAGCCGTTCGGGGATCACCATCGTGGCCGGCCTGTGGCGCGGCCTGTCGCACGAGGACGCCGCCCGCTTCTCCTTCCTGCTCGCGACGCCGATCATCCTGGCCGCCGGGGTGTACAAGATTCCGGAGCTCTTCGGGCCGCTGGGCGCCGGCATCGGCGGCCAGGTGCTGGCCGGCAGCGTCGCCTCCTTCGTCTGCGCCTACCTGGCCGTGCGCTTCCTCACCCGGTACTTCCAGACCCGGACGCTGACCCCGTTCGCGATCTACTGCGCCCTGGCCGGGGCCGCCAGCCTGGTGTGGCTCGCCGTGCACTGAACCTCGCGCGTCGCACGTGAGGCCCACCGGCTGTTGCGCGGCCGGACTTCGAGTGCTGTGCTTACCGGATTGTCTAGTTGACACCCGTCAAGAATCTGGAAGGCACCGAATATGGCAGACACGGGTTCCCTTGGCCTCAAAGTCCGCGGAAAGGTCATCGTCATCACCGGCGGAGCCCGGGGAATCGGGCTGGCGACCGCGACCGCGCTGCACAATCTGGGCGCCAAGGTCGCCATCGGCGACGTCGACGAGGTGCGGGTGAAGGAGTCGGGCGCCGACCTCGGCCTCGACGTCTACGGAAAACTCGACGTCACCGACCCGCACTCCTTCTCCGATTTCCTCGACCAGGTCGAACGCCGGCTCGGCCCCATCGACGTGCTGATCAACAACGCCGGCATCATGCCGGTCGGCCGGATCGTCGACGAGCCGGACGCGGTCACCCGGCGGATTCTGGACATCAACGTCTACGGCGTGATCCTGGGCAGCAAGCTGGCGGCCCAGCGCATGGTCCCCCGCGGCACCGGCCACGTCATCAACGTCGCCTCCCTGGCCGGTGAGCTCTACATCGTCGGCCTGGCGACCTACTGCGCCAGCAAGCACGCGGTGGTCGCGTTCACCGACTCGGCGCGGCTGGAGTACCGCTCGGCCGGGGTGAAGTTCTCGGCGGTGTTGCCGACGTTCGTCAACACCGAGCTCACCGCGGGCACCAACGGGGCCAAGGGGTTCCGCAACGCCGAGCCCGCCGAGATCGCCGACGCGATCGTCAAGCTGGTGGCCCACCCCAAGCCGCGGGTGCGGGTCACCAAGGCCGCGGGCGCGATGGTGGTGTCCCAGAAATTCTGGCCGCGCCGGATCGCCGAGGGCCTCAACCGGATGCTCGGCGGCGACCACGTCTTCACCGACGACGTCGACGTCGAAAAGCGGCAGGCGTACAAAGCCCGCGCCCGCGGGGAGGAGTAGCGGGAGGGATCGGTGGGAACAATCGGTGAGATGACCGACGCAACCGCGCTCTCCGACGACGAACTCGCCCTGATCGACAAGTACTGGCGCGCCGCCAATTATTTGTCGGTCGGGCAGATCTATCTCCTCGACAACCCGCTGCTCACCGAGCCGCTGACCACCGAGCACGTCAAACCGCGGTTGCTGGGGCACTGGGGCACGACACCGGGGCTGAACCTTGTCTACGCGCACCTGAACCGGGTCATCCGCCGCCGCGACGCCGACGTCATCTACGTGACCGGGCCGGGTCACGGCGGACCCGGGCTGGTCGCCAACGCCTACCTCGAGGGCACCTACAGCGAGGTCTACACCGGCATCGAGGAGGACACCGAGGGCCTGCGCAAGCTGTTCCGGCAGTTCTCCTTCCCCGGCGGCATCCCCAGCCACGTCGCGGCCCAGACGCCGGGATCCATCCACGAGGGCGGTGAGCTCGGCTACGCGCTGGTGCACGCCTACGGCGCCGCCCTGGACAACCCGTATCTGGTGGTGGCCTGCGTCGTCGGTGACGGCGAGGCCGAAACCGGGCCGCTGGCCGCCAGCTGGCACTCCAACAAATTCCTCGACCCGGTGACCGACGGCGCCGTGCTGCCGATCCTGGCGCTCAACGGCTACAAGATCGCCAACCCGACGGTGCTAGCCCGCATCCCGCACGCGGAACTGGAATCGCTGCTGCGTGGCTACGGGTACCGGCCGATCACGGTGGCCGGTGATGACCCGGCCGACGTGCACCAACAGCTCGCCGCCGCCCTCGACGACGCCTTCGACGACATCGCGGCCATCCAGAGCGCGGCGCGCGGCGGCAACGGGGTCGAGCGGCCGGTGTGGCCGATGATCGTGCTGCGCACCCCCAAGGGCTGGACCGGGCCAAAGGTGGTGGACGGCAAGAAGGTTGAGGGCACCTGGCGCTCGCACCAGGTGCCACTGGCCGAGACGCACGGCAATCCCGAACACCGCGCCCAGCTCGAGGAGTGGCTGCGCAGCTACCGACCCGAGGAGCTTTTCGACGAAACCGGCCGGCTGCGTCCGGAGCTGCGGGCGCTGGCGCCCACCGGTGATCGGCGGATGAGCGCCAACCCCCACGCCAACGGCGGGCTGTTGCTGCACGACCTCGACCTGCCGGACTTTCGTGACTACGCCGTCGCGGTCGAGCGGCCGGCGGCCGTCACGCACGAGGCCACCCGGGTGCTGGGCGGCTTCCTGCGCGACGTGATCGCCCGCAACAAGGACCGATTCCGGCTCATGGGCCCCGACGAGACGGCCTCGAATCGGCTCGACGCCGTCTACGGATCGACCGACAAGGTGTGGCTGTCCGAGATCGAGCCCGACGACGAGCACCTGGCGCCCGACGGCCGCGTGATGGAGGTGCTGTCGGAGCACCTGTGCCAGGGCTGGCTGGAGGGCTATTTGCTGACCGGGCGGCACGGCCTGTTCAACTGCTACGAGGCGTTCGTGCACATCGTCGACTCGATGATGAACCAGCACGCGAAATGGCTTGCCACCAGCCGGGAGTTGCCGTGGCGGCGGCCGATCGCGTCGCTGAACTACCTGCTGAGCTCGCATGTGTGGCGGCAGGACCACAACGGCGCATCGCATCAGGACCCGGGTTTCATCGACCTCGTCGCCAACAAGCGACCCGAGCTGACCCGGGTGTACCTGCCGCCGGACGGGAACACGCTGCTGTCGGTGGCCGATCACTGCCTGCGCAGCCGCGACTACATCAACGTCATCGTCGCCGGCAAGCAGCCCGCGCTGGCCTATCTCGACATGGACCAGGCCATCGCGCACTGCACCCGCGGACTGGGCATCTGGGAGTGGGCGAGCACCGCCACCGACGAGCCCGACGTGGTGCTGGCGTGCGCCGGGGACATCCCGACGTTGGAGACGCTGGCCGCCGCCGACATCCTGCGCTCCGAGCTGCCGGAGCTGGCCGTCCGGGTGGTCAACGTCGTCGACCTGATGCGGTTGCAGCCCGATACCGAGCACCCGCACGGCCTGCCGGACCGCGAGTTCGACGCGCTGTTCACCCCGGACCGGCCGGTCATCTTCGCCTACCACGGCTATCCGTGGCTGATCCACCGGCTCACCTACAGCCGCACCAACCACGCGCACATGCACGTGCGCGGCTTCAAGGAACGCGGCACCACGACGACGCCCTTCGACATGGTGATGCTCAACGATTTGGACCGCTTCCATCTGGTCATCGACGTCATCGACCGCGTCGACGGATTGGCCAGCCGCGCCGCCATGCTGCGGCAGCGCATGGTCGACGCCCGCCTGGCCGCGCGGATGTACACCCGCGAGCACGGCGAGGACGACCCGAAGATTTCGGGGTGGACCTGGGAGCCGAGCGAGCAGAACGAGCGAAGTGAGTGATGCGAGCGAGGCGACCCATCCAACTGGAACAAAGCGACGATGAGATTCGTGTGACGGCAATCGCGTTGCCCTGGTGCGCCGGGGGGCCGCCGGTAGACTGGCCGGATGCTTGAGGCCACCGGGATAGCCGACGTTCACCCTGTGGTGCCCCAGCTTTCGGCGGCCCACCGGTTCCGGATCCATCTCGACATCGCCGTCGTCGTCGTGGTGCTCGTGCTGACGGACCTGATCGCGCATTTCACAACGCCGTGGGCGAGCATCGCGACCGTCCCGGCCGCCGCCGTCGGGCTGGTCATCTTGATGCGGTGCCGCGGTTTGGGCTGGGCGGACCTCGGCCTCGGCCGCGAGCACTGGAAGCCGGGACTCGGTTATGCGCTGGCGGCCGTGGCCGTCGTGGCCACGGTGATCGCGATCGGCGTGCTGCTGCCGGCGACGCGGCCGATGTTCCTGAACAACCGCTACGCCACGATCTCGGGGGCGATGGTCGCCTCGATGGTCATCATCCCGCTGCAGACCGTCATCCCCGAGGAGCTGGCCTTCCGGGGCGTCCTGCACGGCGCGCTCAACCGGGCGTGGGGCTTTCGCGGGGTCGCGCTGGCGGGCTCGCTGCTGTTCGGACTCTGGCACGTCGCCACGTCGTTCGGACTGACCAGCAGCAACGTGGGCTTCACCCGGCTGTTCGGCGGCGGAATCGTGGGAATGCTGGCCGGGGTGGCCGGCGCCGTGTTGGCGACGGGCGCCGCGGGATTCGTCTTCAGCTGGCTGCGCCGGCGCAGCGGCAGCCTGATCGCGCCGATCGCACTGCACTGGTCACTGAATGGCCTCGGTGCGCTCGCCGCCGCGTTCGTGTGGCATCTGTCCACCTGACGCCGGTCACACCAGCAGCACCGCCGCGCCCGCAATGCGCCCCGCGCTCAAATCCGCCAACGCCCGATCGGCTTGTCCCAGAGGGTATTCCGGGGTGGTCACCTCGATGTGGTGCTGAGCCGCGAAGTCGAGGAAGGCCCGCGCGTCGGCCCGGGTGTTGGACGTGACCGATCGCACCTGGCGTTCCTGAAACAGGTGACGCTGGTAACTCAGCGCCGGGATGTCCGACAGGTGGATCCCGGCGATCGCCAGCGTGCCACCGCGATCCAGCGCCTCGAGCGCGGGCAGCACCAGATCACCGACCGGGGCAAAGAGGATCGCGGAGTCCAGCGGCGCAGGCGGCCGATCCGCCGCGCCTTGCGCGGACGCGGCGCCGAGTTCCAGCGCCAGCTCGCGGGCGCGTGATCCGCGGGTCATTACGTGCACCTCGGCGCCTTGGGCCAGGGCGACCTGCGCGGTGAGGTGGGCGCTACCGCCGAAGCCATAGAGGCCCAGGCGCCCACCGGGCGGCAGGTCGGCGCGAAGGAGCGAGCGATAACCGATGATGCCCGCGCACAGCAACGGGGCGAGTTCGCTGTCGCTGTAGCCGCTGGGCAGGGGATGCGCGAAAGCGGCCGGGACGGTGGCGAATTCGGCGTAGCCGCCGTCGGCGTCCCAGCCGGTGTAGCGGGATTTCGGGCAGAGGTTTTCGTCGCCGCGGCGGCAGTATTTGCACACGCCGCAGGTGTGGCGCAGCCAGGCGATGCCCACCCGGTCCCCCACCCGGAACTCGTCGCCGGCCTCCGGGCCGATTTCGACGACCTCGCCGACCACCTCGTGGCCGGGGGTGACCCGGTCGCGGTGGACGGGAAGGTCGCCTTCGGTGACGTGCAAGTCGGTGCGGCACACCCCGCACGCGCGCACCGCCACCAGCAGTTCGGCCGGCGCCGGCCGCGGCACCTCGGCGGTGACCTGCTCGAGCGGGCCGGTGTCCATCGGCCCGGGCCGACGCACCCGCCAGGCCCGCATTGCCGTGGTGGTCACCGGTGACGCCATCACACCATCATGCCGCTAACCACCACGGCCGCAACGGGTTAGGCCCGCTACGTCCTGCGCACCATGCCGACGATCCAGAGCAGGATCACCGAGCCGAGCAGGGCGGTGAAGAAGGTGAAGAAATAGCCGCCGCTCGCGGTGTCGACGAAGAAGCTCAGGATGAACCCGCCGACCAGGGCGCCCACAATGCCGATCACGATGTCCATCAGGATGCCGGCTCCGCTACCGCGGATGATCTTGCTGGCGATCGCACCGGCGATACCGCCGATGATGATGTAGCCGATCCAGCCGACGCTGGTGAGTGTGCTTGATCGAGCGAGGAATTCCGTAGCTGCCATGATGTCCATCGCGGGTCTCCTTGCAATCGCTGGCAAAGCCCAGCACTTTGCTGGGCCGTCACTTCGGTATACCCAGTTTGGGTCACAAAACGAGTGCCGAATTGGAGACGGTTGACCAGTCGGTTTTCCGTCGGCCCGTGCGATCAGGGCCGACCGGTCAGGCCGAAAGGGTTTGTTGCGGTGCCGGTGTGGGGGTGGGACTGACCTCCACGGCCGGCGCCTGACCCGGAACCGGTGCGGGAGCCGGCGCCGGGGCTCCCGGAGCCGCAGGCGCTGGCGCCGGTGCGGGCGCTCCCGGAGCCACCGGTGCGGGAGCCGGTGCGGGCGCAGGGGCTCCCGGGGCCGCCGGCGCTCCCGGGGCGCCCGGCGGCGGTGGCGGAGCCGCCGGCGGTGTCCACGCCTGGATCGACTCGGTCAGCGCCTTGGCCGCGCCCCGGTCCACCGGGTCGTTCGAGGTTCCGAGCCACACCACGAACCAGCGCTGCGCATTCCCGCCGTTGGCCGAGCCGATGACGCCCGTCCAGATCTGGCCGTTCGGCTTGGAGGCATCACTGAATTTGACTTCGTAGTACGAGCCGCTCCCGGTGCTTCCATTGGCGCCGGTGAGCGGGGTGCTCTCCTGGTTGACGCGGGTGCCGGGATAGGGCATGAAGAACTCACCCATGTCCGAACCCAACCGCACCGCGGCCTTGGCATTGTCGGCTTCCGCACTGGCGTAAAGCTTTTGGTCGAGGCGGCCCATCACGATGCGGGTGTCGTTGGCAACCGGCGGCGGCTGGTCGGGCATCGGTGGCGGGCCCGTCACCTTGCTCAGCAGCGCCGAGCCGTAGTCCAGATGGGAAGCGTCCGACTCCACCCACCCGGCGGGCAGGACGTAGCTGAATCCCCCCACGGCGTTGTTGATGCGCCCGGCGTTGGGGTCGACCGGCGGTGGCGGGGGCGCATTCGGGTCCACGGGCGGCGGGGGGGCGTTGGGGTCGACCGGCGGTGGCGGTGCCCCGTTCGGGGCGACGGCCGGCGGGACCGCGTTGGGGTCACCCGGTGCCGGTTGCCCGTTCGGCGCGGGTGCGGCCGGCGCCGCGGGCGCCGCGGGTGCGGCCGGTGCCGCGGGTGCGGCCGGTGCCGCGGGCGGGGCCGTGGCCGTGCTCGGCGGGACGGGGGTCGGGACCTCGGGATCGGCATACGAGGTCGCCGGCAATGCGATGGCGAGGGCGCTGGCACCACTCACCGTGGTGATCGCCAGCGTCGTCCACAGTCCTTGGCGGCGTGTCGAGGTCGGTTCCACCTGCTCCATGGCGACGAACCTACCGTGTTACCGCTGTGACGCAAGGAGCTTTGCGGACTAATGCAGCGCAGTTGTGCCGATGTTGCCAATGTGCAACCTGCCGAGTGCCGCCCGGAGATCGAGTGCCGCACGGACATTCGGCCGCCGGCGCTCAGTGCGCGGTCGGATACAGCGTCACCTCATGGGCTTTCACGGAGAACCACACCCGGTCGCCCGGCGCCAATCGCAACTCCGCGGCGGCGTCCGCGGTGATCTCCGCGGCGAGGCCGGGGGCACCGTCGGGTTGCTGAGCGCCGCGCACCAGCACCGCCGACCCGCGGATATCCATCTCGGACACGGTGACCTCGACGGCGTTGCGGGGGCTGCCGTGCGGCCGATCGCGATACACGGCCACCACCGTGGGCGGGAAAACCGCGATCGCGTGCTGCCCGGGTGAGACCAGATCGCCGCGCTCTTGTGGGGCCGCATACCAGCGGTCGCCGGAGTGCGCGACCAGCGAGCCGTCGGTGTCGACCGTGCCATTGACCAGGTTGATACCCGCGATCCGGGCGGCGAAATGACTGCGGGGCGCGGTGAGCACCTCGGGCACCGGGCCGATTTCGGCGACCCTGCCCGACTCGAGCACCAGCACTCGATCGGCCAGCGTGAACACGTCCAGCAGGTCGTGGGTGACCAGGATCGCCGCACAGCCGATGCGGGTGACGACCTTGCGCAGCACCGCCCGGATCGCCGCGGCCGCGGCGACGTCGAGCCCGGCCAGCGGCTCGTCGAGCAGCAACACATCGGGTTCGGCCGCCAGCGCCCGCGCGATCGCGACCCGCTGTGCCTGTCCGCCGGAGAGTTGCCGCGGTTTGCGGTCGGCGAAGCGCTCGGCGTCCACCTCGCGCAACCAGCGCGCTGCCGTCGCCTTCTCCGCCGCGCGGGCCGAGCGCAGCCTCGCGCGGCGACTGTGCGGTCCGAACGCGACGTTGGCGGCAACACTCATGTGCGGGAACAACAATGCGTCTTGCAGCAGCAGCCCCACCCGGCGGTCGTGCGTCGGGACGTCGACCCCGGTCGCGGTGTCGGTCAGGACTCGGTCGCCCAGCCGCACCACCCCGCGGTCGGGTCGAAGCAGGCCCGCGATGACGTGCAGGACAGTCGATTTGCCCGCGCCGTTGGGGCCCAGCACCGCGAGCACCTCCCCCGCGGCCACGGAGAACTCCACGTCCACGTGACGCTCGGAGACGACCGCGCGCAGCTGCAATTCACTCATGGTCCGGCCCTACCTGTCACTCATGGTCCGGCCCTACCTGGCGTCCGCGCCGGTCAGCCGGCGCGTGCCCAGCCCCAGCACCACCAGGGCCGCCACCACCACCAGCAGGATCGACAACGCCACGGCGGCGTCGGCGTCAGTCACCCGCTGCAGATAGATCTCCAGCGGAAGCGTGCGGGTCACCCCTTGGCGCGAGCCGGCGAAGGTCAGCGTGGCGCCGAACTCCCCCAGCGAGCGGGCGAACGCCAGCACCGCGCCCGATACGACGCCGGGCACCAACAGCGGCAGGGTGACCCGCCACCAGACCGCGCTGGGCCGCGCCCCCAGCGTCGCGGCCACCACCTCGAAATCGGACCCCGCGGTGCGCGCGGCGCCCTCGAGGGAAATCACCAGGAATGGCAGCGAGACGAACGTCTGCGCCAGCACCACCGCGGTGGTGCTGAACGCGATGCGGACGCCGGCAGCCTCCAGGTACTGGCCGAGCAATCCGAACCGTCCGAACGCATACAACAGGGCGATCCCCCCCACGACCGGCGGCAGCACCAGCGGCAGCAGGATCAACGGCCGCAGCAACCGCACCGCCCGCGCGGTGCTGCGGGCCAGCACCAGCGCCATCGGCACGCCCAGCGCCACGCACAACACCGTGCTGGCGGCGGCGGTCTGAAGGCTGAGCGCCAGCGCCGTCCTCGACGAGGAGCTCGTGATCAGCGACCAGAAATGCGGCCAATCGACCTTGACCGCGATGGCCAGCAATGGCAGCACCACGAAGACGGTCCCGACGGCCGCGGGGAGATACACCCAGCGGGGCAGATCCGTGCTATGCGCGCTAATACATGCCCTCCTGCCGACGGTCACTTCGAACACTCACGCGGGACCCGCTCACCCACTCTCCGCATTACACCGGAATGCCGCGGGCGGCGCGCCGAAGCGGGGCCGATACCCGCCGAGCGGTAGTCCGCCGGTGCGACGAGAATGGTTTTGCGCGGCCATCGCCGCGGGTAGCCGGAAGGTCACCGCCAGGACGAAGGTGCATGGATGCCATCTGAACAGGCGCCGCCCCCGCCCAAATCGGCGCCGGGCTGGTACCCCGATCCCGCCGGGGTAGGCCATGGGCTGCAACGGTATTTCGACGGCACCAACTGGACCAGCGAATGGGCTTTCGCCACCGAGCCGCCGAAGAAGGGCGTCTCGGGAAAGGCGGCCCTGGCCCTGGCGGTACTCACCGCGCTCGTGCTCCTCGTCATCGTCGGCAGAAGCTGGGGCTTCGACGGAAAGGATGGCGGCCAATCGTCCCCGTCGGGTGGTGCGACCGTGGCGGGACCGTCGACACCGACCGAGGCGGCGCCGTCGACGCCGGCCGGTCCGAAGAAGCCCGACGGAGTGACCTTCACGACCGCTCCAGGCCCGGACGGCGACATCGTCAACGCCCGCTTTGCCATTCGAGACAACTACACCGAGGCGATGATCAGGGACGGCGCGCGGCTCGACACCATCGCGATTCTCAAGTACGCGCGAGCGACCTATCCCGAGGCCGCCGCGGTGAACGTTCAGGGCACTTTCCCGATGACCGACCCGTACGGCAACACTTCGACCCAGGTCGCCATCGACCTCACCTACTCGCGGGCGACGTTGAACAAGATCAACTTCGATGGCGTGAGCAAGAACAGCATCTGGGAGATTCGCGATTCCGGCGCCATTCTTCCGGCCTTTCAGCCCTAGCCGACGGCGGTGGCGGTGGGCCGGCGGTCAGGGCTTGGCGAAGCCCGCCTGGGCCAGGATCTGCTGGCCGGCCGGGGAAGTCACCAGGTCGACGAACTTCTGCGCCTGCGCGGCATGCGCGGCGTTCCGCAGCACCCCGATGGGGTAGACGTTCACCGCGCCGGCCGCCTCGGGGAAGGTCACGGTCGCGACCTTGCCGGCGGCCGTCTTGGCGTCGGTGACGTAGACGAGCGCGGCGTCGGCCTGACCGGTGGTGACCTTGTTGAGGGCGTCGGTCACGCTGAGTTCCTCGCTGACCGGGTTGAGCCGCACCCCGGCGCTGTCTTCGACGCGACGCGCGGCCGCCCCGCACGGCACCGGCTGCTGGCAGATCACCACGTTGAGGCCGGGCTTGGCCAGGTCGGCGAAGCTTTCGATCTTCTTCGGGTTGCCCGGCGCGGTGACGATGACCAACGTGTTCGCCGCGAAGTTCCTCGGCTCGCCGCTCAGCAGGCCCGCCTTGCCGACCGTGTCCATCTGCGCGGTGTCGGCCGACGCGAAGACGTCGGCGGTGGCGCCCTGCGTCAACTGGGTGGCCAGCTCGGAGGAGCCCGCGAACTCGAAATCGACGCCGGTGCCCGGGTTTTCGGCCGTGAACTGCTGACCGATCCGGGTGAACGCCGGTTTGAGCGACGCGGCGGCAAACACCATCGCCTTCCCGGACGCCTGCGGCGACTGCGCCGGCGGTTTGGAACCGCACCCGACCAGCCCGGCCACCAACACCGTCGAAACCAAACTGGCCAGGATCCCGATCCGACGCATGGGATGCACCCTAACCCGCCGATGCTGCGGTGCGCGTGGCGCCCAAATCGCCGCAAAAAGTGACGCACAAATAGTTACCGAACTGATCCGCGCGTCGCGGCGGCAAAAATTTCGCCGGCTAGCTACTGTCCAGTAACATATACGGGGATTGACGCCATAACGCGCTGAGGTCCCAGGCAGAGGAGGTCATGGCAGTGGAGGTACTGGTTACCGGCGGAGACACGGAGCTGGGGCGCGCGGTGGCCGAGGGCTTCCGCGACGACGGCCACAGAGTGACCCTCGTGGGCGCGCGCAAGAGCGATCTGGAGATCGCCGCCAAGGAACTAGAGGTCGAGGCGATCGTCTGCAACACCACCGACCCGGCCAGCCTCGAAGAGGCTCGCCCGCTGTTCCCCCATCACCTGGACACCATCGTCAACGTGCCGGCGCCCACCTGGGAGGCCGGCGACCCGCGCACCTACTCGATCGCCGACACCGCCAACGCGTGGCGCAATGCCCTTGACGCGACGGTGCTTTCGGCGGTGCTGACCCTTCAGACCGTGGGCGATCATCTGCGTTCGGGCGGGTCGATCATCAGCGTGGTACCCGAGAACCCGCCGGCGGGCAGCGCCGACGCGGCGATCAAAGCGACGCTGGCGACTTGGACCGCGGGACAGGCGAGCGTCTTCGGCACGCGCGGAATCACGGTCAACGCCGTCGCCAGTGGGCGCAGCGCTCAGGCCGGCTACGACGGGCTTTCGCGCACCGCCGCGCCGGTGGCCGCGGAGGTCGCCCGCCTGGCGCTGTTCTTGACCACGTCGGCGGCGCGCCACATCACCGGTCAGACGTTGCATGTGAGCCACGGCGCGCTGGCTCAGTTCGCCTGAGGCGTAACCCGCGCCCGCCGCAAACCCTTCTCCCGCGCCCGGCCGATCGCTACGGTAATCAGCGTGGCTATTCGACTTGGTCTGCAGATTCCCAACTTTTCCTTCGGCACGGGGGTAGAGCAACTCTTCCCCACCGTCATCGCCCAGGCACGCGAGGCCGAATCCGCGGGATTCGACTCGGTTTTCGTGATGGACCACTTCTACCAACTGCCGATGCTGGGATCGCCCGATCAGCCCATGCTGGAGGCCTACACCGCCCTGGGGGCGCTGGCCACCGCCACCGAGCGGGTGCAGCTGGGCACCTTGGTCACCGGCAATACGTATCGCAACCCCACCCTGCTGGCGAAGATCATCACCACACTGGACGTGGTGAGCCAGGGCCGCGCGATCCTGGGCATCGGCACCGGCTGGTTCGAGCTCGAGCATGACCAGTTGGGTTTCGAATTCGGCACCTTCACCGACAGATTCAACCGGCTCGACGAAGCCCTCGAAATCATCCTGCCGATGATCAAGGGCGAGCAGGCGACCTTCTCGGGCAAGTGGTATCGCGCCAGCGACGCGGTCGCCAATCCCCGCTTCCGAGACCACATTCCGCTGATGATCGGCGGCAGCGGCGAAAAGAAGACAATCCCGCTCGCCGCAAGGCATTTCGACCACCTCAACGTGATCGCGGGCTTCGACGAACTGCCCGGCAAGTTGGAGGTGGTGCGGCGCTCGTGCGAGGAGGTGGGCCGCGACCCGGCGACCCTGGAGACCAGCTCGCTAACCACGGTGCTGATCGACGAGAACGCGAGCCTCGACCAGATTCCCGCGGAGATGAAACAGCGCATGGTGGTCGGCACCCCGGACTCGGTCGCCGATCAGATCAAGACCAAGGTCATCGACGCGGGCATCGACGGCGTGATCATCAACCTGCCGTTCTACACACCGGGCATCGTCGAGGCGGCCGGCGAGGCGCTGCGCCCGCTCGTCGGGCTCTAGGCGGCAGGGCTCAGCGCGCACCCGGTCGGCGAACATGACGAGAATCACGTTCGCCGACCAGGAGTGATGCGCGCGGTGTGGTTGATTACACACGTTGTGAGTTGGGTTTCGGGGTATCCGCCTGACTAGCGTGGTTGCTAATCGCAGTCGCGCGTCCAAAAGCCCTCGTCAGGAGCAGCGGAAACATGAGCCCCCAGCCAGGTACCAAAGCTGGACCGGAGCGTCGCCATCAGGTCGTCATCATCGGGTCGGGCTTCGGCGGGCTAAACGCTGCCAAGAAACTCAAGCACGCGAACGTCGACATCAAACTGATCGCCCGCACCACGCACCACCTCTTCCAGCCGCTGCTGTACCAAGTGGCGACCGGCATCGTGTCCGAGGGCGACATCGCCCCGCCCACCCGGGTCGTCCTGCGTCGGCAGCGCAACGTCCAGGTGTTGCTCGGCGACGTCACCCACATCGACTTGGACGGCAAGTTCGTCGTGTCGGATCTGCTCGGCCACACCTACGAAACCCCTTACGACAGCTTGATTGTCGCCGCCGGCGCGGGCCAGTCCTACTTCGGGAACGACCATTTCGCCGAGTTCGCCCCGGGCATGAAGTCGATCGACGACGCGCTCGAGGTCCGCGGGCGGATCCTGAGCGCCTTCGAACAGGCCGAGCGGTCCCGTGATCCGGAACGACGCGCCAAGCTGCTGACGTTCACCGTGATCGGTGCCGGCCCCACCGGCGTCGAAATGGCCGGGCAGATCGCGGAATTAGCGACCTACACGCTTAAAGGCTCGTTCCGCCACATCGACTCCACCAAGGCGCGCGTGATCCTGCTCGACGCCGCCCCCGCGGTGCTTCCGCCCTTCGGCGACAAGCTGGGTCAGCGGGCCGCCGACCGGCTGGAAAAGATGGGCGTGGAGATCCAGCTGGGCGCCATGGTCACCGACGTCGACCGCAACGGCATCACCGTCAAGGACTCCGACGGCACGGTCCGGCGCATCGAATCCGCTTGCAAGGTCTGGTCCGCCGGCGTTTCGGCCAGCCCGCTGGGCCGCGACCTCGCCGACCAGTCGACGGTCGAACTCGACCGGGCCGGACGCGTCAAGGTGCTGCCCGACCTGTCCATCCCGGGCCACCCCGACGTGTTCGTCATCGGCGACCTGGCCGCGGTCGAAGGCGTGCCGGGGGTAGCCCAGGGCGCCATTCAGGGCGCCAAGTACGTCGCGAGCACGATCAAGGCCGAACTCGACGGCGCCGACCCGGCCGAGCGGGAACCGTTCCAGTACTTCGACAAGGGATCGATGGCCACGGTGTCGCGATTTTCCGCGGTGGCCAAGATCGGTCCGGTCGAATTCAGCGGCCTGTTCGCCTGGTTCGCGTGGCTGGTCCTGCACCTGGTCTACCTGGTCGGGTTCAAGACCAAGATCAGCACGCTGCTGTCGTGGACGGTGACGTTCCTGAGCACCCGACGGGGTCAACTCACCATCACCGAGCAGCAGGCGTTCGCCCGCACCCGGCTCGAACAGCTGGCGGTGCTCGCCGCGGAGACCAAGCGCCCGGTCGCCCGACGGGCCAGCTAGCCGCGCGCCGTCGCCAGTCCCGTTGCGGGACCTAGGTATTCGGCGATCGCGCAACCGGAGTGCCCTGCGATCAGCCTTCGCGAAGCTCGAGGTTCTGCAGTCGCACCTGGCCGCGGGCAACCACGCGATCGTCGTCGTCGGTGATGGTGACCAACCACAATTGCTGGCGCCGGCCGCGGTGAATCGGTTCGACCCTGCCGTAGACCATGCCCGAGCCGATGGAGCGCAGGAAGTCGGTGTTGTTGTTGACTCCCACGACATTTCCGCCACCGCGGGTGGCCAGCCAGGTGTAGGCCGCCACGCTGGCCATGCTTTCGATCATCGAGCAGTAAACGCCGCCGTGCACCAGACCCATCGGCTGCAACAGCTTGGGCGTGACCTCGAGTTGGGCGCGGGCGCCGTCGGGGCCGAGTTCGGTGAACTGCAAGCCGATCTCGCGGTCGAAGGGCGCGGAGAAATGCGGCGGGATGATCGTTTCCTGCGGCTCTGGCACGCCCCTGTGTCTACACCATCGCGTGCGGGACGGCTTTGGCGGCAGCACAACTCGCCGGATATACCCCGAAAACGGCTGAGCCCCGTGCACTAGGCACGGGGCTCGCCGATCGAGTAGACCGGGGGTCACTGCAGCCCTCAGGACTCTCACGCGGTCCGTTATCGCTCGACTGGATTAGCATAGGCAAGGCTGCCCTAACTTTGCAAGGGGTATTGTTCGACTTGTTCGCGCCGGGGCGCGACGGCGGGCCGGCACAGAGATTCGTCAGCTTTCCGTACGACGGTCGGTAGTAAGCGGGAGTAGTCTGGTTTCGACGCTCAGGAGATGAACGAACTATGGCCAAACTGACACGGCTGGGGGATCTGGAACGGGCCGTCATGGACCATCTGTGGTCCACGCCCGAGCCTCAGACGGTTCGCCAGGTCCATGAGGCGTTGGCGGCCCGGCGCGACCTTGCCTACACCACGATCATGACCGTGCTGCAGCGGCTGGCCAAGAAGAACCTGGTCTCCCAGATCCGCGACGACCGCGCACACCGGTACGCCCCCGTGCACGGCCGCGACGAACTGGTCGCCGGCCTCATGGTGGACGCGCTGGCCCAGGCCGAGGACTCCGGGGGCCGGCAGGCCGCGCTGGTGCACTTCGTCGAGCGCGTCGGCGCCGACGAGGCCGCGGCGCTTCGGCGCGCGCTCGCCGAACTGGAAGCCAATCAACGCAACAACTCGCCATCTGCTGGCGCAGCCCCGGAGGGCTGAGGGACACTAACAGTGTGTCCGCGCTGGCTTTCACCATTCTCGCGGTGCTACTGACCGGTCCCGTGCCGGCCATGTTGGCACGCGCGCGCTGGCCGCTGCGCGCCCCCCGTGCCGCCATGGTGTTGTGGCAAGCCGTCGCGCTGGCCGCGGTCCTGTCGGCCTTCAGCGCCGGGATCGCGATCGCCACCCGGCTGCTCATGCCCGGTCCCGACGGGCGACCCACGACCAGCATCGTCGGCGCCGCCGACCGGCTCGGATGGCCGCTGTGGACGGCATACATCGGGGTTTTCGCGCTAACCGTGCTGGTCGGCGCCCGATTGATGGTCGCACTCGCCCGGGTGGCCATCGCCAATCGCAAGCGACGGGCCCATCACCGCATGGTCGTCGACCTGGTCGGGGTCGGCCACGACGCGGCGCTGTCCCAGTCCTGCACCCGCAGGCGCGACCTTCGCGTACTGGATGTCCCGCAACCGCTCGCCTACTGCCTGCCGGGTGTGCGCAGCCGGGTGGTGGTCAGCGAAGGAACGCTGAGCACGCTCGCCGACGCCGAAGTCGCCGCCATCCTCACCCACGAACGGGCCCACCTGCGGGCCCGGCACGATCTGGTGCTCGAGGCGTTCACCGCCGTGCACGCGGCCTTCCCGCGGGTGGTCCGCAGCGCCAATGCGCTGGGGGCCGTCCAGCTTCTGGTCGAGCTGCTCGCCGACGACGCGGCGGTGCGCGCCGCCGGCCGCGCTCCCCTGGCCCGGGCGCTGGTCGCCTGCGCGTCGGGGCGGGCGCCGTCGGGCGCGCTCGCGGCGAGCGGCCCCAGCACGGTGCTGCGAGTGCGCCGGCTGGGCGGACGCGGCAACAGCGCCACGCTGTCGGCGGTCGCGTACCTTGCCGCGGCGGCGGTCTTCGTGGTGCCCACCATCGCGCTCGCCGTGCCCTGGCTCACGGAGCTGGAACGCCTCTTCAACCTCTGACGCCGCCGAGGGCCGATCACCCCGGGCGCGTGTCCATGCGCTGTGCCACAGTGTCACCGAAAGCTTTTGCGAAATGTTCTCCCGATTTGAGAGGCAAGACATGAGTTCGTCGGACACGCAGGCGGGTTCCCAGACCGGCACCGCGCAGATCGGCGTCACGGGCCTGGCCGTGATGGGGTCGAACATCGCCCGCAATTTCGCCCGGCACGGTTACACCGTGGCGCTGCACAACCGGTCGATCGCCAAAACCGATGCGCTGCTCAAAGAGCACGGCGGAGACGGCACGTTCGTGCGTACCGAGACCATCGCCGAATTCCTCGACGCGCTGGAAAAGCCGCGACGGGTGCTGATCATGGTCAAGGCCGGTGACCCGACGGACGCGGTGATCAACGAGCTCGCCGACGCCATGGAGGACGGCGACATCATCATCGACGGTGGCAACGCCCTCTACACCGACACCATCCGCCGCGAGAAGGCGATGCGCGAGCGCGGCCTGCATTTCGTCGGCGCCGGCATCTCGGGCGGCGAGGAGGGCGCGCTCAACGGCCCGTCGATCATGCCGGGCGGCCCGGCCGAGTCGTACAAGTCGCTGGGCCCGCTGCTCGAGGAGATCTCCGCGCACGTCGACGGGGTGCCGTGTTGCACCCACATCGGTCCCGACGGCGCCGGGCACTTCGTCAAGATGGTGCACAACGGCATCGAATACTCCGACATGCAGCTGATCGGCGAGGCCTACCAGCTGCTGCGCGACGGCCTCGGCAAGACCGCCGGCGAGATCGCCGACGTGTTCGACGAGTGGAACTCCGGCGACCTGGACAGCTTCCTCGTCGAAATCACCGCCCAGGTCTTGCGCCAGACCGACGCCAAGACCGGCAAGCCGCTCGTGGACCTGATCCTCGACGAGGCCGAGCAGAAGGGCACCGGCCGGTGGACGGTCAAGTCCGCCCTCGACCTCGGTGTGCCGGTCACCGGCATCGCCGAGGCGGTGTTCGCCCGCGCGCTGTCTGGGTCGGTCACCCAGCGCAAGGCCACCACCGGGCTGGCCTCGGGTGAACTCGGTGAAAAGCCCACCGACGCACGGCAATTCACCGAGGACATCCGGCAGGCGCTCTACGCGTCGAAGATCATCGCCTATGCGCAGGGCTTCAACCAGATTCAGGCCGGCAGCGCCGAATACGACTGGGGCATCACGCCCGGCGACCTGGCCACCATCTGGCGCGGCGGCTGCATCATCCGGGCGAAGTTCCTCAACCGGATCAAAGACGCCTTCGACGAAGACCCCGACCTGCCGACGCTGATCGTCGCCCCTTACTTCCGCAGCGCCATCGAGGCCGCCATCGACGGCTGGCGGCGGGTCGTGGTGACCGCCACCCGGCTGGGCATCCCGATCCCCGGCTTCTCCTCGGCGCTGTCGTACTACGACGCGCTGCGCACCGAGCGGCTGCCCGCCGCGCTGACCCAGGGGTTGCGGGACTTCTTCGGCGCCCACACCTATGGGCGCATCGATGACGACCCCGACAAGCGCTTCCACACGCTGTGGAGCGGCGATCGCACCGAAGTGCCC
>NZ_JAEKMI010000045.1 GCF_020217485.1 Mycobacterium sp. WUMAC-067 | reverse complement strand
CGTCGAGAATCCGCCACCGCGTTACGCTCGCGGCCGTTGGGACCAAATCATCGACACGACGCTGTGCGGGTGCTTAGCATCATCTTTCGATGACCGTTCAGCCCGCGGCGTTCCTCCGCACCACACTCCCCCTCGACCTGTCCCGGCTCGCCGAACTGGACAGCGGCCGCTACCACTCGATCTGGCTGCCCGATCACATGGTCAGCTTCTGGCCCGACTCGATCTGGACTCCCGAGTTCACCGACTTGGCCACCGCTTCCCCGTCGCCGCACCGCCACCTCGACGGGCTCGCGGTCGCGGCCGCGGCGGCAGTGTTGACCGAGCGGGTGCCGCTTGTCAGCGCCGTGGTCGACACGGTGCGCCGCCACCCCGTCATGCTCGCGCAGACGGCGCTGACCATCGATCACCTCGCCAAGGGGCGCTTCATCCTCGGCCTGGGCAGCGGCGAGAGCGAAAACACCCTGCCCTACGGTTTCGACTTCTCCCGTCCGGTCAGCCGTTTCGAGGAAGCTTTGACGGTGATCCGGCTGCTCTGGGGAAGCGACGGCCCGGTCGATTTCGATGGGCAGTTCTATTCGCTGCACCACGCCCGCCTGGACACCGAGCCCTACGAGGGCCGGCCACCGCAGATCTGGGTCGGCGCCAGCGGCCCCCGGATGCTCGACATCGCCGGCCGGCACGCCGACGGGTGGTGGCCGGCGGGCGCCTGGACTCCCGAGCACTACGCCGAGATGCTCTCCGCGGTGCGGGCATCCGCAGAACGCGCCGGCCGCGACCCGATGGCGATCACACCGTGCTTCATCCAGGTATGCCTGATCGGCAAGGACGACGCGGCCCTCACCGAGATATTGCAAGCACCCCTGGTCAAGGCATTTCTGCTACAGGTGTCCGCGAAGACGTTGCGCGACTTCGGTTTCGAGCACCCGATGGGCGACGATTGGCGCGGCTTTCAAGACATCGACCCCGCGGTGCTCACCCGGGACCGCATCGTCGAATTCCTGGGCAAGGTGCGACCCGAGATGGTGCTCTCCGTCGTCCCCCACGGGACACCGAAAGAGGTCGCCAAGATCGTCAAGACGTATGTGGACGCGGGCCTGCGCGTGCCGAAGATTCTCGACTACGGCGCCATGGCCGGTCTGACATACGCGCAGGCGTCGGCGGCGAACGTCCGCGCCGCGGAGGACGAACTCGTGCGGCTCTGCGGAGACCCGTCGTGACAACACCTTTGGACGCCGCGGAGTTGCTCGCCGCCGCCGAGGCCGAGACCGGGCTGCGCGACTACGGCGATCCGACATTGCCGGAGCGCTTCGCCGTCGCCGTCGACCATCTGAACGGCCTCGGCATGGACGCCGACGGCAGATTCGAAGCCGCGCAGGTATGTCGATGGCTGCTGACGTCGCGGCTTGAACTCATCGAGGACCGCAACCGGTACCCGATCGGCGAGGAAGTGATCGACTCGCCGATGTTCGTTACTGGCGAACCGCGCTCGGGGACAACGCTGATGCACGCCCTGATGTCCGTCGACCCGCACGCTCGCGCGTTGCGGTTCTGGGAGGTGATGTATCCGTCCCCGCCGCCGGGACTCAGCGGACCCGGCGACCAGCGCCGGGCGCGGGCCGACGCCGACTGGCGCGAGATCAACGCGAAGATGCCCAAATGGCTGCGCAGCCATCCCTACAACGACATGCTGGGTGACGGCCTGCCCGAAGACGAACGCACCTGGGCGTTCGACTTTCGCGTGATGACACCCACGGCGTGGTGGCGGGTGCCCATGCAGTCGCTCGTTGGCGGCCTGGCCACCGATCCTGCCGCTCAATACCGGCTGCACAAGGCGATGCTGCAACAGCTGCAATACCGCCGGCCGCGAAAGTACTGGGTGCTGAAGGGCTTTCACGGATTCCGGCTCAAGGAACTGTTCGACACCTACCCCGACGCGCGAATGGTGTGGCTGCATCGCGACCCCGTGCAGGTCGCCGCGTCGCGCACCATGATGATGGCCGACATCGCCGAAGGCATGGTCGGCACCGTCGACCTGCATGCCCTGGCGAAGATGCACTTGGAGTTGACCCGGGCCGGGGTCGCCAACACCATGAGCAACCCCCTGGTCGACGATCCCCGCATCCTGCACCTGCGCTACGCCGACTTCATCGCCGATCACGTTGGCGCCGTCCGGCGTTACTACACGTTCTGCGGTCGCGAGCTGACGGCCGAGGCCGAGTCCGCGATGCGCGCCTACCTGACCGACAATCGCGGCGACCGCTACGGAAAGTTCCGCTACTCCACACAACTGCTCACCGACATCGGCGAGGACCTCGACGCGCTGCACGCCGAATTCAAGCCGTTCCGTGACCGGTTTGGTGTCGCGATCGAAAACCGGCGCTGACATGACGGGCGCACACCACCGTCTGTCCGTCCACAACGTCACCTTCTACGGCGCTTCGCCGGCCGAGCTGCAAGAGCACTGGGCCACGCTCGGCGTCTCCCGGTTGAGCATCCTGGACAGCCAGCTGCTCGACCCGCAGTTTCCAATCCTGGTGCGGCACAACAACTACACCGTGGAGGCGGTATATCACCTCTTCGCCGGCGGTAGCCTCACCTCCGACGCCCACGCCGCCCGCGATGCGCTGTCCACCGTCATCGACGCGGCAGCCGAGGTGGGCGCGCGCACGGTCTACATGCTCACCGGCGGACGCGGACACCTCACCTGGACACAGGCCGCCGAGCGATTCTGCGACATGGTCGCGCCCTGCGCTGCCCGCGCGAAGGACGCCGGGGTGGCGCTGGCGATCGAGAACGCATCGAGCCTGTACGCCGACATTCATCTCGCCCATACGCTGCGAGACACCGTTACCCTGGCGGAGATGAGCGATCTCGGGGTCTGCATCGACGTGTTTCACTGTTGGGCCGAAGGGGATTTCGAGGCGCAGGTGCAGCGGGCGCTGCCGCGGGCGGCGCTCATCCAGCTGAGCGACTATGTGCTCGGTGACCGGGCGTTGCCGAACCGGGCGGTCCCCGGCGACGGCACCATTCCGATCGAAGCGTTCGTGGCCCAGGCGCTCGCCGGCGGCTACACGCACGGCTTCGACCTCGAACTCATCGGTCCCCGTATCGACACGGCGGGGCGGCTCGAATCCGCCCGGCGCGCTTGCGATGTCGCCGGCGCGATGCTGGACAGGCTGGGTGCGTGAGCATGGCCTTCGGTGACGGTCCCGACGACACGGCCCTGCAAGCAGCCTGGACCGAATTCTGTGACCGGCTCCGGCGGGCGGGCGAGCGCGTTTTCAAGGACCACAACCCGGCGTCGGGAACGCATCGCGTCGACGCCTACCGGTTCCTCACCCAAAACCTCGGCCAGGCCTTCGATCTCGCCCTCGAAACCCGCGACACCGGCTACCCCGCGCTGCACACCTTCAGCGGCCCCACCCGCAAGCTCGGCGGCGACTGCGCCGACTTCACCTACCAGCAGGCATGGATCGACGGGCACTCGGCGTACCGGCTCACCGGCACCCGCGGCACCTCTCGATTCTTCAACGTCACCGTGCAGGGCCGACGCACGCCCGGCCCCGGCGTGCTGCACGAACCCTTCGGCGACACACCGGAAGCCAACCTGCTCGGCCATCAGCTCCGCACCGGTGAGGACGGGGAGTTCGAGCTCTTCATCGGCGGTCCCGAGCGTGGGCCTAACTGGCTGCCCACCACGCCCGAGTCACGAAAGCTGTTCATCCGCCAGGGATTCGACCGCTGGGACGAGCTTCCCGCGCGGCTGCGCATCGAGCGCGTCGACATGGCCTCCCCCAAACCGTTGCCCACGCCCGCCGACATGGTCGAGGCGATGCGCTGGGCCGGCGATTTCGTCACCGGCCTGATGTCCGATTGGCCCGAGTTCGCGTTCCACTACGGCGGCGTCGACGCCGACCACCCGAACAGTTTCCCCGGCGTCGCGACGACCGACGCCGACGGCAAGCGCGGCCGGGCCGCCGCCAACATGTATTGGGAGCTGGCCGCCGACGAGGCGCTGATCGTCGAATTCGGCGCCCACGACGGGTTGTGGATGTTCACCAACATGGGCGTCTTCTTCAACAGCATGGATTACCTGTACCGCCCGGTGAGCTACACGCCGAGCCGCACCAGGGTCGACCGCGACGGGCGCATCCGGCTGGTGATGGCCCATCGTGATCCCGGCGTGCACAACTGGCTGGACACCCAGGGCTTCGAACGTGGCAACCTCACCTATCGGCACATGCTCGAGGGCGAACCCGCCGCGCTGGACACCCGGGTGGTCAAGCACGACGAGCTGCCCCGCGTGCTCCCCGAAGGAACCGCCATGGTGAGCCCCGAAGAACGCGCCGCCGCGATGTGGGAACGCTTCCGTGTCATTCGCCGCCGCTATGTCCTCTAGAGCGGTCTAGGGTCAAAGATCGTGACCGAGATCTCCGAAGACGAACTGGCCGGCTTGTCCGAGTTCGCGCTGTTGCAGGAAAACGCCGAGCAGGCCGGGGTGTCCGGCCCACTGCCCGACGTCGAGCGCGTCGAATCGGGCACCGGTGAAGGCAAAGTCAGCGCGCTGCGCTGGGGC
Source organism: Mycobacterium sp. WUMAC-067 (assembly GCF_020217485.1). Taxonomy (GTDB): domain Bacteria; phylum Actinomycetota; class Actinomycetes; order Mycobacteriales; family Mycobacteriaceae; genus Mycobacterium. Next base: position 31,924 of record NZ_JAEKMI010000045.1, on the reverse strand, counting down.
GGCGCTGCGCCGCGCATCGTGTTCATCCACGGTGGCGGACAAAACGCGCACACCTGGGACACGGTCATCGTCGGCCTCGGTGAGCCGGCGCTGGCGGTCGACCTTCCCGGCCACGGCCACTCCGCCTGGCGCGAGGACGGCGACTATTCGCCGCGGCTCAACGTCGACACCTTGCTGCCGATCCTGCGCGAGCACGCAACGACGGCTGACCTCGTCGTCGGCATGTCGCTCGGCGGACTGACCGCGATCCGGCTGGGCGCGGTGGCACCCGAGCTTGTCAAGGAACTCGTGCTGATCGACGTCACCCCCTCGGCGCTGCAACGCCATTCCGAGATGACCAAGGAGCAGCAGGGCACGGTGGCGCTGATGCACGGGGAGCGGGAGTTCCCCAACTTCCAGGCCATGCTGGACCTGACGATCGCCGCCGCGCCGCACCGCGAGGTGAAGGCGCTGCGCCGCGGGGTGTTCCATAACTCCCGCAAGCTCGACAACGGCAGCTGGACGTGGCGCTACGACGCCATCCGCACCTTCCCCGACTTCTCCGGACTGTGGGAAGACGTCGACGCCCTGTCCGCACCCGTGACCCTCATACGCGGTGGCACATCGGGTTTCGTCAGCGACGACGACGCGGCCGAACTCAGCCGTCGCGCAAAGCATTTCCGCGCCGCACACGTGGTCGAGAATTCGGGACACTCCGTGCAGAGCGACCAACCCCGCGCGCTGATCGACCTGCTGCGCGGGGTGCTCGACGCACGCTGAGCCATCATGACCGACGACCGCAGCGCCAGAGCCTCCGGGCGGCCGCGCGACGCCTCGATCGACGAGCGCGTGCTGTCGGTGACCCGTGACTTGCTGGTGGAGGTCGGCTGGGACGAGCTGAGCATGCGCCTCGTCGCGGCGCGGACCGGCGTCGGTCGGTCCAGCCTGAACCGTCGCTGGTCGTCAAAGGCGGAACTGGTGCTGCACGCCATCCTGGGTGAAACCCCTGACCTGGCACCGTTTTCCGGCACCGACCTGACCGGCTGGATCGACTGGGTGGTGCGTGGCAGTCACGAACTGTTCGGCCGGCCCGACGTGCGGGCCGCGGTACCGGGCTTGCTGCTGGCCCTCGGCGAAAACGACGACTTACGCAGGGACTTGTGGGCACGGTTCAGCGGACCGGCCGTGCAGCTTTTCGCCGACGACGTGCATGCGACGACGCCCGCCAAGCGACGCCGAGCCGACGTCGACGCCCGGGCCACCCTGGCGATGGCGGCGGGCGCCGCGCTGTTCGTCACGACGGTCGCCGTCGAGGACGACTCCGAGGCCCTACGAAACCGGATCGCGCAGCTGTTGATCACGGCCGTCGCCGCGTCCCACCCGCAATGACTCGACGATCGCCGCTTTCGGGGAGCGCCACGTGATGCCGAGGTCGCCCACGGTCGTGCTGTCGTCGGTGGGGGTGGCGGCGGTAAGCAGCAGCGCCGCTTCGTAACTGAGGCCGTCGCCGAGCGCGACGTACCGGCCGGCGGCGTCGGCGAGTCGACCGATGCCCCGCAGCAAGCGCGGCGACAGGGGCACGCGCCGCACCCGCCGGCCCAGCCCCTCTTCGAGCGCGTCGATCATCTCGTCGAAGCTGAGCAGGTGCCCGCCGCACACGTAGCGGTGGGGGCCGCGACCGGCCTGCATGATTCGCGTGTGCACGTCGGCGACGTCTCGCACGTCGACCATCTGCATGCCTCCGCGAACTTTCGGTGCCACCGCCCACCGCACGATCGGTGCCCACCCTCGTTCGGTGACGCCGGGGGCGGTGCCCAAGGCCGGTCCCACGACGCTCGAGGGATACGTCACGACGACGGGCGCCCCCGCCTCCTGCAGCCGTCGGGCGACCCGGTCGGCGTACCCCTTGGTCTTCGCGTACGCGCTGCGGCCACACGCGGTGGGCGAATCGGGCGAGATGATGCCATCGGGTGGGGGGAACAGCGCGCTGTAACTGCTGACCAACACCACCGGGTCAAGCGCGAGGCGGACCGCGCGAGTCAAAATCGCCTCCGTCGCATAGGCATTGACGTCCCACATCAACTGGGCGCGGCGTTCGTCGGTGCCCACGACCCCGGCGGCATGCAACACGGCGTCGGCTCCGGCGAGTAGCTGCTCGATGGTCGCGGCGGATCTCACGTCACCGGACAGCACCGTCACGGAGCCGAGCGCTCGGAGGCGGTCGAGGACGGCGGCGGGGTCCGTGGGCGCGGCCAACAGCTTCACGTGGTGGCCGGCCTGGATCAGTGCGCGCACGGTGTGCGCGCCGAGATATCCGGTTCCGCCCGTCACCGCTACGCGCATCGATCGTTCTCCGCTCTGTGGTCAGTTCGTCGTGCTATATTTCGGTGCCAATGGTATCGAAACTGGCGTTCGGCCCGCAGCGGCTGGGCCCCCTCACCCTGAAGAACCGCTTCGTCAAGGCGGCGACGTTCGAGGGCGTGATGCCGCACGGCACCGTCAGCGACGCGCTGATCGACTTCCATACCGAGGTCGCCCGGGGCGGGGCCGCCATGACGACCGTCGCCTACTGCGCGATCTCACCGGGCGGCCGGGTGCACCGCGACACGGTCGTGCTGGACCGCGATCGCGTGCCGCAGCTGCGCCGGCTGACCGAGGCCGTGCACGCCGCCGGTGCGCTCGTCTGCGCCCAGATCGGCCACGCCGGACTGGTCGCCAACACGCTGTCGAACCGGACGCCGACACTGGCGCCATCCACCCGGGTGAGCGCGCCGGCCATGGGACTGGTTCGGGCCGCCACCCCCGAACAGCTCGACGCGGTCGTCGACGGCTTTGGGGCCGCAGCCCAAAACGCGGTCGACGCCGGATTCGACGCGCTCGAAATCCACATGGGCCACGGCGATTTGCTCAGCTCGTTCTTCAGCCCGAATCTGAACAGGCGCACCGACCGCTACGGCGGCGATACCGTGCGCCGGGCCGAACTGGCCCGCCGCGTCGCCGAACGGGTCCGGTCCACCGTCGGCCGCTCCGTGGCCGTCACCGCCAAGTTCAACATGGACGACGGGGTGCGGGGCGGCTTCTGGCTGAACGACAGCATCCCGACGGCGCAGCTGCTGGAGTCCGACGGGCACCTCGACGCGTTGCAGCTGACCGGCGGCAGCTCGCTGCTCAACCCGATGTACTACTTCCGCGGCGATGTCCCCATGGACGAATTCGTCGCCTCCCAACCCCGGCCGGTCGGTTTAGGTCTGCGCGTGATGGGTCGGCGGCTGTTCCGGACCTATCCCTTCGAAGAGGCGTTCTTCTTGCCGCTTGCGCGCCAGTTCCGCGCGGCGGTGTCGATGCCGTTGATCCTTCTCGGCGGCATCAACCGGCTCGACACGGTGGAAGGCGCCCTGGCCGAGGGGTTCGAATTCGTGGCGATGGCCCGCGCGCTGCTACGAGATCCCTTCCTGGTCAAGCGATTTCGTGAGCATTCCGCCACCGAAGGGTTGTGCATCCACTGCATGAAATGCATGCCCACCGTCTACAGCGGAACGCATTGCGTGGTGCGTGACCGGATCGAGGCGACGCCGGTGGGTTGACCGGGCCTACGGTGGGTCCTATGACCTCTCAGCGCCCTATCCGCATCGGTGTGCAGCTACAACCCCAACACGCTCCGCAGTACAGCCAGATCCGCGACGCCGTGCGCCGGTGTGAGGACATCGGCGTGGACATCGCCTTCAACTGGGACCACTTCTTCCCGCTCTACGGCGACCCGGACGGCGCGCATTTCGAATGCTGGACGATGCTCGGGGCCTGGGCCGAGCAGACGTCGCGCATCCAGATCGGTGCGCTGGTGACCTGCAACTCCTACCGCAACCCCGAGCTGCTCGCCGATATGGCCCGCACCGTCGACCACATTTCCGACGGGCGACTCATCCTGGGCATCGGTTCGGGATGGAAACAAAAGGACTACGACGAGTACGGCTACGAATTCGGGACCGCCGGCAGCCGCCTCGACGACCTGGCGACCGCGCTCCCCCGGATCAAAAACCGGCTGGCCAAGCTGAACCCCGCGCCCACCCGGGAGATCCCGATCCTGATCGGCGGCGGCGGCGAACGCAAGACGCTGCGGCTGGTCGCCGAACACGCGCACCTCTGGCACAGCTTCACCTCCGCCGACGAGTTCCCGGCCAAGTCGGAGGTCCTCGCGCGCCACTGCGCCGACGTCGGTCGCGATCCGGCCGGCATCGAACGCTCGGCGGCCGTCAAGGGCGGCGGCGAACTGCTCGCCAACGCCGAAACCCTCGTCGGCCTCGGCGTCACACTGCTGACCGTGGCATGCGACGGCCCGGGTTACGACCTCAGCGACGCCGAAGCGCTCTGCAAGTGGCGCAATAACCGTTGATCGGGCGGCCGTCAGTTTTGTTTTCATCGGCGAAACACGTAAACGCTTGCGTCATTTCGTGAGAAACTCTCAGCGCTAGATGGCCGAACCCGGTGCGAAAGAGACTCAGCAAAACGATGCCGAAAAAATACGGGGTCAAAGAAAAGGACCTGGTTGTTTCGCACATCCTCCACCTGTTGTTGACGGGCAAGCTGCGCAGCGGGGACCGCGTAGACCGCAATGAAATCGCGCTGGGCTTGGGAGTCAGCCGGGTGCCCATTCAAGAGGCACTGGTCCAACTCGAACACGACGGCATTGTGTCCACCCGTTACCACCGCGGCGCCTTTGTCGAGCGGTTCGACGAGGCCACCGTCCTCGAACACCACGAGCTGGACGGTCTGCTCAACGGGATGGCGTCCGCACGCGCCGCCACCAGTCCCACCCCGCGGATCCTGGGGCAGCTCGACACCCTGATGCGCTCGCTCCGCACGGCCAAAGATGCCCGCGCGTTCGCCGACATCGCCGCCGAATACCGGCGCACCGTCAACGATGAGTACGCCGGGCCGCGGCTGCACGCCACCATCCGCGCCTCGCAAAACCTCATCCCCCGCCTGTTCTGGACGACCTATCAGAGCGGACGCGAGGAAATGCTGCCGTTCTACGAAGACGAGACCGCCGCGATACACCGCCGCGACCCCGACGCCGCGCGGGCCGCGTGCGTCGAGCGCTCCTACCTGATGGCCCAAACCATGCTTGCCGAGCTGGTTCGCCGCAGGGTCTTCACACCGCCCGGCGACGTCAGCCGCGTGGTTCCCGGCCCACTTCAGGTGATTACCGGCGGCGAGACGATCTCCGCCGAAGCCTCGTTGGCGCTGTAGAACAGGCTCTGGCCGGTCCTGCCGCCGGCGAATCGATACGGTGGCAGTGATGAGTTTGCCCGTGCGCCAGCGCACCACGCGCCTTGCCAAGCTATTCGCACTGGCCTCGACATTGCTGGTGGTGTGGGGGTCGGCGTCGATCACGTTGGCGAGCCCCGCGGCCGCCGACCGGAACCAATGCGCGCCAGCCGGCCCGAAAAGCGCGGCCGTGTTGCCCGAGAATCTGGCCCATAGCAGTGCCATGGGCCGGCCCGACGAGCACACCACGGCCGGCGTCGAGCCGTTGAGTTCGGTGAACATCGACACCCTGGGATTGGGCACGCCGGGGGTCCTGACCGTCGGCACGCTCTCCGGCGCTCCGCCCCACATCTGCATCACCCCCACCGGCCAGTACAGCGGCTTCGACAATCAGCTGCTCCGGGCGATCGCCCGCAAGCTCGGACTCCAAGTTCGCTTCGTCGGCACGGATTTCGCCGGGCTGCTCGCTCAGGTGGCGACGCACCGCTTCGACGTCGGGTCGTCGTCGATCAAGGCCACCGAGGAGCGCCGCCGAACCGTCTCCTTCACCAACGGCTACGACTTCGGCTACTACTCGCTGGTGGTGCCCCCGGGCTCCGCGATAAAAGACTTCAGCGATCTGGCCGCGGGCCAGCGCATCGGCGTGGTGCAGGGCACCGTCGAAGAGTCCTACGTCGTCGACAACCTGCATCTGCAGCCGGTGAAGTACCCCGACTTCGCCACCGTCTATGCCAGCCTCAAAACGCGCCAGATCGACGCGTGGGTGGCACCGGCCGGGGAGGCCGCCAGCACGATCCAGCGGGGCGATCCGGCGGTGATCGTGGCGCACAGCTTCAGCAACGAGGGATTCGTGGCGTACGCGGTGGCCAAGGACAACAAGCCGTTGGTGGATGCGCTGAATTCCGGGTTGGACGCCGTCATCGCCGACGGCACCTGGTCAAACCTGTACTCGCAGTGGGTGCCCCGCACCCTGCCGCGGGGCTGGAAACCCGGCTCGCTGGCCGCCCCGGCGCCGGTCCTGCCGGACTTCGCCGCCATCGCGGCGAAGCAACACCACAAAGAGGTGGGTCCGGCCGCGCCGAAATCGACCCTCGCGCAGTTGCGCGACTCCTTCTTCGACTGGGACATGTACCGGCAGGCCATTCCCGCTCTGTTCAGCACCGGATTGCCCAACACGTTGATCCTGACCAGCAGCGCCGGCGTGATCGGGTTGGCGCTGGGCATGCTGCTGGCCGTCGCCGGGATATCCCAGTCGCGCTGGCTGCGCTGGCCGGCGCGGGTGTACACCGACGTGTTCCGGGGACTTCCGGAAGTGGTGATCATCCTGATCATCGGGCTCGGTGTCGGGCCGATAGTGGGCGGGTTGACCAACAACAACCCCTACCCGATCGGCGTTGCCGCGTTGGGGATGATGGCCGCCGCCTACATCGGCGAAATTCTGCGATCGGGGATCCAAAGCGTGGATCCCGGCCAGCTGGAGGCGTCGCGTGCCCTGGGATTCAGCTATCCGGTGGCGATGCGGTTGGTGGTGGTGCCGCAGGGCGTCCGACGGGTGCTGCCGGCGCTGGTCAATCAATTCATTGCGCTGTTGAAAGCCTCTGCGCTGGTGTACTTCCTGGGCCTGGTCGCCGACCAGCGGGAGCTGTTCCAGGTGGGCCGCGATCTCAACGCCCAGACCGGCAACCTGTCGCCGCTCGTCGCCGCCGGCGCCTTCTACCTGATATTGACTGTGCCGTTAACGCATTTGGTCAACTACATCGACGCGCGGCTGCGCCGTGGTCGCGCCGCGGTCGATCCCGAAGATCGGCCCGACATGCTCACCACGACGTTCGGCCAGGAGATCACGTGACTGCCAGCATCGTCGGCCGGTCGTCAGTCTCCTTGGCGTGCAATGGCATTCACAAGACCCTGGACGGCACCGCGGTGCTGCGCGGCGTCGATATGGAGGTGCCCGCGGGCAGCACCGTCGCGGTCATCGGGCCGTCGGGCTCGGGCAAGTCGACCCTGCTGCGCACGCTCAACCGCTTGCATGAGCCGGACAGCGGCGACATCCTGCTCGACGGCAAGTCGGTGTTGAAGGACAACCCCGACGAGCTACGCCAGCGCATCGGCATGGTGTTCCAGCATTTCAATCTCTTCCCGCACCGCACCGTGCTGGACAACGTCGCGCTGGCACCGCGCAAGTTGCGGCGCCTGCCCGCCGACCAGGCCCGCGAACTGGCGCTGACGCAGCTGGATCGAGTTGGCCTGAAACACAAGGCCGGTGCCCGCCCCGGCATGTTGTCGGGCGGCCAACAACAGCGGGTGGCGATCGCCCGCGCGCTGGCGATGTCGCCACAGGTGATGTTTTTCGACGAGGCGACCTCGGCGCTGGATCCCGAAATGGTCAAGGGAATCCTGCAACTCATCGCCGACCTCGGTGCCGATGGCATGACAATGGTTGTCGTGACCCACGAAATGGGTTTCGCCCGGTCGGCATCCGACACGGTGGTATTCATGGATCACGGCAAAGTGGTGGAATCGGGCCCGCCCGAGCAGATATTCGAAGCGGCCGAGACCGAACGGCTGCAGCGGTTTTTGTCCCAAGTGCTTTGATCTCCACTGCCCAATGGGCAATAGCTACCTTGTCCGCACCTGATAACGGGTTAGACTCCCGATTTATGGCAGACAGCGAATCGAACCCGGCCGACGTTGCCGAGCTCGCCGAAGGTTTGCACCGCGCGCTGTCCAAATTGTTTGCCATGCTGCGGCGCGGGGACCCCAGCGGGGCCGCGGCCGGGGAATTGACCCTGGCGCAGCTGTCGATCCTGGTCACCTTGCTCGATCAGGGCCCGATCCGGATGACCGATCTGGCGGCGCACGAACGCGTGCGGACTCCCACCACGACCGTGGCGATCCGCCGCCTCGAGAAGGTGGGGCTGGTCAAGCGTTCCCGCGACCCGTCCGACCTGCGGGCGGTCCTGGTCGACATCACCCCGCGCGGTCGAGCCGTTCACGGTGAGTCGCTGGCCAATCGTCGCGCGGCCCTGGCCGCGATGCTCAGCCAGCTCCCCACCGCCGACCTCGACACCCTGATGAAGGCGCTGGCACCGCTGGAGCGGTTGGCCTCCGGCGATCCCACATCCGGGCCGGCCGGCGTCCCGCCCGCCCGCCAGGAAGCCTGAAAACCACCGGCGTTCAACGCTATTCGTCTATCGTTTCGGTCTGGGTAGACTTTCCCTCATGCCCACTGCACTCATCACCGGCGCCGGACGCGGGATCGGTACGGCGATCGCGACGGCGCTGGCGCCGACGCACACCCTGCTGCTAGCCGGCCGCCCGTCCGACCGGCTCGACGCGGTCGCGGAGCGGCTCGATGCCACCACGTTTCTTCTGGACCTGACCGACGGCGGCGATATCGAGGCCGCCTGCGAAATCGTGGACGAACTCGACGTGCTGGTGCACAACGCGGGCTTGTCGATCCCCGGGAACGTCGCGGATTCCCACGTCGACGAGTGGCGTGCCACCTTCGCCGTCAACGTCTTTGGGCCGGTGGAACTTACGCTGGCGCTGCTGCCCGCGCTGCGACGGGCCCGTGGCCAGGTCATCTTCATCAACTCCGGCGCGGGCCGCAACGTCTCGCCCGGCATGGCCTCCTACTCGGCCAGCAAGTTCGCCATCCGCGCCTTCGCGGACTCCCTGCGCAACGACGAGCCTGAGTTGCGCGTCACCACGGTCTATCCGGGCCGCACCGACACCGACATGCAACGCGAACTCATCGAATTCGAAGGCGGCAGCTACGATCCCGCGAAGTTCTTGAAGCCGGAAACCGTTGCGGCCGCGGTCGCCAACGTGGTGGCCACCCCACCCGACGGGCACGTCCACGAGGTGGTGCTGCGGCCGGCCGGACGATAGCGGCGCTACACGACCAGGTTGACCAGCCGACCGGGAACCACGATCACCTTGCGCGGGCTGGCGCCCGCCAAGAACGCCTGGACCTTCTCGTCGGCCAGCGCCGCGGCCTTCAACGTGTCCTGGTCGGCGTCGGCCGCGACCGTCACGCGTCCGCGCACCTTGCCGTTCACCTGCACCGGATATTCCACGGTGTCGTCGACGAGGTACGCCGGGTCGGCCACCGGGAACGGCCCGTGCGCCAGCGAGGTGGTGTGGCCGAGTCGCAGCCACAATTCCTCGGCCAGGTGCGGTGCAAGCGGCGCCAGCATCAGCACCAGCGGCTCGACCGCCGCGCGGGGCACCGCGTCACGGTGCTCCTTGGTGAGGTGGTTGGTGTATTCGATCAGCTTGGCCGCCGCGGTGTTATTGCGCAGTGCCGCATAGTCTTCCGCGACCCCGGCGATGGTGCGGTGCAGTACCCGCAGGGTGCCGGGGGCCAGCTCCTGCGCGGGCCCGTCGAGGACCCGCGTCTCGCCGCTCTGTTCGTCGACCACCAGCCGCCACACGCGCTGCAGGAAGCGGTGGGCCCCCACGACGTCCTTGGTCGCCCAGGGCCGGGAGGCCTCCAGCGGGCCCATCGACATCTCGTAGACCCGCAACGTGTCGGCGCCGTAGTCGTCGCAGATCTCGTCGGGTGAGATCGAATTCTTCAGGCTCTTACCGATTTTGCCGAATTCCTGGAAGACTTCGACCTCCCCCCCGGGCGCCGGGTAGACGAAGCCGCCGTCGCGTTCGACCACCTCTTCCGCGGGTACATACGATCCGCGCGCGTCGGTGTAGGCGAAGGCCTGGATGTAGCCCTGGTTGACCAGCCGGCGGTAGGGCTCCCGCGAACTGACGTGGCCCAGGTCGTAGAGGACCTTGTGCCAAAACCGCGCATAGAGCAGGTGCAACACCGCGTGCTCGGCGCCGCCGACGTACAAGTCGACGCCACCGGGATCCTGCGGGCCGTGCTCGGCCGGCCGCGGGCCCATCCAGTAGGCCTCATTCTCCGGGGCGGCGAACCGCTCCGAGTTGTGCGGGTCGGTGTAGCGCAGCTCGTACCAGGAGCTGCCGGCCCATTGCGGCATGACGTTGGTGTCGCGACTGTAGGGCTTGAGGCCGTCGCCGAGGTCCAGCTCGACGTGCACCCACTCCGTCGCCTTCGCCAACGGCGGCGAGGGCTCGCTGTCGGCGTCGTCGGGGTCGAACAGCACGGGCGAGTAATCCGGCACGTCGGGCAGCTCGACCGGCAGCGCGGCCTCGTCGAGTGCGTGCGCACGCCCGTCGCTGTCGTAGACGATCGGGAACGGTTCGCCCCAGTACCGCTGGCGGGCGAAAAGCCAGTCGCGCAACTTGACTTCGACGCGGGCCCGGCCGCGGCCTTCGGACTCCAAGCGGGCGGTGATCGCTTCCTTGGCGGCGGCCACGTCCAGGCCGTCGAGGTATCCGGAGTTGACCAGCACCCCGTCCCCGGCGTAGGCGGCTTCCGAAATATCCCCGCCGGCAATGACTTCCACGATCGGTAGACCGAACTCGTGGGCGAAGTCCCAGTCGCGCTGGTCGTGGCCGGGGACGGCCATGATCGCCCCGGTGCCGTATCCGGCCAGCACGTAGTCGGCGATGAAGATCGGCACGGGTTTCCCATTGGTGGGATTGGTGGCGTAGCTGCCCAAAAAGACGCCGGTCTTCGCCTTGCTTTCCTGGCGCTCGAGGTCCGACTTCGAGGCGATGGCGTGCCGGTAGGCGTCGACCGCTTCGGCCGGCGTCGCGGCGCGATACGTCCAGCGCGGGTCGGTACCGTCTGGCCAGGTCGCAGCCACCAGCTCGTCGACCAGGTCGTGCTCGGGCGCCAGCACCAGATAGGTGGCGCCGAACAGCGTGTCGGGCCGGGTGGTGAACACCTCGATGTCGACCGTCTCGCCGTCCGACTTGGTCGCCGAAAACAGGGCCTTGGCGCCGGTGGATCTCCCGATCCAGTTGCGCTGCATGGTTTTGACCGCCTCCGGCCAGTCCAGCAAGTCGAGGTCGTCGAGCAGCCGGTCGGAATAGGCGGTGATTCGCATCATCCACTGCCGCAACCGCTTCCGGAACACCGGGAAGTTGCCTCGGTCGCTGCGACCGTCGGCGGTGACCTCTTCGTTGGCCAGTACCGTGCCCAGTCCGGGGCACCAGTTCACCATCGAGTCCGCCCGGTAGACCAGTCGGTGGCTATCGATCACGTCGGCCCGCTCCCCCACCGACAAGGCGGCCCAGTCCCGCCCGTCCTCGAGCCGGCGCGCACCGGAATCGAATTCGGCGACCAGTTCGGCGATGGGGCGGGCCTTGTCGGCGGCGGTGTCGAACCAGGCGTTGTAGATCTGCAGGAAGATCCACTGCGTCCACTTGTAGAACTCGACGTCGGTGGTGGAAAAGCTGCGCCGGCTGTCGTGGCCCAGCCCGAGGCGGCCCAGCTGGCGCCGGAAGTTCACGACGTTGGCCTCGGTCCGGGTGCGGGGGTGGGTGCCCGTCTGCACGGCGTATTGCTCGGCGGGTAGCCCGAACGCGTCAAAACCTAACGCGTGCAACACGTTACGGCCCGTCATGCGGAAATAGCGGGCGTATACGTCCGTCGCGATATAGCCCAGTGGGTGGCCGACGTGCAGGCCCTCCCCCGACGGGTAGGGGAACATGTCCTGCACGAACAACTTGTCGTCCGGGACGGGGGACCCGTCCGCCGGAGCCAACGATCCGACCGGGTTGGGCACGTTGAACGTCCCCAGCTTCGCCCACTTGTCCTGCCACGCGCCCTCGATCCGGCCCGCCAGCGCCGCGGTGTAACGATGCGGCGGGGCGTCGGAGTCCGGCTGGGCGGCGCCAGAGCCGCTGCCTGGGGAAGTGGTCGGGGATTCGGTCACCTGAACAGGGTATAAGGGGCGACACGGCCAGTTCGCCGGCCACAGGTTGGTCTCGGTTCCGTTGCGCGCCGATCAGGGGTTCATCCCAGGTGTATTTCGGGCCTGTTCACCGCCTTTGACCTCTAGTTACAGTCGGCCACTATCGACGGCTTCTGGTATCTGAGCCATGGGAAGGACCGACGCAGATGATTGACATCGTCCCCGTCCACCGGGCACTGCTCGGCGGTATGGTCGCCGGCCTGATGGGGTTGGCGGTTGTTGCGGGCGGCGCGGCATCGGCGGACCCGTTGCCCCCGGCGCCGGCACCGGTCCCGGCCGTCCCCGCCCAGGCGCCGCAGAACCTCGGGCCCGAGCTGGTGCCGCCGAGCAGATACCTCGCCGCGCCGCAGGCGGCGACTCCCCTGGCGCCGCCGGCCACCGCCGGGGCTCCGGGAGCGGCGGCACCGGCCGCGGCCACGCCGGCGACCCCTCCGGCCCCGGCGCCGGTTCCCGCGACGTCCGGAACCATCCGTGAATTCCTGCAGTCGAAGGGCGTCAAGCTCGAGGCGCAAAAGCCGCAGGGATTCAAGGCGCTCGACATCACCCTGCCGGTGCCCGCCCGCTGGACCCAGGTGCCCGACCCCAACGTGCCCGACGCGTTCGCCGTTATCGCCGATCGGCGGGGCAGCAGCATCTATTCCTCGAATGCCCAGGTGGTGGTGTACAAGCTGGTCGGCGACTTCGATCCGAAGGAGGCGATCACCCACGGCTACGTCGACAGTCAGAAGCTGCCGGCGTGGCAGCCGACGAACGCCTCGATGGCCGATTTCGGGGGCTTCCCGTCGTCCATCGTCGAGGGCACCTACCGCGATGGGGACCTGACGTTGAACACGTCCCGGCGCCACGTCATCGCCACGTCGGGACCCGACAGATACCTCGTCTCGCTCGCGGTGACCACCGATCGCGCGGTCAGCGTCGCCGACGCCCCGGCCACCGACGCCATCATCAACGGTTTCCGGGTCGCCGCCCCCGGCGCCGCCGCCCCGGCGCCGGCCCAGGCTCCCGCCGCCTCTCCGGTCGGGCGACCCGCTCAGCCGCCCGCCGCTCCGGCACCCGCCACCGCTCCGGCCGCTCCAGTTGCCCCGGCCCCGGTTGCCCCGGCCGCTCCGGTCGCTCCGGTCGCTCCGGCCCCTGCCGCTCCGGTCGCCCCGGCCGCCCCAGTTGCCCCGGCGCCCGCTACGGCTCCGTTGGTGCCGCTCGCCCAGACGACGCCCGCCGCCCCGGCCCGGCTCCCCGCGCAGGCGCCGCTGACCAACCAGCAGCACACGCCCAGCCTGCTGGCGATGGTGCCGGGCCTCCCGCCGCTGCCGAACTTTTCGTTCCTTCAGCACTGAGTCCGCCCGCAGAGCCGGATGAGCGGGCCGGCAACCCGGCTCGTATTGTGAGCCCATGCTGATTGCGGGCGTGCTGTGCATGTGTGCGGCGGTGGCCTCGGCGGGGTTCGGCACCTGGTCGCTTGCGCACAATCGGAATTTCGGCGCCACGGCGCTGGCGCTGCGCGCCATGGCGCCCACCCAGTTGGCCGCCGCGGTGATGCTCGGCGCCGGCGGCGTCGTGGCGCTGGCCGCGGTCCCACACACCGCCCTGGTGGTGCTGATCGTGTGCGTCGTCGGGGCGCTGGGGACGCTGGCCGCGGGCTCCTGGCAGAGCGCGCGTTTCGCGCTGCGCCAGGAAGCGGCGGCGCCCGCCTGCGCGGGCAGCTGCGCCGGCTGCACGCAATCGTGCGCCTGACCTCCCGCTGGGGGAGCGCTAGTTTCGGCTGATGTCGATCGGGTGCGTCGCGAGCAGCGAAAGCGGCAGCGGCTGCCGGCGCAGGACGTGGCCCCACAAGTCTGACCTCGGCCCGACGAGAACGTCGGATGGCAAGGCGGACAAGACAATCCAGTCGTCGCGTTCGATCTCGCCTTCGAGCTGACCGATCGTCCAGCCGGAGTACCCGGCGAAGATGCGCACCCCCTCCACCAGCGGTGCGATCGTGTCGGGGTCGGCGTCCAAATCGACCATCACCACCCGGCCGTCCACGTGCCGCAAGCCCGGCGCGTCTTGCGGATCGGCGCCGACGCGCAACGTCGCCAGGCACAGCGCGGCGTCACGCTTCACCGGGCCACCGATGAACATCGTCTTCGGCTTCGCCGCCAGGTTGGTCCACTGGGGCAGCACGTTGTACACCGCGGTTTCGCTGGCGCGGTTGAGCACCACACCCAACGTGCCGCCATCGTTGTGCTCGACGATGTAGATCACGCTGCGCCGAAACGTCGGTTCGAGAAGATCGGTGTTGGCGAGCAGCAAAGTGCCCGCGCGCACTCGTTGCGCGGCGGGTGCGACGTAGTCCTCTGGATCCTCCGGCGGGGGCACCCCACCATCATCGCATCCACCCGATCGTGGCCCAGGGCAATCGAGAGCGGGGAACACAACGATTTGTACTGTTGTTGGGACAGCTCTGAGCGCGCGAGCTTGCCAGCCCCAATCGTGGAAGTCGGTTTCGGTGATCCCAACCCGGATGCAGTCCAGCGCACCCGTCGACATCTGGCGGTCGGTGCGCGGTTTGCCGGACTTCTGGCGGCTGCTGCAGGTGCGCATGGCGAGTCAGTTCGGTGACGGCCTGTTTCAGGCGGCGCTGGCCGGAGCGCTGCTGTTCAACCCGGATCGGGCGGCCGACCCGCTTTCCATCGCGCGCGCCTTCACGGTCCTGTTTTTGCCCTACTCGCTGCTGGGACCGTTCGCCGGCGCGCTGATGGACCGGTGGGACCGTCGGCTTGTCCTCGTCGGCGCCAACGCGGGCCGCTTGATCCTCATCGCCGCGATCGGCACGATTCTGGCGGTCCGGGCCGGCGACCTGCCGCTGCTGCTGGGCGCCCTGTTCGCGAATGGCTTAGCCCGCTTCGTGGGGTCCGGGCTGTCGGCGTCGCTGCCGCACGTGGTGCCGCGCGAGCAGGTGGTGACGATGAACTCGGTGGCCACCGCGGTCGGGGCCATCGCGGCGTTCGTCGGCGCAAACTTCATGCTGGTGCCGCGGTTCATCTTCGGCGCCAGCGACAAGGGCGCCTCGGCGATCGTCTTCATCACCGCGATTCCCGTGTCGATCGCGTTACTGCTGTCGTGGCGGTTCGGCGCGCGGGTGCTGGGCCCCGACGACACCCGGCGCGCGATCCACGGACCGGTCATCTACGCGGTGGTCACGGGCTGGTTGCACGGAGCGCGCACGGTGGCGCAGCGCCCGACGGTCGGCGCCACGCTGTCCGGCCTGGCCGCCCACCGGATGGTGGTCGGGATCAACTCGCTGCTGGTCTTGTTGCTGGTCCATCACCTGCCCGACGCCGACGGTGGGGGATTCGGGACCGCCCTGCTGTTCTTCGGCGCCGCGGGCCTGGGCGCCTTCCTGGCCAACCTGCTGACGCCGCCCGCGATCCGTCGCTGGGGGCGCTACGCCACGGCAAACGGTGCGTTGGCGGCCTCGGCGATCATCGAGGTCGCCGGCGCCGAACTGCTGGTCCCGGTCATGGTGGCGTGCGGCTTTTTGCTCGGTGTGACCGGTCAGATGGTCAAGCTGTGCGCCGACACGGCGATCCAGATTGATGTCGACGACGCTCTTCGCGGACACGTGTTCGCCGTGCAGGATGCGCTGTTCTGGGTGGCGTTCATCGTCGCGATCACGGCGGCCGGAATGTTGATTCCCGGCGACGGACACGCGCCCGCGTTCGCTCTGTTCGGCTCGATGCTCTACCTGGCCGGCCTGGCGGTGCACAGCTTCATCGGGCGCCGCGGCGAGCAGGCGAATGACCGCTAAGGTGACGACGTGACGTGTCCGACGGCCGCCGCCGACAGGGGAGGGCGCCGATGACCGGACCCGCGCCCATGGTCGAGGACCTGCGCGCCGAAAGCGACGCGCTCGACGCCCTGGTCGCGCCGTTGGAGCCCGAGCGCTGGGCCGATCCCACGCCCGCGCCCGGCTGGACCATCGCGCACCAGATCGGCCACCTGCTGTGGACCGACCGCGTCGCCCTGATCGCCGTGACCGACGAGCCAAGATTCGCCGACCTGGTGGCGGGTGCGGCCGCCGACCCGACCGGCTTCGTCGACAAGGGCGCCGAAGAACTCGCAACCCTGGCGCCCGCCGAGCTGCTCGCCGACTGGCGCGCCACCCGCCGGCGGCTGCACGAGGAGCTGCTCGGAGTCACCGACGGTCGCAAACTCCCGTGGTTCGGCCCACCGATGAGTGCGGCGTCGATGGCCACCGCGCGGTTGATGGAGACGTGGGCACACGGTCTCGACGTCGCCGACGCCCTGGGCATCACGCGGCCCGCGACCGACCGCCTGCGGTCGATCGCCCATCTGGGGGTGCGCACCCGCGATTTCGCCTTCGCCGTCAACAATCTGGCGCCCCCGGCCGAGCCGTTCCGGGTCGAGCTGCGCGGACCCGGCGGTGACATTTGGTCCTGGGGACCGCCGGAGGCTGAGCAACGGGTCAGCGGCTCGGCGGAGGATTTCTGCTTCCTCGTCACTCAACGGCGCCCCCTGAGCGCCCTCGACATCACGGCCCGAGGCGCCGACGCGCGGCGTTGGCTGGAGATCGCGCAGGCTTTCGCGGGGCCTCCCGGCCCCGGGCGATGAGCGAGTGAACAGGACCGGGGCCGTCAACCGCGTCCGCGCGATTGGCGCGTCACCGACGTCAGTGCAGGGGGCCGCCGTAGCTCGCCCGGTTCTCGGCCTCGGCCTCTTCTCGCAGCGCCGTGATCGCCAGGTTCAGCCTGTCGGCCAACTCACCGTGGCCGTACCCGGTCATCACCCCGGGATGCAGAGTCAGTTTGATCAGCCGGCCGTCTGAATTCGCCACGGCGTACACGTCGCCCAGGTCGACGCTGTAGGTCACCGCCTCGGCCTGCGCCACCAGGGCTTCCCACTTGTCGGCCGCTTCGCTCAGTTCCCGAAGAACCGACTCGACGAGATCCTTATCGCTGAGATTCGCGCGACTGCCCGAACCCGACACGAGGGACAGTATCGTCGACCCCTCCGACCAGCGTCAATTCATACGCGGCGGGTTCTCGGCTCAACTGCCGGGCGTCGACGCGGCGAGCTTGTGATACCAGGCGAGGTGGTAGTTCGCCGACACCGTGTCGCCGCTGGCAATGGCTTCGGTGGCCGCCATCAACATGCACTTGAGCAGCAGTCCCGGATTGACGTTCGGATACTGAACCAAAAGCTGGTAACGCGCTGTGTCGAGATGCACCCGCAGCACGTCGACCTCCTGGTCGACGACGAACGTGCCCGCGGCCGCCGCGTCGGCCAACCGCGTGACGATCTTGGGCAGCTCGGCGCGCCCCCGGGTGACATGGCTGAGCGCCGCCGCCAGGTCATCGATGGCCGGCAGCTGGCGCGGCTCGACAGAAGATCGGGTCGCGGCGAAGTCGACCGAGCGGCGCAGCGAATCACCGGGGGTGTAGGTGACCACGCCGGTCGTTTCCCCGATCAGTGCGGCGACCCTGCCGCTGCGTCGCTCGGGTTCCAACAACCGCACGCCTGCGGGAAGGCTGATGCCCGACGGGATCCAGCCGTGGGCGAGGTCGGTGACCAATACCGTCGTCCCGTCGGCGCGATCCCCGATCGCCCAGTTCAGCCGTGGCTCTTGCCGTACCACGAACTCGAGGAGCCGGTTCAGCCGGTCTTTGTCGAATCCCGTTGGGGCCACCGGCTTTTCGACGGGCACCTGCACGGCCTCGGCGGCTTCCACGGGAGCTTCCGGCGCACTAGCCGCCGGCTCGTCGCCGCCAACCCGCGCGGGCTCGTCCGCCGGGGCGTGGTGGCGTCCGCCCGCCGCGGGTTCGAGGGGCTCCTCAACGGGCTCTGGTGCGCTGTCGGCCGGCGCCTCGACCACCGGCTCCGCGTCCGTGACCACCGGAATGACCTGCGTCTCCTCGAGAGGCGGCGCATCGGCAACCCCGGCCGGCTCCTCCGGATCGGCGGTGGCTTCCTGGCCGGGTGCCGCCGGCTCGTCCCCAACGACCGACTCATCCACAACCGCATGGTGGCGGCCGCTTGCGGTGGATTCTTCGACCGGCGGCTCGAGAGCTTCCTCGACCGGCGCCTGGGGAACTTCCTCGACCGGCGCCTCGGGAGTTTCCTCGACCGGCGGCTCCGGAGCCCGCTCGGCCGGCGTCTCGACCACCGGCTCCGCGTCCCTGACCACCGGAATGACCTGTGTCTCCTCGAGATGCGACGCGTCGGCGGTCCCGATCGCCTCGTCATCGGCGGTGGGCTCTGGCTCGCTCGCCTGTGGTTCGTCCGGGCCAGCGGCCGGTTCGACCGCGGGGCGGCGACGCCATCTCGGCGTCGGCTGGGGCGGCTCCGCGGCGTCGTCGATCTCGCGGACCGCCGGTAGCACCTGCGTCTTTTCCAGGTCCGCAGCGGCACGTTCCAGGCCCGGCGGAGGCGCAGCGGGGGCCTGCGCGCCGCTCTGCACCGTATGCAGGTAGCGAATCGTCGATTCGACTCGGCGCACGGCACGGCCGCGGGCTTCCTCGATGACCCGCGCCTCGGCTGCCTGCCGGGCCGGGTCGGTCATTCCCGCCCGCTTGAGCATCTTGAGTTGGTCGTTGGCGCCGTTGGCAATTCGCTGCAGGTCGGCCCTGAGATACTCTGCGAGAGTGGCGGTTTCGGCCGTGACCGTCGACAATTCGGCAGGCCACAGCCCGCCTGTCACCCAGGGGGTGCAGTCGATGGGAGAGCTGAAGGCCGGAATCGCCAGGGATTCCCGGGTAGCTCTCCGGAGGCGCTGACGCGCCGTCATCCGACCGAAGATCGCCACTAGCTAAGCGTACCGGCAGTGGCCGGGCGACTTGTGCGGTCAGTGAATTGTGCGCCCGCAACGGCCTGGGTAGCGTGGGGACATGGCTGAATCTGCACTGCAGCAGCAACTCGACGAGGTGCGCGCGTTGCTCGCCCGCGCGCGAGAGTTGTTCGGCCCCAATCCCGTAGAGCCGCCCACGGGCATCGCTCCCGATCCCAGCGCAGCGAAGCCATGGCTGCGCTAGACCGGCAGCGCAGCTGAGATCCGCGCAGAACGCCTAGCGTCCGCCATCGCGGCGGCGCAGTTTGTGCGCCAGCAACTTCTCAATGGCCGCATCGAGGTCTCGCGGGGTAGGAACCTCGGCGGACGGGGTGTGTCCTGCCGCGACGATCTCGTCGCGAATCTCCAGCAACGCCTTGAGGCACGACACATCGGCGGTGAGCACGATGCCCTGCGCCAGGGTCTCGGCGTCAGTTTCCATCGCCTCTTCGCTCAGCGCGACACTGTGCATATAGCCGCCGCGGCAAGAGCGGACGAGGATGTGCCCACTCGGGTGAACGGTGTCGAAAGCGGGATTCGCGTCGGTCATCGACCGCGGTCGACGACGTCGCCGAACTTGCGTGCAGCCTCCTGCTCGTGCTGTTCCCACATCGTCGCCGATACGGTCAATTGGTCGGCCAAATCGGCGTGGTCAGCAGCCTGCTGCTCATAACACTGGCGTCGCAGCTCGAGCAGCTCGCGGCCGGCGTCGCGCAACTCGCTAAAGATCGGCCCGAGCGAATCAAGGCTCTCCTGGATCGCGGCGTGCGACGACGGAACGGTGCGCAAGTACTCCGAGGTGTCCTGATGATGCGCGGCGGCCTGACGTAAGTGCGCGGGCACCACATGTATCGAATCTGCCATCCGCTGTCTCCTGTTGACGACCGCCGTACGTGCCGGCGAGTTCATTTTTCTCAGGTGGTCGACGAGGTTGCCGGCCGGGTAGGTGTCGGTGGTTCAGGCTTAGTCGGCGTGGTCGCGGACGCGGCCGACGCCGGCGGATGCTCCCAGCCTAGAAAGCTCGGTCCGCTCACGGTGGCGATGTGCTGAATTTGGCCATCAAGAAGCGCCTTGTCAGGGCCGAGGGCAAGGGCGTGACGGTCCGTGAACATCCCGATGTCGCCCGGACTCACGTGTGGCGCATCGATGGGGTTGGCGACCGCCGTTCCCGGTGGGGGAATGGTCATTCCCTGTTGTTGGAACGCTTCCGCGATCGGCGTTCCGCCGACGGCGGCCTGGATCGCCGCCGCCAACTGCGGGCTGGCGGCGGTCACGGTTTCGCCGTCGGGCAGGGTCACCGGCGTCGGGCCGGCCGCTGGCTCGTCGGATGACGCGTCCTGCGGGCCGTTGTTCTCGTCGGGGTTGTCCGAGGCGTCGAGCGCGCTCGGGTCTTCCTCTTGGGCATCCGGTAGTTCTTCGTCGGCCAAATCCTGCAGCGCCGGATCGCTTGCGTCGTCGCCCTGCAGCCCCGAAAACGGAAGGCCGCCCGGCCCTTCCCATCCCGCCATGGAAGCGGGCATGGTGCCCAGACCCGGGAGTGGCCCGCCGCCGAAGTTCGGCATCGGGGGCGCCATCGGCGTTTCCGTTGCGGGCGCGAACGGGGCGCCCGCCGCCGCGTCCGGCCCCGGAACGTCTCCGGGCAACAGTTCGTCGTCATCGGCCAGCAGCGAATCCAGCAGCGGATCCCATTCGGGGCCGGTATCGCTCGACGCATCGGTCGTACCGACCGCGGGCACATCACCAACGGACGCCGTGGGTGGGTGTTCGCCCGGCCGATTGGGTTCGTTCTTGGACGCGTCGTACAGCGACGTCCATGCGGCCATCAGCGCCGATTTCGACGTGTCGTCCAGGCTGGCGTTCAGGACCACCGCGCGAATGTCTCGGAGCTTGCCGATGAGGAAGCGTTGGAAATCGCGCGCTCCCGCGGGAGTGTCCAGGTCTGATCTCATCCGTACCGCGGCTTCGGTTTCTTGTTGCAGCTTGGTGAGCGCTTCCCTGCCGTCGACCGCATTCAGGTGCGCGTTGAGGATGGCCGAAACGACCTGCATGTCCAGTTGCGAACTCGCCGAGTTCTGCTGTGCCAGAGCGGCTTCGGCGCTGGCGATGGCGTCTGCGGCCGCACCCGATTCCCGGTCCGGTGCTGTCGCGGTTCCTTCGAATACTCGCCCCGTGGGCGGGCTGCTCGCCGGTGCGGCACCGAACACGTCCGCATGCTGTCGGCGGATCTTGCGCACGATCGCCTCGAGTTGCTCGGTGCCCGTGGTCGGCGTGATCACCGCGGAGACTTCGGTGGGCGCCAATCCCGTCTGCCACGCGTTTGGATCGCCGGTGCGGTCTCGAACGTGTTTGACCGCTGCCAGGAGATCGTCGTAGGCCGACATCAGATCCCCAGGCGGCGCTGCAGCGGCCCCCGCTGCGGGAAATGACGCGACCCCTCCATGCCCGGCGACAGTACTCAGGGGCGTTCCTGCCGACAATTCACTGAGCTGCATGGTTGTGGACTAGTTCCGGTTAACTGCTGCCGACGGTGTACTGCGCCCGAAGGTTCTCCAACACAGCCCTTTTCGCCTGAACGAGCTCGCGCGCCCCGGCCACTACCGCGGCGATCTCGCGTTGCTTGTCCAGCAGAAACTTGTGAAACTCGCGCGCCCCCATGGGCGTATCCACGGCGAGGTTCGCTTGCTGCACGACGGCATGGTCAATCTGTTCGGCGATGGCGTCGAGTCGCCGGACACTCTCGCGCGCCGCCGCGTGAGCGGTGTTCAGCACGTCGGTGAGCACGCGGTCGGCTTCGGACGCGGCGCCGTGCTGAGTCGCCAGCGTTGATCGCCGCGCCTCAACGGCCTCTAACGAGGACTCGGGTTGTTCCGGCATCGGCTCACCCTTCTCGTCGTGCCCGGATCGCCGGGCGGACTTGGCGTGTCATATCGGTCGGCGTATCGCAACGTTGTTGCCCAGTCGGCTTATTCGCACCGACGCGCCCGCGTACGGCGCCTCGACAACGAGGTTGTTACCGATGGCGAGCTGGACGTGACCGGAGTGCGGAAAGACCAGATCACCCGGTCGCACCTGCGAACGGGGTACCGGGATGCCGTCGTTGATCTGCTGATATGTGGTGCGGTCCAAGTGAATACCGGCCCGCGCGTAGCTCCACTGAACGAGCCCGGAACAGTCGAACTGGTCGGGGCCGGTCGCGCCCCAGACGTAGGGACGGCCCAGCCGTGACAACGCGGCCCGCACGGCGACCGCGGCGCGGTCGTTCGGCGGCAATCCGAGGCCCCGCCCGTGCCGCAGCCGATACCGCAACGCCAGCAGGGCCGCATGGTGCTGTCGCGCACGCAACCTCGCCGACACGACGTGGGCCCGTTGCGTACGCAGTCGCGCCACGCGGCGGCGCATCGCCTCTCGCTGCGCCAACGGGGTCGACGGGGGCACCGTGGCATCGGCGCGGGCCGCGTCGAGGACGTTTTGGGTCAGGTCGCGGGCCTGCGCGCGGTCGCGGTGGACGCCGTTGAGCAGGTCGGTGACCGCGGCGTCGGTCCCCGCGGCTGACGTGAGGCGCTGCCGGCTGTGGTCCACCGCAAGTTGGTAGCCGCCACGGGCAAATCCGTCGTTCAGCCCGGCGGCCCGCCGCAACAGCCCGCGGTAGTGCCCGGTGTCCGCATCCAGCGCTGCGGGCGTCGTGCCGCCGGCGAAGAGTTGATGAGCGCGGCTCAACGCCTCGACTTCGCTATGGCTCACTGTGCCTCCTCGCCGCTGTCGTGGCTGGCCTGTTCTCGGCTCGTCGTCTCAACCGCCTCGGTGAAGGCGTGCACGCGGGGGAGGGCGCCCGGCGAAATGACACCGCGATTGCGGATGTCCCATATCTCGTCCACGTCGACGCCCACCAGCGCGGCGATGATCGGCTCCGGCAAGGAGGACTGTGCGCAGGCCCGGTCGAAACGGGCGCTCAGGCTGGCGGGCATCCGCTTCAGCAGGGCCGTGCGCGTCGCCTCCAGGGCCTGCAGATGCTCCATCAGCCGTTCGGTCGAATCGGCGCCCGCGCTCACCGCCACCCGCCAGGAGCTGGCGGCGAGCATCTCCGCCTTCACGCACTGAGCGATCACAGACAGAATATACGTCTCATATTCGTTTGATGTTGTCGCAGGAAGCCGATCGATGACGGATTTGAGGGCATCGAGCTGGGCTTCGGCATAGCCTTCCAGCACTTCGGTGTCGCTATGGCGGTCGACCACCACCGGTCCGGAACGCCGTGCGGACATCGCGGCCGCCGGCGGCGCGGCCATCAGCCGGGCCAATTCGGCATCCGGATCGGCGGCCACCAATAGCCGGGAGTAGGTGCCCGGCGGCAGGCCAAGCCCATTTTCAATCTTCTGAACTGTGCTTTTGTGCGGTTTACGGGCGCCGCGTTCGAGAAAGCTGAGCCCCATGATGCTGACCCCGGTCGCGGTGGCGAGGTCGGCTAATGACCAATCCCGCGATTCTCGCAACGCGCGGATAGCCGCGCCGGCCGATTCACGGCTCACCACACGCTCCGGCCATAGGCCGGATAGTACACAGCCACCGTCTCGGATATGCAGATATACGTTTCCGTCGACGTTTCTCTTGCGCGGTCGGCCTCTCGCCGTATACGCTTTTGCCTACGTTTCACGCTCGACAAGGAGACCGACATGGGACACCCGTGCGCAGCCAACCCGGAGCTTTGGTTCGGCTACCCCGACGACGACGGTGGTGACGGCGCGGCGAAGGCGCGCGCATACGAACGGTCGGCCACCGAGGCGCGCCTGCAATGCCTGCGCCGCTGCCCACTGGCACAACAGCGCCGCTGCGCCCAACACGCCATCGCACACCGCGAGGAGTACGGCGTATGGGCGGGCGTAAAGCTGCCGGGCGGCCAGTATCGCAAGCGTGACCAGCTGGCTCACGCCCACGACGTCCTGCGGCGTATTGCGTCGGGCGAAATCAACTCCCGGCAGCTACCCGAGAATGCGGCGCTGCTGGCGCGGCACGAACACGAGGCGGTCCCGGTGGCCGCAGTCGTGTTGCATCTGCCGCTGGCCCAAGTCGGGCCTCGTACGGCTGCCTGACGTCGCGTCGCAATCCCAGCTCGGCAGTTTGCTGAACCAGTCAATGGGGTAGTCGGGGTCGGCAAGACCAGTCTGTCGACCTTAAAGGCGCACCCATGACGTTCGACCTGACCCCGACGGCGGCACAACACGATCTGGCCCGACGCACCCATGAGTTCGCCGAATCCGTAATACGCCCAGTAGCCCTCGAATACGACCAACGCCAGGAGTTCCCCTGGCCGGTGCTCGAAGAGGCGGCCCAACAAGGTTTCTACAGCCCGCTGTTCTACCGCGACCTGATCGGCGACCCGACCGGCATCTCCCTGCCTATGTTCATGGAGGAACTGTTCTGGGGGTGCGCCGGCATCGGCCTGGCCATCGTGATGCCCGCCCTGGCGCTCTCAGCGATCGGCCAGGCCGCGTCCCCGGAGCAGATGCTGGAGTGGGCGCCCGAATGTTTCGGCACCCCAGGCGATCTCAAGCTCGCCGCCCTGGCGATCTCCGAGCCCGAGGGCGGCAGCGATGTGCGCAACCTACGCACGCGTGCCCGCCGCGACGGTGATGACTGGATCATCGACGGCCACAAAATGTGGATCGGCAACGGCGGCATCGCCAACGTGCACGTGGTCAACGCGGTAGTCGACGAGGAACTCGGCCATCGAGGTCAGGCGCTCTTCGTGGTGCCCGGCGGCACGCCCGGCCTGAAACTGCTGCGAAAGCTCGACAAGCTGGGCTGTCGGGCGTCCCATACGGCCGAGCTGCTTTTCGAAGGCGTGCGCGTGCCGCGCGCCAATCTGCTCGGCGGGGAAGAGAAACTCGAACACAAACTCGCCAAGGCGCGAGAAGTTGTGGCGGGTGGAAAACGCTCCGGTTCAGCGACGTTGGGAACCTTCGAGCAGACGCGACCCATGGTCGCCGCCCAAGCCATCGGGATCGCCCGTGCGGCGTTGGAGTACGCGACCGCGTATGCCACCGAGCGTGAGGCGTTCGGCGGGCCCATCATCGACAACCAGGGCATCGCGTTCCCGCTCGCGGAATTGGCCACGCAGATCGATGCGGCCCGGCTGCTCACCTGGCGGGCCTCCTGGATGGCGGCCAACAACGTTCCCTTCGAACGAGGGGAGGGCTCGATGTCGAAGATGGCCGCCAGCGAGGTAGCGGTCAAGGCCACCGAACGCGCAATTCAAACCATGGGCGGCTGGGGCTACATCACCGATCACCCGGTCGAGAAATGGTATCGGGATGCCAAGCTGTACACCATCTTTGAAGGAACCAGCGAGATCCAGCGGATGGTCATCTCCAACGCCCTGGGCGCGGCCGTGGGCACCCCGCCGCTGCATGTGGTCCTCGAGCCGTCCGGGGGACCGCTGAACCGGGTCTTCGGGCGGGGTACGCCGTTGCGGTCCCGCGTCGCCGATACCGCCCTGTCGATGCAGGATCGGGTGCCCGAGCCGGTCATGCGGCTGGCCATGAAGGTGCTGCGGCCCCCGGGCAAGTGAGTCGGCCGGGTACGGTCGCGGATGACGGCGCCGTTGAGGAGTCCGCGACGGAGGGTGAACGATGAGCAACCTTGAAGCCGCGCCGGCCGAAGTCGCCTGCGCCGCTTCGCAACACCCGGGCATCTCGCCCGGGGTGGAGGTGCTGCATCCGCGCGAGGTTCCCTTGGGGGGCCCGAGGGCCATACGGGTGCAACGCACGTTGCCACAACGAGGACGCTCGTTGATCGGTGCGTGGTGTTTCATCGACCACTACGGTCCGGTCGCCGCGAGGATGGATGTCCCGCCGCACCCGCATACGGGACTACAGACGGTCAGTTGGTTGTTCAGTGGGGAAGTGGAGCACCGCGACAGCGCCGGCGTACGTGCGGCCGTTAGGCCCGGCGAGCTGAATCTGATGACCGCGGGCGCCGGCATCTGCCATTCCGAAGTGTCGGTGGAGTCCGAACCCCTATTGCACGGCGCGCAGCTTTGGGTGGCGCTGCCGGCTTCCCATCGCGACACCGAGCGAGGCTTCGCCCACTATGCGCCCCCGCCGGTCTCGCTACCCGGCGCCGAACTGCGCGTGTTCCTCGGCGAGCTGGCCGGGAGTCGTTCGCCCGCAGTGACATTCACTCCGTTACTGGGCGCCCAGCTCGACCTCGACGCCGGTGCGGCACTGGACATCGATGTCGATGCCGCCTTCGAACACGGGGTGCTCTGTGATTCGGGCGTCGTTCAGGTGGGTGGGACGCCCCTGGCAATCGCCGACCTGGCGTATCTGAGCCCGGGCCACCGGCAGCTGCATGTGCGCAACGTGGGGGAGCGGCCCGCGCGGCTGCTGTTGCTCGGCGGCACGCCGTTCGCCGAAGAGTTGGTGATGTGGTGGAACTTCGTCGGACGAAGCCACGAGGACATCGTCAACTACCGCCGACTGTGGGAGGACGGCGACGATCGATTCGGTGCCGTCCACGGATACCGGGGAGCGCTTTCCCGGCTGCCCGCCCCGCCGCTGCCGACCACTCGGCTGCGGCCTCGACCGATACCCCGAAGAAAGGAACGTACCAATGACGACCGATAAGACCGGCGCGGAAACCACTGTCACCCTTGAGGACGGCAAGTACACGATCGCCGTCGAGGGCAAGACGGTGGGACTAGCCGATTTCGCCGACCGCGGCGACCAACGCGTCTTCTACCACACCGAAATCGACCCGGCCTACGGCGGACGCGGCCTGGCGACAATCCTTGTCGAGGAGGCGCTCAACGAGGCGCGCGATGAAGGCAAGCGCATTGTTCCGGTGTGCTCGATGATCGGCACGGTGCTCAAGAAGCATCCTGAATTCGACGACATCACGGACCCGGTCACTCCGGAAATCACGCAGTGGGTGCGGTCTTAGGAATATTCAATGGCCGGGGGGCGTCTGCGGCGCGGCGATTGGGCAGATATACGTTAGAGTTTTCGCGCTTAATTGATCTCGTCCGGTTTCGGCCATCCCCATTTTTTGGACGAATTAGACCGGCGCAGGGTAAGCAGCTCTTCGCAAACGCGTTCGGCAGTCGACTGATCCGCAAATAACTCCTCCACTCGAGTCAGGTTCGTCGACAACCAATTGGCCTGATCTATCGGCGCGTCTGCTCCCGTGTCGTCGCCCCCTTCTAGGTACTGGCGGATTAATGCTAGTCCAAACCAATCGTCGGAGACTGTTTGAAGGAGCGGTACTGCAGCGAAATAGATGAGGCCGCGATCATTGACTAAGTCCCACCTGAGCTGCTCACCGGTAAACGAGATCGATGCATCAATGTCGGCCAGGCCTCGGTTGGATGAATTGGTAATCCGGTACTTTGGATTGAGGTAAAGAACGCCGACATATTGAACAATAAATTCCAGAAGGGTTTTCACCGCTAACCTCCGATCTTAGGCGGGACTAGGGTATAGCCGTCCACTACTTGGTAACCATGCGACCTCAGGTAGCTGAGTTCGGCGGCAGTATAAGTATTATCCAGAATGCTATCGATTGAAGTTGACAACCTAATAGTGTCCCGATTTGCGATTGCAATGTCGAGCACATGCTGATTCGCCGCAAGTCGCTCAATGGGTGTGGCCGAGTTCCATGCGTCGCCGATATCGAAGTAGCTTGCGCCCCTCTCCTGTGCGAGATCGATGTACGAGGGCCCCCCGAGCGGGTGTTTAAATGGTCCCAGAACGGTTTCCCCGCTGCCGGTCAGATGCGCTTCGGACATTGCTCGCAGCTCGGGTGGCATGTAGTTGAGCGGGTTGTCCAAGTGGAATTCAGGATGCGCTGGATCAATGACAACCGGCGCCGGGCTATCAGGTAAGGCCCCCACGTGAGGTCCGGCCGGCGCATGTTCGACGGGCACGTCGCCGTGCGGAGCGGGCGGCGTGTGCTCCACCAGGGGCGGCTCGAGAGGGTGAGTGCCCGGGACCGGCTCCCCGGGTAACGGGGCATGAGAAGCCAGGTTCCGTTCTGCGGCTTGGAGGTGTTCCTCGGCTCCGGCGAGTGCGCGGGGGAACACGTTGTCGGCCGTCAGACCCTCCAACATCTCGCGGCTGAAAAGCATCTTCAGGCCCTGAAAGGCCGCCTCGCCGCCCGCCTTGAGCGCCGGCGCCCCGGCCGCCAGGGTTACGGCCGTAAAGAGGGGTTCGGAAGTCGCTTCCACTCGCCCGGGATCCGGTGTGCGCATGCCGGTCAATTTGCCGCCGTTGAAGGTGTAGTACGTGCCGGTGGCTTGGTCGAAGAACTCGCCCGTGCCGTTCTTGAGCTGGCCGTAAGCCTGCACGGGCTGCCCGTTGACGTTATAGGTGAACGTGAAATGCCCGTCGGGGCCGACATTTATCGATGCAGGGTCAATGCTGTTGTAGTCGGGAATCTTGCCCAGGTCGTCGAGAGCGCGGGCGAGGTCGGCCTTGAGCTTGGGCAGTTTGGCGCTGGCCGCCTCGCCTTCCGGCGAACCCGGGCCATGGGTATACAGGTCGGCCGCGGCTTTACTGAGCGCCTCCTGCGCGGCACGCACCTTGGCCATTTGGTCCACAACGGCCTGGTTGGTGGCTTGGCGAATGTCAGCCAACGCGGCCTGTTGGGCGGGGGACGCTGGGGCCACGCCGTCAGCATCGGCACCATGGAGCGGGGCGCCGTCGTACCCTTCGGCGTGAAGGCTGTTCAGTGATTTCTGAAGGCCGTCGGAGTACCCGTTGCGAATTGACTGCAGCGCGGCGAGCGCGGACTTGGTGTCGCGCAGGGCGTCGTCCTCCAGCGTGTTGATGAGGGCGTGCAGCTCGTCCTTTTCCCCGGCGCTGAGGCTTTGGTCGTTTTGCAAGATGGAGACGGCCTGGCTGACCATGTTCGAGATGTTCGTCAACTGGGCTTCTAAGGTGGCGATGCGCGCGGCTCCGGCCTTCTGCGCATCGGCCAGCGACGCGGCGATGTTTTCCAGGTCCGCGGCGATCTTGGGCAGCTGCAAGGACTGCGCCCCTAGGGATTTCGTGACCCGCTGAACTTCGTCAGAGTCGTTGATGGGATGACCGCCGCCGTCGTGGTGGTTCCAGGCGGCCTCGAAGCGGGTGCGGGCTTGCTGGAAAGCGTTCTCGGCCTCCGCCGTGCATCGGCCCGCCCGGTGAAAGGCGCCGGCCAGATTGGAAATCTGCAACGGGTTGCCCGCCTGCAGGCTGGCGTTGATCGCCCAGGGGTCACCACCGGCTTCGGCGATCAGCGCCTGCTCATCTATGTACGGAAGTCCCACAGCACCGCTCGCGGCCGCGCAGCAATCAGCGATCGTCCTCGCGATCGCATTGCGCGCATTTCCAACCCTTCCTGAGCTAGCTCATAAGGCTACTGGCGCATACGCGCTCGTCAATTCATGGCCAAATCGAATAGGTTCCGCAATACCACGGTGCGACGACGGTGCGAGTTCCTGCGCTGCGAATTCCTCGGCGAACGGAACACGACGTGCCAAATCGGAGGATGACGCTCTACGCCCTGAATCGGGTGGCGCCGTAACAGCGTTCGCTCTCAGGCCTGTAGTTGGCTGCGGACCTCCAGACGCCTGAGCTTGCCCGACGACGTACGGGGCAATGATCCGGGCGGCATCAGTACGACATCGGCCGGAGTCACCCCGCACACCGAGATGACCCGCTTGATCACAGCGCTACGGGCCACATCGTGATCCGAACCCATGAATTCCGCGGCGATGAGTAACCGCGACTGGGCGGCACCGGATTTGGAGCCGACCGCGACCACGCCGCCGTGGCGCACCCCATCCACTTGCGCGGCCACCTGCTCGACTTCGGTGGGAAAGATGTTGCGCCCCGCGATCGTGATGATCTCTTTGGACCGGCCGCAAATGACCAGTTGGCCGTCGACGAGATAGCCAATGTCTCCCGTGCGGAACCACTCCGCACCGCGATCAGTCTCGGTGGCCGCGTCACCGAAGTACTTCGTCATCATCGATGATCCGCGGATCTCGACTTCCCCCACGCGGTCATCCGAGCCGTGGTCAGTCGGGCTTACGCGGAGCTCCATACCGGGGATGGGGTGGCCCAGCAGTGCATACCGTTGCCGCGTACCGGATTCCGTCCGCTCATCGATGCGCAACCCCTCCCCGCAGGCGGGCATCGTCACGGCACAGGTTGACTCGGCCATCCCGTACGCCGGGGTAGCGGCGGACGGCGGCAATCCGAACGGAGCCATCGCCTCGGCGAATCGTTGAAACCCCTCGCAGTCAACGGGTTCGCCTCCATTGATGGCAATCCGCAGCGCTCCCAAGTCGACGTCCGAAACTCGGCCCGAGTAGCGGCCGAGCATGGAATACCCGAAATTGGGGCCCGCGGTGAATGTTGCCGCGCTGGCCGAAAGCCAATCCGCCCAGCGAAGGGGCGCGGCGGAGAACGCCCCCGTCGGCGCCTGCCAAAGCGGCGTCCCGCTCAGCACAGCGGTCAACAGGAATGCCAGACCCATATCGTGGTAAAGCGGCAACCACGAACACGCCCGGTCGGCGGCGCCGTCGAGTTGTAGCCGCCGAATGAGTCCGCGCATGTTGTTCAGCACGGCGTCCGGCGACAAGACCGCGGTTCGGGGGTCGCCGGTGGATCCGGCAGTGCCCTGCAGGATCGCGGCGTTCGAATCGGATTGATTCTGAGGATCATTCGACGCGGGGGTGTGAGCGGCCTCGGCAAGGCTGCTGACCGACAGGGTCGTCTCCGCATCGCGCAGGGTCCGCAGCGTCGCACCGTGACTGAATACCGTGCTGACTCCGATCCCGTGGAAGCGGCTCAGGGTGCTGCGAGCCCACTCAGCCGGGTCGGCGCCGCGCCTGGGGCGGGGCAGAATCGAGACGGCGGCACCTGCCAGCCACGCGCCCTGTATGGCGGCGATCAGCTCAACGGTCGGTTCGCCGACGAGTCCCACGGCGCCAAGGTGATCCTGCTGCAGTAAATGCGTGGCGATGCTTTCGGCCATTCCGTGGACCTCGGGCCAGGGGCGGGCAGTCCATCTATCGGCGTCTTTGTCCAGGACCACCAAGTCATGCGGCGACCGCGTCATCGCGTCGCGCATCGCGGCCGCGAGAACGTTCATGCGTCGGCCCCGGCCGCGATCACGGCCTGCAGGTCGCCGACGGTCGTGCAGGTCAACAGGTCTTCCTCGCTCAATTGCGCGCCGAACCGTTCTTCGATGGCCACCAGGCCGGCGGCGAAGGCGACGGAGTCCATTCCCAGGTCATCTATCAGACGCGTTGTGGCAGTGAGGGTTTCGAACTTGAGGTCCAGGTCATCTCGAAGGATGCTGACCAACTGATCGTCGACGGTGCTGGGCACAGGTTGATTGGAGGAGGCCATGTGCCGGGACCATACCGGGTTGAATTAGGTAAGGCTACCCTCATCGGTATTGTGTGGGTTGTCTCACCGCCAAGGCCGACGCAATGGGCTGCCCGCTGCCGCCGGCTAACTGCGGCTTGCCGGTGCGCCGATTGGCGCACGGGCACAACAACTTTGAGGGCCGTCGGATCCGCGGCGGATGGCCGGCCGGCTTCTCGTTTTCTCCGCTGAGATGATGGTGCTGTGACAGACCCCTGCGCATGGTGCGGTTTTGCCTACGACCTGCGCCGAGCCGCATCCGCCGGTCAGGACATCCGAGCCTCGGCGGCGGACGTCGCTATACTTCTGTCTAACAACAAGATTGGTGTGCGGTCCCGCGCGCGTCCCGACGCATGGTCACCGCTGGAGTACGCATGTCATCTGCGCGATGTGCTGCGGGTGCAGCGCGAACGGGTACTCGCCGCCCGGCGGACGAGCGGCCACGATTGTGCGTCCATGGGCCGCGAGGAGCGGGCTGAGCACGACGGATACTGCGAACAGGACCCGGCTGAGGTCGCTCGTCAACTCGCCGACGCGGCAGCACTATTCAGCAATGTCCTGGCTCGGCTGTCCGCCGATGACTGGGACCGAACCGTTCT
>NZ_JAEKMI010000044.1 GCF_020217485.1 Mycobacterium sp. WUMAC-067 | reverse complement strand
GTCCAGCGCCGCCGCCCAAGGCGACGCCACCGAATTTCCGGGCAGTACCGACACATTGATTGGAGCACCACAATGACCGATGCCGAAAAGGCCGGGGCCACAATAGAAGTCTCGGACGCATCATTTTCGACCGAGGTGTTATCCAGCAATAAGCCTGTGCTCGTTGACTTTTGGGCTACATGGTGTGGCCCCTGCAAGATGGTTGCGCCGGTACTCGAGGAGATCGCCGGCGAGCGTAGCGATCACCTCACTGTCGCCAAGCTCGACGTGGACGCCAACCCGGAAACCGCCCAGAACTTCCAGGTGGTCTCCATCCCCACCATGATCTTGTTCAAAGACGGCCAGCCGGTGAAGCGGATCGTCGGCGCCAAGGGCAAGGCGGCGCTGCTGCGCGAGCTTTCGGACGCCGTCCCGGGCCTCAGCTGATCGCCATTTGATCTCGTCGCACCACACCCCGGTGCATAGCCTGGGGTTTTCTGGAATTTGCGAAGCGTCTGCGACAATACGGTGAGCTGTTGCCCCTAAATGAGCCTTTGTCCCGGAGGGCCCTTGGTATGTCGAGTCCGCGCCGCGAATACGGCGACGCGCTGCGCTGTGGTGACCGCAGCGCCGCTGTGACCGAGATCCGGGCCACGCTGGCCTCATTGGGCCTGCTGGATGGCTCCGACGAGGATCTCAGTACCGGCCGGCAGGTGGCCCTCGAACTCTTCGACGCCGAACTTGACCAGGCAGTTCGTGCTTTCCAACAGCATCGCGGCCTGCTCGTGGACGGCATTGTCGGCGAGGCCACCTACCGCGCACTCAAGGAAGCGTCGTACCGCCTTGGCGCGCGCACGTTGTATCACCAATTCGGCGCGCCCCTCTTCGGTGACGACGTCGCCACGCTGCAGGCGCGGCTGCAG
Organism: Mycobacterium sp. WUMAC-067; assembly: GCF_020217485.1. GTDB lineage: Bacteria > Actinomycetota > Actinomycetes > Mycobacteriales > Mycobacteriaceae > Mycobacterium. Next base: position 36,845 of record NZ_JAEKMI010000044.1, on the reverse strand, counting down.
GATCTCGGCTTTTACACCGGCCTGGTCGACGGCTATTTCGGGTTGCAGACGCACAACGCTTTGATGTCATATCAGCGCGAATACGGGCTGTCCGCCGACGGTATCTGCGGCCCGGAAACGTTGCGGTCCTTGTACTTTCTGAGTTCACGGGTCTCCGGCGGGTCGCCCCACGCTTTGCGCGAAGAAGAATTGGTGCGCCGCTCGGGCCCCAAACTGTCCGGCAAGCGGATCATCATCGATCCGGGCCGCGGCGGCGCCGACCACGGCTTGATCGTGCACGGTGCGTCGGGTCCGGTCAGCGAAGCAGATGTGTTGTGGGACTTGGCCAGCCGACTCGAGGGCCGCATGACTGCCATCGGGATGGAAACCTTTTTGTCCCGTCCGGTCAACCGCAGCCCCTTGGACGCCGAACGCGCGGCCACCGCCAACAATGTCGGCGCCGACCTGATGATCAGCCTACGCTGCGAGAATCAGCTCAGCACCGCGGCCAACGGGGTGGCGTCCTTTCACTTCGGCAACTCCCATGGTTCGGTGTCCACCATCGGCCGCAATCTCGCCGACTTCATCCAGCGAGAAGTGGTGGCCCGCACCGGTTTACGCGATTGCCGCACGCACGGCCGGACGTGGGATCTGCTGCGTCTGACCCGGATGCCGACGGTCCAGGTTGACATCGGGTACATCACCAACCCGCGCGACCGCGCGATGCTGGTCTCCACCCAGACCCGCGATGCCATCGCCGAGGGGATCCTCGCCGCGGTCAAGCGGCTCTACCTGCTGGGCAAGAACGACAGGCCCACGGGCACATTCACTTTCGCCGAGCTGTTGGCCCACGAACTGTCGGTGGAGCGCACCAGCCAGCTGGGCGGATCGTAACCACCCGCTAACCACCCAGGGTGGTTCCCGACGCATTCCCCGCCGTAGAGCCGGCCCCGACGGGCTGCTCCAGATGCGCGCTTTCCAGCAGACGCTCCAAGGCCGCCTCGACTTCGGCCTTCCATCCCAGACCTTTGTCGAGCTCGAGCCGCAACCGCGGGAAGTACGTATGTGGTGCCACCACAACGAAACCCGCGTCCTTCAAGAACTCCGCATCCATCACACAGCGGTCCACCGAGCAATCGCCGACGGCTTCCAAGACCGCCCGCACATCGGGGCCCACCAGTCGCGGATCCTGCAATTCCGAAGCCGCCGGGGTGCGGCCGAACGCCTCGAGCGCCCGCACGCCGCGTCGCACCAACTCGTCGATGACCCGTGCGATCAAGCCGTGCGGTAGGTCGTCGGCGGCCGGGCCGGGTTCGATGCCCATCGACGTCAACAAGACCGCGTCCGCGGACACCGGCCCGGTCGGAAATCGCTGGGCCCGCGGCACCGCCCGCGGCGGCGCGTAGAACACATAGCCCAGGCACGGGGGCTCGGCCTGGCTTCGCTCGTCGGGGACCGCGGTCGCCACCTGACCGCACGAGCCCCACTCCAGCATCACCATCGACAACCACGCTTCTTTTTCGAATTCGGGATCGGTGAGGTGATCCTGGTTGCCGAGGGTCGCCGGATCGACTTCCCAGAAGACGCACCGGCGCGCGTGCTTGGGAAGCTGCTCGAAGGCCTCGAGCCGCAGCGGCGTGATTCGAGCGGACACTAGCCTCCTGCTCCTGTGCGGTACTGCAGCCATCTGCACCGACAACCCCTCCAGGATAGGAGAGGTGGTCGTGATCGGGCCAGCTTTAACCTGCCGACGCGGGTTCGGGCGCTCGAACCGCCGACCGCGGGCGGTTGCTGGCCGTCGTTTCCCGAAAGTCGTTGCCACCCATGCAATTTCGTTGAGCCATGACGCCGGGGCAGGGGAAATTTCCGACCGAATCCACCCCAGTGTCACAGTGACGTAATTACACCGTGTCCTAGGTCAGGCCTTGGGCGGCGTCATGACGTCGATGATTCGCTGTAGATCGTCCACCGACCCGAACTCGACGACGATCTTGCCCTTGCGTTTGCCCAGGCTCACGGTCACCCGTGTATCGAAGGCGGTCGAGAGCCGGTCAGCAACATCTTGTAGGCCGGGCATCTGGATCGGCTTGCGCCGCGGTGTCGTCGGCGTGGCGGCGCCTGACCTGTTGGCCAGCGTGACCGCCTCCTCGGTGGCCCGCACCGACAGTCCCTCCGCGACGATGCGGGTGGCCAGTTCTTCTTGGGCGTCGGGACCGGCCTCCAGGGACAGCAGTGCGCGGGCATGGCCAGCGGACAGCACGCCGGCCGCCACCCGCCGCTGCACCGCGATCGGCAGCTTGAGCAACCGGATCATGTTGGTGATCAACGGCCGCGACCGTCCGATGCGGGCCGCCAGTTCATCGTGGGTGACACCGAACTCGTCGAGCAGCTGCTGGTAAGCGGCCGCCTCTTCCAAGGGGTTCAGCTGCACCCGGTGGATGTTTTCCAACAGGGCGTCGCGCAACAGGTCGTCGTCACCGGTCTCGCGCACGATCGCCGGGATGGTCGCCATCCCGGCCTCTTGCGCCGCCCGCCAGCGCCGCTCCCCCATCACGATCTGGTAGCGCGCACCGCTGGCCGAGTCCTTGACTGCCCGCACCACGATCGGCTGCAAGAGCCCGAACTCGCGGATGGAGTGCACCAGTTCGGCCAGCGCTTCCTCGTCGAAGACCTGCCGGGGCTGACGCGGGTTGCGCTCGATGTCGGCCGGCGCAATTTCCCGGTAGACCGCGCCCATGGAAGCAGTGGCCGAGGCGTCCTGGGGCGGCGCTCCCCCGATCAAGACGTCGGCGGCCGCGTCCCCCATCCGGGGACCGAGGGTCGCCGGTCCGGAATCGCCGTCTGCGGGACCGGTGGGAATCAGCGAAGCCAGGCCCCGGCCGAGGCCACCTTTTTTGCGTAACGGCTGCGTCATGGTCGTCCCTTCACGGATGGTGGTCAATCGCGCTCGGCGAGTTCGCGGCTCGCGTCGAGGTAGCTCATCGCCCCGCGGGAACCGGGGTCGTAATCGATGATGGTCATGCTGTAGCCCGGCGCCTCGGACACCTTCACGCTGCGCGGAATCACCGTCCGCAGCACCTTGCTCCCGAAGTAGCGGCGCACCTCCTCGGCGACCTGGTCCGCGAGCTTGGTGCGGCCGTCGTACATGGTCAGCACCACGGTGCTCACCTCGAGCTTCGGGTTGAGGTGCGCCTTCACCATCTCGATGTTGCGCATCAACTGCGAGACGCCCTCGAGGGCGTAGTACTCGCACTGGATCGGGATCATGACTTCCGGTGCGGCGACGAGCGCATTGATGGTCAGCAGGCCGAGCGACGGCGGGCAGTCGATGAAGACGCAGTCGAAGTCGAGGCTGTCGAGGTCGGCCAGAGCGGTGCGCAACCGATTCTCGCGCGCGACCATGCTCACCAATTCGATCTCGGCGCCCGCCAGGTCGATCGTCGCGGGGATGCAGAACAGTCGCTCGTTGTGCGGGCTCTGCCGCAGGGCGTCGTGGACGGAGACCTCGCCGAGCAACACCTCGTACGACGACGGCGTTCCCGACTTCCGGTCGGTGATGCCCAGCGCCGTGCTCGCATTGCCCTGGGGGTCGAGGTCGATGACGAGAGTCTTGAGGCCTTGCAGCGCGAGGGCGGCGGCGAGATTGACCGCGGTGGTCGTCTTGCCCACGCCGCCCTTTTGGTTGGCGACGGTGAAGACCCGGCGACGGGCCGGCCGGCGCAGGGGCGGATACGTGGTATGCAGGACCCGCATGGCCCGCTCGGCCGCCGCGCCGATCGGGGTATCGAATTCGGCCGTTGTTTCACGTGAAACATTGGGCCGCGCCGGGGCGGCTACCGGCTGGGCCGGGGGCCCCTCCACCGCGGACGCGGGCCTCGCCTCTAGGCCGGCCTCGGGCGCCGGTGAAGTCGTGGGCCTATCTCCAGGAGATGTCATCGCGTTCGGGCCTTCCCGGTCCGTGCCGACTTGGGGTACGGCGGCTGTCCGCGTCGCGCTGAAACTACGGTTGCGGGGGGACGCAAATAGGTCGCGCCACATGTCACCACCCTGACATCAGCGGCGCCCGATGCTGCCATCACACGCCGGAATTGTTCAACTTCCTCGGACGCCCGCTCCCCTTTGATGGCAAGGATCCGACCACCCGGGCGTAACAAGGGCATGCTCCACTTCGTCAGCTTGTCCAACGCCGCAACCGCTCGTGACACCGCCGCATCCCTCTCCCCGAACCGGCGGCGCACCTCCGGTTCTTCCGCACGCCCGCGGACCACCTCGACGGCCAACCCTAGTTCGTTGACGACCTCGTTGAGAAATTCGCTGCGCCGCAGGAGGGGTTCGAGCAACACCACCTCGAGATCGGGCCGCGCGATCGCCAGCGGGATCCCGGGAAGGCCCGCGCCGCTACCGATGTCGATCACGCGCTCGTCTGCGCCGAGGAGTTCGGCCGTCGCGGCGCTGTTCAATATGTGGCGGTCCCAGATGCGAGCGACCTCGCGCGGTCCGAGCAGCCCACGCTCGACGCCCGCACTGGCAAGGAGCGTGGCGTACCGCCGCGCGGTCCCGAGCCGGTCGCCGAAGACCGCGGCGGCCGCATCCGGCGGGGCGCCGACGGCGGCGCCGGTGCCCGCGGGCTCCCCCGCGGCTTCGACCGGACCGCCATGTTTCACGTGAAACATCCTCTAGTTGGCTCGTGCACTTTCAACCTTCGGACGCCCTCCGGACCAGAAGAACTACACCGCTGTAACTCTGTGGAACGTCAGTCGTGCAGCACGACCACGCGGCGCGACGGCTCGACGCCCTCGCTCTCGCTGTGCACCCCGGAGACCGCGGCGACGGCGTCGTGCACGATCTTGCGTTCGAACGGCGTCATCGGCGCCAGCTCTTCACGCTCCCCCGATTCGAGCACCCGCCGCGCCACCTTGTCGCCCAGCGCCGCCAACTCTTCGCGGCGGCGGCGGCGCCAGCTGGCGATGTCGAGCATCAACCGGCTCCGCACGCCGGTCTTCTGGTGCACCGCCAGCCGGGTCAGCTCCTGCAGCGCGTCGAGCACCTCGCCGCCGCGCCCGACCAACTTGTTCAGGTCGTCGCTGCCGTCGATGCTCACGACGGCCCGGCTCCCCTCAACGTCCAAGTCGATGTCGCCGTCGAAGTCCAACAGGTCCAACAGCTCCTCGAGGTAGTCGCCGGCGATCTCGCCCTCGGCGACCAACCGCTCCTCGAGGTCGTCGCTTTCCTCGACGTCGCCCTGGGCGGCGTCCTCGGCCGGCGCCGGCGTCTCGAGTTCCGTGTCCACGTCGCGTTCGGTGGTGTCGGCGTCTGTCATGTCTTTCTCTCCCTCATCCATGGGTCTGAGCCCAGTTGGGGCCGCCCTGCCAAGGGTCGCCCCGATCGCTTGTCCGCCCGTATCAGCGTTTGCGTTTCTTCGGCCGTGCCCCCGGGCGCGGGGTGCGATTGCTTGGCGTCTCGTCGGCTTCCGTCGCCTGCGCGTCGGCACCCTCGGAATCCGCGTCCGCGGGGCCGGTCGCCTCGACGTCCGCGCCGGCCTTCGCCGAACCGTTCCCGTCCGGCGACGTCGCCTTCGGGTTCCGCTTGGGTTTGGCTCCCGGAGCCGGTGCGTTCGCCGCCCGTCGTGCGATCGCTTCCTGCTTCTTGGCTTCGTCCTCTTTTTCGATCATTCCGAACACGTAGTGCTGCTGGCCGAAGGTCCAGATGTTGTTCGCGAACCAGTACAGGATGATCGCCAGTGGAAGGAAGGGCCCGCCGACCACCACGCCGAGCGGAAACACATACAGCGCAAGCTTGTTCATCATCGCGGTCTGCGGGTTGGCGGCGGCCTCCGGGCTCTGCCTCGCCACCGACGCCCGGCTGTTGAAGTACGTCGCGACCCCGGCCAGGATCATCACGGGCAGCCCAACGGCGATCACGGCCGGCCGGCTGAAAATGGTGAATGCGTCCAGACCGGTGCGCTGCGTCATGAAGGCGCCGATCGGTGCGCCGAACAAGTTGGCGTCCAGGAAGTGCGCGACGTCGGCCGGGGTGAAGACGTAGTTTCCGGTGAGCCGGTTCTCGGCCACCGAAAGGTGTGGCTGCCCGAACCCGCCGGTGGTTCGGTTGAACGAGCGCAACACGTGATACAGGCCGATGAACACCGGGATCTGCGCCAGCATCGGCAAGCAGCCAAGAATCGGGTTGAAGCCGTGTTCGCGCTGCAGCTTCTGCATTTCGAGCGCCATCCGCTGGCGGTCCTTGCCGTATTTCTTCTGCAGCGCCTTGATCTGCGGTTGTAGCTCCTGCATCTGGCGCGTGGTGCGGATCTGTCGCACGAAGGGCTTGTAGAGCAGCGCGCGCAGGCTGAAGACCAAGAACATCACCGACAGCGCCCAGGCGAAGAAGTTCGACGGGCCCAGCATGGAAGCGAACAGCTTGTACCAAACCCACATGATCCACGACACCGGGTAGTAGACGAAGTCGAGGCTGAAAACGTCAAAGGACAAAGGATTCACTCTCCCCTCGCGTCGCTCGGACGGCCCGAGCGTCGCTGGCATCTTGGCAATTCCCTTGGCAGCCGGGGCGATCCGGTATCGGATCCCATCCACCCTTGTGCCATGGTCCGCACTTGGCGAGTCTGGCCGCAGCCAACCAGCTCCCCCGAATCAGCCCGTACTCGTTCAGCGCATCGACCGCGTACTGGCTGCAGGTCGGAACGAAGCGACAAGTCGCCGGACGTAGCGGCGACACCATATGCCGGTAGAGCTGGATAAGGAAAATCAGTCCCCGCGCCACGGACCTTCCGGCGGTGTGGGTGAGCGCGCCCACCGGAGACCTTCTCGTCACGGTGCGATTCCCGTCGCAGGCATCCGTCGCAAACACCGCCGCAGTTCCTGCTCCAGTCGAGCCGACGACGCGGTCCGGCTACCGGGCAACGCCCGGATCACCAGCCGGTCGGACTCCTGGAGTTCGCCCAGGATCGTGCGGGCCACATGTCGCAGCCGGCGCGCGACCCGATGACGTTCCACGGCCGAACCGACGGGCTTGCCGACAACCAGTCCGACGTGTGGCGCCATCGCGCCGTCACCGGAGCCGGTTTCGCGCCGGAAATGAACGACGATGTCGGGCTGTGCCATGCGGATCCCGTGTTTCACCGTCGCGTCAAACTCAATTGACCGCGTCATGCGGTTGCGTGCGGGAAGCACCGCCGAACGACCTGACCCGCGATCAGGCAGATAACGCGCGGCGGCCCTTGCGGCGACGACCGGACACGATCGCGCGTCCGGCACGAGTGCGCATCCGCAAGCGGAAGCCATGCACGCGGGCTCGGCGCCGGTTATTCGGCTGGAAGGTCCGCTTGCCCTTGGCCACGACGTTCTCCTCGTTGTTTGCCATCCGGCCGCTCAGACGTTTCGCTTCGGGCTCGTCTGCGTTCGGACCGGAGGTGGTCTTGCTGCTACTGGCCGGCGCGGTCCCCATGTGGTTCTGGGTCGCAGCCGTATCGCCGACTTTCGGGCGACTGTTTGAGGGTACTGACGAGCCTTCGCCTGGTCAAACCTGGCCTGCCGCAACGCAGCCGCGGGGGGTCGACGAAAGATTTTCCGTTCCGGTCATACTCGCTTCCGGCGCGACTACGATAACGAGCCGAACCAAGGCCCCAATGACCCTAAACGACCCGATTGGAATGCAGCGGAACGGTTGGCAGCCGCACGGAAAACTGTTAGCTTCTGCCCAAGTCGTTTTAGACTGAACCAGCGCTCGACAACGAAGCGAGGATGGTGGATCGACTAGCTGCCTAGACAACCTTTTTGGGTTTTCTTCCAGCGCGGAGATCGCGAGCCGTCGCCGGTAGGTTGTGGCTCGCATACGATCACCCTGTCCACACCTGTGTATAACTATGTGGACAGCCGTTTTGTCGCCAGGCGTGAGTTGTACTTCGACCCGGGACGTTCGAGAACCAGGGAGATGCGTCGTTGACCGATGACCCGGGTTCAGGCTTCACGACAGTGTGGAATGCGGTCGTTTCCGAGCTCAACGGCGACCCGACCGCAGACGGCGTAGCCGCCAACCGCACCACCCTGGTAACTCCCCTCACCCCGCAGCAAAGGGCATGGCTGAATCTGGTCCGGCCGCTGACAATCGTCGAGGGGTTTGCCCTGCTGTCGGTACCGAGCAGCTTCGTGCAAAACGAAATCGAACGTCATCTCCGGGCCCCGATCACCGATGCCCTCAGCCGCCGGCTCGGGCAACAGATCCAACTGGGCGTCCGCATCGCTCCCCCACCCGACGATGTCGAGGACGCGTTGATCCCGCCGGCGGAACCGTTCCCCGGGTCCGACAGCTCCGTCCTGGGTGACGACACCACCCTCGACACCGACGAACCGTTCGACAACGGCGCGGCCGTCGACGGCGCCCAGCCCGGCTGGCCGAACTACTTCACCGAGCGGCCGCACGCCATCGACCCCGCCGTCGCCGCCGTCACGAGCCTCAACCGCCGCTACACCTTCGACACGTTCGTCATCGGCGCCTCCAACCGGTTCGCCCATGCCGCAGCCCTGGCGATCGCCGAGGCCCCGGCCCGCGCGTACAACCCCCTCTTCATCTGGGGTGAATCCGGTCTCGGTAAGACCCACCTGCTGCATGCCGCCGGCAATTACGCGCAGCGTCTGTTCCCGGGGATGCGGGTCAAATACGTCTCCACCGAGGAATTCACCAACGACTTCATCAACTCGCTGCGCGACGACCGCAAGGTGGCTTTCAAGCGCAGCTACCGCGACGTCGACGTGCTGCTCGTCGATGACATTCAGTTCATCGAGGGCAAGGAAGGTATCCAGGAAGAGTTCTTCCACACCTTCAACACGTTGCACAACGCCAACAAGCAGATCGTCATCTCCTCGGACCGACCGCCCAAACAGCTGGCCACCCTGGAAGACCGGCTCCGAACACGGTTTGAGTGGGGTCTGATCACGGACGTGCAGCCTCCGGAGCTGGAAACCCGGATCGCGATCTTGCGCAAGAAGGCTCAGATGGAGCGCCTCGCGGTCCCGGACGACGTCCTCGAACTCATCGCCAGCAGCATCGAGCGCAACATCCGCGAACTCGAGGGCGCCCTGATCCGGGTGACCGCGTTCGCCTCGCTGAACAAAACCCCGATCGACAAGGCGCTGGCGGAAATCGTGCTTCGCGATTTGATCGCCGACGCGAGCACCATGCAGATCAGTGCGGCCACCATCATGGCCGCCACCGCCGAATACTTCGACACCACCGTGGAGGAACTCCGCGGCCCGGGCAAGACGCGCGCGCTGGCCCAGTCACGCCAGATCGCGATGTATCTGTGCCGTGAGCTCACCGATCTGTCGCTGCCAAAGATCGGGCAGGCCTTCGGCCGCGACCACACCACGGTCATGTACGCGCAGCGCAAGATTTTGTCCGAGATGGCCGAGCGGCGTGAGGTTTTTGATCACGTCAAGGAGCTCACCACTCGCATCCGGCAGCGTTCCAAGCGCTGAATCCGGCGTTTCGAGGCCTCGGCGCGTAATTTTTTTCGAGAAACTTCTCGCGCGTCCGTCACATCCGCCACACCCAGGGCATGTGCGTAGCCTGTGGACACCGCGCTCATACGCCGGTGCAGTATCGGGCGGTCGGTGCACACCTGTCGTTCGTCCCCAACTGGACCCACACACGACTCACACCCGCCGGCGCCGCGATCCACATCCCGATCGTCGCGCTAGCTGCACTGGGACGGCTCTGTCCCCAAAATGCACAGGCCTTAATACTGTTACTGAGATCTCTTCATCGGTTCTTCTTTGAAATACAGGCTTGGGGACGTTCGGTGCACACCCCCCGTCAGAGCCATCGTCAGATCGTTTTGTCGGCCTTTGCGATTAGCTTTCAAGATGGCCCCGGAGGATCTACGGTTGTTCTTCGACTGCCGTTACGGTCGTCGTCGGCGCATCGCGTCACCGGCGCTCGTGGCGGGGCCCCGTGCTAGCGGGGGGAGGCTAGCCAAAATGGATTCGAAAACGCTGAAGGTGAAGGGACGCTATGGACGCGGCGACGACAACGGCTGGCCTCAGCGACTTGAAGTTTCGTTTGGTGCGGGAGACTTTCGCCGACGCGGTGTCGTGGGTGGCGAAGAACCTGCCGTCCAGACCCGCGGTGCCGGTGCTGTCCGGTGTGCTGCTGTCCGGGACCGATGACGGCCTGACGATCTCCGGGTTCGATTACGAAGTATCCGCGGAAGCGCAGGTAGCGGCCGAAATCGCTTCTCCTGGAAGTGTTTTGGTCTCCGGACGGCTGTTGTCAGACATCGTCCGGGCGTTGCCGAACAAGCCGATCGATTTCTACGTCGATGGCAATCGGGTGGCGCTGAACTGTGGGAACGCCAGGTTCTCGTTGCCGACGATGGCGGTCGAGGATTACCCGACGCTGCCGGCCCTGCCGGACGAGACGGGGACGCTGCCCGCCGATTTGTTCGCCGAGGCGATCAGCCAGGTGGCCATCGCGGCCGGCCGCGACGACACGTTGCCCATGTTGACCGGTATCCGGGTTGAGATTTCGGGAGACACGGTGGTCTTGGCCGCCACCGATCGGTTCCGGTTGGCGGTTCGCGAGTTGACCTGGTCGGCGGCCTCACCGGACATCGAAGCCGCGGTCCTGGTCCCGGCCAAGACGCTGGCCGAAGCCGCCCGGGCCGGCACCGACGGTTCTGAGGTTCGTTTGTCGCTGGGTGCGGGCGCCGGCGTCGGAAAAGACGGCTTGCTCGGCATCAGCGGGAACGGCAAGCGTAGCACCACGCGCCTGCTCGACGCGGAATTCCCGAAGTTCCGCCAGCTGTTGCCGGCCGAGCACACCGCCGTCGCGACGATCAACGTGTCGGAGTTGACCGAGGCGATCAAGTTGGTGGCGCTGGTCGCCGATCGAGGCGCTCAGGTGCGGATGGAATTCAGTGAGGGATCGCTGCGGTTGTCCGCGGGGGCCGACGATGTCGGTCGGGCCGAGGAAGACCTGGCGATCGATTTCGCCGGCGAGCCGCTGACGATTGCCTTCAACCCGACGTACTTGACCGACGGGCTGGGATCGGTTCATTCCGAGCGGGTGTCGTTTGGTTTCACGACCCCGGGCAAGCCGGCGCTGTTGCGCCCGGCGCTGGACGATGACAGCCACCCGACCGGCACGGGCCCTTTCAGCGCGCTACCGACCGATTACGTCTACCTGTTGATGCCCGTCCGGTTGCCTGGCTAGGTGTACGTCCGGCATTTAGGACTGCGCGACTTCCGGTCCTGGGCACAGGCCGACCTCGACTTGCAACCCGGTCGGACGGTCTTCATTGGTTCGAATGGATTCGGGAAGACGAATCTTCTTGAGGCGCTGTGGTATTCGAGCACCTTGGGTTCACACCGGGTGGGAACTGACGCACCGTTGATCCGGGCCGGCGCCGCGCGGGCGGTGGTTTCCACGATCGTGGTCAACGAGGGCAGGGAATGTGCGGTCGATCTGGAAATCGCTGCGGGGCGGGCGAATAAGGCGCGGCTGAACCGTTCACCGGTGCGCAGCACCCGCGAGGTCATCGGCGTCCTGCGCGCGGTGTTGTTCGCTCCCGAGGATTTGGCGTTGGTGCGTGGTGACCCGTCGGAGCGGCGGCGCTATCTCGACGACCTGGCGACGGTGCGTCGCCCGGCGGTAGCGGCGGTGCGCGCCGATTACGAAAAAGTCTTGCGGCAGCGGACCGCGTTGTTGAAATCCGTGTCCGGGGCGCGGTATCGGGGCGATCGAGGCGCACTGGACACGCTCGACGTCTGGGACAGTCGCCTGGCCGAACACGGTGCCCAATTGATGGCCGCCCGTATCGATTTGGTGAACCAGTTGGCGCCCGAGGTCGAGAAGGCCTATCAGCTGTTGGCCCCGGGATCGCGGGTGGCGTCGATCAACTACCGATCCAGCCTCGGTGCCGACGCCGCGGCGGATGTCGCCGGCGGTGACCGGGAATTCCTGGAAGCTGCTTTGTTGGCGGCGTTGTCGGCGCGGCGCGATGCGGAGTTGGAGCGCGGCATGTGTTTGGTCGGCCCGCACCGCGACGACCTGGAACTGTGGCTCGGTGATCAGCCGGCGAAAGGCTTTGCCAGCCATGGGGAATCGTGGTCGTTCGCGTTGGCGCTGCGGCTCGCCGCCTACGAGTTGCTGCGCGCCGACGAAAGTGACCCGGTGTTGTTGCTTGACGACGTGTTCGCCGAGCTCGACGCCGCGCGGCGCCGCGCGCTGGCCGCGGTGGCCGAATCGGCAGAGCAGGTGCTGGTCACGGCCGCCGTGGTCGAGGACATCCCGGCGGGCTGGGACATTCGACAGGTCTACGTCGACTTACGCGACAGCGACTCGGGGCGGGTATCGGAGATGCGCGCGTGACCGGCACGGGAGAGGGCCCGGGTCCCGAGGCCGGCGGACCGCCGAGCGAGCTGCGCGGCATCGACTTGGTCAGGCGCACCCTCGAGGAGGCGCGGGCCGCGGCACGGGCTCAAGGGAAAGACGCCGGCCGCGGGCGCGCGGTGTCGCCGTCCCCGCGCCGGGTGGCGGGTCGGCGGCGCAGCTGGTCGGGCCCGGGGCCGGACGTTCGTGACCCCCAACCGTTGGGCAGGGTGGCTCGCGACCTGGCGAAAAAGCGGGGATGGTCCGCGCAGGTCGCCGAGGGCACCGTGCTGGGCAACTGGACAGCGGTGGTCGGCCACCAGATCGCCGACCACGCGGTCCCGACCTCTCTCAACGACGGTGTGCTGAGTGTGGCCGCCGAATCGACGGCGTGGGCCACGCAGTTGCGGATGATTCAGGCGCAGTTGTTGGCCAAAATCGCCGCGGCGGTCGGCGACGGGGTGGTCACGTCGTTGAAAATCACCGGCCCGACCGCGCCGTCGTGGCGCAAGGGGCCGCGCCACATCTCCGGGAGAGGGCCGCGCGACACCTACGGTTAGCGTCGTTCGGGACGCCGTTCGACCCCCGGACAGGGCTTTATCCACAGGCCGCTCAGATCGGCCAGAATCTCGTGGACACCCTGGATGCACGTCGGGACGCGGCCAGAATAAAAAAATCGCCCGCACGGCGCGGTTAGCTGGGTAGAAACGCGGCTAGAAAATCGGTGCGGACGGGGGATCACGCTAGACTAGCCGTGTGCGACTGTTGCGGTGACTGGAACCGCCCGCATGAAACCCCAAGGAGAGCATTCCGACCGTGGCTGCCCAGAAGAAGAAGGCGCAAGACGATTACGGCGCTTCAGCGATCACCGTGCTCGAAGGCCTCGAGGCCGTCCGCAAACGCCCCGGCATGTACATCGGGTCCACCGGCGAGCGTGGCCTGCACCACCTCATCTGGGAGGTGGTCGACAACTCGGTCGACGAGGCGATGGCGGGCTATGCCAACAAGGTCGACGTGCGGATCCTCGATGACGGCAGTGTCGAGGTCGCCGACAACGGCCGCGGAATCCCGGTGGCGATGCACGCGACCGGCGCCCCCACCGTCGACGTGGTGATGACCCAGCTTCACGCCGGCGGCAAGTTCGGCGGTGAGAACAGCGGTTACAACGTCAGTGGTGGCCTGCACGGCGTGGGCGTGTCGGTGGTCAACGCCCTGTCGACCCGTCTCGAGGTAGACATCGCCCGCGACGGCCACGAGTGGTCGCAGTACTACGAGAAGGCCGTACCGGGCACCCTCAAACAGGGTGAGGCCACCAAGCGGACGGGCACGACCATCCGGTTCTGGGCCGATCCCGACATCTTCGAAACCACCCAGTACGACTTCGAGACGGTGGCGCGCCGGCTGCAGGAAATGGCGTTCCTGAACAAGGGGTTGACGATCAACCTCACCGATGAGCGCGTCGAACAGGACGAGGTCGTCGACGAGGTCGTCAGCGACACCGCCGAGGCGCCCAAGTCGGCCCAGGAAAAGGCGGCGGAATCGACTGCGCCGCACAAGGTTAAGCAGCGTACCTTCCACTACCCCGGCGGCCTCGTCGACTTCGTCAAGCACATCAACCGCACCAAGAGCCCGATCCAGCAGAGCATCATCGACTTCGACGGAAAAGGCCCGGGCCACGAGGTCGAAATCGCGATGCAGTGGAACGGCGGCTACTCGGAATCCGTGCACACCTTCGCCAACACCATCAACACGCACGAGGGGGGAACCCACGAAGAGGGCTTCCGCAGCGCGTTGACGTCGGTGGTGAACAAGTACGCCAAAGACAAGAAGCTGCTCAAAGACAAGGACCCGAACCTCACCGGCGACGACATTCGTGAAGGCCTGGCCGCGGTGATCTCGGTGAAGGTCAGCGAACCCCAGTTCGAGGGCCAGACCAAGACCAAACTGGGCAACACCGAAGTGAAGTCGTTTGTGCAGAAGGTCTGCAACGAACAACTCACGCACTGGTTCGAGGCCAACCCCGCGGACGCCAAGGTGGTGGTCAACAAGGCGGTGTCGTCGGCCCAGGCGCGGATCGCCGCGCGCAAGGCGCGAGAGTTGGTGCGCCGCAAGAGCGCTACCGACCTCGGTGGGCTGCCCGGCAAGCTTGCCGACTGCCGCTCGACGGATCCGCGTAAGTCGGAACTGTATGTGGTGGAGGGTGACTCGGCCGGCGGCTCGGCGAAGAGCGGCCGGGACTCGATGTTCCAGGCCATCCTTCCGCTGCGCGGGAAGATCATCAACGTCGAGAAGGCCCGGATCGACCGGGTGTTGAAGAACACCGAAGTGCAGGCGATCATCACCGCGCTGGGCACCGGCATTCACGACGAGTTCGACATCACCAAGCTGCGCTATCACAAGATCGTGCTGATGGCCGACGCCGACGTTGACGGCCAGCACATCTCGACGTTGTTGTTGACGCTGCTATTCCGGTTTATGCGGCCCCTGATCGAGCACGGGCACGTGTTTTTGGCGCAGCCGCCGCTGTACAAGCTGAAGTGGCAGCGCAGCGATCCCGAATTCGCCTACTCCGACCGCGAGCGTGACGGCCTGCTGGAGGCCGGGCAGAAGGCGGGCAAGAAGATCAACAAGGACGACGGCATTCAGCGCTACAAGGGTCTCGGCGAGATGGACGCCAAGGAATTGTGGGAAACCACAATGGATCCCACCGTCCGGGTGTTGCGCCAAGTCACGCTGGACGACGCCGCCGCCGCCGACGAGCTGTTCTCGATCCTGATGGGCGAGGACGTCGACGCGCGCCGCAGCTTTATCACCCGTAATGCCAAGGACGTTCGCTTCCTGGACGTCTGAGCGATCATCGCCGCACCGGACTGGACCCTGCTGACCGACCAACGAGGAATACATGACTGACACCACGCTGCCGCCAGGTGACGACTCCGTCGACCGGATCCAGCCGGTTGACATTCAGCAGGAGATGCAGCGCAGCTACATCGATTACGCGATGAGCGTGATCGTCGGCCGCGCGCTGCCCGAGGTGCGCGACGGCCTCAAGCCGGTGCACCGCCGGGTGCTCTATGCAATGTATGACTCCGGGTTCCGCCCGGACCGCAGCCACGCCAAGTCGGCGCGGTCGGTGGCCGAGACGATGGGTAACTACCACCCGCACGGCGACGCCTCGATCTACGACACCCTGGTGCGGATGGCGCAGCCGTGGTCGCTGCGCTATCCCTTGGTTGACGGGCAGGGCAACTTCGGTTCGCCCGGCAACGACCCGCCGGCGGCCATGAGGTATTGCGTCACGGCGGATGCATTGGTGCGGTTGCCGTTCGGGCAATCCGTGCGGATCGGCGACGTCGTGCCGGGCGCAAAGCCGAATACGGACAACGTGACTGAGTTGAAGGTTCTCGATCGGCACGGTGACCCGGTTCTGGCGGATCGCTTGTTCCATTCGGGCGACCATCAGACCTACACCGTGCGCACCGCCGAAGGCTACGAGGTCACCGGCACCGCAAACCACCCGTTGCTGTGCCTGGTCGACGTCGGTGGCGTACCGACCCTGTTATGGAAGCTGATCGAAGAGATCCGGCCCGACGACTGCGTCGTGATACAGCGCACTCCCCCAATGGAACTCGGTCCCGCCGACTGGGAGCCGACGATGGAGGCCTTGCTGCTCGGGGCATTTGTCAGTGAGGGCTTCGTATCCGAAACGCGCGCCGGTTTCAACAACCTCGATCGCGACTTCTTCAACACGGTGGTCACCGCGTATGACGCGGTCGTGGGCGGCACCCGTTACGTGTCCGAACGGACGATTGCGTCGGGATCGTTGCTGTACGAACTCGATATCCACAATGTCGACGCACTGCGGGGTAGCCGTCTTTGGGATGTCGTCGGACAGCGTTCAGCCGACAAGGCTGTACCGGAATGGCTTTGGCAGGCGCCAACTTGCGTCAAGCGCGCATTCCTGCAGGCGCTGTTCGAAGGCGACGGGTCGTGCTCCGTCCTGCCCCGCAACACGATTCAGATCTCGTACTCGACGCGCAGCGAGCGGCTGGCGAAAGACGTCCAGCAGATGCTGCTCGAGTTCGGCGTCGTTTCGCGCCGCTACCGGCACGCCGTCGGGGAGCACAAGGTCGTCATCACCAACCGTGCCCAGGCCGAACTGTTCGCCGCGCAAATCGGTTTCGGCGGTGCGAAACAAGCCAAGCTGACTAGGATTCTGGGCGCGATGCCGCCGTGTGCCGGAATGGACGGCGACCACGTTCCCGGCCTGGGACGGTTCGTCCGCCGACACTGCGGCAGCCGCTGGGTCGACAAGGACTGGTTGAACCGCCACAACATCGACCGCATCCAGCGGTGGCGCACACGGGGCGCGGAGATCCTTTCGCACATCGCCGACCCGGATGTCCGCGCAATCGCAACGGAACTCACCGACGGACGCTTCTATTACGCGAAGGTCGCCTTTGTCACCGAGGCCGGCGTCCAGCCGGTGTACAGCCTTCGCGTCGACACCGAGGACCATGCGTTCCTCACCAACGGTTTCGTCAGCCACAACACCGAAGCGCGGCTGACCCCGCTCGCGATGGAAATGCTGCGCGAAATCGACGAGGAGACAGTCGATTTCATCCCCAACTACGACGGCCGGGTGCAGGAACCCACCGTCCTGCCCAGCCGGTTCCCCAACCTGCTGGCCAATGGGTCCGGTGGCATCGCCGTCGGAATGGCGACCAACATCCCGCCGCACAACCTGCGCGAGCTGGCCGAAGCCGTCTACTGGTGCCTGGACAATCACGAGGCCGACGAGGAGGCCACGCTGGCCGCGGTCCGCGAGCGGGTCAAGGGCCCCGACTTCCCCACCCACGGCCTGATCGTCGGGTCGCAGGGCATCCACGACGCGTACACCACGGGGCGAGGCTCGATCCGGATGCGCGGAGTCGTTGAGATAGAAGAGGATTCACGCGGACGCACCTCGCTGGTCATCACCGAGCTGCCGTACCAGGTGAACCACGACAACTTCATCACCTCGATCGCCGAGCAGGTCCGCGACGGCAAGCTCGCCGGCATCTCCAACATCGAGGACCAGTCCAGCGACCGGGTCGGCTTGCGCATCGTCGTGGAGATCAAGCGCGACGCCGTCGCCAAGGTGGTGCTGAACAACCTCTACAAGCACACCCAGCTGCAGACGAGCTTCGGTGCGAACATGCTGGCCATCGTCGACGGGGTGCCGCGCACCCTGCGCCTCGACCAGATGATCCGCCACTACGTCAATCACCAACTCGACGTCATCGTCCGGCGCACCACCTACCGGCTGCGCAAGGCCAACGAACGCGCGCACATCTTGCGCGGTCTGGTCAAAGCGCTCGACGCGCTGGACGAGGTCATCGCGCTGATCCGCGCGTCGGAGACCGTGGACATCGCGCGCGCCGGCCTGATCGACCTGCTGGATATCGACGAAATCCAGGCCCAGGCCATCCTGGACATGCAGCTGCGCCGGCTGGCCGCCCTGGAGCGCCAGCGCATCGTCGACGACCTCGCCAAGATCGAAGCCGAGATCGCCGACCTGGAAGACATCCTGGCCAAGCCCGAGCGGCAGCGCCGGATCGTGCACGACGAGCTTTCCGAAATCGTCGACAAGCACGGCGACGAGCGGCGCACCCGGATCATCGCCGCCGACGGTGACGTCAACGACGAGGACCTGATCGCCCGCGAGGACGTCGTCGTCACCATCACCGAGACCGGCTACGCCAAACGCACCAAGACCGACCTGTATCGCAGCCAGAAACGCGGCGGCAAGGGCGTCCAGGGCGCGGGGCTGAAGCAGGACGACATCGTGCGGCACTTCTTCGTGTGCTCGACGCACGACTGGATCCTGTTCTTCACCACGCAGGGCCGGGTGTACCGCGCCAAGGCCTACGAACTGCCGGAGGCCTCGCGTACCGCGCGCGGTCAGCACGTCGCCAACCTGCTGGCGTTCCAGCCCGAGGAGCGCATCGCCCAGGTCATCCAGATCCGTGGCTACGAGGACGCGCCGTACCTGGTGCTGGCCACCCGCAACGGCCTGGTGAAGAAGACCAAGCTGACCGACTTCGACTCGAACCGGTCGGGCGGGATCGTGGCCATCAACCTGCGTGACAACGACGAGCTGGTCGGCGCGGTGCTGTGCTCCTCCGAGGAGGACCTGCTGCTGGTGTCGGCGAACGGCCAGTCCATCAGGTTCTCGGCGACCGACGAAGCGCTGCGCCCGATGGGACGCGCCACCTCCGGCGTGCAGGGCATGCGCTTCAACGCCGACGACTATCTGTTGTCGCTCAACGTCGTCCGTGAGGGCACCTACCTGCTGGTGGCGACCTCCGGCGGGTACGCCAAGCGCACCGCGATCGAGGAGTATCCGGTGCAGGGCCGCGGCGGCAAGGGCGTCTTGACGGTGATGTATGACCGTCGGCGTGGCAGGCTGGTCGGTGCGTTGATCGTCGATGAGGACAGCGAGTT
The DNA here is from genome assembly GCF_020217485.1 of Mycobacterium sp. WUMAC-067. Classification (GTDB taxonomy): domain Bacteria; phylum Actinomycetota; class Actinomycetes; order Mycobacteriales; family Mycobacteriaceae; genus Mycobacterium. The sequence goes on along the minus strand of NZ_JAEKMI010000044.1, from coordinate 17,993 downwards.
GTACGCGATCACCTCGGGAGGCGGCGTCATCCGGACCGCGGCGGGCCAGGTTCGCAAGGCGGGTCGGCAGACCAAGGGCGTGCGGCTGATGAACCTCGGCGAAGAAAACACGCTGTTGGCCATCGCCCGCAACGCCGAAGCGAACGCGGACGAAGCGGTCGAGGAAATCGAAGGTGGCGCGGAGTCGGAGAGCTAGTCGGCACGAAGCCACTAGACTCAGCCCGATGACGATGCGGGCCGCGGCGCGGCCCGAGGAGGAATTGGGCATTTAGACTCAGCCCGACCAGACACGACGCGACTGCACCGCCTGCGCGGCCAGGGTAGAAGACCTAAGGAGCCGGGGTGACTTCACCGAACGAGCCGGGCGCCCCCAAAAAGGGAGACGTGCCCAACGGGGATGGTTCGGCCGAGCGTGCCGGGGCGCGCCGCGCGGCGCCGCCCACACAGGGCGGGCGTCCCCAGGAGGCCGGGGACGGTCCGCCGTGGCAGCGTGGCGGAGCCCGGCCCCAGCAGCCCCCGCCCCGCCAGAACGAGCCGCCCACCGAGAAGCGGCCGTCGGGTCCGGCCGGCGGGGTTGAGGCCCGGCTGAACCGCTTCATCTCGGGCACCGCCGCGCCGGGTGCCGGCGCTGCGGCGCATTCGAAAGACGCCGACGCGGCGCCTGCCCGCGGCGAGGGATCTCCCGCCGAGGCCTACGCCAGCGAATTGCCGGATCTGTCCGGCCCGGTGCCGCGTGGCCCGCACCGCAAGCCCGCACCCGAACAACGGACGTCGGAGGCTTCGTCGGCGCCCGGCCGTCCGGCACCGGCGGAAGGCCGGGAGGGCCGGGAAAACCGCGACCGGGTGCAGGTGTCGCGGCGGACGCGAGGCCCGGTCCGGGCCAGCATGCAGATCCGCCGGGTTGATCCCTGGAGCACGTTGAAGGTGTCGCTGCTGCTCTCGGTGGCGTTGTTCTTTGTGTGGATGATCGCCGTCGCGTTCCTCTACCTCGTGCTCGGCGGCATGGGTGTGTGGTCGAAGTTGAACAGCAACGTCGGTGACCTGCTGAACAACACCAGCGGCAGCAGCGGCGAACTGGTATCCAGCGGCACGATTTTCGGCGGCGCTGTCTTGATCGGGCTGGTGAACATCGTGCTGCTGACCGCGATGGCGACCATCGCTGCGTTCGTCTACAACCTGACCACCGATCTGATCGGCGGCATCGAAGTCACTCTGGCCGATCGCGACTAGCTGATGGCTAGCTCTGGTGCTGCGTTTTTGGGAGTCGGGCGGCTGGTGCGGTAATCTCGTCGCTCGGCCGTACGCGAGTACGGGCCTATAGCTCAGGCGGTTAGAGCGCTTCGCTGATAACGAAGAGGTCGGAGGTTCGAGTCCTCCTAGGCCCACAACCATGTGCCCGTCAAGACGTTGCGTACGACTCGCACTGCCACTGGGACTGATCGCCGTGTTGGCAGCGGTGGCGCGGTCACGACGTGGAGTCGAGGTCTGGCACGTGGCTGTGGATGACCCAGGTCAACCACACAGTCACGATGAGGGGCCTTAGCTCAGTTGGTAGAGCACCGCCTTTGCAAGGCGGGTGTCAGGGGTTCGATTCCCCTAGGCTCCACAAACCGATCCCGCTTTTCGCGCTGTTCAATTCGCCCTTTTCCTCGAGGTGTAGGACGAGCCGAGGAAGCGTTGCACCAACTCCCGTTCCGCGGCCGGGTCCTTGAGGGGCCAACCCCATAGCGCCAGGAAGACGCGGATCAGCCACTGCGCGGCCAGCGGATCATCGGTGTCGGGCCCCAGCATTTCGGCGGCCAAGCTCGTCACGGTGGGCGAGCTGATCACCCAGTCGCTGACCGGAGCCGCGTGGATCGACCGCATGAGCTGGGCCAGTGGGTCAGACCGCAGGCGCTGCAAGGCGATGATCGTGGCGGCGACGACGCGATCCGGGCCGCGAAGGTCCTTGATGGCTTCCCGTGTGGCGTCGACGATGCGAGCCGCGTGAATACCGACGACGGCGTCGCGGATGGTTGACTTGCCGCCGGCGTGCCGGTAAATCGTCGCGGGTGAGCAATGCACACGAGCGGCCAGGGCTTCGATCGTGAAGCCTTCATAACCTCGGCGGGCGATGAGGTCGGCCGCCGCGGTGTAGATCCGCTCGGTGGCTTCGCTGCCGCGATCGCGGCCGACCAACCAGTCGTCACGTGGCATCCACCCATCCTCCCCTACGCTGCGGGGCGCCGAAATACTTCTCGCAGCGTGAGAAATTTCAGAGCCTTTCTTTCACCCGAATGCGCAGCTTGTGACCGGTCCACGTCTTTGTCCCCGATCACGGTCGGTCGCGAGCGCTCATCAACTTCTCCGCGGTCCATTGACCCCGCGGCGAGGCGCACCGGAGCCTGAGACGCGTGACGGCCTTGGACAGCGCGACCCGGTTCTTCGGTAGCGCGGCGATACAGGATCCCTACCCGCTGTATGACCGGATGCGGGCCGAGGCGCCGGTGCACCGCATCGGCGATTCCGTCTTCTACGCCGTGTGCGGTTGGGACGCAGTGCAAGAGGCCGTCGAGCGGGTCGAAGATTTTTCGTCGAACCTCACGGCGACCATGGTCTTCCACGACGACGGCTCCGTCGCCCCGTTCGACATGGGGCCACCGGGTGGCCCGACCCAGGTGTTGGCCACCGCGGACGATCCGGTACATGCCATGCACCGGAAGATCCTGCTACCCCATTTGTCGGCCAAGCGCGTCCGGATCATCGAGGAATTCGCGGTCCGGACCGCCGACCGCCTCTGGGAACAGAACCTGCGCGACGGTCAGATCGAATGGATGAGCAGCGTCGCGAATCGGCTGCCGATGATGGTGGTTTGCAAGCTCCTGGGTCTGCCCGATGACGACGTCGACAACCTCATTCGGCTCGGCTACGCCACCACGACATTGCTCGATGGAATCGTCACGTCCGAACAACTCGAGCAGGCTGGGCTCGCCGCGATGGAGCTATCCGGCTATGTGTTGGAGCGTTTCGAAAAGGCAAGCGGCAAGCCAGAATCCGGCCTGATCGCCGACCTGGCCGTGCGCTACGCCTCGGGTGAACTAGAGCAACTGCCGGCGCTGGGAATCATGCTGACCCTCTTCAGCGCGGCGGGCGAGTCGACGGCGTCTCTGCTGGGAAGCGCGGCGTGGATCCTCGCCGATCGCCCCGCGATCCAACAGCAGCTCCGCGAGAAGCCGGAATTGCTGAGCGCTTTCATCGAAGAGACCTTGCGCTTCGAGGCGCCGTTTCGGGGTCATTACCGGCACGTGTGGCGCGACACCACGCTCGGTGGGGTCGCGGTGCCGGCCGACTCACATCTGCTGTTGATGTGGGGAGCGGCCAACCGCGACCCGGCGCACTTCGAGGCCCCGAACGAATTTCGCCTCGACCGCGTCGCCGGCAAAAGTCACGTCAGCTTCGGCAAGGGCGTGCACTTCTGCGTGGGGGCCGCACTGGCACGCTTGGAAGCCCACATCGTGTTGCGGATGCTGCTCGAGCGCACCAGCTGGATCAGCGCGGCCGAGGTCGGAGAATGGCTGCCGAGCATTCTGGTTCGGCGCCGCGAACGGCTGCAGCTGGCCGTGCGGTGACCCTAGGGCCGCGGTTGCACATCCACGCTCGGCGGCCGCGACTGCGGTTCCTGAGGCTTCGCCCGCACCGAGCGCCGGGCGATGCTGAACGCCGCGGCGCCGCCCGCGAGGGCCGCGACGGCAATGCCCGCAATGATCAACGGGCGCTTGCCGCGACGCTGCGCGCGCCGCGCATCCTGCAGCGCCTGCGGCAGGCCGGCGACCACTTCCTGCGCGGCGGCCAACTCCTGGGCGAGTGCCTCCTGGGCGGCCGCGATGTCGGCGGCCAGGCGCCCCTCCTGATACCGGCGACGCAGCTCCGAGGCGGTCGACCGCGCGGACTCGACGCTGAGGCCCACGACTCCGCGGGTGACGTCCACCGGTCCCCTCGCCGAATAGCTCAGGCCGCGGGCCAGTCGCTCCCGCGGGGTGAGCCGGGATTCCGTCTTCGCGCTCATCTGCCGCCCTTCTGTTCCGCTGGTGACGCCTGTCGTGACCCGGCCCGACGGCCGGCCCGATATCTGAACAGACTGCCAGCATAGGGACGTCGGGGGCCGCGATGTGTGTTCGCGGCGTTTTCGTCAGCGGTTCGGATTGGGTGGCACCGCGTGCGGGCGCGCTGACGCGTAGTGGCAGACTCTGATGCCGTGACTAACAGCCCCTTTCAGACTGCTACCGCCACGCTCCACACCAACCGCGGCGACATCAAGGTCGCGTTGTTCGGAAACCACGCGCCCAAGACCGTCGCCAACTTCGTCGGCCTGGCGCAGGGGACCAAGGAGTACTCGACCCAGAACGCATCGGGAGGCTCCTCCGGCCCGTTCTACGATGGCGCGGTCTTTCACCGGGTGATCCGGGGCTTCATGATCCAGGGCGGCGACCCGACCGGGACCGGCCGCGGTGGCCCGGGGTACAAGTTCGCCGACGAGTTCCACCCCGAACTGCAATTCGACAAGCCCTACCTGCTGGCGATGGCGAACGCGGGCCCGGGCACCAACGGCTCGCAGTTCTTCATCACGGTCGACAAGACGCCGCACCTGAACCGGCGCCACACGATCTTCGGCGAAGTGACCGACCCGGACTCGCAGCAGGTCGTCGAGGCGATCTCGACGACAAGCACCGACGGCAACGACCGTCCCTCCGAGCCGGTCGTCATCGAGTCGATCACCATCTCGTAACCGGCCCCGCCCGCCCGGGGCCGGTTCAGGGCTGCGAACGGCCCGCGTAGCCGGCCGCGGTGAGCGCGTCGAGCACGTCCAGCGGGTCGGTCCCGAGGTCCCAGCGGGAGAACAGGACGAGGTCGCCGTCGGCCGCTTCGACCTCCAGTAACCGCACCCTGCGTCCGTAGCGGCGGAACTCGATGATGCGGATGATCTTGATGTCGGATTGCTGCAATAGCTGCGTCCGGAACCAGCCGCGCAGCGCCAGGCCGTCGGGCGTGATTGCCAGCTTGGGGCGCGCGCGCCAAGACATTCCCGCAAACAAGATCAGACCCACTGCGGCAACGCCCGCCAGAACGCGCCCCGGCAGGTCTGTGATCAGGGTCACAGCGGCGATAGCCATCAGAACGCCTACGGCTCCACAACCTGCGATTCCGGCCGGGTGCGGCTCCCATTGTGTTTGCTGCATGCGGTCCTTAGCCCCTCCCACCACTGCCGATGCAGTTATCCACAATCTCTATCAACAGTGGGGATAAATCACACGCGTGTGATTGGGTGGTCAGAAAGTTGCTGGCGCAGTGACAAATCAGCCCAAAAATGAATTCATTACGTCGGCCGTGCCGCTCAGTGCCAGCGCATCGTGAGCAACAAACCGGTGATCATGAAAGCGAACGCGATGGCGTAGTTCCAGGGACCCAGTTGCGCCATCCAATTGAGGGCCGTCGGTGCCTGGGTTCCGACCGCGGCCAACTGGAACACCATCAGCCAGACGAGACCGATCAGCATGAGGCCGATGAACAGCGCGACGAACCACACGCTCGACGGTCCGACCTTGACCTTCACCGGGGTGCGGCTGACCGCGCTGACGGTGAAGTCGTTCTTCTTACGGACCTTGGACTTGGGCATGATTACCTCGCGGATTACCTCAACAACACGGTGAGCGGGACGGGGTGCAACGATGGACACGGCAGCTGCACCCATAGCTTGGCTACGAGACTAACGCACCTGGGACGGTGACCAGGAAAGGGAGACTCGATGATCCAGACGCGCCAGTCGCCATGGCGCTTCGGCGTCCCGGTGGTGTGCGTGCTGGCCGGATTGCTGCTCGCCGCCACGCACGGGGTTTCCGGCGGCGCCGAGATCCGCCGCAGCGACGCCCCGCGGCTGGTGGACCTGGTCCGCGACACCCAGTCGTCGGTGAACCGGCTCAACGCCGAACGTGAGGAATTGGCGAAGAAAATCGACGCGGCGCACGGGCGCTCGTCGGACGCCGCGCTGGCCGCGATGTTGCGGCGCTCCGCGGAGCTCGCCGGGCAGGCGGATATGAGCCCCGTGCACGGCCCGGGCCTGGTGGTCACCCTCGAGGACGCGCAGCGCGACGCCAACGGCCGGTTCCCGCGCGACGCGTCGCCCGACGACCTGGTGGTGCACCAGCAAGACATCCAGGCCGTGCTCAACGCGTTGTGGAGCGCGGGCGCCGAGGCCATTCAGATGCAGGACCAACGGCTCATCGCCACCTCGGTGCCCCGCTGCGTGGGCAATACCCTTCTGCTCAACGGGCGCACCTACAGCCCGCCGTACACGATCACCGCGATCGGTAACTCCGCAGAGATGCAAGCCGCGCTCGCCGCCGCTCCCCTGGTGACGCTCTACAAGCAGTACGTGGTCCGGTTCGGGCTCGGCTACCGCGAAGACGTCAAGTCCGACGTGCAGGTCGTCGGTCACTCCGAGCCCGACCGGCTGCATTTCGCGCAGCCCAACGGCCCCATCGGCTATTGAGGCCCACTGACCAGCAGAGCGCGTACCACCGGGCGGTAACCTGGCACGATGCGGATCCTGGTTGTCGACAACTACGACAGCTTCGTGTTCAACCTGGTGCAGTACCTCGGGCAGCTAGGTGTGGACGCGGACGTCTGGCGCAATGACGACGCCCGGCTCTCCGACGAGACCGCGGCCGCCCGGCAGTTCGACGGCGTGCTGCTCAGTCCGGGGCCGGGCACCCCGGAGCGCGCGGGCGCTTCCATCGGGATGGTTCGCGCGTGTGCCGCCGAGAAGACTCCTCTGCTCGGGGTCTGCCTGGGGCACCAAGCCATCGGCGTCGCATTCGGCGCCACCGTCGACCGCGCCCCCGAACTGCTGCACGGCAAGACCAGCCGCGTCCACCACACCAATGTCGGTGTGTTGCAAGGACTTCCGGATCCCTTCACGGCGACCCGCTACCACTCGCTGACCATCCTGCCCGAGTCGCTGCCGCCGGTGCTCGAGGTCACCGCCCGCACCGACAGCGGCGTGATCATGGGGGTTCGCCACGCCGCATTGCCCATTCACGGGGTGCAGTTCCATCCGGAGTCGATCCTGACCGAGGGCGGCCATCGCATGCTGGCGAACTGGCTGGCCGTATGCGGGTTGGTGCGCGATGACACGCTGATACGCCGACTCGAGAACGACGTGCACGCGGCGGTGCGGCCGTATTTCCCGGCCGACCCGGCGGCTACTGACCGAACTTCAGCGTGATGATCCCGTCCCGGTTCACCCCGGCGCCGGCCGGCGGGTTCTGATACACGACGCGGTGGGACTGGGAGCCGCCGGCGTCGACGTCGGCGCCCTTGTCCAGGATGCCCGTCCAGCCCAGCGCCCGTAGCCGCGGCTCGGCGTCCGTCCAGAACATGCCGGACAGATCCGGCATGACGAACTGATTGCCCTTGGACACCTGCAGCTCGATGACCGAGTCCACCGGAATCATCTGTCCCTTGGGCGGATTGGTCCCGATCACCTCACCTGCCGGCCGGGGGCTGTCCACCTGCACCTGGGTCACCTTGCTGAAGCCGTAGACGGTGAGGTTCCGCTGCGCGATGTCCACGGTCTGGCCCGCGATGTCGGGAACCTGCTTGGTCTCCGGCCCGGAGCCGACGATGACGGTGATGACGTTGGTGATCGCCGACGTCTGGTTGGCCGGGGGGTTGGTCCCGATCACCTTGCCCAGCAGCTCCGGCGTCGACGGCGAATTGGCCTGCTTGAACTTGGTGAATCCCGCGGCTTTGAGCTTGCTGACCGCGTCGGAGTAACTCAACGAGGAAACGTCGGGCACCTCGCGTTGCTCCGGACCGGTGGAGACGTTGACGGTGATCTCGTCCCCGGCGCTGATCGAGGCGTTGGCGCCGGGGTCGGTGCCGATGACGTGGTCGGGCGGAATGATCGAATCCGGCTTTTGCAGCGTGCGCGTTTTGAAGCCGCGGTTTTGCAGCGCCGCGATGGCATCGGCGGACACTTGCCCGCGCACGTCGGGCACCTGAACGTCACGGGCACCGCCGCCGAAGGTGTTGAACGCGATCACCACCACGATCGTCAGGACGGCCAGCGCGGCCACCGCGACGATCCAGCGACCGACCGAACCGACGGTGCGGTCCTCACCGGCGTCGGCGAGAACCTGGCGAGGCAGCGGATCGGTCCGGGGCGGGCCCGCGCTGCCGGGGCTCGACGACAGCAACGAGGACCGGTCGGCGTCGGTGAAAACCTTGGGCGCTTCGGGCTTCTCGCCGTTGTGCACCCGCACCAGATCGGCGCGCATCTCCGCCGCGGTCTGATAGCGGTTTTCCGGATTCTTGGCCAGCGCCTTGAGCACGACGGCGTCGAGGTCGGGCGAGATGCCTTCGTGGCGTTGCGACGGCGGGACCGGGTCCTCGCGAACATGTTGGTAGGCAACCGCGACCGGCGAGTCTCCGACGAAAGGTGGTTCGCCCGTGAGGATTTCGTAAAGTACGCAGCCCAGCGAGTACACATCGGAACGGGCGTCGACGGCGTCGCCGCGGGCCTGCTCGGGCGAGAGGTACTGCGCGGTTCCGATCACCGCGGCCGTCTGGGTGACGCTGTTGCCGCTGTCGGCGATCGCGCGGGCGATACCGAAATCCATCACCTTGACCGCGTTGGTGGTGCTGATCATGATGTTGGCCGGCTTGACGTCGCGGTGGATGATGCCGTTCTGATGACTGAAGTTCAGCGCCTGGCACGCGTCGGCGATGATCTCGATCGCCCGCCGCGGCGGCAGCGGCCCGTCGGTGTGCACGATGTCGCGCAGGGTGACGCCGTCGACGTATTCCATGACGATGTAGGGCAGCGGCCCGGTGGGCGTCTCCGCTTCGCCCGTGTCGTAGACCGCGACGATGGACGGGTGATTCAGCGCGGCGGCGTTTTGCGCCTCGCGCCGGAAGCGTAGGTAGAAACTGGGGTCGCGGGCCAGATCCGCGCGCAGCACCTTGACCGCGACATCGCGATGCAAGCGGAGGTCGCGGGCCAGGTGAACCTCGGACATCCCCCCGAAGCCGAGGATCTCGCCCAGCTCATAACGGTCGGACAGGTGCTGCGGGGTGGTCACGGCGATGCCCCGTGTCGCGGCGGTCCGCTACGGAATCCCGACATTCCTATCGTGCCGTCGTCCGGCCAATCGAGCCGCATGCCCGGGTGCGCCGCGGATCCGCTCGGGGTGTTGGACGGCGGCGGCGCCGACGCCGGCGGTGTGCCGGTGTCGGTGACCGACGGGGGCTGTTGCTGCTGATCCCCGCGGGAATTGATGACGATGAGCACCGCGATGATGATCGCGAGCGCGCCGAGGACCCCGGCGGCCCACAGCAGCGCGCGCTGCCCCGACGAGAAGGTGCGCCGGGCCGGGGGCGGGCGGTGCCCGCCGGTGGTCGGACGGGATCGGCGGGGCGCGGCCGTGCGGGGCGACACCGCGGCCGCCCGGGTCGTCGGGCTGGACGGTATCGCCGCCGGCGACGCCCGACCCGGAGGCGGCGACTGGCTGGGGCGGGGAGGTCGGCGACCGGCGCGCACCGCGGCCACGGCGTCGGCGAACGGTCCCCCGCTGCGGTAACGCATCGCCGGGTTCTTGACGAGCGTGATCTCGATGAGTTCGCGCACATTGGGCGGTAGCTCCGCGGGCAGCGGCGGCGGAGGTTCCTTGATGTGTTTCATCGCCACCGTCAATGCGCCGTCACCGGTGAACGGCCGCTTGCCCGAAACAACTTCGTAGCCAACAACTCCCAGCGAGTACACGTCGCTGGACGGGGTGGCGTCGTGTCCAAGGGCCTGTTCGGGCGCGATGTATTGGGCGGTGCCCATCACCATGCCGGTCTGGGTCACCGGCGCGGCGTCGACGGCCTTGGCGATGCCGAAGTCGGTGATCTTCACCTGGCCGGTCGGGGTGATCAAGATGTTGCCCGGCTTCACGTCGCGGTGGACCAAACCGGCGGCGTGCGCGACCTGCAGCGCGCGACCGGTCTGCTCGAGCATGTCCAGGGCGTGCCGCAGCGACAGCCGGCCGGTGCGTTTGAGCACCGAGTTCAGCGGCTCGCCGTTGACCAGTTCCATCACCAGGTAGGCGGTGCGGCCCTCCCCGTCCAGCTGGCTCTCACCGTAGTCGTGGACCGCCGCGATCCCGGGGTGGTTGAGCATCGCCGTGGTCCGCGCCTCAGCGCGGAAGCGCTCGATGAACTCGGGGTCCTGGGAGAACTCCTGCTTGAGCACCTTGACCGCGACGCGCCGGCCCAGGCGGCTGTCTACCGCCTCCCAGACCTGACCCATGCCGCCGGTGGCGATCAGGCGCTGCAGGCGGTATCTGCCAGACAGCGTCACACCAACTCGCGGGCTCATGGTCCTCCCTGTAGCGCGGCCTGGATCACAGCCCGTCCGATCGGCGCGGCGAGTGCACCCCCCGTCGCGGACAGGCGGTCGGCGCCATTCTCCACCAAGACCGCCACGGCGACCTTCGGGGTCTGTGCGGGCGCGAAAGCGATGTACCAGGCGTGCGGCGGTGTGTGCCGCGGATCGGTCCCATGCTCTGCGGTACCCGTCTTGGATGCGATCTGCACGCCGGGAATGGCCCCTTTCTGCTGTGCGACCTTCTCGGCGCCGACCATCAGCTCTGTTAGCTTAGCGGCGACCTGCGGCGACACCGAGCGCCGCTGCTCATAAGGTGCCGTGGTGCTGATCGTGGTCAGGTCCGGTCCCTTGAGGCTGTCGATCAGGTAGGGCTGCATCGTCACCCCGCCGTTCGCGATGGTCGCGGCGATCTCGGCGTTCTGCAGGGGCGTCATCGCGACATCCTTCTGGCCGATGCTCGTCATGCCCAGGGCCGCGGCGTCCGGGATGATCCCGATGGTCGACTCGGCGACCTGAAGCGGGATGACGCTCGGGGTGCTGTCCAGGCCGAATGAGCGCGCCATGCTGCGCAGCGCGTCGGATCCGGTCAGGAGGCCGAGTTGGACGAACGCGGTGTTGCAGGACAGGGCGAAGGCCTGCTGCAGGGACACGGTCGGCTCGTTGCCACACGCCTGTCCACCGTAGTTCTCCAAGGTTGCGGTGCTGTTGGGCAGCGGAATGGAGGGCGCGGCGGTCAGCTGCTCGGTGTCGGAGGCGCCCGCCTGCAGCGCGGCCGCGGTGGTGATGACCTTGAAGGTGGAGCCGGGTGGGTAGGTCTCCGAGATGGCACGGTTGGTCATCGGGTTGTTGGGATCGTCGCGCAGCCGCTGCCAGGCCTTGGCCTGCACGTCGGGATCGTGCGACGACAACAGGTTGGGGTCGTAGGACGGCGACGACACCATCGCCAGGATCTTTCCGGTGGACGGTTCGAGGGCGACGACGGCGCCCTTGCACGGCGGACCGCCGCAGCCCTGCTGCATCCCGTCCCAGGCGGCCTGCTGGACTCGCGGCTTGATCGTGGTGTCGACGTTGGCCCCGCGCGGGTCGCGGCCGGTGAAGAAGTCGGCCAGCCGGCGCCCGAACAGCCGCTCGTCGGAGCCGTTCAACAGCGGGTCCTCGGCCCGTTCCAGTCCGGTGCTGGAATAGCGCAACGAGTAGAACCCGGTGACCGGCGCGTACGTCGCGGGGTTGGGGTAGACGCGCAGGAAGCGGAAGCGGTTGTCGGTGGCGACAGAGTAGGCCAACAGCTGTCCGCCCGCCACGATCTGGCCGCGCTGGCGCGAATACTCGTCGAGCAGGACGCGCTGATTGCGCGGGTCGGCGCGCAGCGAGTCGGCGGCGAAGACCTGCGTCATCGTGGCGTTGATCAACAGCAGCACGATCAACGCCATCACGGTCACCGAGATCCGGCGCAGGGAGGCGTTCATACTTTCTCGATCACCTCGGTGCCGGCCGCCGCGATCGGCGGCTCGTGGCGCGCGGCGGTGCGCAAGGGACGACGGGCGCTGTGCGAGATCCGCGCCAAGATGGCCAACAGGACATAGTTCGCCAGCAACGACGAACCGCCGTAAGACATCCACGGCGTCGTCAACCCGGTCAACGGAATGAGTTGCGTTACCCCGCCGACGACGATGAACAGCTGCAGGGCCAGCGTCGACGCCAGGCCCGCCGCCAGCAGCTTGCCGAAGCTATCCCGGGTGGCGATCGCCGTGCGCATGCCCCGCACGATGACGATGGTGTAGAGCATCAGGATGCTCGCCAGGCCCACCAATCCCAGTTCTTCGCCGAACGCCGCGATGATGAAGTCGGTCGACGCGGCGGGCACGGTGTCGGGCTGACCGTTGCCGAGCCCGGTCCCGAAAATCCCCCCGGTGGCAAAGCTGAAGAGCGACTGCACAATCTGATAGCCACTGCCGTCGGGGTCGGAGAACGGGTCCCACCACATCTGCACCCGCACCCGGACGTGGCTGAAAATGTAGTACGCGACAACACTTCCCGCGGCGAACAGCACCAGGCCGATTCCCACCCAGCTGAAGCGTTGGGTGGCGAGGTAGACCACCACCAAAAATGACGTGTACAGCAATAGCGAAGTGCCAAGGTCCTTTTCGAAGGCCATCACGCCGACCGAGATCACCCAGGCCGCCAGCAGGGGCGCGAGGTCACGGGGGCGGGGCAGCGTCAGACCCATGAAGTGCTTGCCGACGCTGGTGAACAGGCCGCGTTTGGCGATCAGCACCGCGGAGAAGAAGATCAGGAGCAGAATCTTGGAGAACTCGGCGGGCTGAATTGAGAAGCCGGGCAAGCGAATCCAGATCTTGGCGCCGTTTTGTTCGGACAGCGATGCCGGCAACAGGGCGGGAATCACCAAAAAGATCAGACCGACGAGCCCGCAGATGTAGCCGTAGCGCGCCAGCTGGCGATGGTCTTTCAAGAAGGTGACCACCAATGCAAAGGTCACCACACCGACCAGGGTCCACAACATCTGCTGGGTCGCGCTGGGGTGGTGGCGGCCGCTGAGTTGATTGGTGACCAGATCGAGCCGGTGAATCATCACCAGCCCAAGTCCGTTGAGTAATGCCACGATTGGCAACAGCAGCGGATCGGTATAGGGCGCGAAGCGCCGGATGGCCATGTGCGCCGACCCGAACACGACGAGAAACACCAGCCCGTAGTTGATCGCGTCCCAGTGCAGATCGCGGGTTTGATTGGCCTCCACTATCAGCAGCGCGGCGACGGTGATCAGCGAAGCGAAGCCCAGCAGCAACAACTCGGCATTGCGCCGGGTAGGAAGAGGAGGCGTGACCGCGACCGGCGGCTGAAGCTGTGTTGTCATGCCACCGTCCGGCAATCGATGCCCGGTTGGGGTGGGGGCCCGGGGAGCGCGGTCACCGTTTGCGACGTGGTCGTCGGACCTGCCGGTGATGAATTCGCGGGGCCGTTGGAGGCGCTCGTGCTGGGTGGGGGGCTGGCGCTGGTGGAACTGGTGGGTGGTGATGGCGATGCGGTGGCGCTGGGCTGGGGAGTTCCGCCGCCGGTGGACGGGGATCCGGGCGGCGGCGAGGTGGCGCGCGGTGGCGGACAGATCGGCAGCAGGTATTCGGCCAGCAATTGGCGCAGCTGCGATTCCGCTTGGTCCAAGCTGCCGCCCGGCAGCCCAGTTTGGACCTGGACCTGTCCGGGCCGGCGCAGATCCTGCAGGGTCATCAGCTGGCAAGTGGAGTGGCCGCCGGATTGCCCATAGCTGACCAGGGACAGCTCGTTTCGCGCGTTGAGGCAGCCGACCAGGTAAGGCCGTTGCAACGGAACGCCCAGCAGCGTCCCCTGAATCCCGCGGACGATGGAGACCCTGCCGTTGTATTCGGCGACGTAATAGTTGCGCTGGATGACCCACCACCCGACGGTGAGACCCGCGATGACCAGCAGTACGGCCAAGGCGGCGACGACGGCCATCCGTCGTCGGGACCACCGCGGCCGATGCGTCGTTTCCGGTTGCGGCGCAACACGTTTGGCGGACTCTTCGCGCGGCCTGATCGCCGAGGCGCGCCCGGCCGAGGTGTTGGGCAGCGTCATCTGATCCTCGTCGCCCGACACCGCGCCGGCCAGAATCGGCTGGGTTTGCCCGTAGTCGTAGTCGACAACGTCGGCGACCACGACGGTGACGTTGTCCGGCCCGCCGCCGCGCAGCGCCAACTCGATGAGGCGATAGGCGGCCTCGGCGACGTCGGGAATCTGCAACGCCTCGAGGATGGTCTCGTCGCTCACCGGATCCGACAGCCCGTCGGAGCACAGCAGGTAGCGATCGCCGGCGCGCGCTTCTCGCATGGTCAGCGTCGGCTCGACCTCATGGCCGGTGAGCGCCCGCATGATCAACGATCGCTGCGGATGGCTGTGTGCCTCCTCCCGGGTGATCCGGCCCTCGTCGACCAACGTCTGGACGAACGTGTCGTCCTTGGTGATCTGGCTCAGTTCGCCGTCGCGCAGCAGGTAACCGCGCGAATCGCCGATGTGCACCAACCCAATTCGGTCACCCGCGAACAGGATCGCGGTAAGGGTGGTGCCCATCCCTTCGAGTTCGGGCTCCGCCTCCACCTGCGCGGCGATGGCGGCGTTGCCGGAGCGCACCGCGTTGTCGAGCTTGGCCAACAGGTCGCCGCCCGGCTCGTCGTCATCGAGGTGCGCCAGCGCGGCGATCACCAACTGGGACGCCACCTCGCCGGCTGCATGACCGCCCATGCCGTCGGCCAAAGCCAGCAGCCGGGCGCCGGCATAGACCGAATCTTCGTTGTTGGAGCGCACCAGCCCGCGGTCACTCCGGGCGGCGTATCGCAGGACCAGGGTCACGGGCGCCACTCCTCGATCCCGGCCGGAAAATCGGCCAAGCCGGGACCATTGTCATTGGCGCGGGTCACGGGCGTAACTCGATCGCCGTTTTACCGATTCGAATTGGCGTTCCTATCGGGACTCGTACCGCAGTCGTCACTTTCGCCCTGTCAAGGTAAGTACCGTTGGTCGATCCTAGATCTTCGACGTACCACTCCGAGCCGCGCTGAGATAGCCGGGCGTGCCGGGTTGAGGCGTAGTCGTCGGTGAGCACCAGGGTGGAGTCGTCAGCTCGTCCGATCAATACCGGTTGACCGCTGAGGGTGATGCGCCCACCCGCCAGCGCGCCTTCGGTCACCACCAGGTAGCGGGCCGCGTGCCGGCGCTGGCGCGAAGGCAGCAGGGTGCTGCGCAGCGCCAAACCCCGACGCACCATCACGGCACCGGTCGGCGCATAGATATCGGTCCGCAGGATTCGCAGCACGGACCAGATGAATACCCAGAGCAACATCAAAAATCCGGCGCGCGTCAGCTGCAGTACCAATCCCTGCATCTGGCGTCCTTTCCGTCCTAGCGTCGTGTCCCCGGCGCCCGTGACTCCGAGCACATCGGCTACGTCACGATACTTGGACGGTGGTCGACACGGGGCGAAGCACGGCAGCGTTGAGCCCAGCGACTTAGTGGATTCGGACGATGATTTCCGAATGGCCCAAACGGATGACGTCGCCGTCGGCCAACTGCCACTCCTGGACCGGCGCGTTGTTCACGGTGGTGCCGTTGGTGGAGTTCAGGTCCGACAGCAGCGCGACCTGCCCATCCCAGCGGATCTCCAGGTGACGCCGTGACACGCCGGTATCGGGCAACCGGAACTGGGCGTCTTGCCCGCGGCCCACGATGTTGGAGCCCTCGCGCAGCTGATAGGTGCGGCCGCTGCCGTCGTCGAGCTGAAGGGTGATCGTGGTGCCCGCGGCGCCGTAGCCGCCCTGACCGTATCCGCCGTACCCGGCCTGTTGACCGTAGTCGGCGGGCTGGCCGTACTCCGCCTGCTGGCCGTAGTCGGGCTGCTGGCCGTAGTCGTACTCGGGGCTGGCGGCTTCGGGGTATCCCCCGGCCTGGCCGCCGTACGTCGCGCCCTGCGCGTGCTCGCCGTACTGGGTGTATTCGGAGGAGCCGTAGTCCTGGCGGCCGTAGCCGCCGCCCTGCTGGTAACCCTGGTCATACCCAGCGCCCTGCTCGGGGTAGGCGGGACGTTGTTCGGGTGGCGCGTAGCCGCCCTCATCCTGGCGCGCCGGCCCGCGACCGTAGTCGCCGTATCCGCCGCCGTAGCCCTGCGGGCCACCGACCGGCGGGCCATAGCCGCCGCCCTGGCGATAACCCTGGTCGTAACCTTGGCCGCCGCCGTACCCGGTGGGCGCGGGCGGGCGCTGCTCATACGACTGCGGGTAGCCGCCCTGCCCCTGGTCGGGGTAGCCGCGCTGGTCCTGGTAACCCTGCTGAGGCGGGTAGCCGCCCTGTCCCTGGTCGGGGTAACCGCCCTGGCCCTGGTAACCGCCCTGGTCTGGGTATCCCTGCGGGGGCGGGTAGCCGCCTTGTTCCGGGTAGCCGCCCTGCTCGGGGTAGCCGCCCTGCTCGGGTTGGCGCGGCGGCGGATATCCCTGCTGAGGTGGGTAGCCGCCCTGCTCAGGCGGATATCCCCCCCGCGGGTCGGGCGCACCCTGCGGGTCCGGGCCACCGCGCGCGTCGTCCTGGGGACGCCGGTAGCGGTCGTCGTAGTACTCGTCGCCGGGCCGGCCGGGCCCCTGATCCCCGCGGTAGCTCGAGTTGTCAGTCATTGGTGCTACTCCTCGTTCATCGCCGAACGCGTTATTTGATTGTGGCCGGACGGCGTCTTCGACCGTCGGGCGGGGCTGGACATCGGGGTTGACAGCACCACGGGCGCGGTACTGGCCGGTACGCAGGTTCGACGACTGCTCGAACCGGACGACCACCTCACCATACGTTTGCCACCCCTGTTCGTGGATGTAGTCAGCCAAGTACCTCGCGAATGAGCTCGACGTGAGATCCGGATCGGCGCTCACCTTTCCGAAGTCGTGCATACCGAGGGTAATGATGTATTCGTTGAGGGCCAAAAGGCGATTTCCATGAAGCTTCTGAACTCCGTCGCGAGCCTCGCGGCATAACAGGGCTTCTACCTCTTGCGGGACGATTGATCCGCCGAACACGCGGGCGAAGGCATTGTCCACCGTCGCTTCGAGCTTGCGCTCGATCCGCGCGGCCAGCCCCCGTTGGCTACTCATGTCCTACCGTTCGCCTGCACTTGCCAGAAGGTATTGCCGGTGCGCGGCAAACGAATCACCTGCGTGCTGGTTCACTCCCGCATGCTAGCGGGACATCGCGACGGTGCGGGACTCTCGAAACTGTGAGAACTGCGTCCCTGCAGCTCAGATGGGTGCACGCGGCCAGGCCCAGGGCGCCGGAAGGCTTCGAGGCCCGCTGCGGCGGTTCGGGAATCGGGCCATTACAGTGGTATGGTCCATCGGTTGTTTTTCCCGGGCGAGTGGCGGAATGGCAGACGCGCTGGCTTCAGGTGCCAGTGTCCTTCGGGACGTGGGGGTTCAAGTCCCCCTTCGCCCACATTGAGCGGTGCTACGAAAAGTCACGACCTCGCAAGGGGTCGTGACTTTCGTGTTTTGGGAGACCGATTAAGCGCTATGAGCCAGCGCTGCGATATGTCCCATGGCCCTCGACGATCACGTCGTCTTCGAAGACCAAGACCTCGTTGACGAGATCGCCGTTCTGGTTGCGGTAGGTGATGACGATCGTGTTGACGCCTTGGTAGACGCCTTCGACGGTGAACCGGAGATCCGGAATGCGTTCGAGGGCGGCTATCCAGTACCGACGTAGCGCCGCCTTGCCGCGGACCACTCCCCGTGTTTCCGGCAGGAGCTTGGCGGCCACGGGCGAGGTGAACACCACGTCGTCATGGAAGTCGTCGAGGACGGCGTCGACGTCGTGGGCGTTCCAGCGCTGTGCCCATCGGGCGGAGAAGGCGGCCGCGTCGACGTTCATGCCGGCACTGTAGCGCAGGGAAACCCGGTGTCCCAGCAACTTTCGTGCGCCGCGCCCGCTCCGGTCACACCTGGCGGCGAATGTCGAGAAGGTGATGCTGTAGCTCGTGCACGGTGTGTACCGCGACCCAGCGCAGCGACCGTTCGCGGGTTTCCGGATA
>NZ_JAEKMI010000043.1 GCF_020217485.1 Mycobacterium sp. WUMAC-067 | reverse complement strand
TGACACAAACGCGTCGTTCGGGCGACGCGCAATTCGGTCGGCGCCCCTGACGGGTCTGACCTGCCCGCGGTGACGAGAAGTCGCTCACAACGCGGCGATGACGTTTTGGCCACCTGCTGTTCGTGCGCGAGAATGCCGGGTGGCCACGAAGGGAGCCTCAATGGCTGAGCTCGGCAACCTGGCAGGCACGCATGGCGCGGAATGGATCGCCCGGCCGCCCCACGAGGAACTGCAGCGCAAGGTGCGTCCGCTGCTGCCCTCGGACGACCCGTTCTACCAGCCGCCGCTGGGTTTCCAGCACGCCGAGCCCGGGACGGTGCTGCGCTCGCGCGATGTCGAGCTGGCGTTCCTCGGCCTGATCCCGCAGCCCATCAAGGCCGTCCAGCTGCTCTACCGGACCATGGACATGAACGGCGACCCCGAGGCGACCGCGACGACGGTGATCGTCCCGGCTGACCTCGCTCCCGGGCGGCCCTGCCCGGTGCTGTCGTACCAATGCGCGATCGACGCCGTGTCCTCGCGCTGTTTCCCGTCCTATGCGCTGCGGCGCCGGGCGAAGGCGTTCGGGGCGATCGGCCAGTTCGAGCTCTTCCTGATCGCCGCCGCCGTCGCCGAAGGCTGGGCCGTCTCGGTGCCCGACCACGAGGGCCTGCGCGGCCTGTGGGGGGCGCCGTTTGAACCCGGCTACCGCGTCCTGGACGGCATCCGGGCCGCGCTGAGCTCGGAGCGTCTCGGGCTGTCCAACTCGGCCCCGATCGGGCTGTGGGGTTATTCCGGGGGCGGCCTGGCCAGCGCGTGGGCCGCCGAAGTGTGCGCCGAATACGCGCCCGAACTCGACATCGTGGGTGCGGTGCTGGGCTCGCCCGTCGGGGACCTGGGCAACACCTTCCGCCGGCTCAACGGCAGCTTCCTGTCGGGCTTGCCCGCGCTGGTGGTGGCCGCGCTCGCGCACATCTATCCCGACCTGGACCGGGTGATCAGGGAGCACACCAACCAGGAGGGGCGCGCCCTGCTCGACTCGCTGGAAAAGATGACGACCGTCGGGGCCGTCGTGCGCATGGCCGGCAAGAACATGGGCGACTACCTCGACGAGCCGCTCGAAAAGATCCTGTCCACCCCGGAAGTCACGTACGTCTTCGACCACATCAAGCTGGGCGCCGCGGTCCCGACACCCCCGGTGTTGATCGTGCAGGCCGTGCACGACTACCTGATCGACGTGCACGACATCGACGTGCTGGCCGACGCGTATTCGGCGGGCGGCGCGCGGGTCACCTACCACCGCGACGCGTTCAACGAGCACATGATGCTGCACCCGCTGTCGGCGCCGATGACGTTGCGCTGGCTGACGGATCGCTTCGAGGGCCGCCCGCTGACCGAGCACCTGGTGCGAACCACCTGGCCGACGATGTTCAACCCGATGACCTACGTCGGCATGGCCCGGCTACTCAAGATCGCGGCCAAGGTGGTCACCGGCCGCAGGATTCGCCGCCGCCCGCTATGACACGGTCGCTTCCGCCGCGCCGCCCCCTGCCACCGGCAGCGCATCGGACGGCTTAGCCGCCGGCGGAAGCGCGCCCAGGTCGTCACGGGCGTCCGCGGCCACCCGCACGGCGTACACCAGCGCCGCGACGCCGACCGGCCACAACAGGCTCACCGCGATCTGCAACGGACGGTCGGAGAAGAACACCGGCGGCGCCTGGGTGACGTACGCGACGGACGGGCTCTTGCCCAGCGGTACCGCATCGAAGTCCAGGGCGCCGTAGCCGAGCCGCACCAGCGCGGCCCCGACGGCCGCCGCGACGGCAGCGGCGGTCAGCAAGCCGAGCGACAGGGCGACGACCATGCCCGGGCCGCGGTGCTGTTGCCACTGCCACGCCCACACCGACGCGACCACCGCCAGCGCGGTCAACAGGCCCAGCATCAGCGCGGGTGCGACGAAGAAATGCTCGGACTCATTGCCCAGATAGTCGTGAACCCGCTCACCCGAGCGGGTCAGCGCCACCACGGCGCGGATCGGCGGCGCGATCCACGCCCACAGCGCACCGATGAGCAGACCGGTCGCCGCCGCGCCCCCGCCGACGAGCAGGAACGCGCGCGCCCGTGCCCGGCGGGGCACCGAGGCGGGGTCGGTGGCATCCGGGGCATCCGCCTTGGCGTGCTCACTCACCGTTGCGTCTCCAGGTCGGCGGAGTCGACCTCGCCGTGCCGCGAGCAGCGCGCCCGCCAACCGTCGGGCCGAACCTGCACCACCATCCGGCGCCCGCATGCCGCGCAGAACCGGGGCGGCTCAAGACCCAACTGGGCCGCTGTCGGCACGGCGGTGCCCCCTAATTCCCCGGTGTAGACGTTGTAGACGCCGGCGCTGACCGCAGCGCCCAGATCGCCAACCACAAGTGTCCAACCTAGCCGCGGCGTGTCGGCTTACAAACTGGCGTTGAGGCCCTTGAGGGGCATCTGCAGGTCGCCGAGCAATTCCAGGTCGGCCTCGGCCGGACGACCCAGCGTGGTCAGGTAGTTGCCGACGATGACGGCGTTGATGCCGCCCAGAATGCCCTGCTTGGCGCCGAGGTCGCCCAGGGTGATCTCGCGGCCGCCGGCGAAGCGCAGCATGACGCGCGGCAGCGCCAGCCGGAATGCGCCGACGGACTTCAACGCCTCGCTGGCCGGCAGCACCTCCAGGTCGCCGAACGGCGTGCCGGGCCGCGGGTTGAAGAAGTTCAGCGGGACCTCGTCGGGTTCGAGTTCGGCGAGTTCGGCGGCGAATTCGGCGCGCTGCTCGAGGGTTTCGCCCATGCCGAGGATCCCGCCGCAGCACACCTCCATGCCGGCGTCGCGCACCATCGACAGCGTCTCCCAGCGCTCCTCCCAGGAGTGGGTGGTCACGACGTTGGTGAAGTACGAGCGCGCGGTCTCGAGGTTGTGGTTGTAGCGGTGCACACCCATGGCCGAGAGCTGTTCCACCTGCTCGGCCGTCAGCATCCCCAGCGAGCAGGCGATGTTGATCTCGACCTCGTTGCGGATCGCCTCGATGCCGGCCGCGACCTGGGCCATCAACCGCTCGTCGGGCCCGCGGACGGCGGCGACGATGCAGAACTCGGTGGCGCCGGACTTGGCGGTCTGCTTGGCCGCCTCCACCAGGCTGGGGATGTCCAGCCGGGCGCTGCGCACCGGCGATTCGAACAGCCCCGACTGGGCGCAGAAGTGGCAGTCCTCGGGGCAGCCGCCGGTCTTGAGGCTGATGATGCCCTCGACCTCGACCTCGGGGCCGCACCAGCGCATCCGGACCTCGTGGGCCAGCGCCAGCAGTTCGTCGAGCCGGTCGTCGGGCAGCTGCAGCACCCGCAGGACCTGGTCGCGGCTCAAGCCCTGGCCATCCTCGAGCACCTGTTGGCGGGCCACCGCCAGGATGTCCTCGTCGTTGCCGGTTTCGGCCGTCGGTCGCGTAGCCGCTTGAGTCACCAAGTACTCCCTTGCCTCTTTCTCGTGCCCGCGCGTGGGGACACATCTGCCCCGTGCCGGTGGCAGCCTGAATGAAAAGGTGTTCAAAGTAGGGTAACGGCCGAAGAACTCGGCCTACCCCTGGGTATACGACCATGGTGACCCCGCACGTCGAATACTTGGCGCACCACTATCTGCTGTTGGCCGCGCCGGCGTTTCTGCCTGCGGTGATCGTCGTTGCCGTGATCTTGTACATCGCGCTGCGCGACCGCCGGGAAGGCCGCGACACCACGGCGGCCACCACAGACGCGGCGAAACACGACACGCCCGATCAAGAGCGTGATTGACGCGCGCCGGATCTGGGCATTAAACAATCAATCACGAAACCTACTTGACAGTAATAAGCGGTTGACTTCTATCGGATCCTCCGGGGCGGCCCGGCGCGGTTGGGAGGCACGACGATGCGGTCGGATGAACTGACGATTGTTGCTGAGGCACCGGCGCGCGGTGCGGGGTTGGACCAAGTGATCGGGCTCTCGATCGCCGCCGTGGTGATCACGTTGCTGATGCTGTGGGTGGGCCACGCCCACCGCACGCATCGCATCACATGGCTGGCCCGGGTCGCGGACAAGGTCGGCGAGAAGTTCCACCGGCCCAGTTGGGTCGCCCTGCCGGTGCTGGTGTTCACCACGTCGATCATCTGCGCGTTGTTCGGGTTCATCTGGGACGTCAGCTGGCATATCGGCAACGGCCGCGACCCCGGCCCGCTGGCCAACCCGGCGCACTACTTCATCATCATCGGACTGTTCGGGATCTTCCTGGGCGGCATGACGGCGGTCGTCCTGCCGTTCGACAAGCCCGGCCCGGCGGCCGTGCGCATCACCCGCAACTGGCACGCCCCGGTCGGCGGAGTGCTGATGGCCGGCTGCGGGCTGTACGCGCTGATCGGGTTCCCACTGGACGACATCTGGCACCGCATCTTCGGCCAGGACGTAACCCTTTGGGGCCCAACGCATCTGATGATGATCGGCGGCGCCTGCTTTTCGCTGTTCGCGGTGTTGATGCTCGAGCGCGAGGGCGAGGCCCAACTGGGTGCCGACGTGCTGCACGGCGCGTTCATCACGTTCCTGCGCTACCTGTCGTTCGGCGGCATGTTCATCGGCTTGTCGGTCTATCAGATCGAATACGACTTCGGCGTCGAGCAATTCCGCCTCGTCCTGCAGCCCATGATGATCGCCGCCGCGGCGGCGCTGGCGGCGGTCGCCGCCCGCATCACCATGGGGCGCGGGGCGGCCCTGATCGCGGCCGTCTTCGCCATCGCCCTGCGCGGCGGCGTGGCATTGCTGGTCGGGCCGATCCTGGGCGCCCCGATCAACTGGTTCCCCCTGTACCTCGGCCCCGCACTCGCGGTCGAGTTGATCGCCCTGACCCCGCTGCTCAAGCGCCCCATCGCTTTTGGGGCCGTCGCGGGCCTCGGGGTGGGCACCGTCGGGCTGTGGCTGGAATCGCTGTGGATCGGGGCGGTCTACCACTACCCGTGGCCGGCCAGCATGTGGGGCGAGGCCCTGGCCATGGCGGTGCCGGTCGCGGTGCTGATGGGAATGTGCGGCGCGCTGCTCGGCATGGTGCTCACCGGCCAGCGGCTCCCGGGCCGCGCCGCCGGCATCTCGGTCGTGGTCGTCACGGTGCTGGTGATCGGCGGCGCGGTGGCCAACGGCCTGCATATCGTGGTGCCGCGCCAGAACAACGCCGCCATCACGCTGACCGAGCTGCCCGCCGCCCCCGGGCATCGCATGGTGTCGGCCGACATCCAACTCGCACCGGCCGACATGGTCAGCCAGCATCCGGAGTGGGTGACGATCCTGTCCTGGCAGGGCCGGATGGAGAACAACCGCGGTCTACAGATCGACGAGCTCGAGAAGGTGGGTCCCGGCCATTACCGGTCGACGCGACCGCTTCCGGTGTGGGGCACGTGGA
Source organism: Mycobacterium sp. WUMAC-067 (assembly GCF_020217485.1). Taxonomy (GTDB): domain Bacteria; phylum Actinomycetota; class Actinomycetes; order Mycobacteriales; family Mycobacteriaceae; genus Mycobacterium. Next base: position 32,562 of record NZ_JAEKMI010000043.1, on the reverse strand, counting down.
AGACGCTGCTGCGGGTTCAGGACGGCTACACGATGACCGCGGTGCCGATCTACGAACCGGCCGACGAGGCGATCCCGGCGCCCGAGGTTCCGGCGTTGTCGGCGATGAACCGCCCGTTCGTGCAGGAGATCACGATCCTGCAGCGCGAACGCGACCAGAACGCGCCGGTGTGGCTGTTCACCGCCGGCTCGATCGTGGTGCTGTTCATGACGCTGATGGTGATCGCCGGCCTGACGTGGGGCGCCGGGCGGCTCGGCAACGCCGTCACCGAGCCGGAACCCGCCGAGGACAAGCAGCCGGTCCCCCGGGCGGCGTAAGGCGATGACGATTCGCGGCACTCTCCTCGCGGCGTGGGTGGCGGCGCTGGTCTGCGGCCTGGTCGGCTGCGGCGGTTCCACCGACAAGTCCCCGGCGGCGCCCCTGGTCATCGACGTCACGATCGCCAACGGGCAGGTGACCCCGACCAACGCCACGCTGCAGGCCAAGGTGCGCCAGCAGATCACCCTGCACGTGACCAGCGATGCCACCGACGAGCTGCACGTGCATTCGACGCCCGATCACAAGTTCCAGGTCGCGGCCGCGCCCCACCAGACGTTCGAGTTCGCGGTCGACGTGCCCGGCAACGTCGCGGTGGAACTGCACCATCTGGACCGCACTATCGCCACCATCCAAGTGCAGCCGTGACCTCCGCCCCCGCGGCGGTGGTGCTCGCGCATGGTCTCGGCGGGTCGGGTGACCTTCCGGTGCCGTACGCCTACGCGATGGTCGGGGCGGCATGGGCGCTGACCTTCACCTTTGCCCTGGTCGCGTTCGCGTGGCGACAGCCGCGGTTTGACCCACTCAAGCCGGGCCGGGCCTTGCCGGCGGCGCTGACGACGTTCGTCGACGCCCGGGCGAGCCGCGCGACGGCCGCGGCGCTGGCGCTGGCGTTCGCGCTGTGGGCGGTGGCGGCCGGGATATGGGGCCCCGACTCGGAGTCCAACGCCCTGCTCGGCGCGTTCTACGTGCTGCTGTGGGTCGGATTGGTGGCGCTGTCGTTGGCCGTCGGGCCGGTGTGGCGGGTGATTTCGCCCATGCGCACGATCTACCTGCTGCTGCGGCGCGTCACGCCGCAGCGGCTCGGACGTCCGCGGCTGTCCTACCCGGAAGGCTGGGGCTACCGGCCCGCCGCGGTGGGCCTGTTCGCCTTCGTCTGGATGGAGCTGGCCAGCCCGAATTCGGCGTCGCTGCCCTGGATCAGAACGTGGATCGGATGCTACGCGGTGCTGATGCTCGTCGGGGCCTGGCTGTGCGGGCAGCGCTGGCTGGCGCGCGCCGACCCCTTCGGCGTGTACAGCATGGCCGTCTCCCGGCTCTCACCGTTTCGCCGCAATCGCGAGACCGGCAGAGTCGTCGTCGGGAACCCGCTCGACCATCTGCCGTCGCTGCCGGTGCGCCCTGGCGTCGTGGTGCTGCTGGCGGTGCTGCTCGGGTCCACGGCGTTCGACAGCTTCTCGTCGTCGCCGACCTGGCGCGGCTTCGCCGATCGGCTCACGCGCGACTTCGGGGTGTCCCCCACGGTGGCATCGTCGGCGCTGCGCACCATCGGACTGATCGTGTTCATTTCCGTTGTGGCGGTGACGTTTTCGCTGGCCGCGCGCGCCACGGGCGGCGTGGACCGCGAGCGGCGCCGCGAATTGCCCGGCCAGATGGCGCATTCGCTGATCCCGATCGTGGTGGGCTACATCTTCGCGCACTACCTGTCGTATTTGGTGGAGCGCGGACAGCAGGCGGTGTTCGCGCTGGCCGACCCGTTCGGCCGAGGCTGGAACCTGTTCGGCCTGGCCCACTTACACGTGGCCTACGTGTTGTCCATGCACCCGCCGGTGCTGGCCGCGATCAAGGTGACCTGCGTGGTCACCGGGCACATCGTCGCGGTGATCGCCGCCCACGACAAAGCCCTGCGGCTGCTGCCCGCCGGCCATCAGCTCACCGGGCAGTTGACCATGATGCTGGTGATGGTCGGCTACACGTTCACCGGTTTGTATCTTCTCTTCGGTGGGTAGGCGTTGCGGCGTGCGCTCCAACGTAACGCGATCCCTGACCGAACTCGTTTGATGTCGCGGCGCTCGACCGAGCCGGTACCCCCGGACGAGCAGAACCCGGCCCGAAAGACGTGGCGACGCCCGCGAACGCTGTCCCGATTCAGCATTCAGTCCAAAGTGATGCTGATGCTGCTGGTGTCCAGCCTGGCGTCGCTGGGAGTGATCGGAACGGTCGAGTACGTCGCGGCCCGCAACGCGCTGTTGCCCGCGGCTACCGACCGGATGACCCAGATGCGGGCGGCGCAGAAGCGGGCCATCGAGACGCTGTTCTCGGATCTGTCGGATTCGCTGGTCGTCTACAGCCGCGGAACCACCGCACTCGACGCGGTGCACGAGTTCACCGCCGGCTTCGACCAGCTGGCCAACGCCCCCGTGGACCCCGGGCAGCAACGCGCGCTGGTGGACTTCTACAACGAGAGGCTGATCAAACCGATCGAGCGCGACACCGGCAAGAAGCTTGCCCTCGACGCGGTGTTGCCCAGCAACAACTCACAGAGATACCTGCAGGCGCACTACACCGTCGCGGCGAGTCGGTCCTCGAATCAAACGGGCGGCCCACCCGACGACGCCGGCGACGGCAGCGCCTGGTCGGCCGCCAATGCGCGCTTCAACGACTACTTTCGCGAGATCGCGACCCGATTCGAGTACCGGGATGCGCTGCTGCTGGACACCCGCGGCAACGTGGTTTACAGCGTGCGGAAATCCGCGTCCCTCGGTACCAACGTCCGCACCGGCCCGTACCGTCAATCCAACCTGCGCGACGCCTACGAGAAGGCGATGGCCGCCAACTCGGTGAACTTCGTGTGGATCACCGACTTTGCGCCCTATCAGCCCCAACTCGGTCAGCCCATCGCATGGTTGACGGCACCGATCGGTCCATCCGGCAGCGCGGCCGGAGTGCTGGCGCTGCCCCTGCCGATCTCCAAGGTGAATCGGATCATGACCGCCGACAAGCAGTGGAAATCCGCCGGCATGGGCGACACCGGCGAAACATATCTCGCCGGCCCGGACAACCTGATGCGCTCCGATTCACGGTTATTCCTCGAGGACCCCCAGCGCTACAAAACCGAGGCGTTGGCGGCCGGAACCCGGCCCGACACCGTCGACACGGCGATCAGATGGGGCGGCACGACGCTGGTCCAGCCCGTGGCCACCGCGGCCGTGCGCGCCGCGGAACGCGGGGAGACCGGAACCCTCACCGACACCAGCTATCTGGGCCGCCGGGAACTCGCGGCCTACGCCCCACTGTCCGTGCCGAATTCCGACCTGCACTGGTCGATCGTCGCGACCAGGGAAACCGCCGAGGCCAACGCCCGGGTCATGTCGCTCACCCAGACGCTCGTGATCACCACCACCGCAATGGTTTTCGTGATCTGTGTGGCGGCGCTGCTGGTCGCGCAGATCTTCGTGCGGCCCATCCGCAGGTTGCAGGCCGGCGCCCAGGAGATCGGCGCCGGCAACTACGACGTCGCGATCCCGGTCACCTCCCGCGATGAAATCGGTGAACTCACTGCCGCTTTCAACGAGATGAGCCGCAAACTTCAGATCAAGGAAGGGCTGCTGGGCGAGCAGCGCAAGGAAAACGACCGGCTGCTCGGGTCGTTGATGCCCGAGTCGGTTGCGCAGCGTTACCGCGAGGGTGAACAGACGATCGCCCAGGAGCACCAGGACGTCACCGTCATCTTCGCCGACCTCGTCGGCCTCGACGAGATCTCGGGCAGGCTTTCCGGCCGCGAATTGGTGGGCATCGTCGACGAGCTGATCCGGGAACTCGACTCAGCGGCCGAAAACCTTGGTATCGAGCCGATTCGCACACTGCACAACGGCTACCTCGCCAGCTGCGGGCTGAACTTCCCCCGCCTGGACAGCGTGCACCGCACCGTCGAATTCGCCATCGAGATGAAAGACATCATCGCGCGCTTCAACGCCCGGACGGGCTACCACCTGGCCCTGCGGGCCGGCATCAACACGGGAAACGTCATCAGCGGCCTGGTCGGACGCTCCAGCATCGTCTACGACATGTGGGGTGCGGCCGTCAATCTGGCTTATCAAACACGCAGCAGCACAACGCAAACGGGAATCTACGTCACCTCGAAGGTGTACGAGGTGATGCACGACATCCATCAATTCACGCCGGCGGGCACCGTCACCGTCGGCGGCGTCGAGCAGCAGATCTGGAAGTTGTCGGAAGGATAGGGGCAGCGCCGTGGCATCCATGGACTCGTCGCTGTACTAGGCCGCCGGTGTGGTCGTCGGCCTGCCGCTGCTGCTGATCGCCCTCACCGAATGGCATCAGAGCCTGGTCCGCAAGAACAGCCCCCTGGCCCGGCCCGCGTTCCTGTTGCGCAGTTACCTGATCCCGCTGGGCGCCCTGCTGGTGCTGCTGGTCAACGTGGCGCGAATGCCGGCGCAGTTCACGTCGGTTCGGGTGCTCGCGACGGTGTTCGGCTTCGTGGTGTTGGTGCTGCTGCTGTCCGGGCTCAACGCGACCGTGTTCGAGGGCGCGCCGCAAGGGACGTGGCGCCAGCGGATCCCGGGCATCTTCCTCGACGTGACCCGATTCCTGCTGATCGGGGTCGGGCTGGCGGTCATTTTCTCCTACGTGTGGGGCGTTCGCGTCGGCGGCCTGTTCACCGCGCTGGGTGTGACCTCGGTGGTCATCGGGCTGATGCTGCAGAATTCCGTCGGCCAGATCGTGTCGGGGCTGTTCATGTTGTTCGAACAGCCCTTCCGGATCGGCGACTGGCTGGACACCCCCGCGGCCCGCGGCCGGATCGTGGAGGCGAACTGGCGATCCGTTCACATCCAGACCGGCCGCGGGCTACAGATCACCCCGAACTCGGTGCTGGCCACCACCTCGTTCACCAACCTCAGCCGCCCACCCGGCGGCCACCAATTGGCAATCACTACAACGTTTTCCGAGGTGGACCCGCCCGACCGGGTATGCGCATTGCTGGAGCGGGTGGCCAACGCGCTGCCGCAGCGCCGGCCCAACGCGGTGGCGTCTGCGGCGCCCGTCGGGGCCGCCGAGTATCTCCTCACCGTCGGATTGAAATCGCCCGCCGACGATTCCGCCGCGCAGGCGACGTTTCTGCGTTGGCTCTGGTACGCCGCGCGGCGCGAGGGCCTGCGCCTCGATGGCGCCGAAGACGACATCTCGACGGCCGAGCACATCGAGAAGGCCCTGCGGACGGTGGTGGCCCCGGCGCTGCGGCTGAGCCAACCGGATCAGCAGGCCTTGGTATCGCACGCCAGGATCGTTCGCTACGGGGCGAACGAGGTCGTCGAGCACGCCGGCCGGGTTCCCGACAGGATGACGTTCTTGCTCGCGGGCGGCGTGCGGTTGACCGCGACCGCCAAGGACGGAACGTCGGTCGCGGTCGGCGGCCTCGACGAGGGTTCGTTCCTGGGGGTGACCGCGCTGACCCGGCAACCCAACCTGGCCGACGCGCAGGCGATCGACGAGGTGACCGCGCTGGAGATCGATCGCGACCACCTCGTCGAATTGGTGACGGGCAAGCCGTTGCTGCTGCAAGACCTGGGTCGCACGATCGACAAGCGACGCGCCAGGGTGCACGAGGCCATGGCGCAGGAGGGCGTGCTCGCCGTCGGCTAGCCGATCAGGTGCTCGACCTTCTTGTTGCCGTCCCAGCGGCGCAACCCCGCGAAGCTGCCCTCGATCTGGGCGGGCCGGCCCGCGATGCGCAACGCGCGCCCGAGCTGGGCGCCGCCCACCCGGCGGGCCATGGTGACGTGCGCGGTCCACTGATCGGGCAGGCTGTTGGGCATCGGGCCGGGCACCAGATGCGGGGCGCACAACCGGTGCGCCCGGGCGTGCAGGGCCAACAGCTCGCCGGTCGGCACCACGAGTCGGGCGAAAACGGCGCTGCCGCGGCCGAACAACACCGGCGCGCCGATGAGGCAGCGCAGCGGCAGCTGGTCGCTCACCGGGTGCAGCAACGCGTCGACGTCGGCGGCGATGCCCTCGGCGACCGCCAGTGTCACGTGCGGGCGGCTGGCCGGCGCCTGGCTGGGAATTCCCGCCGCGGCCAACGCCTCCCAGATGTTGCGGATCGCGGCCTCGGTGTCGCGGTCGAAGATCAGCTCGATGGAGTGGACCATCAGCCGACCAGTGCGGTGACCCAGTCGCGGTCGAATGCGCCCGCGCACAGCGCCGCGAAGCCGGCGGCGTCCATCGACGCCGCCCCGGCGGGCAGCGCGGCGCGCACCGCGGCCAGCCGGGCCAGCGCGGACCGATTGGACGTCTCCACCACCCCCGGGCGCGCGGGCCAGGCGCCGATCACCAGCCCGGCACACGAAAGGCGCTGCGCAGCAAGTGATTCCAGCGTCAGGGCGGTGTGGTTGAGGGTGCCCAGCGACGGGCTGACCACCACCAGCACCGCCGCGCCCAGCGCGACGGCGAGATCGCGTGCGGTGACACCGTTTTCGCCGAGCTCGACCAGCAGTCCCCCGGCGCCCTCGACCAGCGTCAGCCGGCCCGGCCGGTCCAACTCCCCGACGAGCGCCAACAGCTGCTCGCGGGTGGGTAACGGCGTCCCGGCCTGCTCGGCCGCGGCCACCGGCGCCAGCGGTTGCGGATACCGGGCGAACCCGGCCAGCTCGGTCACCCCAGACAGCCGGCCCACCTCCGCGAGGTCGTCGTCGCCGCAGTCGGTGCCGGTCTGGACCGGCTTGCACACCGCCACGTCGATGCCGGCCTGGCGGGCGTGGCATGCCAGCGCCGCGGTGACGACCGTCTTGCCGACCCCGGTGTCGGTGCCGGTGACGACCAGGACCGTCACCGGTGTGCCCTAGCCAAGTCCGGCGAGCACATCGGTGAGCACCCGGCGCGCGACCTCCAGCTCGTCGGCGTCCAGCGACGCGCGCGCGGTCAGCCGTAGCCGCGAGGTGCCGGCGGGCACGGTCGGCGGCCGGAAGCACCCGACGCGCACCCCCGCGTCCAGGCAGGCGGTCGCGGCGGCCACCGCCACGTCCGGGTCGCCCAGGATCACCGACACCACCGCCGATCGCGGTCGCTCGCGCACCCCGCAGACCTCGGCCAGGATGCCGGCGTGGCGCAGCACCGCGTCCGCACGCCACGGTTCGGCCCGCAGCACCCGCAGCGCGGCGCGCGCCGCCCCCGCCGCCGCCGGGGCCAGGCCGGTGTCGAAGATGAACGTGCGCGCCGCGTCGATCAGATGGGCGCGCACCGACGCCGGCCCGAGCACCGCGCCGCCCTGGCTGCCCAGCGCCTTGGACAGCGTGGTGGTCATGACCACGTCCGGCGCCCCGGCCAGCCCGACCTCGTGCAGCAGCCCGCGCCCGCCGCCGCGCACCCCGAGGCCGTGCGCCTCGTCGACGATGAGCAGGGCGCGGTGCCGGCGGCAGACCTCATGCAATTCGCGGAGCGGCGCCAGGGCGCCGTCGGTGCTGAACACCGATTCGGTGAGGACGACCGCGCGTTCCTCGTCGCGCGCGCGCAGCGCGGCCTCTACGGCGCCGACGTCGCGATGCGGCGTCACGGCCACCCGCGCCCGCGACAGCCGGCAGGCGTCGACCAGCGAGGCGTGCGAAAACTCGTCGGACACCAGCAGCGAGCCCCGGCCGGACAGACCGACGACCGCCCCCAGGTTGGCCGCGTAGCCGGAGGAGAACAGCAAGCCCGCGGCCGCCCCGACGTAGTCGGCGAGCTCGGACTCGAATTCCTCGTGCAGTTCGGTGTCGCCGGTGACCAGGCGGGACCCGGTCGCGCCGGCGCCCCACATGCGCAGCGCGGCGACCCCACCGTCGATCACGTCGGGGTGTTGGGACAGCCCCAGATAGTCGTTGGAGGCCAGGTCCAGCTCGGTGGCCACGGCGGGGCGCGGCCGCAGCGCGCGGCGCAGCCCGGCCGCGCGGCGCTGCCGTTCCACCGCCTCCAGCCAGGCCAGCGGGGAGACGTCGATCGGTGCCTGCGGGGAGGCGTTCATAGGGGCTCAGCCTAGTGGCGATCGCCAGCGCGGCGGAGCCGGGCGCAGCGGGTCGCCACTGCTAGCCGACGAGTTGTGCGACCTGCACCATCGCCGAGGTGATCCCGGAGATCTCGTCGGGCGTGCAGATGTAGGGCGGCATCGCGTAGACCAGGTTGCGAAAGGGGCGCAGCCAGACGCCGTGGTCCAGCGCCGCCGGGGTGGCGACGGCCAGGTCGACGGGCCGCGCGCATTCGATGACGCCGATGGCCCCGCACACCCGGACGTCGGTCACGCCAGGCAGCGGCCGGGCGGCTTCGAGCCCGGCGGCCAGCCCGGCGCCGATCTCGGCGACCCGCGCGCGCCAATCCTGGCCGAGCAGCACCTCGACGCTGGCCACCGACACCGCGCACGCCAGCGCGTTGGCCATGAACGTGGGCCCGTGCATCAGCGCGCCGGCCTCGCCGGAGCTGATGGTGTGGGCGATGTCGGTGGTGCACAGCGTGGCGGCCAGGCTCAGGTACCCGCCGGTCAGCGCCTTGCCGACGCACATGATGTCGGGGCTGACGCCGGCGTGGTCGGCGGCGAAGAGCTCGCCGGTGCGGCCGAAGCCGGTGGCGATCTCGTCGAAGATCAGCAGCACGTCGTGGCGGCGGCAGATCTCGCGCAGGTCACGCAGGTACCGGGGGTCGTGGAAGCGCATGCCGCCCGCACCCTGCACGACGGGTTCGACGATGACCGCGGCCAGTTCGTCGGCGTGCCGGGCCAGTTGCGCTTCGAACGCCGCGCTGTAGGCGGCGTCGTAGTCGCGGGGCACCTGCGGGGCGAAGACCTGCCGGGCCAGGATGTCGGTCCACAGCGAATGCATGCCGCCGTCGGGGTCGCAGACGCTCATCGGGGTGAAGGTGTCGCCGTGGTAGCCGCCGCGCCAGGTCATCAGCCGGTGCTTGCCGGGCCGGTGGAGGCTGCGCCAGTACTGCAGCGCCATCTTCACCGCCACCTCCACCGACACGGACCCGGAGTCGCTGAAGAACACCGTGTCCAGGCCGGCGGGGGTGATCTCGACGAGCAGCTGGGCCAGTTGGGCCGCGGGTTCGTGGGTCAGCCCGCCGAACATGACGTGGTTCATCGCGCCGAGCTGGGCGGACAGGGCCGCGTCCAGCACCGGGTGGCCGTGCCCGTGGATCGCGGTCCACCAGGAGCTCATGGCGTCGAGCGCCTCGACGCGCTCGCCGTCGCGGATCAGGGTCAGCCGGGCGCCGCGGGCTCCGACGGCGACGACGGGTGCAATGGATTCGGCGCCGATGGTGCTGTACGGGTGCCACAGGTGCGCGGCGTCGATCGCGCTGATCTGCTCGGGCGTCAGCCCGGCCTTGGCCGCGGGCATAGTGATCGAGGGTAAAGCAGCCGATTCGCGCAAACCCGGGCCGTCGGGAAGCATGAGACATCATGGCCACGCCGCACCAGCCCGACAGCGCAGGACCCCCACCCGTCCCGGTCGACTACGACGCGGAAGCCCCCGCGGCGCCCCGGGTGATTCGGGTGCGGCTGGCGGCGTGGGACGTCGTGTGCACCGTCACCCTGCTGGTCCTGCTCGCCGTGCTGGCCGCGGCGACGCCGTGGCCGTCGCGCCTTTTCGGCTTCCTGACAAACGTCTGCGCGGACGAGACCTGCGGGCCGGTGCCCTTTGGGCTGGACCTGTACATCCACCCGGTGGTGTGGGGCGGGATCGGCGCGGCCCTCACCGCCGCGGTGATCGGCCCGGTCGTGTCCATCCTGAAGGGCTGGTACATGTCATTCTGGCCGGTGCTGGCCCTGGCCTTGATCTTGGTCAGCTCGGCGGCCGGAACGCTGCTGACCCTGTTCAGCGAACGCTATTGGCTGTGATCGGGCCGCCGTCGCCACCCCGTGACGGCACCGCCACGCCGTAGCCGGCTGAGACCGAAATCACAACTGCGCATACGGGATTGGGCCGCGCCAGTCACCGTCCGGTCACGGTACGACAAATAATCCCCTGGGGGCCTGGCGGCTAACACCTTCTGTTGTCAAAGTGGCTGTTGTGACTGATGTGAATACGGCGGTCTGACGAGCCGGTTCACTTCGCAAGTGCCATGGACGGCGCGGCCCCAGCGTGGGGGCCGTCGCTTGGTTCATGAACCGGGGGCGGACGCGCGAGGTCACCGCGTCGAGGCCCCACGAGCGCCTGAGAGGCCGGGAAAATGAAACGCATCTACGCCTTCGCGATCGGTTTGGCCCTGTTCGGGGCGCCGATGGTGGTTCCCACCGTCGCGACCGCCGACCCGGGCGCCAGATCGATGGACTATCAGCAGGCCACCGACGTGGTGGTCGCCCGCGGCCTGTCGCAACGCGGCGTGCCGTTCTCCTGGGCCGGCGGCGGCATCAACGGCCCCACCCGCGGCACCGGTACCGGCATCAACACCGTTGGGTTCGACGCCTCGGGGCTGATGCAGTACGCCTACGCCGGCGCCGGCGTCAAGCTGCCGCGCTCCTCCGGGGCGATCTACCGGGTCGGCCAGAAGATCCTGCCGCAGCAGGCCCGCAAAGGTGACCTGATCTTCTACGGCCCCGAGGGCACGCAGAGCGTCGCGATGTACCTGGGCAACAACCAGATGCTCGAGGTCGGTGACGTCGTGCAGGTCTCGCCGGTGCGCGCCAATGGCATGACCCCCTACATGGTCCGCATCCTCGGGGCCTCCGCGCCGACGCCACAGGCCCCGGCGCAGCAGCTGCCCACCCAGCAGACACCGCTCCAGCAGGCGCCCACCCAACAGGCCCCGCTCCAGCAGGCGCCGACCCAACAGGCCCCCCTGCAGCAGGCGCCGGTACAGCAGTCGCCGTTCACGCAAGCGCCGCAGCAGCAACTGCCGACCCAGCAGGCGCCGCTGCAACAGGTCCCGACGCAACAGGCCCCGCTCCAGCAGGCGCCGACCCAACAGGCCCCGCTGCAGCAGGTCCCGACGCAACAGGCGCCGGCCCAGCAGGTGCCCACCCAGCGCGCCCCGCTGCAGCTCGCACCGGCGCAGCAGGCGCCGCTGCAGCAGGCACCCGTACAGCAGTTGCCCGCCCAGCAGGCCCCGTTGCAGCCGGCCGGCGCCGGTCTGACCCGGTAATTCCCACGGTCGTTCGCTGCCTTCGGGCGCCCGCCACCTGCTCCCCCGCCGCGCGCGGTCGGGAACGGGTGGCGGGTTTTGGGTAAATTAGCGATCGATCATGCAGACCCCGACACGTTCTTCCGCACCGGTCGCCGCCACCGATCCGGGCGCTGAGGGGGCGCGCACGGCGGGATCGTGGGGATCGCAGGGGTTCTATCGCCACGACCTCGACGGCTTGCGCGGCATCGCGATCGCGCTGGTGGCCGTCTTCCACGTCTGGTTCGGCCGGGTCTCCGGCGGCGTCGACGTGTTCCTGGCGCTGTCCGGATTCTTCTTCGGCGGCAAGGTGATTCGCGCCGCATTGAACCCGGCGGTGACCTTGTCGCCGGTGGCCGAGGTGATCCGGCTCGTGCGTCGCCTGGTTCCGGCCCTCGTCGTCGTGCTGGCCGGATGCGCGGTGCTCACCATCCTGGTTCAGCCGGAAACCCGCTGGGAGACCTTCGCCGACCAAAGCCTCGCCAGCCTCGGCTACTACCAGAACTGGGAGTTGGCCAACACCGCGTCCGACTACCTGCGGGCGGGCGAGGCCGTCAGCCCCCTGCAGCACATCTGGTCAATGTCGGTGCAGGGCCAGTTCTACGTCAGCTTCCTGGTACTGATCGCCGGCCTGGCCTACCTGTTCCGGCGCGCGCCCGGCGCCCGGTTGCGGACCCTGTTCCTGGTGGTGCTGAGCGCGCTGACGGTGGCCTCGTTCGTCTACGCGATCGTCGCGCACCAGGAGAACCAGACGGCCGCCTATTACGACAGCTTCGCCCGCGGCTGGGAGTTGCTGCTGGGCGCCCTGGTTGGAGCGCTGGTGACCCGCATCCGCTGGCCCATGTGGTTGCGCACGGTGCTGGCCACGGTCGCGCTGGGCGCGGTGCTGTCGTGCGGGGCGCTGATCGACGGCGTGCGGGAGTTCCCGGGCCCGTGGGCCCTGGTGCCCGTCGGCGCCGCCATGCTGCTGATCCTCGTCGGGGCCGGCGTGACGGGCGAGGGCCGGTTGCCGCTGCCCAACCGGCTGCTGGCGACGCGCCCGCTGGTCGAGCTGGGCGCCATGGCGTATTCGCTCTACCTCTGGCATTGGCCGCTGCTGATCTTCTGGCTGTCCTACAGCGGCCACAAGCACGCCACGTTCCTCGAGGGCGCGGTGTTGCTGCTGGTGTCCGGGGTGCTGGCGTATCTGACCAACCGGCTCGTCGAGGACCCGCTGCGCTACCGCGCGTCCTCGAAACCGGCGCCCCGTCCGGCCGTGACGACGACCCGCTGGCTGGCCCGCGTCCGGCGGCCGACGCTGGTGCTGGGATCGGCGGTCGTGCTGCTGGGCGTGACGCTGACGGCGACGTCGTTCACGTGGCGCCAGCACGTCACGGTGTTGCGGTCGGCGGGCAAGGAGCTCAGCGTCCTCAACCCGCAGGACTATCCCGGCGCGCGGGCCCTGACCGAACACGTGCGCGTGCCGGCGTTGCCGATGCGGCCCACGGTCTTGGAGGTCAAACAGGACCTGCCCGCCTCGACCAAGGACGGGTGCATCAGCGACTTCGTCAACCCGGCGGTGGTCAACTGCACCTACGGCGATGCGACCGCCGAGCGCACGATCGCGCTGGCGGGCGGTTCGCACGCCGAGCACTGGCTGCCCGCGCTGGACATGCTGGGCAAGCTGCATCACTTCAAGGTCGTGACCTACCTCAAGATGGGCTGCCCGCTGTCGACCGAGCAGGTCCCGCTGATCATGGGCAACAACGCCCCCTACCCACAGTGCCGCGAGTGGGTGCAGGAGACGATGACCAAGCTGGTCACCGACCGGCCCGACTACGTGTTCACCACGACGACCCGGCCGTGGAACATCAAGTCCGGCGACGTGATGCCGGCCACCTATGTCGGGATCTGGCAAACGTTGTCCGACAACAACATTCCCATCCTCGGGATGCGCGACACCCCGTGGCTGGTGAAGAACGGCCAGCCGTTCGACCCGGCGGACTGCCTGGCCAAACGGGGCGCCACCGCGCAGTCCTGCGCGATCAAGCGGTCCGATTTGCTCTCCGACCGCAATCAGACCCTCGACTTCGTCACCCAGTTCCCGCTGCTCAAGGTGCTCGACATGTCGGATGCGATCTGCCGCGCCGACGTCTGCCGACCCGTCGAGGGCAACATCCTCGTCTATCACGGCGCCCATCACCTGTCCCCCACGTACATGCGGACCATGGCGCCGGAACTGGGCCGCCAGATCGCCGACAACACCGGGTGGTGGTGAGCCGCCTCGCGGACAGCCGTACGTTCGTGAGCACCCCGCGGCGCGGATAAGGTCGAAACGTGTCCACCAACAATTCCGCTTCAGAACCAGGCGGTCACCAACAACCCAAACTCGCCACCGTCTGGCCGGGAAACCCGTATCCGCTCGGGGCGTCCTACGACGGCGCCGGGACCAACTTCTCCCTGTTCTCCGAAATCGCCGAGAAGGTCGAACTGTGCCTGATCGACCACGGGGGCGGCGAGTCGCGAATTCCCTTGGAGGAGGTGGACGGATACGTCTGGCACGCCTATCTGCCGAACATCAACCCGGGCCAGCGCTACGGGTTTCGCGTCTACGGCCCCTTCGACCCGGCGGCCGGTCACCGCTGCGACCCCAGCAAGTTGTTGCTCGACCCGTACGGCAAGGCCTTTCACGGCGATTTCACGTTCGGCCAGGCGCTGTTCTCCTACGACATGAAGGCCGTCGACGGCGACGACGCCGACGGGGCCGACCCGGGAACTCCCCCCATGGTCGACTCGCTGGGCCACACCATGACCAGCGTGGTCAGCAACCCCTTCTTCGACTGGGGATCCGACCGCGCCCCGCTGACCCCGTACCACGAAACCGTCATCTACGAGGCGCATGTCAAGGGCATGACCCAGAACCACCCCAGCGTCCCCGAGGAGCTGCGGGGCACCTACGCCGGCCTGGCCCACCCGGCGATCATCGACCATCTCAAGTCGCTCAGCGTCACCGCCATCGAGCTGATGCCGGTCCACCAGTTCATGCACGACTCGCGACTGCTGGACCTCGGATTGCGAAACTACTGGGGCTACAACACCTTCGGGTTCTTCGCCCCGCACAACCAATACGCCGCCAACCGCAACTCCAGCGTCGCCGAGTTCAAGTCCATGGTGCGCAGCTTCCACGAGGCGGGCATCGAGGTGATCCTCGACGTGGTCTACAACCACACCGCCGAGGGCAACCACCTGGGCCCGACCATCAACTTCCGCGGCATCGACAACGCCGCGTACTACCGGCTCGTCGACAACGACCTGCGGCTGTACAAGGACTACACCGGCACCGGCAACAGCCTCAACCCGCGCCACCCGCACGTGCTGCAACTGATCATGGACTCGCTGCGCTACTGGGTGTCCGAGATGCACGTCGACGGCTTCCGCTTCGACCTGGCCGCCACCCTGGCCCGCGAACTGCACGACGTCGACCGGTTGAGCGCGTTCTTCGATCTGGTGCAGCAGGATCCGATCGTCAGCCAGGTCAAACTGATCGCCGAGCCGTGGGATGTAGGCGAGGGCGGCTACCAAGTCGGAAACTTCCCGGGTTTGTGGACCGAGTGGAACGGGAAGTATCGCGATACTGTGCGCGATTACTGGCGGGGCGAGCCCGCAACCCTGGGTGAGTTCGCCTCCCGGCTGACCGGGTCGTCGGACCTGTACGAGGCGACCGGCCGGCGCCCCAGCGCCAGCATCAACTTCGTCACGGCGCACGACGGCTTCACGCTCAACGACCTGGTGTCCTACAACGAAAAACACAACATGGCCAACGGGGAGGACAACCGGGACGGGGAAAGCCACAACCGCTCGTGGAACTGCGGTGTCGAAGGCCCCACCGACGATCCCGACATCACCGAGCTGCGCTACCGCCAGATGCGCAACTTCTGGGCGACGCTGATGGTCAGCCAGGGCACGCCGATGATCGCCCACGGCGACGAGGTCGGCCGCACCCAGAACGGCAACAACAACGTGTACTGCCAGGATTCCGAAATCTCTTGGATGGACTGGTCTTTGGTCGACAAGAATTCCGACCTGCTAACGTTCGCACGCAGGGTGAGCGCCTTGCGCAAGCACCATCCGGTGTTCCGCCGGCGCCGGTTCTTCGAGGGCGAACCGATCCGAAGCGGCGACGAGGTGCGCGACATCGCCTGGCTGAATCCGAGTAGCCGCGAGATGACGCGCGAGGACTGGGGCGAGAGTTTTCACAAGTGCGTGGCCGTCTTTCTCAACGGTGACGCCATCACCGCGCCGAACGCCCGCGGGGAGCGGGTGGTCGACGACTCATTCCTGTTGTGCTTCAACGCCGGCGAGGATCCGGTGGAGTTCTCGATGCCCCCCGACGACTACGCGAAAGAGTGGACCGTGGAACTGGACACCAACGAACCGACGGGCCTCAAAGAGGGGGGCGACCACGTGGTGACCGCCGAAGAGAAGGTGTCGCTGCCCTCACGCTCGCTGCTCATCTTGCGTAAGACGCTGTGACGCATGGATTTACCCATCCTGTCCACCTATCGGCTGCAGCTGCGTGGTGAATCGAGCGGGTCCGCGTTCACCTTCGCCGACGCGGAAAACCTGCTGGACTACCTCGACGACCTCGGGGTGACGCACCTCTACCTGTCCCCGATCATGACCGCGACCACCGGGTCGAGCCACGGCTACGACGTCACCGACCCCACGACCGTGTCCCCCGAGCTGGGCGGCCGTGACGGCCTGGCCCGGCTGTCGGCGGCGGCCCGCGCGCGTGGCCTCGGCCTGGTCGTCGACATCGTGCCCAACCACGTCGGAATCGACCAGCCCCGACAGAACCCGTGGTGGTGGGACGTCCTGCAGAACGGCCGTTCTTCGCCCTACGCAACGTTTTTCGACATCGACTGGGACCTCGACCAGGATGGCCGCATCGTGCTGCCGGTGCTGGGCTCCGACGACGACGTCGCCGACCTGACCGTCGACGGGGCCCTGTTGCGGCTCGGCGATCTCGCGCTACCGATCGCGCCCGGCACCGCCGGGGGCACCGGCCCCGAGGTGCACGATCGTCAGCACTACCGGCTGGTGGGCTGGCGCAACGGCGTGTGCGGCTACCGCCGGTTCTTCTCGATCACCTCGCTGGCGGGACTGCGCCAGGAAGACCGCGCGGTCTTCGACGCCACCCACGCCGAAGTCGGTCGCTGGTTCGCCGAGGGGCTCGTCGACGGGGTGCGCATCGATCACCCCGACGGTCTGTCCGATCCGTGCGGATACCTGGCGTGGTTGCGCGCGTTGGTCGGCCCACAGGCCTGGATCGTGATCGAGAAGATCCTGGCCGTCGACGAGGCCCTCGAGCCCACGCTGCCGGTCGGCGGCACCACGGGTTACGACGTGCTGCGCGAAATCGGCGGCGTCTTCCTGGATCCGCAGGGCGCCCCGGCGCTGACCGCCCTGGTGGAGTCCTCCGGCCTGGACTATGACGCGTTGCCGGGCATGCTCGCCGACCTCAAGATCCGTTCGGCCACCGACACATTGGCCAGCGAGCTGGGCCGGCTGCGCCGCAGCATCGTGGCCGCCGCCGGCGTCGATCACCCGCTGCTGCCCCAGGCGGTGGCCGCGCTGCTCACCCACCTCGGGGTCTACCGCAGCGACTACCCCGGACTGGTCGCGCTGCTGCCCACCGCCCTGGCCGAAACCGAGGCGGCCGCACCGGAATTGGGGCCGGCCCTGCAGGTGCTGGCCGCGGCGCTGGCCCGCGGTGGTGAGCCGGCCACCCGGCTGCAGCAGCTGTGCGGGGCCGTCACCGCCAAGTCGGTCGAGGACTGCCTGTTCTACCGCGACGCCCGGCTGGTTTCGCTGAACGAGGTGGGCGGCGAGCCGCACCGCTTCGGGGTCGGCGCGGCGGAGTTCCACCACAGCGCCGCCACCCGCGCGCGGTTGTGGCCGCAGACCATGACGACGCTGACCACCCATGACACCAAACGCGGTGAGGACGTGCGCGCCCGGATCGGGGTGCTGTCCCAGGTGCCGTCGCTGTGGGCCGAGTTCGTCGCCCGGTGGGAGAACCACGCCCCCTCCCCCGACCCCGCGACCGGACAGTTCCTGTGGCAGAACATCTTCGGCGTGTGGCCGGTGGGCGGTCCCGAAAAGGGAAAAGCCACCGAAGAGCTTCGTGGCCGGCTGCACGGCTACGCGGAGAAGGCCATTCGCGAGGCGGCCTGGCACACCTCGTGGAACGACCCGGACACCGCCTTCGAGGACGCGATACACCGCTGGCTGGACACGGTGCTCGACGGCCCCGTGGCCGGCCAGCTGACCGAGCTTGTCGCGCAACTCAATCCGCACGCCGCCAGCGACGCGCTGGGGCAGAAGCTGCTGGCGCTGACCGTGCCCGGGATACCGGACGTCTACCAGGGCACCGAGCTGTGGGACGACAGCCTGGTCGATCCGGACAACCGCCGCCCCATCGATTACGCGGCCCGGCGCGCCGCCCTGCAGGCGTTGCAGCACCCGAAGATCCGGGTCGTCACCACCGCGCTTCGCGTGCGCCGCGCCCACCCCGACAGCTTCCTGCACGGTGGCTACGAGCCGGTGCTGGCCAACGGCGACGCCGGCGATCACGTGCTGGCCTTCCGCCGGGGCTCAAATGGCGGAGACATCGTGGTCGCGGTGACCCGCTGGACCGTGCGACTGGCCGAAACCGGCTGGGGCAACACCGTGTTGCCGCTGCCCGAGGGCACCTGGAAAGACACGCTCACCGGGGCCGTCGCGGACGGGCCTACCTCGGCGGCCCAACTGTTCGCCGAGCTGCCGGTCGTGCTGCTGGAGCGACACCATGACTGATTTCCAGGTCTGGGCACCCAAGCCCGAGCTGGTTCGGCTCGACGTCGACGGCCGGGTGCACGCGATGACGCCCTCCGCGGACGGCTGGTGGCATGCGAGCGTGGACGCCGCGCCGGATGCCCGCTACGGATACCTGCTCGACGACGACCCCACCGTGCTGCCCGACCCGCGCTCCCCGCGCCAGCCCGAGGGCGTGCACGCCCGCTCGCAGCTGTGGGATCCGGCCGCCGCGGCGTGGACCGACACCGGGTGGGCCGGCCGGTCGGTCGAAGGCGCGGTGATCTACGAGCTACACCTGGGCACGTTCACCGGGGCGGGAACCCTCGACGCCGCCATCGAGAAGCTGGACTATCTGGTGGATCTCGGCGTCGACTTCGTCGAGCTGATGCCGGTGAATTCCTTTGCCGGCAGCCATGGTTGGGGTTACGACGGGGTGCTGTGGTACAGCGTGCACGAGCCGTACGGCGGCCCCGACGCCTTGGTGCGCTTCGTCGACGCCTGCCACGCGAAGGGTTTGGGCGTGCTGATCGACGCGGTGTTCAACCACCTGGGCCCGTCGGGCAACTACCTGCCGCGGTTCGGGCCGTATTTGTCCTCGGCGAGCAACCCGTGGGGTGAGGGCATCAACATCGCCGACGCCGACTCCGACGAGGTCCGCCGCTACATCATCGGTTGCGCGCTGCGCTGGATGCGCGATTTTCATGCCGACGGCCTGCGGCTGGACGCCGTCCACGCGCTGGTGGACACCACCGCCATCCATATCCTCGAGGAGCTTGCCACCGAAACCGATTGGCTGGCACAGCAGTTGGGGCGCCCCCTGTCGCTGATCGCCGAGAGTGACCTCAACGACCCGCGGCTGATCACCCCGCGCGATCGCGGCGGCTACGGCCTGACGGCGCAATGGGCCGACGACATTCACCACGCGATCCACACCGCGGTGTCCGGCGAGCGCCAGGGCTACTACGGCGACTTCGGCAGCCTGGCCACCCTGGCGCAGACGCTGCGCCACGGTTTCTTTCACGCCGCGACGTATTCGTCGTTCCGGCGTCGCCGCCATGGCCGTCCGCTGGACACGACCCAGAAGTCCGGCATCCCGGCCACCCGGCTGGTCGCCTACACCTGCACCCACGACCAGGTCGGCAACCGCGCCCTGGGCGATCGCCCCTCACAGAATCTGACCGGCGGCCAGCTGGCCATCAAGGCCGCCTTGGCGCTCGGGACCCCGTACACCGCAATGCTTTTCATGGGCGAGGAATACGCGGCCTCCACGCCGTTCCAGTTCTTCAGCTCCCATCCCGAACCGGAGCTGGCCCGGGCCACCGCCGAAGGACGCAAGGCCGAGTTCGCCGAGCACGGCTGGGACGCCGACGAGATCCCCGACCCGCAGGATCCCGAGACGTTCGCGCGCTCCAAGCTGAACTGGGACGAGATCGACACGGGCGAGCACGCCCGGCTGCGCGGGCTGTATCGCGACCTGATCGCGTTGCGGCGCACCGACCCGGACCTGGCCGACCCCTGGCTGGAGCACCTCACGGTCGACTACGACCAGGACCAGGGCTGGATCGCCGTGTCGCGCGGGCGGTTGCGCATCGTGTGCAACCTGGGCGCCGAGCCGGTGCGGGTTCCGGTCGGCGGCGACGTCGTGCTGGCCTGGGAGGAGCCGGCCGTCGATGCCGACGGCGCTGTGCTGCAAGGCCATTCGTTCGCCATCTTCGCGGTGCCCGACGGGGCTGTGGATAACTGAGTGGCGGCCGCGCGGCGTCGCCCCCGATGATGCGGCCATGAGTCATTCTGAATTCGGTCACAAGCTGCGGCGGATTTGCTCGCACAATCCGGCCCGCCGCGGCACCCACGCTCGGCGCACCGTGCGCCGCGATACGCCGCCCAACCCCACCATCGAGCTGTTGTGGACCGGCCCCGGGCCCGGCGACGACGACACCGCCTGACCCGGCCGGCTACACGCTCGACCGGCCGGTCGGACGCACGGCCTGGGCGATCGCGTCGGCGAGTGGATCGATCTCCTCGGGCGCCAGGTCCGAGATCGTGAGGCGGATGCCCGCCGGCGACTGCATGCGGAACCGGGCGCCGGGCGCCGCCGCCCAGCCCGCGCCGAGCAGCCGCGAGATCGCGACCGCCTCGTCGGGAACCGGAACCCACACGTTGAGCCCGGAACGCCCGTGCGTGTCCAGACCGCGCTCGGCCAGGGCGTCGCACAGCCGCGACCGGCGGTCGGCGTAGCGCCGCTCCGCGCCGGCGACCAGCTCGGACGCCGCGTCGTCGGACCACAGGCCGACGGCCAGCCCCTGCAACAAGTGGCTCACCCAGCCCGGCCCGAGCCGCAGGCGGCCATGCACGCGCTCGATGGTCCGGCGGTCACCCGCCAGGACGGCCACGCGCAGGTCGGGGCCGTAGGCCTTGGACGCCGAGCGGACGAACGCCCAGTGGGTGGTGCAGCCGGCCAGGGCGTGCAGCGGTACGCCGGCGATGCCCGCGCAGTGATCGTCCTCGACCAGCAGCAGCTCGTCGGCCCGTGGGGCCAACACCTGACGCAGGCTCTCGGCCCGATCCGCCGACAGCGCGGCGCCGGTCGGGTTCTGCGCGCGGTCGGTCAGCACCAGCGCGCGCACCCCGCGCCCCAGCGCCCGGGCCAGGTCGGCGGCCAGCGGCCCGTCGTCGTCCACCCGCACCGGTTCGGCCGAAAGCCCCAGGGCGGCAAGGAGATCGAGCAGGTTGGCCCACCCCGGGTCCTCGACGGCGACCCGATCGCCGGGACGCAGATGCGCGGTGAGTGCGCGTTCGATGCCATCCAGCGCGCCGCTGGTCACTGCCAGGTGCTCGGCGGGCACCCCGCCCGCGGACAGCGCGCGGCGGGCGAACTCCTCGAGCGCCGGCGAGATCGCCGGCTCGCCGTAGAGCACCGGCGCCGCGGGCGCCGGTCCGGAAGGGGCGGCGCCCGCGATGGGCAGCAGGGTGGGGTTCGGGTTGCCGGTCGACAGGTCGCGCACGCCCGCGGGCACGTCGAGCCCGAGCAGCGAACGCGGGGTGGTCGCCGGCCGGTGTCGCACCCGGGTGCCCCGGCGGCCGGCGGTCTCGACCGCCCCACGATCGCGCAGCAGGCGGTAGGCCGCGGCGGCGGTGTTGGCGTTCACGCCGAGTTGCGTGGCCAGCTCGCGGACCGGGGGCAGAGCGTCGCCGGGCGCCAAAGAGCCTGCCGAGATCGCCGCTTCGATGCTGGCGGCTATGGCGTCCGCGCCGCTTCCAGTTATGCTGTTTTGTACTGGCACGCAATTAATTATGTACTAGAACAAACATGAGGGCAATTCCGTGGAAACCGCATACTCACCCACGCCACGCACCACCCCGACCCGCTATCGGGAGCGCGCCCGCTACGACCGTCGCACCGTCCACGACATCCTCGACGAGGCGCTGATCTGCCACCTGGGCTACCTGAGCGCCGGCCGCCCGGTGGTCTTGCCGACGACGCATGCCCGACTCGATGAGACGCTCTACCTGCACGGTTCGACCGGCGGCGGCCCGTTGCTGGCGGCGAAGGCGGCCGGGGCATCGGGCGCCGGCCTACCCGTGTGCGTCACCGCCACTTTGGTCGACGGGCTGGTGCTGGCGCGCTCCGCGATGCACCACTCGGTGAACTTCCGCTCGGTGGTGGTGGTGGGGAATGCGCGCGTGGTCGACGACCCCGCGGAGAAGTCGCGGGCGCTCGGCTGCCTGCTCGATCACATCGCGCCCGGGCGCGCCGCCGACTGCCGGGCCCCCGACGCGCGCGAGCTCGCCGCGACCGGGGTGCTCGCGCTCGACCTCGTCGAGGTGTCGGCCAAGGTGCGCACCGGCCCCCCGGTCGACGACCCGCGGGACCTTCCGCTGCCCCACTGGGCCGGGGTGGTACCGCTGAGCCTGGCTGCCGGGACGCCGATGCCGGCCGACGACCTCGCTCCCGGCACTCCAGCGCCGTCCTACCTGGGCAGGCGTCGAGGCTGACTCACGCCGCCGATTGCCGGTCGCGCGCCCGCCGGGCGTTGTCCCACCAGGTTCCGACGAGCATCACGGCGCCCGCCCAGGCCAGGCCCAGCATCCAGCCCGAGAGCACGTCGCTGACGTAGTGGACACCCAGATACACCCGCGAGAACCCGATCCAAAACACCGACCCGATCGCGATCGCCCACACCGCCACGCGCCCGGTCCACCCGCGGACCAGCCAGCGGGTCAGCAGCCACGCGGAGATGACCATCATCGCGGCGGTGCCGGTCGCGTGTCCGGAGGGAAACGAATACCCGTCCGCGTCGACGAGCGCGAAAGGCAGGGGCGGGCGGTTGCGCCCCACCAACGCCTTGGCGGTGAAGAGCACCAGCGGAACCCCGGCGCCGCACACCAGCGCGAGCACCACCGGCCGCCACGAGCGACACCGCCACCCGGCGACGAGGGAAATCGGGAGGGCGAGCGCAGCCAGGAAAAGCGGGCCACCCGCGTGAGTGATCACCCGCAGCACGGTGGTCAGCCACAGGTCACGGTGGGACGCAAGCCACCGGGTCACCGGGTGGTCGATCACCGCGATGCCGTCGCCCTCGAGCACGTCGTCGAGCACTTCGGTGAAGCCGACCGCCAGCATCACGACGACGGCCAGCCCGAGCAGCAAGGCGACGCCGGCGATCTCGCTCACGGGCAACCGGCGGGCCAGTGCCCGCCCCCTGTCGCCGATCCGGTCGCGCGCCCACGCCAACGTCTCGCCGATCACGGCGGCGCCCGAGACCCGGTCCCACCACCGTCGCAGCAGGCGTCCGCGCCGGGCGACCCAGATGGCCGCCCACACCAGCAGCACGAGCGACACGATGGTGGCGGCGCTGACCAGCCCGAAACCGGAGGCACCCGGTCCGTACGGCTCGTGCATGTATCGCGGCCCCGGTTAGAGCAACAGGTAGCGGTAGGCGGGCGACCCGGGTTTCAGGGTTTCGACGTGCAGCTCCGTCGCGCGCATCCGGGACAGCAGGCCGTCCAGGTCGGCCGACGATCCCAGCTGGATGCCGACCAGCGCCTCGCCGGTCTCCCGGTTGTTGCGCTTGACGTACTCGAAGAGCGTGATGTCGTCGTTGGGTCCGAGCACCTCGTCGAGGAACCGGCGCAGCGCGCCGGGCTCCTGGGGGAAGTCGACCAAAAAGTAGTGCTTGAGGCCGAGGTGGACCAGCGAGCGCTCCAGCACTTCGCCGTAGCGCGAGACGTCGTTGTTGCCGCCGGAGATCAGGCACACCACCGTCGACCCGGGCTCGATATCGGCGTCCAGCAATCCCGTCACCGACAGGGCGCCCGCGGGTTCGGCGATGATGCCCTCGTTCTGGTAGAGGTCGAGCATCGCGGTGCACACCGCCCCCTCGTCGACCGCGGTGATCGACACCATGTCGCCGGCGGCCGCCAGCGCGGCGTAGGTCAGGTCTCCGGCCCGCCGCACCGCGGCGCCGTCGACGAACTGGTCGACGTGGTCGAGCGTCACCGGCTCGCCCGCGGACAGGGCGGCCATCATCGCCGCGGCACCGGCCGGCTCGACGCCGAGCACCGACGTGTTCTCGGTCCGCTCGGCGAGGTAGCTGGTGATGCCGGCGATGCAGCCGCCGCCGCCCACCGGGACCACCACCAGATCCGGCTCGGTCTCGAGTTGATCGAGCAGTTCGACGGCAATGGTGCCCTGGCCCGCGATGGTGCGCAGGTCGTCATACGGCGGCACCAAGGTGGCGCCGGTGCTTTCCACGTCGGCCAGCGCGGCTTCGGCGGCAAGGTCGTAGGTCGTGCCGCCGACGATCAGGTCGATGAATTCCCCGCCGTGGTAGCGGATCCGGTCGCGCTTTTGCATGGGCGTCTTGGCGGGCACGTAGACGCGGCCGTGCACCTGCAACATCCGGCACGCGTAGGCGAAGCCCTGGGCGTGGTTGCCCGCCGACGAGCACACCACACCCGCGGCCAGCTCCGTCTCCGACAACTGGACCAGCAGGTTATAGGCGCCGCGCAGCTTGTAGGACCGGACGATCTGCAGGTCCTCGCGCTTGAGATAGACCTGCGCGCCGGTGATGGCCGACAGCCGGTCGCTGAACTGCAACGGGGTCGGCGTCACGACGGCCGCGATCCGCTTGGCCGCGGTGTCGATGTCAGCCCCGGAAACGAGACGCAGCGACGCGACGCTCGGGGGACGGCTCAATTCAGCGGACACTGATCAATGGTGCCATGCCAGCTGGCCAACTCCGGAATTCAGCCGACCGGGGTCAGCACGAACACCGGGATCTGGCGGTCGGTCTTGGTCTGGTACTCGGCGTAGTCCGGCCAGGCCTCGACGGCCCGCTCCCACCAGGTGGCCTTCTCGTCGCCGAAGACCTCCCGGGCGTCGTAGTCGCGGGTGACCGAGCCATCCTGCAACTCCACCCGGGGGTTCTTCTTGATGTTGTGGTACCAGACCGGGTTTTTCGGCGCCCCGCCGAGCGAGGCGACGACGGCGTACTGGCCGTCGTGCTCGACCCGCATCAGCGGTGTCCTGCGGAGTTTGCCGGTCTTGGCGCCGACGGTGGTCAGCAGGATGATCGGCTTGCCCTTCATGTCGGCGGCCTCGGCTCCCCCCGACTCGGCGTACTTGTCGGCTTGCTCGCGGGACCAATCCCAGGGCGACGGCTCGTACTCTCCGGAAAGCGGCATGTGACCAAGTTTAAGCGCGGCGCGCGGGGCGCTTTTGCCACATCGGTCGCGCCGGCGGGAGCGCCGCGCGGGGTCCCCCGCTAGTGCGGCTGCTCGGGTTGGGGCGCGTCGAACGGACGAAGGCGGCGCCGCGTCTGGTGGTCGTCCGCCCCGGACTCGCCGTCGGCGTGCCTGCCCCGGGTGTAATCGCCCTGCCACGGCACCCGCTCGCCGGCGGGGCCGTCGGCCTCCTCCTGCTCGCGTCCCAGCGCGCCGCGTGAGCCCAGGAAGAACTCGTGCTTGCGGTGCAGTTCTTCGTCGGACTCGATGGGCCTGAGCTCGGGCACGAACTCTTCCAGCTCGGCCCGGCGCTGCGGAACGATCATGCAGATCGGCTCGTCGACCTCGAACCGCACCGGCATGAATTCTCGGGTGAATTTCCAGTTCATGCTGAAACTCGAAGTGGACCAGTCGGTTTCGACGATTCCTTCCAACGCGGAGATGGCGTCCTTCGGGTGATTCGCGGGCCCGCGCACCAACAGGTTGTAGCCCGGCGGGGTGCGAAACAGCATCGGCAGATGCCAGGTCAAGATGCCGTAGCCGAAGTGGCTGGAGGGCAGGAACTGGCCGCTCTCGCGGGTGTCGGGCGCGATCATCAGGCTGGTGCGGTCGTCCCCGCCCATCCACGTCGCGGTAAACGCGTTGCGGTTGCGCACTTCCCAGCCGCTCTGATTGGCGATGAGCATCGGCAGGCACCGGTGGGGCCAGCCCTGACGCATCTCCGACATCCACGTCCGCCCGATCGGCGCGGGGGTGATCTGCGGCGCGATCTCATGGGTGATGTACCCGATCAGCGGGCGGGCCTGCCCGGCGGACTTCTCACTCATCAGATCCTCGCTTCACCGATAGGGCCCACGCACTATCGCGACCAAACGTTAACGGTCCGTGAACCCCGGCGCCGCGCGAAAACTTCGACTATCGCGTTCTGGCCAGCTCCGCGATGGTGTTGACGCGCCGGACTGCGGTGGCGATCTCGTCGGCGAACTCGCGCCGGCGTCGGGCGATGTCCGGCTCCGCGACGCCGTCGACCAACTCGCGATGCCGGGCCAAGCGCAGCGCCGTCTTGAACAACTCCATCGACCGCGACTCGGCGCTGGCGATCCTGCGCTGCAGCTCCCACTGCTTGCCGACCTCGAGACACTCCGCGAGAAACGCGTCCTCGTCGAACGATTCGTCGTCGTAGGCGGCGAGCCGGTCGGCGACGATGTGGTAGGCGTCGAGGAAGGGGCGCAGCACGAGGTGCGCCAGCAGGACGTCGGCCTTTTCCAGCAGACCGCGCACATCGGCCGCGCGGGCCGCCTTGCGGGTGTCTTCCACCCGCCCAATCAGGCGCACCTCGTCGGCGAGTTCCTTCTCGAACTGCGCGCGCGCCGAGAACAGAAACTCGAATTTCAGCAGCTCGCGCAGGCGCAGCGCCTCATCGCGCACAGCCGTCGGCTGGACCAGACCCTCCACCGAGCCCTCGGCGTCTTCGACGGCGGCCAGCAGCGCGGTCTCGGCGATCGCGCGGTCGACGACGATGTGAATGGCCGCGTTGCGGTAGAACGCCGCCACCAGGTGCTGCTCGGCCCCGATGCCCCAGACCGGTTCGGTGCCGGCGTCGTACACGCTGACGACGCCGGAGGCGACCAACTGGTGCAGGGTCCAGCGGATGGTGGAGCGGTTCGTCAGGTCGGCGGCCCCGGCAACCGTCCAGTTGCGCGCCGCGATGTAGCTCGCCAGCGGCCGCACGGTCGCCAGCACCTCGCTGATGGACAGTGAGCGGTCGGCGCCCAGCAGCGCGAGGCTCACCACCGCGGTCGGGGTGACCGGCGTGGCGCGGTTGATCCGGTGCTCGACGTCCAGCGCGATGCGTTCGATCTCGGTGCTGGCGCCGGACTCCTCTGCGCGCAGCTCCTCGAGGCGCTTGCGCAGCGGCAGCGGTTCACCGAAGTCGAGGTAGGCGCGGCCGAGCCGCTCACCCTGCTGGCGCGCCAATCGGATCAGGAAGCGAAAATCTTCGGGCCGCTTCGTCGCGCCGTAGGCCTCGGTGGTCATGGCTTCCACCTCGTGCAGCTGGTCGTACACGATCGACGTCGGCACCAAATACACCTCGGGACCGTCGATTTCGTCGACGGCATCGGCGATGTAGCGCAAGATCCCGAACACCGGCGGCCGCAGCTTGCCCGTCCTGGTCCGGCCGCCCTCGATGGACCACGTCATGTTGGCGTGGTCTTGCACCAGCTGCGCGGCATACGCGCGCAAGACGAAGCGGTAGACGGGAATGTCTTTGGTCTGGCGCCGGATGAAGATTGTCCCGGTGCGCTTGGCCCAGGCGCCCATCGGGAAGAAGTTCAGGTTGGCGCCGCCGAACGTGAGCGCCGGCGAGAGCCGGTTGGCCTGGATCACCTCGGGCAACAACAGCCCGTCCAGATACGAGCGATGCGAAAAGGCAAACGCCAGAGTGGCTTTGCGGTCCAGTTTGCGCAGCTGGGCGATCTGATCCTCGTCGACCAGCACGTCGTAGGCCCGCATCAGCCAGCAACTGAAGCTGCGCCAGGCGCGCACCGCCCGCTCGTCCAGCGAGGGCGCCATCTCCCGCAGGTAGGACGCGGCCTCGGCGCGCACGGCGGGAAGATCGCGGCCGAGGTCGTCGGCCAGCTTGCTCAGCCGCTCGTCATACCATGGGGCGCCCAGCAATTGGGCGACCTCGGCGGGGTCGGTCGCCAGCGGTGTCGTCGACTCCTCGATGAACCCGGTGCGCTGCAACAACTTTCGCATGCCGACGCGGCCGAGCTCCCGGGCGCTGCCCGCCGGCCCGCCGATCATGCCGGCACCGTTGCGGCGTCGGAGGGCTCGTGCACCTCCGGGTGCGGGTCACGGGCGTAGAGCTGTTCGATCTCGTCGGCGTACTTCGTCATGATGGGCTTGCGCTTGAGCTTCATCGTCAGCGTGATCTCGTCGCCACCGGGCTCCCACAGCGTCGGCAGGATGCGGAACCGCTTGATCTGTTCCACCCGCGACAGTTTCGCGTTGCCCGCCGCCACCCCGGCGGCGATCTGGGCGACGACCTCCGGGTCGGCCGCCAGCGCGGCGGGTGACGCGTCGGGCAGTCCGTGTTGGGCGGCATACGGGCCAACAGAGTCGGCGTCGAAGACCATCAGCGCGGTGTTGTAGGGCCGCCCGTCGCCGATGGTGATCATCACCCCGACCATCGGGCACGCGGCCAGGATGGCGTTCTCGATGTTGGCCGGCGACATGTTCTTTCCGGCCGCGTTGATGATCAATTCCTTCTTCCGGTCCACCACCCGCAGATAGCCCTGCGCGTCGGCCTCGAGAATGTCGCCGGTGTGCAGCCACCCGTCGGCGTCGATGGCCTCGGCCGTCTTCGCCGGTTCCTTGCGGTAGCCCTTCATCACCAGCGGGCCGCGCACCAGAAACTCGCCGTCGTCGGCGATCTTGCCCTCCAGCCCGGGGAGCAGCTTGCCGACGGAGCCCAGCCGCGTGTCCTTCGGATGCGCCACGCTGGCAGCGCAACTCAGCTCCGACATGCCCCAGACCTCGCAGATCGGGATCCCGATCCCGGCAAAAAACGCCAGCGTCTCCCGCGGGATGGGCGCCGCTCCCGATACCGCCCAACGCAGTTCGCCGAAGCCCAGCCGCTCGCGCAGCTTCGACAACACCAGCTCGTCGGCCTTGGCCCATTCGGCGGCCAGCTCGTCCGGCATCGCCGCACCGGCCACCAGGACGTCGGCGCGCCGGGCGGCCACCGACATCGCCCACTGCAGCGCCTGGCGCCTGACGTCGTCCGTCTCGCTGGCGATGGTGAATTCGATTCCCGCCTTGAGCTTTTCCCATATCCGCGGCACCGCCGCCCAGACGGTGGGCCGCACGTCGGCCAGCGCGGCGGCGATGGCGCGCGGGTCGTCGACCACGGTGACCTGGGCCCCGAACACCTCCAGGGAATACAGGGCCATCATCCGGTCCGCGATGTGCGCCGGGGGGAGGTACGACGTGGTCCGATCCCCGAACCGGCTGCCGAGAACGGTGTCCAAGCCGTACGACTCGAACAGCAGGTTGGCGTGGGTCATCTCCACGCCCTTGGGGTTTCCGGTGGTCCCGGAGGTGTAGATGAGGGTGGCGACGTCGCCGAGTTGCACCGCCCGCCAGGTGGATTCGAAGTCGAAGTCCTCCTGCGCGGCGGCATAAAGGTCGTTTACCGAAAGGGTGCCGGGCGGCGAACCGTCGATGCAGACGATGTGCTCGATGGGTGCGCCGCTGGCGCGGATGCGGTCCACGTACTGCGCCTCGCAGATGGCGACCTTGGTACCGGCATTGTCGAACAGATACGTCAGCTGCTCGGCCGGCAACGTGTTGTACACCGAAAACGATGTGGCGCCGAGGTGTTGGGCGCCGATTTCGAATGGGTAGAACTCGATCCGGTTGGCCATCATCAGCGATACCGTGTCGCCCCGCCGCAGCCCCAGACCCGCCAGCCCGGCGGCGACCTGGCGCACCTGCGTCGCGAGGTCTCGCCACGTCAACGTCTGGGTGTCGCCGGGTGTGCGGAGCGCGACGGCATCCGGGTCGATCGCGGCGGTGCGCTGGAACGCCTCGCACAGGGTGGCCGGATGCGCGGCTGTCGTCATTTCCGTAGCGTACGTCGGTGGTCAGCGGGCACGGAATACATTGGCCGAAGTCTTCGGTGCGGCAACGACGCCGCTCAGGCCACCGAGTACGTTGTCGATCATGCCGTCCGATCCGGGTTTTGACGCACACGAGCTTTCCCCACTGGAGCAGACCGCGTTGCTGACCCAGTACGCGCGAGCGCTCGACAGCCGTTGGCCACGGCCCATCCTGGGCGACACGCTCGCCGACGACACCGTCCGCAAGATCGACTACGACTTCGCCGCGCTCGGCATCACCAGGAGCGTGGTGTGCCAGTCGGCCCTGCGCGCCAAGATGCTCGACGAGCGGGTCCGGGTTTTCACTGCCGCCCATCCCGATGCGGTCGTCGTGGACCTCGGCGCCGGTTTGGACACGGGCCTGTTTCGGGTCGCCCCGCCCGCCACGGTGGACTGGTACAGCGTCGACCTGCCGGGTGTCATCGCGTTGCGCGACAAGTTGCTGCCGACGAGCCGGCAGGCTCACTCGATCGTTGCATCGGTGGCCGACGAGAGCTGGCCGCACACGATCCCCGGCGATCGGCCGACCATGGTCATCGCGGACGGGCTGTTCGCGTTCTTGTCCGAGCCGGTGATCGTCGGCGTCTTCCGTCGCATCACCGAGCACTTCAACTCCGGGGAGCTGGCCTTCAACGACTACGGGCACATCGGTTGGTTCAGCCGGCTTGCGATCAAGCTGGCTCCACAGCAGATGTTCAGCCAGGTCGGTGCGCAGTGGGGCTATCCGGGCTTCAAAGACGCGCGGGTGCCGCAGACGTGGAATCCGCGGTTGACGCTGGTCGAAGAATCCAGCCTGGCGCACGCTCCTGAGGTCGAGTTGTTTCCGGGCTGGATTCGGTTGGCTACCAAGGTGTCCGGAAAGTTCAAAGCGTCTGCCCGTAAAGCGCGGATACTCCGTTACCGGTTCTAGCCGGCTCCGGCCGGTCGTGCGGTGTGAATGCCGCAGGTGCAGGCGTCTATTGAGGGGCAGGTGCAGCGCATCCCCCACTCGATGACGGCCCGGGCCCGGGCCAGCGACTCCAGCTGGGCGTCGATCTCGGCGAGTTTCGCCTCGGCGAGGGCGCGGCTGGCCGGCCGGCCCGGCGCGTCGTCGGCGAACAGGAGCTGGATTTCGTCGAGCGAGAAGCCCGCGGACTTGCACAGCGCGATCACCTCGAGCCGGGACAGAATCGAGTCGTCGTAGCGGCGCTGACCTCCCCGCCGCGTCGGCTCGGGCACCAGGCCGATCTGCTCGTAGTAGCGCAGCGTCGTCGCGGCGACCCCGGTTTCGCGGGAGATCTCTCCGATGGTGCGGCCTCCGGCCATCGCGCCTCCCGAGGATCCGATGCTTGACTTAGAGCCAACTCTAAGTCCTTGACTGTGGTTATGGCTATCCCCTCACGCCCCTCACGAGCGGACCTGGACGGTTCCCGCTACGCCCTGCTCCGGTCCTTCCGCCGCGACGGCACCCCCGTCGACACCCCGATCTGGTTCGCGTTCGACGCCGGCGGGTTGCTGTTCCGAACGAAGGTGGGCCCGAAGACGCGGCGGCTGGCCGCGCGCGGCGACGTCGAACTGGCGGCCTGCGATTACCGCGGCCGGGTGCGGGCGGGCGCACCGTCCTGGCTGGCCGGCCGCGCCACCGTCCTGTCCGGCGCCGACGCCGAGCGCGCGAACCGCGTGCTGCACCGGCGCTACGGCTGGCAGTGGAACGTCGTGCCGCTGATCAAGGTCCCGGGCGTGACCAACGTGCACCAGGATCTGTGCGTGCGCGAGAAGCTGCGGCGCGCCCGCGACCGCGCGGTGTGGCCGGACAGCGTCATCGTGCGGGTGGAGCTCACCTGAGCGTTTGCGAGCGTGCGCGTTTGTACGACGACGCGCCGTCGACGCTGTACATCGGCACCCTCATGGGAAAATGGTGAACCCTGGATGGCCCTTCGCCAGGCCACCATGTGCGGCGCGTCAGCGGGGACGAGGCGTGCCGCCGAAAGGCATTGCGCCTCGGTGGTATCGGGGCGCTGGCGTGCCAGTGGGCCCGCGTTATTCCTGCGTCGGGCACATCATCATGTCGAGCCACGTCTCGGCCGGACGTAGTTTGGATGCTCCCGCGGCAAAGATCCCCACCTCACCGCTGGGGTCGAGGAATTTGCCGGAGCTGGGGTCATAGGTGACGCCCATGGGACCCTGAGCCTGTGGCGCCGGCGATGGTGGCGGTCCAGGCACGTTGGTCGGAACCGGGTCCGGACGCTGTCCATAGGGCGGCACAACCCGGTCAGGCGGTGGGCTAAAAGGCAGTGGCGGCGGTGGCGGGCCGCCCACGGGCGGTACTTGCAACGGAAACGGCGCGATCGGCGCCGGCCCCGGCCCCGTAGGCACACCGGGTGGAAGTTGGACGACCGGTGGCCCCGGGTCATAGTCGGCGCCAGGGGGTATGAGCGGGAACTTGTTGGGCGGCAAGGTGTTCCTGGGATTCGGTACGGGCGTGTCAAGGGGTACCGGAGGCCCGCGCCACGCATTACGGCCGATGGGCACGTAGCCCTTCGGGTCGCGACACAGCTGAATCGTCGGTGCACGTTTGCCGGGAAATTCCTGGCACGGGTAATTGCGGGCGCCTCGGACAACAACTGGGTCGCTCTGCGGCACTTTGCAATACATGTCGCCTGGAATGTCCCGGACCGTTTCGTCGGCGGGCGAGCGAATCAGCGGCGCGGGGATGAACCCCACACTGCACGGCGGCGGATCCTGGAGGGCAAGCTTGAAGTCGGCGCGCGCACCTTCGTCGAAGGGAACCTGTTGAGCGATAGTGAGCAAGACGGCTGTCATCGCGGGAAAGATCACCAGCACCTGTTCGAGCGACTTTCTGTAGATGACACCGATGCGGCCGAAGTTTGCGAGATTGGCGGCCAGCATCGGGAAGTCCGGGCGGATGTCTCGCATTGTGTCGCCGACCTGGGGGGCCACCTCGGGCACGATCTGGAGCAGGTTACTGATTTGTGGGGCAGCCCCTCGGACATGTCCGGTGAAGCGGGCCGCGCCGTCGGCAAGTCTTCTGATCGCGTCGCCGCTGCGGATCTGAGTATCAAGGAACGGTCCGACTTGATCAATCAGGCCCGCGATATCGTCACCGTGGGCATTGGCCGCGTCGGCTAATAGCCGCGCTGACTGGATCAGACGT
>NZ_JAEKMI010000042.1 GCF_020217485.1 Mycobacterium sp. WUMAC-067 | reverse complement strand
AGCGAGGGTCATAAGTATGACCGGGTGTCCGGGATGACGCCTCCAGACGAGAACCGACGCGACCATTGTGCCAGCGGCGAGCAGAGCGCCCAATATCTGTCCGCACGCAAGCCAGTCGAAGGGGTGTAACAGTGGCTGTACCGGCGGCGGCTTGCCCACGCCGTCCGGATTCGCGTTGTCGGTCGACACCGGTCCGTGCTTGTCTGCGGTCACCAGAATGACGACCGCCAGCGCGGCCACGATCACCCAACCGAGTAGGACCTGCCAGGAGGAAGCGGCACGGGGGCGGTTGGTCCGGCTGGCGATCGCGGGCTCCTCGACAGGAACTGATGGCTTCATTGCACTCCTCGCCGTCTCCGTGCGACCTCGTGACGCGTGAGGCGAACATCGCCTCGGGTGAAGATTAACCCAGATTATTCATATAATGAAATATTATCTTGAGCCGCTGTCAGACGGCGAGGCGGTAGCGTATGGCGTCGTGACCGACGCCATTAGGCCTGCCGACGACGCCGACATCGTCGACTTTCTTGGAGCGGTGATGGACGTCCAACGTATGATTGCGACCCTCACCATGCCGGTGGCCGATGAGTATGGAATCTCTGAACGCGCCCTGGGCATCATCTTTCTGGTCCACGCCGGGCTCGATCGCCCCAGCTCGCTGAGCGAATATCTCAACGTGCTGCCGAGTACCATCACCGCGGACATCGACAAGCTCGCCGCCGCGGATCTGTTGCGACGGACGGCATCGAATGTCGACAAGCGGGTCACCCGCATCCGGGTGACGCCGCGCGGTGTGCGCCTGCAAAAGGAGTCGTTGCGCCAGCTGCATGAGTTCTTCCGGGCCAAGGCGGCCAGCGTGACTCTCAGAGAGCTCCAAGCCTGCATCGTTACGCTGCGCAAGCTCAGCGGTGTTTCGGAGTCGCCAGTTCCAAATCCGCTGCGGAAGACCGACGACGCGTAACCGTCAGCCCGCGAGCGCGCGTGTTTGTACACCGACACGCCGTAAACCGCGTACATATGAGCACCTTCGCGGCGGAGCGGGGCGCTGAACCGCGACCCGCTAGCCCCCTAGGCAGCCCGGGCCGAGTAGCTCCTTGAGGTCCCCCATCAACGCCGGCGACGGCGTCACCCGAAGCGACGCATCGAGTTCCAGCGTGGTGATCCGGTCCCCGCTGATCAGCCGCAGGTGTACCTGCGAGGTGCCCGGGTGCCGCGCCAGCACCTGCTTGAGCGCGCTGACCTTGTCGATGGTGCACTGCCGGGTGGGCAGGCTGACGGCGATCGGCCGGTTCACCTGGGCGGTGGAAAAGTCCGGCACCACAAGCTCGTTGGCGATCAGGCTGATGCGGTCGTCGCGGATGGCCACCTTGGCGTTGATCAGCACGACGGTGTCGTCGGCGATGTCGGCGCCGTAGCTCGAGTACGCGTGCGGGAAGAACATCACCTCGATGCCACCGGTGAGGTCCTCCAATTGCGCTGACGCCCAGGGCATCCCGTTCTTGTTGACCCGCCGGTTGACCGACGCGAGGATGCCGCCCACCCGCACCTGGGTCTCGTTGGGCACGTCGCCGTCGAGGATGGCCGGGATCTGGGTGTCGACCTGGGCGGCCAGCAGGTGCGCCACCCCGTTGAGCGGATGCCCGGACACGTAGAGGCCCAGCATCTCCCGCTCCAGCGCGAGCTTGTGCTTGTCCTCCCACTCGTCGTCGGGCACCTTGATGGTGAACACCGCTTCGGTGCACCCGTCGTCGCCGCCGAACAGGTCGAATTGGCCCATCGCCTCGGCCTTCTTGGTGCCCAGCACCGAATCGACCGCGTCGGTGTGCACCAGGAACAGGCCCTTGCGGGCGTGACCGAGCGAGTCGAAGGCGCCGGCCTTGATCAGCGACTCGGTGACCTTCTTGTTGCAGGCCGCGATGTCGATCTTGTTGAGGTAGTCCGAGAAGTCGGTGAACTTGCCCTTGCCGTTGCGGGTGCCGATCAGCGAACCCACCACGTTGGCGCCGACGTTGCGCACCGCGCCCAGCCCGAAGCGGATGTCCGTTCCGACCGAGGCGAAGTTCACCAGCGACTCGTTGACGTCGGGCGGCAACACCGTGATGCCCAGCTTGCGGCAGTCGGCCAGGTAGACGGCGGCCTTGTCCTTGTCGTCGCCCACCGAGGTCAGCAGCCCGGCCATGTACTCGGCCGGATAGTTGGCCTTCAGGTAGGCGGTCCAATACGAGACCAGGCCGTAGCCGGCCGCGTGCGATTTGTTGAACGCATACCCGGCGAAGGGAAGGATGGTGTCCCACAACGCCTTCACCGCTTTTTCGGAGAATCCGTTGGCGGTCATGCCCTCGTAGAAGCCCTTGTACTCGGCCTCGAGCACCTCGAGCTTCTTCTTGCCCATCGCCTTGCGCAACGCGTCGGCCTTGCCCATGGTGTAGGAGGCGACCTTTTGGGCGATGAACATGATCTGCTCTTGGTAGACGATCAAACCGTAAGTCTCGGAGAGGATTTCGCGCAGCGGCTCCTCGAGCTCCGGGTGGATCGGCTTGATCGGCTGGCGACCGTTCTTGCGGTCGGCGTAGTCGTTGTGGGCGTTCATGCCCATCGGCCCGGGGCGGTACAGCGCCAGCACCGCGACGATGTCGTTGAACTCGGTGGGCTGCATGCGGCGCAGCAGGTCGCGCATCGGCCCGCCGTCGAGCTGGAACACGCCCAGGGTGTCGCCGCGGCCCAGCAGCTCGTAGGTGGGTTTGTCGTCGAGCGGCACGGATTCCAGGTCGAGGTCAATTCCCCTGTTGGCCTTGATGTTATCCAGGGCGTCGCCGATGATCGTCAGGTTGCGCAGGCCCAGGAAGTCCATCTTCAGCAGGCCGATGGCCTCACACGACGGGTAGTCCCAGCCGGTGATGATGGCCCCGTCCTGCGGGCGCTTCCACAGCGGGATGGCCTCGGTCAGCGGCTCGCTGCTCATGATCACCGCGCACGCGTGCACCCCGGCGTTGCGGATCAGGCCTTCCAGGCCGCGGGCGGTCTGGTAGATGGTGCGGACGTCGGGGTCGGTTTCGATCAGGCCGCGGACCTCGGCGGCCTCCTTGTACCGCTCGTGGGCGGGATCGGTGATCCCCGACAGCGGAATGTCCTTCGCCATGATCGGCGGCGGCAGCGCCTTGGTGATCCGGTCGGCGATGGCGAAGCCGGGCTGGCCGTAATGGATTCGCGCCGAGTCCTTCAGGGCCGCTTTGGTTTTGATGGTGCCGAAGGTGATGACCTGCGCGACGCGGTCGGAGCCCCACTTGTCGGCGGCGTAGCGCACCATTTCGCCGCGACGACGGTCGTCGAAGTCGATGTCGATGTCGGGCGCCGACGGACGTTCCGGGTTGAGGAACCGCTCGAACAGCAGGCCGTGCGGAATGGGGTCGATGTTGGTGATGCCCAGCGCGTAGGCCACCAGCGAGCCGGCCGCCGAACCACGCCCCGGCCCCACCCGGATGTCGACAGACCGGGCGTAGTTGATCAGGTCGGCGACGATCAGGAAGTACGACGGGAAACCCTTGTCGCAGATGACCTTGATCTCGTACTCGGCCCGGTCGATGTAGTCCTGGCCGACGCCGGACGGGAAGCGGCGCGCCAGCCCGGCCATCACCTCGTGGTGCAGCCAGCTCGCCTGGTCGTGCCCCTCGGGCACCGGGAAGATCGGCATCCGGTCGCGCGGCGCCCAGACCTCGTCGTAGGGCTGCACCCGCTCGGCGATGAGCAGGGTGGAGTCGCAGGCGCCGGGGACCTCGTCGTCCCAGATCCGGCGCATCTCGGCGGCCGACTTCAGGTAGTAGCCGTCGCCGTCGAACTTGAATCGGTTGGGGTCCGAGAGGGTCTTGCCGGTCTGCACGCACAACAGCGCCTCGTGGTTGTGGGCGGCGTCGCGGGTGACGTAGTGGCAGTCGTTGGTGGCCAGCGGCGGGATGCCCAGCTTGCGGCCGATCTCGAGCAGCCCTTCGCGGACCCGCTGCTCGATGGACAGCCCGTGGTCCATCAGCTCGAGGAAGTAGTTGTCGGCGCCGAAGATCTCGCGCCACTTGGCGGCCGACTCCAGCGCCTCGCGGTCATGGCCCAGGCGAAGTCGGGTCTGCACCTCCCCCGAGGGGCAGCCGGTGGTGGCGATGATGCCCTCGGCGTGCTCGGCGATGATCTCGGCGTCCATTCGCGACCACTTGCCGAGCTGGCCCTCGAACGACGCCAGCGAGGTCAGCTTGAACAGGTTGCGCAGGCCGGTGGCGTTCTCGGCCACCATGGTCAGGTGCGTGTACGAGCCGCTGCCCGACACGTCGTCGGACTTCTGGCCGGGGTCACCCCACAGGATCCGCCGGGTGTCGAAGCGCGACGCCGGCGCGATGTAGGCCTCGACGCCGATGATCGGCTTGATCCCCGCCTTGGCGGCGGCGTTGTAGAACTCGCTGGCGCCGAACATGTTTCCGTGGTCGGTCATCCCGACCGCGGGCATTTGCAGCCGGTCCACCTCGGCGAGCATCGGCGTGATCTTCGCGGCACCGTCCAACATCGAATACTCGGTGTGGTTATGCAGGTGCACGAAGGACGAGTGGTTCATAGGGACGCCAGTCTATGACCGCCGACCGACACGAGTTGGGCGTGTCGCCGCGTGTGTCACGGATGATTTCGGTGGCGACCCGCCGCGCCCGGCTGCGCCGCGCTGGCGATCGCCACAGGGTTTATCCGTACAACTCGACGAAGTTTTTTAACGACTTCTGCACGTCGCCTTTGACGGCGCGTGCCGCCGCCGCGCCCACCGGACCGAACAGCGGGCGACCGCCCAGCTCCAGGCGCAGGCCCAGCGTCGATCCCTCGCCGGTGGGGCGCACGGTGAGCGAGACGGCGTATTTGGCGCCGCCTTTGCCGGAGCCCGACATCGCGACCTCGTGCGGCGGGTCCCACTTGGTCACCGTCCAGGTCACCCGGTTGCGGAAGCCCTTGGCGCGGGCGACGCCGACGACTTGGGTGCCTTCGCCCAGCTCGTCGGGCAGCTCGCTGCGCCAGCCCTCGTGCATGACCAGCCAGTCGCCCAGGTCCGACAGGTCGGACACCTGGTCCCACATCTGCTGGGGGCTCATCGGTACGTCGGCGGTCATCTCCACGGCAGCCACCGAATGAGCCTAGCGCCCGGCCTCATCCGTCACTGCGGTCTCGCTCGTTGTTGCCGAGACGGGCCCCGACCCGGCGACCCGCTCAGTGCTTGGGACCGCCGCGGAATCGGTTGCCGATCCGGATGCCCGGCAGCAGCAGGCTGCGCGGCACGAACCGGCCGCCCGTGCTGACCACCTTGGGAACCACGCCGGGCACCACCGTGCGCCTGCCGGAGACCATGCCGTCGATCGCCGCCTCGGCCACGTCGCGCGGCGAGACCTGCGCGAGCGGAATGCTGAACCGCTCGGCGTTGGCGATCTCCGCCCATTCGGTGGGCACCGGGCCCGGGCACAGGCAGGTGACCGACACCCCGGTGCCGTGCAGCTCCTCGTGGATGGCTTCGGAGAACGTCTGCACGAAGGCCTTGGTGGCCGAATAGACGGCCATGTAGGGAACCGGCTGAAAGCCCGCGATCGACGCGATGTTCATCACCGCGCCGGCGCCGCGCGCGACCATGCCGGGCAAGGCCGCGTGGGTGAGTTCCATCAACGCCAGCGCGTTGAGGGTGACCTCTTCGCTCTCGCGTTCCACCGGCAACTCGTGGAAGACCCCGCTGGTGCCGAAGCCGGCGCTGTTGCACAGCCCGGCGATCGGCTCGCCGCGCAGCCGTTCCGCCAACTTCGCGCGGCCCTCGCCGTCGCCGAGATCCAGCGGCAGCACCTCGACGGCCACGGAATATTCCTGGCCGACCTCGTTGGCCAGCTCGTCGAGGCGCTCGCGGCGCCGCGCCACCAGCAGCAGCGGGAAGCCGCGGCGGGCCAGGCCGCGGGCCAGTTCGGCGCCGATGCCCGAGGAGGCGCCGGTGATGACGACGGTGGTATCGATATCAGGTTTCGGAAGGCTCATGTCTCACCAATGTATCCCTCGGGTCGCCCGCACAAACGTCTCGCTTCGTCGGTCGAATTCCGTTGTGTCGGTGGTCGATTCGTCGCCCTTGGCGGCGCTGGAGTCGCCGAACATGGCGAACGCCCGGTTGCGCACCCGGTCCATCACCGCCGGGTTGACGGCATCGGCGACGGCGGCGAACTGGCCGAACGGTGAGCTGGCCCGGCGGGGCCGGTGCACGATCGCGTCGGCGATCACGCCGGCCGCCTGCTCGGGCGTCAGCGCCGGGAACTTGTCATACAGCGTGGTCGGGCTGATCATCGGCGTGCGCACCAGCGCCATGTGCACGGTGGTGAACTTGACGTCGTCGTTCACGGTCTCGGCCTGCAGCGAGTCGCACAGGCTGTCCAGCGCGGCCTTGCTGGCGATGTAGGCCCCGAAGCGGGGAGCCCGCGTCTGCACACCCACCGAGGAGACGTTGACGATGTGCCCATACCCCCGCTCGCGCATCCCGGGGATGAACTTGAGGATCAGCTGGACCGCGCCGAGGTAGTTCAGCTGCATGGTCCGCTGATAGTCGTGAATGCGGTCGTAGGACAGCTCCAGCGAACGGCGAATCGACCGCCCCGCATTGTTGATCAAAATGTCGACGCCGCCGAGCTCGTCGAGCACCTGATCGGCCATCGCTGCGATGGCATCCATGTCGGTCAGGTCGCAGGGGTAGACGTGGGCGGTCCCGCCGGCGCCGCTGATGTCGTCGGCGACCTTCTCGAGGTTTTCCCGGGTGCGGGCGACCAGCGCCACGGTCCCCCCGGCCTCGGCGATCTTCTTCGCGGCGGCCTCACCGATGCCCGACGATCCCCCGGTGATCAGGATGGTCTTGTCGCGGACGGCTTCCTTGAGCGTGCGGCCCTGCACCGCGTCGAGCAGGTTCCTCAGATAGAACGGCCGATACCGGCCTGCCGAGTTCGGGGTGTTGACGAGGTGAGACACCGTCGCCAGCGGCTTTTCCACCAGGCTCCCCAGCGAGTTCTCCACCAAGTTCGTCAAGTCGCCAAGGTTCATCGGCGTTCGCTCCCGGACAGTGATGTGACGTGCGTCATACCGCCAACCTAGGTCATCAGCCCCCCGCCACGATGCGGATTGCGGTCATGTGACGCGCAGCGCCCTCTCACCGTTTACCCACGACCAACGTCATCGGTGGGCAATCCGCTTGTTACACAAAGCAATCCGGGCGTGATCGCGCACTAACCGGCGGGCAACGCCGGGATGCTCCAATCGGATTCATGAAAATGCTGGCGCGCTTCCGCAAGGCCGGACCGGTCACCATCTATGAGCGGATCGGCGGGCACGAGGCGATCGAGGTCGTGGTCGACGACTTCTACGTCCGGGTGCTTGGCGATGACGAACTGTGCGGGTTCTTCACCGGCACGAACATGAACCGCCTCAAGGGCAAACAGGTCGAGTTCTTCGCCGCCGCGTTGGGCGGCCCGGAGCCCTACACCGGGGCACCGATGAAGCAGGTGCATCAGGGCCGCGGCATCAGCATGCACCACTTCGGTTTGGTGGCCGGGCATTTGGCCGATGCGCTGGCCGCCGCGGGGGTGCCGCCCGAGACGGTGACCGAGATCCTCGGTGCGATCGCGCCGTTGGCGCCCGAGATCGCCACGGGCGACGCCAAGGCGACGGTCTGAGCCGCGGACCTGCCATACGGCGTGAACGGTGCCTAGCATGCTGACATGCGGCGCACATTTGACGACCTGATCGCGGAGGCGGACGCCGCCCCGGTCGACGGCTGGGATTTCTCGTGGCTGGACGGCCGGGCGACCGAGGAACGCCCGTCGTGGGGCTACCAACGCCTGCTGAGCCAACGACTCGCGACCGTGTCGGCCGCGCTGGACATTCACACCGGCGGCGGGGAGGTGCTGGCCGGCGCCGCGCCGTTCCCGCCCACCATGGCGGCCATCGAGACGTGGCCTCCCAATGCGGCCCTGGCCACGCGACGCCTGCATCCGCTGGGCGTGGTGGTCGTCGCGACTCGCGATGAGCCGCCGCTGCCGTTTGCCGACGGCGCGTTCGACCTGGTGACCACGCGTCATCCGACGTCCATCTGGTGGACCGAGATCTTTCGGGTGCTCCGCCCGGGTGGCACGTACTTCGCGCAGCACATCGGCCCCGCCTCGATGGCCGAGCTGGTCGAGTACTTCATCGGGCCGCAGCCGGAGAAATGGGCCGAGTTTCACCCGGACGCCGTGCGCGCGCGGGCCGAGGCCGCCGGGCTGCAGATCGTCGATCTGCGCATGGAGCGGATGCGCGCCGAGTTCTTCGACATCGGCGCGGTCGTCTACTTCCTGCGCAAGGTGATCTGGACGGTGCCCGACTTCACCGTGCAGCGCTACCGCGACCGGCTGGCCGCCCTGCACGAGCGCATCGAATCCGGCGGGCCGTTCGTCACCGACTCAGTGCGGTTGCTCGTCGAGGCCCGCAAGCCCAGCTGAGCGATCGCAAGCGCGGCGAAGCCGGGCGCAGCGGGTCGCGACCATCAGACTGAGTCAGCCCTCGTCGCGCAGCACGTCCAGCGCGTGCTGCAGGTCGGGCGGGTAGGGGCTGACGATCTCCATCCGCCGCCCGTCGGCGGGGTGGGCGAACGACAGCGAGCGGGCGTGCAGCCATTGACGTTCCAGCCCAAGCCTTTTCGCGAGCTTGGGATCGGCACCGTAGACCAGGTCACCGCAGCACGGGTGGTGCAGCGCGGAGAAATGCACCCGGATCTGGTGGGTGCGCCCGGTTTCCAGGTGCACGTCGAGCAGGCTGGCCGCGACGAAGGCCTCCACGGTGTCGTAGTGGGTGAGGCTGTGCCGGCCGTCCTTGGTGACCGCGAACTTCCACTCACCGCCGCGGTGGCGCCCGATCGGCGCGTCGATGGTGCCGCTGGACGGATCCGGATGTCCCTGCACCAGCGCGTGATAGCGCTTGTCGACGGTGCGCTGTTTGAACGCCCGCTTGAGCAGCGTGTAGGCGCGCTCGGACAGCGCCACCACCATCACCCCGGAGGTGCCGACGTCGAGCCGATGCACGATGCCCTGCCGCTCGGGCACACCGGAGGTGGTGATCCGATATCCGGCGGCGGCCAGGCCGCCGAGCACCGTCGGCCCGCTCCAGCCCACCGAGGCGTGCGCGGCCACCGCGGCCGGTTTGTCGACCGCGACGATGTCGTCGTCGGAATACAGGATCGTCATGCCCTCGATGTCGACCGGCGTGTTCTGCAACGGCGCCGGCGGCTCGGGCAGGCGCACCTGCAGCCACGCGCCGCCGGTCAGCCGATCGGACTTGCCGGCCTGCACCCCGTCCAGTTCGACGCCGCCGTCTTCGGCCAGGGCCGCCGCCGCGCTGCGCGAGAGTCCCAGCAGG
The DNA here is from genome assembly GCF_020217485.1 of Mycobacterium sp. WUMAC-067. Lineage (GTDB taxonomy): Bacteria > Actinomycetota > Actinomycetes > Mycobacteriales > Mycobacteriaceae > Mycobacterium. Next base: position 28,846 of record NZ_JAEKMI010000042.1, on the reverse strand, counting down.
CGGGCCAGCCCAGCGTCGACGCGCATGCCCGCCAGTCCCTCCGGGACCGGCATCGAGCGGTCACTCACCCGGGCTGTCCCCGGTGTCCCCGTCGGCCTTGCGCCGCCCGACTGAGTCGAAGTCGAAGCCGAAGATCGACAGCACCACCAGCAGGATGGCGCCGCCGACCACCGAGGGGTCGGCGACATTGAACACCGGCCACCAACCGACCGAGAGGAAGTCGACGACGTGGCCGCGCAGCGGGCCGGGGGCGCGGAAGAAGCGGTCGACCAGGTTGCCCATCGCGCCGCCGAGGATCAATCCCAGGCCCACCGCCCACCAGGGCGACACCAGCCGCCGGCCCATCCAGAAGATGCCGACCACCACGCCCGTCGCGATCAGGGTCAGCATCCACGTGTAACCGGTCGCCATCGAGAACGCGGCGCCCGAATTGCGCACCAGGGTCCAGGTCACGGTGTCGCCGATGATCGGCACCGGCTGGCCGGGAGGCAGCAGCTTGACGGCGAGCACCTTGGTGACGATGTCGAGGGCCAGGACGATCGCCGCGACCGACAGCAGCAGGCGCAGTCGCCTTGGAGCAGGCTCACGCGGCCGCTGCGGGTCGGTCGCCGCGGCGTCCCCAGGCTTGTCGGCCGAGGTCACCGGCTCAGTCGATCCCGTTGGTTCTTCAGGCACTCTCTCATCATCCCCTACCGCTCCGCGCGGGCGAGCGACGTCCGCGGCGGCGATGCGCAATGATTCGACCATGGCCCGCCTCACCGTGATCGCCACCGGGGGCACGATATCGACCGCCACCGGCGCCGACGGGGTGCATCGCCCGGCCTACGGCGCGGCCCACCTGACGTCCGGATTCGACGTCGACGTCGTCGACCTACTGGCCGTCGACAGCTCGGAGCTGACGCTGGCCGATTGGGACCGGATCCGCGACGCGGTGAGGGCCGCGGTCGACGGCGGCGCCGACGGGGTGGTGGTCCTGCATGGCACCGACACCATGGAGGAAAGCGCGCTGTGGCTCGAGCTCACCTACGCCGGCGACGCGCCGGTCCTGTTGACCGGCGCGATGCGCAGCGCCGACGCGCCCGACGCGGACGGTCCGGCGAACGTGCGTGACGCCCTGGCCGTGGCGGCCAGCCCCGCCGCCCGCGGCCTGGGCGTGGTGATGTGTTTTGCGGGCCGGGTGCTGCAGCCGCTGGGCATGTACAAGGTGGCCACCGAGGACCTGAGCGGGTTCACCGGTCAGGTCCTCGGCACCGTCGCCGGCGACGTGACGCTCACCGGGCCGAAGACGCGGCCGTACGTGGGCGACCTGCGGGCGGGCTCGGCGCCGCGGGTCGACATCGTCGCGGCCTACCTGGGCGGCGACGCGGTGGCGCTCGACGCGTGCGTGGTTGCCGGGGCGCGGGGCGTGGTGCTCGAGGCGTTGGGCTCGGGTAACGCCGGGCGCGCGGTGGTCGACGCGGTGCGTCGGCACTGCGGCGACGGGATCGTCGTCGCGGTGTCCACCCGGGTCCCCGGCGGGCGGGTCGGCGCGAGCTACGGCCCCGGGCATGACATGGCGGCGGCCGGGGCGGTGATGGTGCCCAGTCTGCGGCCGTCTCAGGCGCGCGTTTTGCTGATCGCCGCGCTGGCCGCCGGCCTACCCGTCGCCGACGTCATCGGCCGGTGGGGCTGACACGGCGTCGGCCTGCAGCTCGCCGACGTAGTCCGGCCAGTCCAGCGAATCGACCGGATTGGCGCGGGACAGCTCGCCGCTGCCGGCGGGAAACGTCCGGGCCGGGCCCGGGCCGGAGGCGCGGGTTTCGAACCGGGCGGTGACCACGCCGTGGCCCGCGCCTTGCACCCACCCGTGCCCAAGCTCGCGGTGTAGGACGTCATCGCCCACCCGCCAGCCGTCCGCCTCTCCTGTTGGGGACCCCTTGGTGAACATCGCCTCGGTCGCGGTTTCGACCGAAGACGAATCCGGTTGCGGCTGCGGCAGTTCCAAATCGGGGAACAGCGACTCCTGGCGCACGTCGCTCAACCCCGAAAACCCCACGCCGAGAAGGCGAATGGGCCCGATCTCGCGCGGATCGAGCAACAGCCGCCGGGCCACGCCGACCAGCGCGGCGACCTCGGTGGTGGCGTACGGCAGCGTCGCGGACCGGGTCAGCGTGCTCATGTCGGATTTCTTCAGCTTGACCGTGACGGTGCGCGCGCCGCGGCCGTCGCGCAGCAGCCGGTGATGGGCGTGCTCGGCGATCGGTTCGATCGCCTCCCGCAGCTGTTCCAGGCTGGTCAGGTCGACGGCGAAGGTCGACTCGGAGCTGATCTGTTTGGCTTCGGCGCGCTCGGCGACCGGGCGGTCGTCGACGCCGAGGGCCAGCCGGTGCAGCGCCGGTCCGATCGTGGCGCCCAGGATGTTGGCCGCCTCGGCGTCGGTCAGCGCGGCCAGCTCCTCGATGGTCTCGATGCCGAGGCGGTGCAGTTTCTCCTCGGCGACCGGGCCGATCCCCCACAGCCGGCGCACCGGCAATCCGCCGAGCAGCGGCCGTTCTTCGTCGCGGCGGACCACGCGGATCCCGTCGGGCTTGGCCAGGCCGGAGGCGATCTTGGCGATCTGCTTGCCCGAGCCCGCGCCGACCGAGGCGATCAGCCCGGTCTGGTCACGAACCCGTCGGCGCAGGTCCTCGCAGAACGCCTCGACGTCCTCGGCGGACGCCCCGGCCAGCTGCGCGGGTTCGCCGAATCCCTCGTCGAAGGAGAGTTGCTCGACGACGGGGACCACGGCGCGGATGGTGTCGAAGACCCGCCGGCTGGCCACCCCGTACACCACGCCGCGCGGCGGCAACACCACCGCGCTGGCGCCGACCAGCCGTCGGGCCTGATGCATGGGCATGGCCGACCGGGCGCCGAACACGCGGGCCTCGTAGCTGGCGCCGGCCACGACGCCGCGGCCGCCCAAACCGCCGACCAGGACCGGCCGACCGCGCAGGGTCGGCCGGGTGAGCTGCTCGACGGAAGCGAAGAACGCGTCCATGTCCAGGTGCAAGACCCAACGCGACCCCATCCTGCAGATGCTAGGGCCCGCCCGACGCCGCGAGGCCAAGGCAGAGCGAGCCGCGAGACTGTACTTAGCGACGGGTCTTCTCGAGAAACGCGTCGCCAGCTACAGTCTCGCGGTCACAAGCGGCAGCCGGCGGCAAGCAGGGCGGTCCGGGCCCGGTCCACCACGACGTCGGGCCGGTGGCGTAGCAAGTCGGCGCCGACGCGGACCAGCCGCCATCCCCGTCGCTCCAGTTCGGCGGTGCGCTCGATGTCATTGGCGCGGATGCGCGGATCCGTCCAGTGCTGCGGGCCGTCGTATTCCACCCCGACGAGCCACTCCTCCCAACCCATGTCGATCCTGGCCAGCACCGCACCCCAGACGTTGCGCACGATGATCTGCGTCTGCGGCCTCGGCAAGCCCCCGTTCACCAGCACGAGTCTTGTCTCTTGTGGAGATTCGGCACCGGCATCGATGAGCGGCAGTGCTCGGCGCAGCTGCTTCATGCCGCGAGCGCCGCGGTGAGTCTTCAGCAGGGGGTACACGTCCTTGGCGGCAACACCCGTGGCGCGACCCAGGGCATCCATTCGGATCACCGCGACCGTCAACCCCGCGGATCGACGACCAAGGTCGAACGCGGTACGGGCGGGCGACGTGACGGGCACGCCGTCGACCGCGGTCACCTCCTCTGGCCGCAGCACGTCGTTACGAGTAATGATCAACGACGGGGGGCGCGTGCGATCGCACACCAATTCGGCGGGCGCGTGGGCATCGATCCACTCGGCGCCGAGCAGCGCTGCCGCGGAGTTGCCGGCCACGACGGCATCTTTCCCCGACCATAGCCACGCCGCGATCGCGCGATCGCGGGCGGTCAGTTCGCTGCCGCGGCGTTGGTACACGTTGCGGTAGACGCGGGTGCAGGAGCGTCGGAGCTCACGTTCCGTCCACGCTCCCGCACGGACGGCTTCCGTACCGATGAAAGGTCCTGCACTCACGACGGGAGCGTGCCACGGCCCCCTGACACGCCGCGAGACTGCAACTACCGACACCTCTTCTCGCGAAACGCGTCGTGGAATACAGTTTCGCGGGGCAAAAGGGTCAGGCCTTGGCGATGCTCACCCGCACGCCGTCGCCGATAGCGACGGCGTCCGGTACCGACTCGGCAAATTGAAAACTCGTGGCGAGTATCTCCCCCGCGATGAGGTCGCGGTGCGCCTGCGCCCAGTCGGCGCGCTCGGCGGGCACCGACATCACCACGCTGATGCGATCGGAGACATCCAAGCCCGTCGACTTGCGCAGCTCCTGCAACTCGCGGATCCGATCCTTGGCCCAGCCCTCGGCTTCGAGTTCCGGTGTGACGGTGCCGTCCAGCACCACCAGGCCCGCGCCGTCGGGCAGGGCCGCGGTGAATTCCGGGTCGGCGGCGACCAGCCGCGAGCTGTATTCGCCGGGCCGCAGGACCGCGGGGCCGGCGGTCAGGGTGCCGTCGTCGTTGACGACGCCCTCCCCCGCCTTGACCGCCTTGATCGCGGCCTGCACGTCCTTGCCCAGCCGCGGCCCGGCCACCCGCGCGTTGACGGTGAGCTCGAACCGGCCGTAGGTGTCGATCGCATCGGTCAGCTCGACGCTCTTGACGTTGAGCTCGTCGGCGATCAGGTCGGTGAACGGCTCCAAACGATGCGGGTTCTCCACGGCCACAGTGAGTTTCGGAAGCGGCAACCGCACCCGCAGCTTCTTGGCCTTGCGCAAGGAGGAGGCGGCCGAGCACACGTCGCGAACCTGATCCATCGCGGCGACCAGGTCCGGGTCGGCGGGCACCTCCCCCGCCTGCGGCCAGTCGGTCAGGTGCACCGACCGCTCAGCAGTCAGGCCGCGCCAGACGACCTCGGTCACCGAGGGTAGCAGCGGCGCGGCCAGCCGCGCCGTCACCTCCAGCACGGTGTGCAGGGTGTCGATGGCGTCGACGTCCTCGGTCCAGAACCGCGAACGCGACCGTCGCACATACCAGTTCGTCAACGCCTCGGTGAATTGGCGCAGCTGCTCGCAGGCCCGCGAGATGTCACAGCGGTCCATCTCGCGGGTCAGGTCGTCGCGCAGTTCGGCGAGCTTGGCCAGGATGTAGCGGTCCAGCACCTGGGTCGAATCGGTGCGCCAGGTACCGACTTTCGGCGCGTAGAGCGCGAGGAAGCTGTAGGCGTTCCACAACGGCAGCAGCACCTGGCGCACGCCCTCGCGGATGGCTTGCTCGGTGACGATGAGGTTGCCACCGCGCAGGATCGGCGAGGCCATCAGGAACCAGCGCATGGCGTCGGAGCCGTCGCGGTCGAACACCTCGGACACGTCGGGATAGTTGCGCAGCGACTTGCTCATCTTCTGGCCGTCGGAGCCCAGCACGATGCCGTGGGCCACACAGGTTTTGAAGGAGGGCCGGTCGAACAGCGCGGTGGCCAGCACGTGCAACGTGTAGAACCAGCCGCGGGTCTGCCCGATGTACTCGACGATGAAGTCGCCGGGATAGTGCGTGTCGAACCAGTCGGAGTTCTCGAACGGGTAGTGCACCTGGGCGTAGGGCATCGACCCGGAGTCGAACCACACGTCGAGCACGTCGGGGATGCGCCGCATCACCGAACGCCCGGTCGGGTCGTCGGGATTGGGCCGGGTCAGCTCGTCGATGAAGGGCCGGTGCAGGTTGGTCGGCCGCACCCCGAAGTCGCGCTCCAGCTCGTCGAGGCTGCCGTACACGTCGATGCGAGGGTAGGCGGGATCGTCGGACTTCCACACCGGAATCGGTGTGCCCCAGTAGCGGTTTCGCGAGATCGACCAATCGCGGGCGCCCTGCAACCACTTGCCGAACTGACCGTCCTTGACGTGCTCGGGGTACCAGGTGATCTGCTGGTTGAGTTCGACCATGCGGTCGCGGAATTCGGTGACGGCGACGAACCACGACGACACCGCCCGGTAGATCAGCGGATTGCGGCACCGCCAGCAGTGCGGGTAGGGGTGCTCGTAGGTTTCGTGGCGCAGCAGCACCGCCCCGTGGGCCGCGGCGGGTCCGCTGCCATTCTTCAGGTCGCGGATGATGTGCGGGTTGGCGTCAAAGACGTGCTGCCCCTGGTAATCCGGGACGGTGGCGTCGAAACGCCCCTTGGAATCGACCGGGGTGACCGCGGCGATGCCGGCGGCGTCCGCGACGACCATGTCGTCCTCGCCGTAGGCCGGCGCCATGTGCACGATGCCGGTGCCGTCCTCGGTGGTGACGAACTCGCCCGGCAGGACCCGAAATGCGTTGGGGGTGTCCGAGAAATACGGGAACGGCGGCAGGTACTGCGTGCCCAGCAGGTCCGCACCCCGGTAGGTGCCGAGCACCTCGGGCTCTTCGCCGAGCTCCTTCGCGTAGGCGGCCAGCCGCGCCTCGGCCAGCACGAAACGCCTGCCCTCGGAAAGCACCTCGACGTAGGTCACGTCGGGATTGACCGCGACGGCGAGGTTGGACGGCAGCGTCCACGGCGTGGTCGTCCAGACCAACAAGAAAGCCCCGTCCAGGTCGCCGCCCACCACCCGGAAGCCGACCGTGAGCGCGGGGTCCTGCCGGCTCTGGTAGACGTCGTCGTCCATCCGCAATTCGTGGTTGGACAGCGGGGTTTCGTCGCGCCAGCAATAGGGCAACACCCGGTAGCCCTCGTACGCCAGGCCCTTGTCCCACAGCTGTTTGAACGCCCAGATCACCGACTCCATATACGGCAGGTCCAGCGTCTTGTAGTCGTTGTCGAAATCGACCCAGCGCGCCTGGCGGGTGACGTAGGCCCGCCACTCGTCGGTGTAGCGCAGCACCGAGGCCCGGCAGGCGTCGTTGAAGGCGGCGATGCCCATGTCGTCGATCTGCGATTTGTCGGTGATCCCGAGCTGGCGCTCGACCTCGAGTTCGGCCGGCAGTCCGTGGGTGTCCCAGCCGAACCGGCGCTCCACCTTGTAGCCGCGCATGGTGCGGTATCGCGGGACGATGTCCTTGACGTAGCCGGTGAGCAGGTGCCCGTAGTGCGGCAGGCCGTTGGCGAACGGCGGCCCGTCGTAGAACACATATTCTTCGGCGCCGTCGCGGCGGGCGATGCTGGCGCGGAAGGTGTCGTCGCGGGCCCAGTAGTCCAGCACCTCGAGCTCGAGGGCCGGGAAGTCGGGCGCCCCGCCGGCTGGCTTCGGGTATGTGTGCTCGGTCAAACGTCGTCTCCTGTGCCAGTCTCAGGCCTGGGGACGACGACGCGCTGGCTGCGCGAGCGCCGCGGTACCACCCCGCTTGCCGCGCTTTCGCGCGGCCGCTCATTGAAAAGGCTGTGACGGGCCTACCCGTTCGGTTCTACTGAGCCGGTCGGCTGTTCTTCCGAAGGCTCCCCGGTGATGGCCGGATCGACGCCAGTAAATCTTATCGCGAGACTGCAACTACCGACGCAAACGCCGAGTGAACCCGTCGGCAGTTACAGTCTCGCGGTCGGACTGTCAGGCCCGAACCTCGAGCACACCCACCCGCCACAGCGCCGCGTACACGTGCCGCAGCGGAATGCTCAGCAACCGGCAGGCCCCGTTGACCAGCGGGTCGCCGCCCGGGCCGAAGAGCGGGTAATCGCTGCGGCGCGGCTCTTCCACGGGCTCGGGAACCTGGATTTCGGTGACGTCGGGAACCACCGTCAAGGTGCGGGCGGGCGCGACGGTGACGACTTCGTCGTAGAGAGCTGCGGTCATGATCGACTCCTAGAGGAGAATGCCAACGGGGACCAAAAAGGACTGACGTGTCCCGTCCCGGGTCGGTTCCGATCTCAGAACGCTTGGCGGATAAGCACTTAGCGTGTGCGACGACTCAGCCGAGAAGGTCGCGCCGGAGAACGGATCGGGACGAAACAGGGTTCGGACTTCGATCCGGACTATCGCTAGAACTCATGTGTCCCTCACCTCCTCGCGGTCGCGACGCATGCGGGGTCGCATGCGATCTAGGCGCAGCAAAAGGAGCAGAATCCGACGACCGCCGGAGATCCGCACCCCTCTCGTCAGAGCTTCGGCACCACACGACGTGTCCTGGCTGGAAAACAATCCAAACCGGAAGCCACCTGGGCTCAACCCTTAAGCCGGGAGGAGCTGTCCTGACCCGGGGCGTCTTTCGACGTTCGGGGTCAGTGGCCTGTATTCGTGTAGACGCCTCACCTAACGAGGTGCTTACCCGACCGATAATGCACGAGCGGTCTGACGCGGTCAAATCCCTGGATAGCGTGTCCGCGATTCGTTACCGACCGGATCGGGTCACTTCTCGACCAGGCCGTCGAGCCGGCCGATCGTGTCGATGAACTCGTCGACCATGTCGAGTACCACCGAGCGCGTCGGGCGGACCCGATCGAGCGAGCCCACCACCTGCCCGACGAAGTAAGTCGCCAGCTCACGCGCCTTGGCGCCGTCGTGGGCGGCCGCGGAGTTGATGCGCACCTGCGGCTCGGTGATCAGCGCGGTCTGCAACGGCATGCCCAGCGGGTCCGGGTTCTCCGGGCGGTCCCACTCCTCGGTCCAGGCGGTGCGCAGCATCCGCGCCGGCTTGCCGGTCATCGAGCGCGACCGCACCGTGTCCGAGGACGTGGCGGCCAGGAACTTCTCCTTGACCACGGGCACCGTCTCGGCCTCCTCAGTGGTCAGCCAGACCGACCCGCACCACACGCCCTCGGCGCCCAAAGCCAGCGCCGCCGCAATCTGGCGGCCGCGGGCGATCCCGCCGGCGGCGAGCACGGGCACCGGCGCGACGGCGTCGACGACCTCCGGCACCAGCACCATGGTCGCCACCTCGCCGGTGTGGCCGCCGGCCTCGGTGCCCTGCGCGACGATCAGGTCGACGCCGGCGGCGGCATGCCGCTGCGCGTGGCGGGTGGTGCCGGCCAACGCGGCCACCAGCACGTCCTGGTCGTGGGCGCGTTCGACGAGGTCCGCCGGGGGCGGGCCGAGCGCGCTGGCGATCAGCCGGATGTTGTGCGCGAAGGCCACGTCGAGCAGCGGCTGGTAGCTCTTGGGCGAGATGTTCAAACCGCCCGCGGACGCGCGGGCTTCCCCGGCGGGCGCCGTCACCCCGTAGCGGGCCAGCAGGTTGTCGACGAACGCGCGGTGCTCGTCGGGCAGCAGAGTCCGGGTCTGGGCGGGGTCGATCCCGCCCCGCTCGGCGCCGACGTATTTGGGCGGCAGCAGCAGGTCGACCCCGTAGGGCTTGCCGCCGGTCTGCTCCTCGATCCAGGTCAACTCGCTGCGCAGCCGCGCCGGGCTGTGCGCGGTGGCACCCAGGACGCCGAACCCGCCCGCATTCGTCACCGCGGCCACCACGTCGCGGCAATGGCTGAAGGCGCAGATCGGGAATTCGACACCGAGCATCTCGGCGACCCTGGTTCTCATTGCCCGACGCTAAGAGTTCTCCCTTGATAAGTCAATCGCTTACGGCCCTGAGCAATTCACGCCGGGACTGCGGCCCTACGACCCGGGCGGGCGGCCGTCCGGAGGCCAGCTCGACACACCCTCCTCCAGCGGCACCTCGAGGCTCTGCAGGATGGACGAGACCATGCGCCACGCGCCGATGACCGTGACCAGTTCGACGAGAACCGTTGTGTCGCCGTTGAATTCGCGCTCGCATGCCGCCCAGCTCGCGGCGCTGACCGCGCCGTCGCGCACCACGTCGTCGGTGGCCGCCAGCACGGCCCGCTCGGTGGGCCCAAACCCCGAGTGGTTCCGCCACTCTCGCACGCCGAGCAGGTCGTCGCCCGGGACGCCGAGCCGGGACGCGACGCGCCAGTGCTGCGTCCATTCGTAGTCGCAGGCGGTCAGCCAGCCGATCCTCATGATCACCAGCTCGCGCAGCCGCGCGTCGAGGGCGCCGTGCCAGAGCATGGTGGCGAGCAGGTCGTTGATGGCGCGCGCCAGCGGCGGATGGTTGAGCAGCACTTGGAAGATGCTCAGTTCGGCCATGTAATTGGGGACGGCCGCTTCGTCCGCGGCGGCTTTGGCTTCGTCCAGTGGCAGTTTGGGCAGGCGCGCTGTTGTCATCGGATGAGCACTCCTCTCCTGCGGCGGGACCGTCGCGGTCTACCGGTCATGGTAGCCAGCGGGACGGGCGGCGACGACGGCTTCGGGCCGCGGCAGCGAAATACGCTACCGGCCAAGGTGTTTCAGAGAAGACCGAGCAGCTGCAGGTCGGTCACGTATTTGACGATCACCGCCGCGCTGATGTGCGGGATGTCGTTGTCGGCGCCGATTTTGGCTTCCTGCACCGCGGCCCGGAAGCGCTCGGTCGGCCCCAGGCAGCCGCGCGCCGGGTCGGCCGGCGGCACGTGCTGCGCGTTGCGCAACTGCAACAGCTGCAGCACCGACTGGTGGCGCTGGCGCTCCGGCAGGGCGCGCAACGCGGTTTCCATCCGGTGCAGCCACTCCCCGAAGTCGTCGACCCGCTCGATCGGGTAGCCGGCCTCGATCACCCAGTCGACGTACTCGTCGAGCCCGATGCCGTCGTCGTGCGGGTTCATCACGTGGTAGGTCTCGAACCCCGCCGCTGATTCGCGGCCCACCTGGGCGCCCAGCGTGGTGATCGACTCGGCGACGAACTCGACGGGCAGGGCGTCGAAGTGCGCGCGTTGCCGGTTGCCGCGGGAGTCGAGCTGGTAGAACGAGGCCGGCGCGACGCCGCTGGCGACGACGCTGAACAGCAGCCGGGTGAACATGTCCGACAGGTTGAGCTGGCCCGCGTAGGTGGTGTCGGCCAGGATCATGTCGCAGCGGAACACCCCGACGGGCAGCGCGCACAGGTCGTGGGCCTCGCGCAGCAGCACCTCGCCGGCCCACTTGCTGTTGCCGTAGCCGTTGCCATAGCTGCCGTCGATGGTGCGGATCGGGCCGGCGACGCGGACGTCGGCGTCCTCGATGAACGCCGACGGCTCGATCTGGTCGCCCACGTTGGCCGTCGAGACATACGTGTACGGCTTGAGTTTGGTGGTGAGCGCCAGCCGGATCAGCTCGGCGGTGCCCGCGACGTTGGGGGCGAACAGCTCGCTGTAGGGCAGCACGCCGTTGACCACGGCCGCGGAGTCGACGATCAGGTCGACGGTGTCGGCCAGCCGCTGCCACGTCTGTTCGTCCAGGCCCAGGTTGGCCTGGCCCTTGTCGCCGGCGATGACCTCGAGGTGATCGGTGGCGAGTTCGTCGAAGTACCGCCGCAGGGCGGGGTCGCCCGCACAACCCGGGGGGTCGAAGGTCCTCTCGAGCCGGCGCCGCGCGTCCTCGTCGGAGGTGGCCCGCACCAGGCAGATCAGCTTTCCGTCGGCCAGTTCCAGCCGCTCGAGCCATTGCAGCACCAGGTAACGGCCGAGGAAGCCGGTGGCCCCGGTCAGTAGGACCGTGCGCACCTCGGAGCTCGGGCCCGGCAGCGCCGGCGCGGCGGCCAGCGTCGGGGCGTCGATGAACTTGTCCAGCGTGAGGTCGCAGGCGTACACCTCGGTGGCGTCGCGGCCGTGCACCGAGGCGAAGTCGGCCCGATGGCCTTCCGCCGCACCGGGATCGCGGTTGAGCTGCTGGCTCAGGCTGCGCACCGACGGCGCCTCGAAGACGGCGCGGACCGGCAGGTGGATGTCGAGGGCGTTGTAGATCGCGGCGACCAGGCGCATGGCCGACAGGGAATCCCCGCCCAGGTCGAAGAACGACTCCTGCACCCCTACCCGCTCCAGACCCAGCACCTGGGCGTAGAGCCAGGCCAAAATCTCCTCTACCGCGGTGGCCGGCGCGAGGTAGTCGTCGCCGCCCTGGTAGTCGGGGGCGGGCAGGGCGCGGGTGTCGAGTTTGCCGCCGGGCGTCAGCGGCAGCGCGTCGAGCACGACCACCGCGGCCGGCACCATGTAGGCGGGCAGGCGCTCGGCCAGCTGGGTGCGCAGCTCGGGCGGGTTGGCGGTGCCGGTGATGTAGCCGACCAGCCGTTTGTCGCCGGGGCGGTCCTCGCGGGCGATCACCAGCGCCTGCTCGACCCCGTCCAGTGCGGCCAGCGCGGCCTGGATTTCGCCGAGTTCGATGCGATATCCGCGGATCTTGACCTGTTCGTCGGCGCGGCCGACGTAGCGCAGCTGCCCGTCGGAACCCCACCACGCCAGGTCCCCGGTGCGATACATGCGCGCCCCGTCCCCACCGAACGGGCACGCGACAAACCGCGACGCGGTCAAACCGGGCCGGCCCAGGTAGCCGGCCGACACGCCGCCACCGGCCACGTACAGCTCGCCGACCACGCCCGCGGGCACCGGCTGCAGGCATCCGTCGAGCACGAACAAGGCGGCCCCGGACACCGGCGAACCGATCGGCGGCGCGTCGGGTCCCGGGGTGAGCGGGGCGCTGACGGCCGCGACGATCGTGATCTCGGTGGGGCCGTAGACGTTGACCATCACCCGCCCGGACGCCCACCGCTGCACCACCTCGACCGGGCAGGCCTCACCCGCGACCGCCAGCACCGCCGAGTCCAGGCCCTGCGGTGAGAGCATCGCCACCTCGGACGGCGTCTGGGTCAGCATGTCGACGCCTTCGGCAACGAGCAAGGCGTGCAGGTCTTTCGGCGAGCGCACGACGTCGTCGGGTACGACGAGCACCCGCCCGCCGTGCAGCAGCGCGCCGAAGATCTCCCACACCGAGAAGTCGAAGGCCAGGGAATGGCAGTGGCTCCACACCCGCCCGGGCCCCGCGGGCAGACCGGACGCGCCCAGGGAGGCGAACAGTTGCGTGGCGTTGCGATGGGTGACGGCCACGCCCTTGGGGACTCCGGTGGTGCCCGAGGTGTAGATCGTGTAGGCGAGGTGGTGCGGCGCCGGCGCCGGCAACGCCGTGGTGGGCCGGTGCTGGATCGCCGGGTCATCGAGGTCGATGACCAGCACGGCGAAATCGTCGAGACGCGAGCGGTGATCGGCGGTGGTGATCACCGCCGCCGGTGCGGCGTCGGAGAGCATGAAGTCGATCCGGGCGGCGGGCAGGCCCGGGTCGATCGGGACGTACGCGGCCCCGGTTTTGAGCACCGCCAGGATCGCGACGACGGCCCGCGCCGAGCGCTCGGCGAGCAGCGCCACGCACTGCCCCGGCCCCGCTCCGTGGTCAAGCAACAAGTGCGCCAACTGGTTTGCGGCCTCGTCGAGTTCGCGGTAGGTCCACGAATCCGCACCGTGGGTAATGGCCACCGCCTCCGGGGTGCGCGCGACGTGCTCGGCGAACACCGCCGGGATCGACACCGCCGGGCGCGACGGGCCATCCAGCGCCGCGCGGTTGCCGATCGCAGCGAGGCGGGCGTGCTCGTCGGCGCCGAGCACGTCGATCGACGACAACCGCCGGGTGGGGTCGTCCGTGATGGCCGTCAGCACGCGATGCAGGCGGGTGACCAGCGCTTCGATGGTCTCGGTGTCGAAGACGTCGGTGCGGAATTCCACGGCGCCGCCGATCCCCTCGGGCCGGCCGTCGGCGCTCCACCGCTCGGCCAGCGACCACGCGAGATCCATGCGGGCGGTGCGGGTCTCGACCGGCAGGGGGGTGACGCGCACATCGCCGAGGCTCAGGTCGGCGGAGTCGGTGTTCTGCCAGGCGAGCATGACCTGCACCAGCGGGTGGTGCGAGAGGTTGCGGGTGGGGTTGAGCCGTTCGACGAGGACCTCGAACGGCACGTCCTGATGCTCGTAGGCGGCCAGGCTGCGCGCGCGGACGTGGGCGAGCACCTCGGCGATGGTGGGGTCACCGGCCAGGTCGACGCGCAGCACCAGGGTGTTGACGAAGAAGCCCACGACGTCGTCGAGGGCCGGGTCGCGCCGCCCGGCGATCGGGAAGCCCACCGCCACATCGGAACTCGCGCTGACCTTGGCGAGCAGCACCGCCAGCGCGGCCTGCACCACCATGAAGCTCGTCGCGTTGTGCGCGTTGGCCACCGCGCGCACGCGCTGCTGCAACTCCGCGGGCCAATCCACGGCCACGCTGGCGCCGCGGAAATCGGCCACCAACGGATAAGGCCGGTCCGTGGGCAATTCGAGCCGCTCGGGCATACCCGCCAGGGTGTGTTCCCAATACCGCACCTGCCCGGCGATCAGGCTGTGCGGATCCTGCAGTTCGCCGAATTGGGCGCGCTGCCACAGCGTGTAGTCGACGTACTGCACCGGCAGCGGCGCCCAGTCCGGCGCGCACCCGGCCGAGCGGCTGGCGTAGGCCTCTCCCAGGTCGCGGACCAGGGGGGTCAGCGACCACCCGTCGGCGGCGATGTGGTGCACCACGGCCACCAGCAGGTGCTCGTCATCGCTCACCCGGAAAAGCATTGCCCGCAAAGGAATTTCGGTGGCCAGGTCGAACCGGTGACCCACCAGGGTCTCGACGGCGTTGCCCAGCCGGGTGGTCGACCACCCGCGCGCGTCGCTGATCTGCCAGCCGCAATCGGCCTCGTCCACGCCGACGACCAGCTGCCGCGGTATTCCCTCGCGCGCCGGGAACATCGTCCGCAGGCTCTCGTGACGGGCCATCACGTCGGCCAGCGCCGCGCCGAACGCCTCGGCGTCGAGGCGCCCGTCGAGCCGCAAGGCGATCGCCATGTTGTGCACCGGTGAGGGCCCGTGCAATTGGCCGATGAACCACAACCGTGACTGGGCGAACGACAGCGGCACCATCTCCGGCCGCTCGCCGGCCACCAGCGGTGCGCGTCCGCCGCCGTCGGTACCCAGGCGCGCCGCCAATCGGCGAATGGTGGGCGCTTCGAACAACGCTCGCACGCCGAGGTGGACGTCGAGGCCGGCGTTGACCTCCGCGACCAGCCGCATGGCCGACAGCGAATCCCCACCGAGGTCGAAGAAGGAGTCGTCGATCCCGACACCCTCGACGCCCAGGACGTGAGCGTAGATGGCGGCCAGCGCCTGCTCGACGGCGGTGGTCGGGGCGCGGTACTGATCGGAGCCCTGGGACCAGCGCGAGTAGTCGGGCGCGGGCAGCGCGCGGGTGTCGAGTTTTCCGTTGGGCGTCAACGGCATTGCGTCGACGGCGAGCACCGTGGCCGGGACCATGTAGGCCGGCAGCCGCTCGGTCAGCCGGGCGCGGATGTCGACCGGGTCGGCGGTGCCGGTGACGTAGCCGACGAGCCGCCGGTCGCCGGGCCGGTCCTCGCGGGCGACGACCGCCGCCTGCTTGACGCCGTCCAATTCGGTGAGCGCCGACTGGATCTCGCCGAGCTCGATGCGGTAGCCCCGGATCTTGACCTGTTCGTCGGCGCGACCGAGATAGTGCAGCTGCCCGCCCGGGCTCCAACGCACCAGGTCCCCGGTGCGATACATGCGCGCGCCGGCCGCGCCGAACGGGCAGGCCACGAACCGCGACGCCGTAAGACCGGCCTGGCCGAGGTATCCCGCGGCCACGCCGGAGCCGGCGATGTACAGCTCGCCCGTCACGCCGGCGGGCACCGGCCGCAGCCACGCGTCCAGCACGAAAAATCCCAGATGCGCCAACGGCGTTCCGATGGGGCTCGCGGTCGCGTCGACGTCGCTGTCGACGATTTCCCGGTAGGAGGCGTGCACCGTCGTCTCGGTGATGCCGTACATGTTGATCACGCGCGGGCGTCCGGGATGGTTGTCGAGCCATTTCGCCAGCCGCTGCGGAATCAGCGCTTCGCCGCCGAACACGAGGGTCTGGACGTTGAGCCGTGGACCCGACTGGGCGCGGTCCGCGCTCTGCAGCGCCGAGAACGCCGACGGGGTCTGGCTCAGGACGCTGACGTTCTCGGCAATCAGCAAGGCGTGCAGGTCTTCCGGCGAGCGCACCACCTCGTCGGGCACGATCAACAGCCGCGCGCCGCCCAGCAGCGCGCCGAAGATCTCCCACGCCGAGAAGTCGAAGGCCAGCGAATGGCACTGGCTCCATGTCGCCGGCGCCACAATCTCGCGCAGCGAGCCGAGCAGCTGGGTGACGTTGTGGTGGGTGACCGCCACGCCCTTGGGGGTGCCGGTCGTGCCGGAGGTGTAGATGACGTAGGCGATGTTCTCGTGGTCCGGGGCCGGCAGGGCGGTGGCGGGCCGGGTGTGCACGGCGGGTTCGTCGGCGTCGATGACCGCTCCGTCGAACCCGTCCAGCCGGTCTCGCAGGTCCGTGGTGGTGATGGCGGCGATCGGTGCGGCGTCGGTCAGCATGAACGCGAGCCGGGCGTCCGGTGTCGCCGGGTCGATCGGCAGGTAGGCGGCCCCCGTCTTCAGGACCGCCACGATCGCGGTGACCGCGAGGGCCGAGCGTTCCATCAGCACCGCCACGCACTGCCCCGGCCCGGCACCCCGCTCAATGAGCAAGTGCGCCAGTCGGTTTGCGGAGACGTCGAGTTCGCGGTAGGTCATCGAGCGGTCCGCGGCGGTCAGCGCCACCGCCTGGGGGCTACGCGCGACTTGGGCGGCGAAGAGCGCGGGGATGGACACCGGCGGGCGCGGCGGGCCATCCAGCGCCGCGCGGTTGCCGATCGTATCGAGGCGGGCGTGCTCGTCGGCGCCGAGCACGTCGATCGACGAGAGCCGCCGGGCGGGGTCGGCGGTCATGGCCGTCAGGACCCGATGCAGGCGGGTGATCAGCGCTTCGACGGTGGCGGTGTCGAAGACGTCGGTGCGGAATTCCACGGCGCCGCCGATGCCGGCCGGCCGGCCGTCGGCGGTCCACCGTTCGGCCAGCGACCAGGCCAAGTCGGTGCGGGCGGTGCGGGTGTCGGCCGGCAGTGCGGTGACGCGCACATCGCCGAGGCTCAGGTCGGTGGGTTCGTCGTTCTGCCAGGCCAGCATGACCTGCACCAGCGGGTGGTGAGCGAGGTTGCGGGTGGGGTTGAGCCGTTCGACGAGGACCTCGAACGGCACGTCCTGATGCTCGTAGGCGGCCAGGCTGCGTTGGCGCACCCGGGCCAGTAGATCGGTCGTCGAGGGGTCACCGCCGAGGTCGACGCGCAGCACCAGGGTGTTGACGAAGAAGCCGACGACGTCGTCGAGGGCGGGGTCGCGCCGGCCGGCGATCGGGAAACCCACGGCCACATCGGAACTCGCGCTGATCTTGGCCAGCAGCACCGCCAGGGCGGCCTGCACCACCATGAAACTCGTCGCGTTGTGTGCGCTCGCCACCGCCCGGACCCCCTGCTGCAACTCCGCGGGCCAATCCACGGCCACGCTGGCGCCGCGGTAGTCGGCCACCACGGGGTACGGGCGGTCGGTGGGCAGCTCCAGCCGTTCGGGCAGTCCGGCCAGCGCCTCCTCCCAGTACGCCAGCTGGGCGGCGATCGGGCTGTCCGGGTCTTCCAGGTCGCCGAATTGGGCGCGCTGCCAGAGCGTGTAGTCGACGTACTGCACCGGCAGCGGCGCCCAGTCCGGGGGGTCCCCGGCCGTCCGGCTGGCATAGGCGAGGGCCAGGTCGCGGACCAGCGGGGTCA
The DNA here is from genome assembly GCF_020217485.1 of Mycobacterium sp. WUMAC-067. Taxonomy (GTDB): domain Bacteria; phylum Actinomycetota; class Actinomycetes; order Mycobacteriales; family Mycobacteriaceae; genus Mycobacterium. The sequence goes on along the minus strand of NZ_JAEKMI010000042.1, from coordinate 11,384 downwards.
GCGACCAGCCGTCGGCGGCGATGTGGTGTACCACGGCCACCAGCACGTGCTCCTCGTCGCCCACCCGGAAAAGCATTGCCCGCAAGGGGATTTCGGTCGCAAGCTCGAAGGTGTGCCGGGCCGCGTCGCCGATGGCGCCCTCCAGCCGGGCCGGTGACCAGTCGGTGGCGTCGATGGTCTGCCATGTGACGTCGGCCCGGTCGGGCGGCAGCACCACCTGCTGCGGTATGCCCTCGGTGGCGGCGAACACCGTCCGCAGAGTCTCGTGCCGCGCTACCACGTCGCGCAGCGCGGCGCCCAGCGCGCCGACGTCCAGGCGTCCGGTGAGGCGCAACGCCGCCGCCATGTTGTACACCGGTGACGGCCCGTGCAGCTGATCGATGAACCACAGCCGCGATTGTGCGAACGACAGCGGCACCACCGCCGGCCGGGCGGCTGCCACCACGCCGGCGCGGCGGGCGCCGCCTGCGCTGACGCGCGCGGCCAGCTGACCAATCGTGCGCGCTTCGAACAGCGTTCGGACGCCGAGGCGCGCGTCGAGCCCGGTGTTGATCGCCGCGATCACCCGCATCGCCGACAGCGAATCCCCGCCCAGGTCGAAGAAGGAGTCGTCCACGCCGACCCGTTCGAGGCCCAGCACCTGGGCATAGATGTCCGCCAAGATCTCCTCGGTGGGCGTGGACGGGGCCCGATACCGACCGGCGGTGTATTCGGGTGCCGGCAGGGCGCCGGTGTCGAGCTTGCCGTTGGGTGTCAGCGGCAATGCCTCGATCGCCACCACCGCGGCCGGCACCATGTGGCCGGGTAGCCGTTCGGCCAGCAGGGTGCGGAGCCCGGCGGGGTCGGCGGTGCCGGTGATGTAGCCGACGAGCCGCTTATCGCCGGGCTGGTCCTCGCGGGCGATCACGGCGACCTGCCCGGCCCCGTCCAATTCGGCCAGCGCCGTGTGGATTTCGCCCAGTTCGATGCGGTGGCCACGAATTTTGACCTGGTGGTCGGCGCGGGTGACGTAGTGCAGCTTGCCGTCGGGTGCCCAGCGCACCAGGTCGCCGGTGCGGTACATGCGCGCACCGGCCGCACCGAACGGGCAGGCGACGAACCGCGATGCCGTCAAACCGGCGCGGCGCGCATACCCGACCGCGACGCCGCGCCCCGCCACGTACAGCTCGCCGATCGCGCCGGCGGGTACCGGCCGCAGCCAGTCGTCCAGCACGAACAGCGCGGCCCCGGCGACCGGCGACCCCAGCGGCGGCGGCCCGACGCCCGCGGACAGCGGCGTGCTGAGCACCGCGTCCACGGTGGTTTCCGTCGGGCCGTAGGCGTTGATCATCACCCGGCCCGGGGCCCATTGGTCCGCGAGCGCGGCCGGGCAGGGCTCGCCGCCGATGATCAACGCCGAGTGTAGCTTTCGCGGTGACAGCGCGGTCAGCGCCGACGGGGTGTGGCTCAGCACGCTGACCCGCTCGGCGGCCAGCAGGGCGTGCAGCTCGTCCGGCGAGCGTGTCACCGACTCGGGCACCACCACCAACCGGCCACCGCCGCCCAGCGCGCCCCAGATCTCCTGCACCGAGACGTCGAAGCCGTACGAGTGGCATTGCGACCACACCCCCGCCCCGGGCAGCGGCGCGCGCAGGGATTCCAGCAACTGGGTGACGTTATGGTGGGTGACCGCAACGCCTTTCGGGACGCCGGTCGTCCCCGAGGTGTAGATGAGGTAGGCGATGTTCTCGGGCGCGGGCGTCGGCAACGGGGCGGTGGAGCCGGTGCGGGCGGCGTCGCCGGCATCGATGACCGGTAGGTCGAATCCGTCCAGCCGGGCCCGCAGGTCGGCGGTCGTGACCGCGGCCACCGGGGCGGCGTCGCCGAGCACGAACTCGATGCGCGTCGCGGGCAGGGCCGGGTCGATCGGCAGGTAGGCCGCCCCCGTCTTGAGCACCGCGAGGATCGCCACGATGGCCTCGGCCGAGCGGGGGAACAGCAGCGCCACGCACTCCCCCGGCGCGGCCCCGCGCTCGATCAGCGTGTGCGCCAGTCGATTCGATGCCTCGTCGAGTTCGCGGTATGTCATCGAGCGGCCCTCGAAGGTGACCGCTCCCGCCTCGGGAACGCGGGCCACTTGCGCGGCGAACACGGCCGGCAGCGATAGCGGGGCGCGCGGTCGCTCGGTCAGCACCGCCCGGTTGCCCCACAGGTGTAGCCGGGCATGCTCCGGCGCGTCGAGCAGATCCAGTGCCAGCAACCGGCGGGCCGGATCGGTGGGCATGGCCGCAAGGAGCCGGTGCAACCGCTCGAGCAGGGCGTCGGCGGCGGCCGGGTCGAACACGTCGGTGTCGAACTCGATGCGCAGGCGCAATTCGTCGCCCGGCATGGCTTGCAGCGACAGCGGGTAGTGATTGTAGTCGTGGCTGGTGAATTCGGTGGCGGTCAAGTCCTCGGCCGCCGAGAGCGCCGCGGCGTTGATCGGATAGTTCTCGTACACCAGCAACGTGTCGAAGAGCTGGTCGTGCCCGGTGCTGCGGTGGATGTCGTTCAGCGCCAGGTGCTGGTGCTCCACGGTGTCGTTGTGGGCGCGCTGCAACCGGTCCAGAAATTCGGCGACGGTCGTCGCGGCGGTGGCGTGGGCGCGCACCGGCACGGTGTTGATCAGCAGGCCCACCATGGATTCGGCGCCGGGCAGGTCGGCCGGCCGGCCGGACACCGCGGTGCCGAAGGCGACGTCGCGCCGGCCGGTGAGCGACATCAGCAGCTGCGCCCAGGCGGCCTGCAGCACGGTGTTCAGCGTGGTGCGACGGGAGCGGGCGAGTTCGCCGAGCGCACCGGTAGTTTCGGCGGAGAGCTGCACGACGGCGACTCCCCGCGGCCCGAGTTCTGCGCGGCCCGGCGGCGCCACCAGGGTGGGGGTATCGAAACCGTCGAGCAGCGCGCGCCAGGCCGCGCGGGCGGCCGCGGCGTCGCGCTGCGCGAGCCAGGTGACGAAGCGGCGGTAGGGCGCCGGCGCGGGTAGCCGGGACCCGTGATAGCCGGCGAAGATTTCTTGCAGCAGGATCGGGAGCGACCAGCCGTCCATCACGATGTGGTGGACGGTGAGCACGAACCGGAACTCGTCGTCCGCGGTGCGCACCAGCGTGGCCCGCAAGGGCGGTTGGCCGGCGAGGTCTCGCAGCGCGGCGCGTTCCGAAGCGGAGATCCGCCGGACTTGGTCGTCGATGTCACCGCCGTCGAGTTCGACTTTCCGGTAGGCGATTTCGGGGTCCGCCGGGATGATCTGCACCGGGTCGCCGAAGTCGGAACAGAACCGGGCCGCGAGGTTGGGGTGGCGGGCGACGACCATCTGCACGGCGCGGTGCAGCCGCTGCGGGTCGAGCGCGCCGCGCAGCGTGATGTTCAGCTGGACGGCGTACACGTCACCGTCGGGTTGCGTCGTCGAATGAAAGAGCAGTCCCTGCTGCAGCGGGGTCAGCGGCAAGACATCGGCGACGTCGTAGCGCCGTTCGAGGTCGTCGATCTGCTGCTGGGTGAGGCGTGCCGGGGCGATGTCCGACGGGGTCAACCCGCCGCCGCCACGGCGCACGTGCGCGCAGAATCCGGCCAGCGCGTCAAACCACAACTGGCTCAACAGGTTTACCTGTTCGTGGGTCAGCGCCGAGGACGCCCACGTCCAGTTGGCGTGCAGGTGCGGGCCAGCCTCGGTGTCCATGGTGCCGGCGTTGAGTTCCAGCGTGTGCGGCAGCGGCAGGGCCACCGCAGCGGTCGCGGCGCTCAGCGCCAGACTGTTCGGGCTGAGTCGCCATAGCTCGTCGGACAGTTCGGTGGACGCTGCGCCGAGGCGGCCCAGGTAGTTGAACCCGATGGCCGGGTCCGGGACGCCCAGGCCCACTTCGGGATTCAGGTAACGCAACAGCCCGTAGGTGAGGCCGTCGGGCTGGGCGCGCAGTTGCTCCTTGGCGTCCTTGATCGCCGCGCCCAGCGCGGCCTCGCCCGCGACGACGCGGGCCCAGTCCAGCCCGTGGACGTTCAGGGCGACGGGGTACTTCGCGGTGAACCACCCCACGGTGCGCGACAGGTCCGCGTGCGGGGCCAGCTCCTCGCTGCGGCCGTGACCCTCGACGTCGATGCCGATCGGCGTCACGGTCCCCACGGACCCCAGGAACTCGGTGAACGCCAGGCCGAAGGCGATCAGCAAGATGTCCTGCACCCCGGCGTGAAACGCGGCGGGCACCTCTCCCAGCAGCTGGCGGGTCGTCTCTGCGTCCAGCGACGCCGACAACTGCCCGGCCGACTCGTACGTGTCCCACGGCTGGGCGGGCGGCAGCGCGGGCGGCGTCTCGGCGATCCGTCGCCACGCGTCCGCCTGCTCGGTCACCGCCGCGTCCTTCGCGTGCTCGGCCAGCAGCGACGACCAGCGGGCGAACGAGGTGCCCGGCGCGGGCAGCTCGATGGGCTGGCCGCGGTGATGTTGGGCCCAGGCGATGTTGAGGTCCTCGATCAGGGTCCGCCACGACACGCCGTCGACGGCCAGGTGGTGGACGATCAACGCTAATTGGTTTGTCGCGCTTGCCCATACCGCGCACAGCATCACGCCGGCGTCCGGGTTCAGCCGCGACCGGGCCCGCATCAGCGCTGCCTCCGAGAGCACGTCGACGGCGCGCAGGCAGGCCCGGGCATCCACCGCACCCGGCTCAGGAACGTGCAAGTCCCAGCCGCCGGCACCGTCGTCGTCGACGCAGAGCCGCAGCATCGGATGGCGATCCAGCAACGCCTGCAGCACCGCCACGACATCGGCCTGGCTCACCCCGGCGGGCGCGGCCAGCACCATGGTCTGGTTGAACTGCTCGACCGGCCCGTCGATGTCCTGCAGCCACCGCATGATCGGGGTCGCCACCACCGGCCCGGTCCCCTCGTCGACGACGTCGTCCTCGCCGGTGGCCAGCGTGACGACCCGCGCCAGCCCCGCCACCGTCTGCTCGACGAAAACATCTCGGGGACGGCACATTACGCCGGCCGCCCGCGCCCGGGACACCACCTGCATCGACAGGATGCTGTCCCCACCCAGGTCGAAGAACGAATCATCCACACCGACGCGCTCCACGCCCAGCACCTGCGCGTAGATGCCGGCCAGGATCTCCTCGATCGCGTCGGACGGCGCCCGGTACCGGCTCACCGGGTATTCCGGTTCCGGCAGGGCGCGAGTGTCGAGCTTGCCGTTGGCCGTCAACGGCAACGCGTCCAGCGCCACCACCGCCGACGGGACCATGTAGGACGGCAGCCGCTCGGCGAGCCGCGCCCGTAGCCCGGACGGGTCGACCGCACCGGTCACATAGCCCACCAGCCGCGCCGCGGCGTGGTCACCACGGGCGACCACCACGGCCTGCTCGACGCCGTCCAATTCGGCCAGCGCGGAACGGATTTCGCCCAGCTCGACGCGGTGCCCGCGAATCTTGACCTGCTCGTCCGCGCGCCCGAGGTACTCCAGCTGACCATCGTCGCCCCACCGCACCACGTCCCCGGTGCGATACATCCGGGTCCCGTTCCCGCCAAACGGACACGCCACGAACCGCGACGCCGTCAACGCCGCCCGGCCCAGATAACCCGCGGCGACGCCGCGGCCGGCGATGTAGAGCTCACCGACCACGCCGGGCGGCACCGCGCGCAACCACGGATCCAACACGAACAGGGCGGCCCCGGGCACCGGCGAACCGATCGGCACCGGAGCGCGGCCCGCCGTCAGCGGCGCCGTCATGGCCGCATACATCGTGGTCTCGGTGGGTCCGTATTGATTGACCATCACCCGCCCGGGGGCCCACCGATCCATCACCTCGACCGGGCACGGCTCACCGCCGACGACCAGCGCCACCGATTCCAGTCCGTGCGGCGAGAGCGCCGCCACCGCCGAGGGGGTCTGGCTCAACACGGTGACGCGTTCGGCAATCAGCAAGGCGTGCAGGTCTTCCGGCGAGCGGACGATGTCGTCGGGTACGACGACCAGGCGCCCGCCGCGCAGCAGTGCGCCGAAGATTTCCCAGACCGAGAAGTCGAAGGCCAGGGAGTGACAGTGGCTCCACACCTGCCCCAGGCCCAGTTGGGCGTCGACCGACCGCAACAGTTGGGTGACGTTGTGGTGCGTGACCGCCACCCCCTTGGGCGCACCGGTGGTTCCGGAGGTGTAGATGACGTACGCGATGTCGTCGGGCGACGGGTCCGGCAACCCGGTGGCGGGTTGGGTGGCCACGGCGGGGTCGTCGACATCGATGACGAGTTCGGGATTGCGTAGCCGGGGGCGGAGTTCGGTCGTGCTGATCGCCGCGATCGGCGCGGCGTCGGTGAGCATGAAGTCGATGCGGGCGGCCGGCAGCGCCGGGTCGATCGGCACATAGGCCGCCCCGGTCTTGAGCACCGCCAGGATCGCCACGATCGCCTCGGCCGACCGTGGGAGCACCACCGCCACCCGCTGGCCCGGGCCCGCACCACGGTCAATCAGCGTGTGCGCCAACCGGTTTGTGGTTTCGTACAGTTCGCGGTAGGTCCACGACCGCGCGCCGCAGGTGATCGCGACCGCGTCGGGCGCCCGCGCGACCTGCGCGGCGAACAACGCCGGAATCGACGCGCGTCCGGTGGCGGGACGGCTCAGCACGGCGCGGTTGCCCATCGCGTCGAGACGCGCGTGCTCGTCGGCGCCCAGCACGTCGATCGATGACAGCGGTCGGGCGGGGTCGGCGGTCATGGCGGCCAACACCTGCCGCAACCGCGCGACGAGCGTCTCGATGCTGGCCGCGTCGAAGACGTCGGTGCGGAATTCCACCGTTCCGCCGATGCCGGCGGGCTCGCCGTCCTCGTCCCACTGTTCGGCCAGCGACCACACCAAATCCATGCGGGCCACCTGGGTTTCCAGCGGCAGCGGCGTCACCCGCACGTCGCCGAGGCTCATGTCGACGGGATCGTTGTTCTGCCAGGCCAGCATGACCTGCACCAGCGGATGATGCGCCATGGTGCGGGTGGGGTTGAGCCGTTCCACCAGCACCTCGAACGGCACGTCCTGGTGTTCGTAGGCGTCCAGGCTGCGCCGTCGCACCCGGGCCAGCAGCTCGGTGACGCTGGGTTCGCCGCTGAGGTCGACCCGCAGGACCAGGGTGTTGACGAAGAACCCGACCACCTCGTCCAGGGCCGGGTCGCGCCGCCCGGCGATCGGGAACCCCACGGCCACATCGGAACTCGCGCTCAAGGCGGACAACAGCACCGCCAGGGCCGCCTGCACGACCATGAAACTCGTTGCGTTGTGTGCCCGCGCGAGCTGGGCGACCTGGTGCTGCAGGGCGGCCGGCCACTGCACGTCGACACTGGACCCGCGATAGTCGGCCACCAGCGGATAGGGCCGATCCGTGGGCAGCTCAACGCGTTCCGGAAGCCCGGCCAGGGCCCGCTCCCAGTAGTTCAGTTGCGCCGCGATCGGGCTGTCGGGGTCGTCGAGGTCGCCGAATTGGGCGCGTTGCCACAGCGTGTAATCGACGTACTGCACCGGCAGCGGCGACCACTCCGGGGGCCGCCCTGCACACCGGCTGGCGTAGGCCGCCCCCAGGTCGCGCACCAGCGGCGTCAGCGACCATCCGTCCGCGGCGATGTGATGGACCACGGCCACCAACACGTGTTCGTCCTCGCCGGTGTGGAAAAGCCATGCCCGCACCGGGATTTCGGTGGCGAGGTCGAAGGTGTAGCGCGCCGCGTCCTGGGTGGCCTCCGCCAGCCAGGACGCGGGCCACCGCGTCGCGTCGACGACCTGCCAGTTGACGTCGGCCCGCTCGGCGGGCACCACCACCTGGTGGGGGGCGCCGTCGGGCGCGGGGAAGAGCGTCCGCAGGCTTTCGTGGCGGGCCACCACGTCGTCCAGCGCGGCCCCCATCGCGTCGGTGTCCAGGCGCCCGCGCAGCCGCAGGGCGACCGCCATGTTGTACACCGGCGACGGCCCCTGCAGCTGTTCGATGAACCACAGGCGGGACTGGGCGAACGACAATGGCACCAGCGCCGGCCGCTCGCCGGCCACCAACCCTCCGGCCCGACGGGCGCCCGCCTCGACCCGCGTCGCCAACTGCGCGACGGTGGGGGCCTCGAAGACGGATCGGACCGTCAGCCCGGCGTCCAGGTCGGCGTTGACCGCGGTGATCAGACGCATCGCGGACAAGGAGTCGCCGCCGAGGTCGAAGAAGGAGTCGTCGACCCCGACGCGTTCGACGCCGAGCACCCGGGCGTAGATGCCGGCCAGGGCCTCCTGGAGCGCGTCGTCCGGCGCGCGGTAGCGGTCGACGTCCCGGTACTCCGGCACGGGCAGGGCGCGGGTGTCGAGCTTGCCGTTGACCGTCAACGGCATTGCGTCGAGCACCACCACCGCCGACGGCACCATGTAGGTGGGGAGCCGCTGACCCAACCGGGCCCGAATATCGGCGGGGTCAGCGGCTCCGGTCACATAGCCGACGAGGCGCTTCTCGCCGGCACGATCCTCGCGGGCAATCACCGCGGCTTGCTCAATGCCCTCCAATTCGGCCAGCGCAGAGCGGATTTCGCCCAGCTCGATGCGATAGCCCCGAACCTTGACCTGCTCATCGGCGCGGCCCACGTAGTGCAACTGCCCGTCGCCGAAACTAGAGCCGCTCCACCGGACCATGTCGCCGGTGCGATACATGCGCGTCCCGCGCCCGCCGAACGGGCACGCCACAAAACGTGACGCGGTCAGGCCCGCCCGGCCCAGATAGCCGGCGCCCACCCCGGCGCCGGCCACGTACAACTCCCCCACCACCCCGGCAGGTACCGGACGCAAGCACGCGTCCAGCACGAAAAGCGCCGCCCCGGCCACCGGCGACCCGATCGCCGGTGGCTCGGACCGCGCCGGCCCCGCCGTCAGGGGCGCACTGTGCGACACCCACATGGTGGTCTCCGTCGGGCCGTACACGTTGAGCATCACCCGGCCGGGCGCCCAGCGATCCACCAGCTCTCCCGGACACGGCTCGGCCCCCACCACCAGCGTGACCGCCTCCAGGCCCTGCGGCGACAGCATCCCCAGCGCCGTCGGCGTCTGCGTCAACACCGTGACGCGCTCGCCGATCAGCGTGGCGTGCAACTCTTCCGGCGAACGGGCCACGGAATCGGGCACCACCACCAGGCGGCCGCCGTGCAGCAGCGCCCCCCAGATCTCCCACACCGAGAAGTCGAACGCCAGCGAATGGCACTGGCTCCATACTTGTTCCGGCCCCAGTTCCACTCCGGCGTCCAGTGAGCCGAACAGCTGCGTCACGTTCGCGTGACTGACCGCCACCCCCTTGGGCGTGCCCGTGGTGCCCGAGGTGTAGATGACGTGCGCGATGTCGTCGGCCGCCGGGCCCACGCCGGTCACCGCCGTCGCCGGATGGGCCGCCAGGCCCGGGTCGTCGACCTCGACGACGACCCCGCCGAATTCGCCCAGCCGAGAACGCAACTCGCCGCTGGTCACCACGACGCGCATGCCGGCGTCGGCGACCATGAAGCCGATCCGCGCCGTCGGCACCGCCGGGTCCATCGGCACGTAGGCCGCGCCCGTCTTCAGCACCCCCAGGATCGCGATCACGGCCTCGGGCGAGCGCTCCAGCAACACGCCCACGCGGTGGCCCCGGCGCACGCCCCGCCCAATCAGCAGGTGCGCCAGTCGGTTCGCGTCCGATTCCACGTGCTCATAGGTCCACGAACGTCCGCCGCAACTGATCGCCACCGCGTGCGGCACCCGCTTTACCCACGCGCCGAAGAGCGCCGGAATCGACGCTCCCGGCGCCGCCCGGCCCGACGCCGAACGGTTGCCCCACTCGTCGAGTTGGGCGCGCTCGTCGTCGTCAAGCACGTCGATCGAAGAGAGTCTGCGGCCCGGGTCGGCGGTCACGGCGACCAACACCCGCCGCAACCGTTCGGTCAGCGTGTGAACGGTTGCGACGTCGAACAGGTCGGTGCGGAACTCGACGGTGCCGCCGATCCCCGCGGGGCGGCCGTCTCCGCTCCAGCGCTCGAACAGGGAGAACGTCAAATCCGTACGCGCGGTGCGGGTCTGGACCGGGACTGCGGTGATCTGCAGCTCACCCAGGTTCAGCTCGGCGGGATCGTTGCCCTGCCAGGCCAACATCACCTGCGTCAGCGGATGATGCGTCAGGGAGCGAGTGGGGTTGAGCCGCTCCACCAGCACCTCGAACGGCACGTCCTGATTTTCGTAGGCCTCCAGGCTGCGCCGTCGCACCCGGGCCAAGACGTCGGCAACGCTGGGATCGCCGGCCAGATCGACCCGCAGCACCAACGTGTTGACGAAGAAGCCCACCAGCTCGTCCAAAGCGGGATCGCGCCGCCCGGCGATCGGAAAGCCCACCGCCACATCGGAAGTCGCGGTGATCTTGCTTAGCAGCACCGCCAGGGCCGCCTGCACCACCATGAAATCGGTGGCGTGGTGCGCCCGCGCCACCGCGCGGATGTGTTGCTGCAACTCGGCCGGCCAGTCGATGTCCACGCTGGCGCCGCGGTAATCGGCCACCGACGGGTACGGCCGGTCCGTCGGCAACTCGACCCGCTCGGGCAGCCCCGCCAGGGTCCGCTCCCAATACGCGAGCTGCCCGACGATGGGGCTGCCCGGGTCGTCGAGGTCACCGAATTGGGCTCGCTGCCACAGCGTGTAGTCCACGTACTGCACCGCCAGCGGCGACCATTGCGGTGCCCGTCCGGCGCAGCGGCCGGCGTAGGCGACGCCGAGGTCGTGTACCAGAGGATTCAGCGACCAACCATCCGCAGCAATATGATGGACCACCGCCACCAGCACATGCTCGTCTTCGGCGAGTTGGAAAAGTTGTGCCTGAAAGGGTATTTCGGCTGACAGATCAAATGCATAACCGGCTGCGGCATCAACGGCCTCCTTTACCTGTGCCGGCGACCAGCCGGCGGCATCTATCAAGTCCCACCCGATATCGACCCCCTCGGCGGGTATCACCACCTGCTGTGGCGTCCCGTCGGACACGGCAAACACCGTGCGCAAACTCTCGTGGCGGGCCACCACGTCGATGAGCGCGGCACGCAGCGCGCCGGTGTCCAGCGGCCCGCGCAGCCGCAGCGCGGCCGCCATGTTGTACATCGGCGAGGGCCCCTGCAGCTGATCGATGAACCACAACCGCGACTGCGCAAACGACAACGGCACCACCGCCGGCCGCTCGCCCGCCACCACCCGCGACAGCCGCTGCGCGCCGCCGTCGAGGCGCGGGGCCAACTGCGCCACCGTGGGCGCCTCGAACAACGCCCGCACCGAAACCCCGGCATTCAGACCGGTATTCACGGCCGCGATCAGGCGCATCGCCGACAGCGAGTCGCCGCCGAGGTCGAAGAAGGAGTCGTCGACG
>NZ_JAEKMI010000041.1 GCF_020217485.1 Mycobacterium sp. WUMAC-067 | reverse complement strand
ACCACGTGCGTACCGATCTCGTGGAGTCCGCGGTCGCGATGGCGGTGGCAATGCGCGGCGAGCATGCCGACCTCGGCTCTTGGTACACCTGCGCGCAGCTCGCACGCTTCGCTGACCGGCACACAACGTGGCCCGCTCGGTCGGCCGTACCGGGGTGTGTTGGGATAACGCTGCATCCGAATCATTATGGGCCACATTGAAAGTCGAGTTCTATGACCGGTACTTGTGCCCAACCGGGCGGCGGCTAAGCTCGTTGTCGGCGACTGGATCGAGCGGGTCTACAACCGGCGCAGACGACATTCGGCTATCGGCATGATCAGCCCGGTCGAATACGAAAACACATTCACTCAGACGGCACAGGCCGCCTGACCCTATGTCCACCAAACGGGGTCAAGCCCAGTCGTACAGTTACGTGTCATGGTTGCCTCGATCGGGAAGTACATGCCACGTAAGCCCGGATCACCGCACTTTCACCGAATCCACCGCGGTGGTCGACCGGAAAATGCCTGGGGTGGTCACCGAAGATGGGTCAGACCTCTAACCATGCTCGATCGGGAATTCGCCGTCGTAACACTATGAACGCACGCTATCTTGGGTTTCTCCGTTGTCCCCGGTGCGAAGTGCAAGCAACAGAAGACCAAGCATCGTTGGGATGCCCGGCCTGCGCCCGCCACGGCATCGGAGTCAATCTGGCCCCTGCATACGCGTTGGCGCCGGGTCCCTTGCCGTGGCAGGCGTCCCAGCCGGGCATTTTCGGCTTTCGCGGATTGCTGCCGTTGGCGCCCGACGACGTCCCGGTGAGCCTGGGCGAAGGTGGGACGCCTCTGGTTTCGTTGCGTCGGATGGGGACACGACTGGGCTTGCGCAGACTCATGCTCAAAGACGAGGCGCGCAATCCGACATGGTCATACAAGGACAGGCTCGCAGCGGTCGCCGTCACGAAGGCGGCGGCCTTTGGAGCTTCAACCGTCGTCGTCTCCTCGACCGGCAACCACGGCGCAGCGGTCGCCGCCTACGCCGCCGCCGCGGGGCTTGGCTGCGTGGTGCTCACCGTGTCTTCAGTGCCGCGCGAGATCAGGATTCTGATGCAGGCCTACGGCGCCTGCGTCGTCGCTTACGACAACGGCCCGGACCGGTGGTCGGTGCTGCGGGCGGCGGTCGAGGCGTTCGGCTGGATGCCGGTATCCGGGCTTGTAACTCCCCAGATCGGCTCCAATCCGTTTGGCATTCAGGGGTACAAGACGATCGCCTTCGAGCTGTGGCGCCAACTCGGCGAAACGCCCGACGTTGTCGTGGTGCCAACCGCCCACGGTGACGGGTTGGCCGGTCTTCGCCGGGGATTTTCCGACCTCGTCGGTTTGGGTCTTATCAGCCGCATGCCCAGGTTGGTCGCGGTCGACCCGTTCGGCGCCTACGTCGGCGGGCTCCATTGCGAAGAAGGAGAGCAGCCAACGGTTGCCACTCAGCCGTCAATGGCGTTTTCCGTGGCGACGCGAAGGGCCACCTATCAGGGATTGGACGCCATAAAAGCCACCAACGGGACGGCAATCGCCGAACCAAGCAATGACGCGATCGCCCGCATGCAACTCGAATTGGCCTCGACCGAAGGCATTTACGCAGAAGGGGCGTCCGTGTTGGCGGTGCTCGCAGCTCAACAACTTGCCGAGCGGAAGTGGATCGATCCTGATGAGAGCGTGGTGGTGTTGTCGACGTCGACCGGGTTGAAGGACCCCGGCTCGTCCGCGAGCCACCTGCCGGATCTACCGGTGCTTGAACCCACCCTGACAGCTCTCGAAGGTGCGCTGCCGAAAGGCATGTGCCGGTGACCGCGGTGATCGTGGCCCCACCCGACAGCCGGTTGCTTGCGACGTTGTATTCCATGTGGAAGTTCGTAGCGCGACTCAGCTCCGGGTCGATCATGGCGGCGCCAGCGCGCGCACTTTTCCGGCCGCCTCGGCAGGATTCCTCACGCGGCGATGTTCTCGGTTGGCCGCCGACCGCCCGGCCCAGGCGTTTCTTGCGGAACACCCACGGCGCGATGGGATTTCCCTGCCAGCAGGTCGACGACGGCACGTGCTCGCCGCGCATCACCAGCGACGCCGGTCCGACGGTGGCGCCGGTACCCGGCCGGGCCGTCGGCAGCGCCACACTATGCGGGCCCGGCGTAGCTCCGGATTCCAGGACCACCGTGCCGGTGCGCATGATCCGGTCGTGGAACAAATGCGTCTGAACCACGCAGCCGCGGTTGACGCTGGCGCCGCTGCCCAGCGCGCGCAACCACAGGTTCAACACCGGCGTGCCGCGGGCCCCCGCGCGAACCAGGGGCCGCCACCGTCTGCACGAAGGCTTCAGACACCTCGTTGCGCCACACGAACGACGACCACAGCGGCCGCTCGGTCACCCGGATGCGGCCGACCGACAACCATTTCGCCAGTATCGTGGCAGCGCCGGCGATCGCGCCGGCCGCCAGCAGCACGACACCGCTGCCCAGAGCAGCCCAGCCGTAGCCGAATTCGCTTGCCAGCCAACGCAATGCGTCCACGACGGCGACGCCGATGGCAATCATCACCATCAACGGGATCAGCTGGCAGGTCTCGACGAGGGACCGCAGCGCTTTCAGCTGCAGCGACCCGCAGGTGCTCGGAGCCCCCGCGCCGGTAGGTGCCCTGCTGCAAGCGTGATAGCAGCAGCCGCGCTCCGAAGACCGCGATGGCTATGCGCCCCGCCGGGGTGATGAACAACAGAAATCCGGCGATGATCCACCACCCGTCGACCGTCACCGGCCATGACAGCAGCCGCAGCGGGCCGGCGACAGTGTTGCCAGCGCCAGCCACCTCACCCCACTGCATGCCGTCAGGGTCGGCAGCGGTAGCGACAGCAGCACCTGCGCGGCCTGTGTCCACCACGGGCGTCGGGCGCACCGCGTGCGGCGCGACGCGGACCGGCGGATCGAACTCATCGATAAAACGGGCCAACGACGACAGCCGGGGATGGTCGTGGAGCTCGGCTATCGTCATCTGCGGATAGCGGTGGCGCAGCGCTTCCACCAGCTGAGCCGCCGACAGCGATTCGCCACCCAGCGCGAAGAAATCGGCGTCCGGCCCGTCGATGGCAGCGCCCAATACCTGGCGCCACGGCCCGGCCAGCCAGCCCATCGTGTCCCCGAGGTTTGGCGATTCATTCGCCATTTCGCCAACCGGCCACGGCAGCGCGTCCTGGTTCACTTTGCCCGACATGCGGGCGGGCAACTGCTCAACGAGCACCAGCCGCGGCACCAGCGCCGCGGGCAGCGTTTGCTCCAGCGCCGTCCGTGCGGCCGCCACATCGAACGATGGATCGATGCTCACGATGTAGCCGACCAGCAAGCTCGCCGGCGCCGGGCGTGCGCCGCACGGCGGCAGCTGCGGCGCTGACGCCGAGCAGATTCACCAGCGCGGAATCCACCTCGCCAAGCTCGATGCGCCGACCCCCGACCTTGATTGCCCACACACCGAAAACAAGAGTGTGTACGGTTCGGCCTGGAACACCCAGAAAGGTAGGGAAGCAATGACCGACACAACCCCCCACCCCTCCGGCCGCCACCACCCCCGGTGGACTCGCTGGCTCTACCCAGCCGTTGCCATTACCGGCATCGCGGTCGGCATCTTCGTGATCGTCGCGGGTCTATACCTTCTGTTCGCGCACCCTAACTGTTGTGGCTCCATGAATGGAGACATGCCGTGTTGTGCCGCCATGAGAGAGGACATGAAGAAAATGATGGACGGCATGAAGATGCCGATGGGAAACATGCCGAATACGCCTGGCATGCCGTCGATGTCGCCAATGCCATCGATGCCGAGCATGTCCCCGATGCCGAACATGCCCATGCCCAGCCCTGGGCGGTAAATGCGCAATGCGAGGAATCGTGCGACGAAAATTCCTTCCCCTTAGGCAACACATGATCGTCAGAGACGGTTCGTGGGGGCGGATGGTCGGCCACCTACCGCCCGCTGGATCATGGGTGCACCGCCACAGTTTTGTGTCGGTGAAGTCGTATGAAAGGACCGATTCTCGTCGGAGGACTCGACCGCAGCTGTCATTAGGGCCCGCACGGCGGCAAGCCCGTTTTCGTCAGGCACTCAAGACGTCCCGGGAACGTAATCTCGCGTTAAGTACGCCGGGACTGGCTCGGTGCATTGGGTAACCCAGCGGTGCCCGCCAAGACGAGGAGAACGTGAATGGCCACGCTCGCGATCGCCGGGGGCTCGCCGCTGTGGCAAGACGGTTGGCCGGCGTGGCCGCAGCATGACGCGCGCACATCCGAACGGGTCGTCGCCGCGCTGGGCAGCGGCCGGTGGACGGTCAGCAGCGGCTGGACCGGCGCGCAGCCCTACGAGCAGGTGTTCGCCCGTAGGTTCGCCGAATTCGTCGAGGTGCCGTATTGCGTGAGCACCGACCACGGTTCGAGCAGTCTGATGATCGCATTGGAGGCGCTCGGGGTGGGAGCCGGGGACGAGGTGATTGTCCCGGTGCTGACCTGGGTGGCCACGGCGACGGCGGTGCTCAATGTCAACGCGGTCCCGGTGTTCGTCGATGTCGACCCGCAAACCGGATGTATGGATCCCCGGGCCCTGTCGGCCGCGGTGACCGAGCGAACCCGCGCGGTCACCGTCGTGCACCTGCACTGTCGAATGGCCGATATGGACGCGATCGGCGCCCTGGCGGCCGCGCACGGGCTGCCAGTAGTCGAGGACTGCGCGCAGGCGCACGGCGCCCGCTGGGGAGGCCGGCCGGCCGGCTCGCTGGGCGCGGTGGGGGCTTTCAGCATGCAGCAGGGAAAGGTGCTCACCTGCGGTGAGGGCGGCGCCGTCGTCACCAAGGATCCGGCGCTCTACGACCGGCTCCAACAATTACGGGCGGATGCCCGGCGTTATCCCGCCGCCGAGCCGGACATCGGCTATCCCTACCTGGTCGAGGCGGGCGAGGTGATGGGCACCAACCACTGCCTGGCCGAGCTGCCTGCGGCGCTGCTGCTCGACCAGCTCGAACGGTTGCCCCAGCAGTTGCGGCAGCGGGCCCGGGCGGCCGAGCTGCTCGACAGCGAACTCGCCGGGGTGCCGGGCGTGCGGCCCATGGCCCGGCCAGCCCAGCTGGAGCTGCCAAGCATCTTCGCCTACACCGTGCGCCGCGACCCCGGCGCCTTCGCGGACGCGCCGACCGATCGGGTGTGCGCCGCGCTGGCGGCCGAACTCGGCCTGCGCGTGTACCGCTCGGATCGGCCGCTGCACGACAACATCCTGTACTGCCCGCAGACCAAGGAACGCTACCGGTGGCTGCATGACCGACTGCGCGAGGCGGCGCAGCAACGCTTCCCTGCGGCCGAGGCGCTCTACGAGAACCTGATCCTGTTGCCCCACCGCGCCCTACTGTCCGAGCCCGCCGGCCTAGAGGCGATTGTGGCGGCCTTCCACAAGGTCGCCACACACGCAGACGAGCTGTGAGCCGCTGACTGACCGCCGGCTGGCCTGCAGCGTGCCGGCGCATGGTCAGGACGTCGACGTCAGCCCGGTCGCGGTCCAGTGGGCCAGAGCGAGCGTGGTGAGCGAGGGGTTGGCCGCCCCGGAACGAGGGAAGGACGCCGGGCCGACCACGTAGGCGCCGTCCACGGCGCGCAGCCGCCCGTGCTCGTCGACGAGATCACCGCCGAGCGGCAGCGTCCCCGCCTCGTGATCGACGGACCCCAGTGGCCACCCATAGGTCGCCGGTGCCCCGACCGGCAGTCCGGTCACCTGCATCATCGCCGTGTCGAACGGTTCGGGGGCGGTGCGGAAATCGCCGAACCGCAGCTCCGGAGCGCGGAGGCCGACGCCCGCCGCGACGTTCGTCCACACACGACCGAGCAGGTCGCGCTGCGCGGCCAGCACGTCAAGGTCGTCCGGCGCGAAACCGGGCTCGATCAGGCCCGGCCACGGCGATCCGGCCATGGGCGTGAACGACACCCGGGTGTGCGCGGATCGCACCTGCTCCCCCATCGCCCACACGTCGAGCAGGACCTCTTCCGGGTGGCTGTCGGGCGCGTCCCTGAGGCGGACGAAGACGTTGCAGCGGGCAGTCGCATCACCGGGTGCGTACCACAGGGCGTCTAGCGAGCCGGATACCCCGAGCGCCGCAGCCGGCAACCGGACCACGAAACCGCGCACGAGGTGATCATTGAGCCCGATCACCGGGCCGTGACCGGCCAGCTCGGGAAGTTGGGCCACCAATCTGGTGTTCTCCAGCGTCCCGGCGGCCAGCACGACCCCGCCGGCGGAGATCACCTCCTCCGCGCCGTCGGCACGCCGTACCCGAACCCCGCGGACCCGCCCCCGACCAGACACCAGCTCCACCGCCTCACAGCGGGCACGGATCTGCGGCCCCCGCCCGCCAGCGCAGCGGTCGAACGGGGTGTATGCGCGCCGAACGCCACCCTCGGACCGCACCGCCTGCGGGACCGGGCGAAGCAGCGTGCCCAGCGCCGCCGAGACTGGATCGGGCGGCCGAGCAGGCGGCGCCGGCGCCAGCGGGCCGCCAGCCCAGGCCATGAGATCGCGCTCGACGTCGTCGTACAGCGACTCGAGTAGCGCCGCCCGAATGCGCTCTGGCCAGCACAGATCGGCCAGCGCCCAGTCGTCCATCCGGATGACCACGCCGTGCCAGCGCAGCGACCGCCCGCCGACCTGGTCGGAACGCCGCACAACCTGGTAGTGCGGCGGCAGTGAACTGTGCCACCGCACTGCTGGGGTGGCCGGCCCGAATCCGGTGCCCACCCCTCCCGAGTCCAGCACCAGGACGTCCCGGAGACCGTCGGCGGCCAGCAGGCGGGCGACTTCGAGGCCGCTCAAGCCCGCGCCGACGACCACGACATCGGCCGTGACACCCACTCCACGCCTCCACTTCCCGTCCTGGCCGGCTAATGCCAGATCACGCCGCCCCGGCATTTCACCCGGCACCTGCCTACCATGTCGCTAGCTGGACCGGGACGGGAGGATCATGTCGACACGAACGGGATCAGGCCCTGTTCAGGCGAACCGCGCGGCGCACACGAAGGCCGTGCGCGGGTGACCGCCCTGGCGTATCCGTCGAGCGTGAGCGTGCCGGCCGGTGGGCGGCTGGTGCTGCACGTGTCCACGCCCGCTGAGCGCTACCGCGTCGGCTTCTACCGAGTGGGCCGCGACATCACGCCGATGGGGAGCAGTTCCTGGCGGCGGGGCCACCTGCTGCCCGCCGGTCTGCCCGATCGGGACTGGGGATGGCCGCCGGAAACGTTCGACGTCCCCGCTGACTGGCGGTCCGGCGCCTATCTGGCGGTCATCCTGGACGACGAATCGGACGCCGATGTGCCCGGCTGGCTGCCCGACGTCGACGCCCGGTCGGGTCAGGCGTTGTTCGTGGTGCGGCCCGCGGCAACCGGGAAACACGCCGCTGTGCTGTACAAGCTTTCGCTGGCCACCTACCACGCCTACAACTTCTCCGGTGGCGGCAGCATGTACCACACGGCCTCGTTCGTACCCTCGATCGCCACCACTCGGCTGACCACACGCCGGCCCGGCGGCGGCACCGGAGGGGCCCTCTCATTCCCCCAGGACGTCGACGTCTACGACACCGCCACCCCGCGGGAGGGATTCGCGCACTGGGACGCTCCGATGATCTCGTGGCTGGAACGTGAGGGCATCGAGGTCGACTACTGCACCGACTTCGACCTGCACCACGATCCCGCCGTCCTCATCGGGTACCGCCTGCTGCTCAGCGTCGGGCACGACGAATACTGGAGTGCCCGGATGCGTGACGGGGTGCACGCTTTCGTCCGTGCCGGCGGGAATGTCGCGTTCTTCAGCGGCAACACCGCCTGGTGGCGCATCGACCTGGACGCGGCCGGCGATCTGACCTGCGTGCATCCGCCGGCCAGCCACCCGTCGGGCGGCAACTGGTGGCGCAGCCGGCCAGAGAACGGGCTCACGGGAGTCAGCTACCGGCAGGGCGGCGGCTGGTGGGACGGCGAACGGGAGCCGCTGGGGTACACCGTCCAGCACGCCGGCCACTGGGTCTACCAGGGACTGGGCCTGCACTCGGGTGACGTCTTCGGCGCCGGCGAGCACCTGGTGGGCTACGAGTGTGACGGTGCGGTGGTCGAGCCCGGCCCCGCAGGGCGGCTGCGGGCCGCCGGAACCGACGGGACACCGGCGGACTTCGCGGTGCTGGGGCTGGCGCGCCTGGGAAAGGGATGGCAGGACCGGCCGGCGGGACCGGCCGCGAACGCCGTGCTCGGCGCCTACACCGACACCGGAACGGTCTTCACGTGCGGCACCACCGACTGGCCCCGGGTGCTGGCCCGCGGCGACGACCCGGTGGTGGCCGGGGTCACCCGCAACGTCATCGGGCGCCTCGCCCGGCACGGTGTCCGCGTGCTGGGGCCGTTCCCGGTCCGTCACCGCCGCTGGCTGCTGGTCGCCGGTGAGGTTGCGACCTTCCTGGTCGATGTCGACCGCCCGGTCGCGGAGACCGCGCGGTTCAGTTGGACGGTCGCGGTGGGCGACGGCGCGGCCGAGCCGGTGCCCGGACGGCACACCTGCGAGATCCGGGTTCCCGAGACGCCGGACCTGCTCACCGTGACGGCCACTGTGACCGAGGGCGATGGTCAGGAGTGCTTCGGGTGGACCACCGCACCCATTCTGTCGCGCACCCAGTTCACCCAGATCGATCTGCTCTGCCGGCTTCGCGACCTGGTGATCCAGGCGGTGCCCGCGCTGGATCCGGTCGCCGAGATCGGGCCCGGCAACCGTCCCTTCGGCGACCCGGAGTGGGACCCCCTGCGCGACGGGCTGCGCAAACCGCTGTCCATGCAGGGTTTCCGGAAGCTGGCTAAACTAGCGAGCACCATCGCCGAGCGGGCCGCAGCAATTGCCGAGGCGGATGCACCGGTTGGGCAGGGGGAGGACCAATGAGCGCGCTCTGGGACATCGACACGACGCCGATACCCGGCCCGGCGGCCAGCTGGCGGTCAGCCGCGGTGCAGCGCGACGCGACCTATCAGACATTGCTGAACACCGTGCGTGAGCAGCTGGCCGCTCAGCTGCC
Organism: Mycobacterium sp. WUMAC-067; assembly: GCF_020217485.1. GTDB lineage: Bacteria > Actinomycetota > Actinomycetes > Mycobacteriales > Mycobacteriaceae > Mycobacterium. Next base: position 31,811 of record NZ_JAEKMI010000041.1, on the reverse strand, counting down.
GGCCGGCCCCGCGCTGCCGGTGCTGATTCCGACCGTCGGTTTCGGCGGGCAGAGCGTCCGGGTGCTCACCCACACCATGCGGGAGCTGTCCAGGCAGCGGGCGTCGGTGCCGATCTCGGTGGTGCTGCTGGTGAACCGGCCGCAAACCCGGCCGGCGGATGACACCGCCACCCGTGCGCGCCAGCTGGGCGAGGCGCTGGGCTGCGACGCAGTGCGGTTCGCCGTCGCCGACGTGGCGTTAGCGCAACGCACCCGTCTCGGGGTGTTGCGTCAGTTGATGCTGGACGCGGTGCTAGACGCACAGCAGTGCGATCCAGAAGTCACCCGCTGCGTAGTGGCCGACGACGACATCGTGCGGCTGCCGGCCGGAACGCTGGCCGGGTTGCTGCGGGTGGTGACCGGTAAGGCCCGGCTGGCGCTCGGCCCAGTATTGTTCGACAGCCCGCAATCCACCCCGGCCGCCATGCTGCCGGCCTTCTTTGCCGCCGATGCCTTCCGCGCATTGCTGGCGGCCAGATCTCTGCGCCGGCTGCGCCAACCCGGCACTTCGTCCCGGGCCGCCCACGCGGAGTTCGGTGAGCACGCCGAAGCGATCGCGCTGAGCTGCAACCTGGCCGTGCGGGCCGCGACGGTGCGCGAGGCCGGCGGGTTCGCGCCGCTCAACGAGATCACCAACCTGGTGCGCGATGTGCACGGCCTCGGCGGCGCGGATGCGATCACTGCCACCTGGGACTTCGATCCCGCGTGCGAGAACGTCCTGATCGACCTGTGGCGCCGGTCCGTGCATATCAGCGCCCGCCGTGCGCTGCCCGCCTATCTCGCCCACGGCGTGCCGACCGTCGGCCAGTGGCGCGCCTGCCGCTTCCGGGCATCCCGGGTCGATCCGGTGCGCGTAGCGCCACCCGACTCGATCGAACCGGTCCGTCTTTCGACGCTGCGTGGCCGGGACAAGGAGGCTGTGCTTGCCGAGATCAGTGCCGCCCTGACCACCACGCTGCGCTACTTCCCGCACGACCCCGAGATGATCGAGGACTGCCTGGCCGCCCTGGGTCTGACCCTGGAGTCGCTCTGGGTCGAGAACGGGTCGGCCGCCCTGTCTGTCCGAATCCGGCGGGCGCCCGGCCTGCTCGACCGGTTGATGGCAGTGCAGGACTTGGTGAGCGAGCCGCTCTAGCGATCCATCCGCCAGCGGCGTCGAAGGGCGAGCGCGGCGAGCGACACGAAGCCCCAGCTGACGGTGGTGAACGACGCCGCCACCGCGATGCGGTAGGCGGGGGTCTCGGCGGCCTCGGGGCGGAAGGCGAGCAAGCCGAAAGCATTCGCATTAGTCCAGCATCCGGCGGCCAGCGGCCAGGCGACGCGGCGCGGCAGCTCGGGCACCGCGGCGCCGACCAGCAGGGAGAGTGCACCGAGCGCGATCAGGTCGAGATGCCACTGGCGCAGGCGCGGCGTCGAGCGAATCCCGATCCGACGCGCACGCTCGGCATCGGCGATCGCGAGCGCGTAGGGCCATCCCGTCACCGCCCCGGCTGCGAGCTCGACCAGGCCGGACAGCACGAGCGTCTCGTTCGTTCTCGCGCGGGTCATGCGCTCCACCTCCGAATCGTCTGCGGGCCCGTTGCCCGCTGGGGGACTCCCAAGCCACTGGCGGTAGGCGCGTCGACCGAGCCAGCCCTGATAGGCCCAGGCGAACGCGGGCAGCGGGCCTCGCGGGCGAAGCCAGAAGCCCGGGGCTGGATCCCGCGAGGGGTTGGCGGCGCCGGTGGGCACCGTGGCGGCCGTCACCCCGGGGCCGGACTGAGCCGGCCTCTCGGCGAGCACCTCGCCGTCGCGGTCGCAGATCACGCTGGGGCCTTCGTATTCGCCGCGGTAGCGTCCCGGCATCCCGGGTAGCGGGCAGGTGATCGGCCCGCACAGCGAGGCATGTACCACCGGGGCCCCGACGAGCGCGGCGAAGTCGAGCACGCTGCGCCGCGCCCGCTCCCGGTTGGCCGCTTCCCACCGACGGAGCACCGCGCGAGGCCGCCACTGGGGGATGCTCCACCACCCGGACCCGGCGAGGACAAGGTCGACGCGACCGCGGAGCCGGTGCACGGTCTGGGCGCGCATCAACTCCCAACAGAGGGCGACGCCAATCCGCAGGCCACCCGGCGCCTCGATCACGCCCGGGTCGTCGCCACCGGCGTAGAAGTAGTTCTCCCACATGGTCGGCAGATCCTTGTCGTGACGGCCGATGAGCCCGTCAGGGCCGGCGAGCAGGAAGGCGTTGCGGACGTCGCCGTCGGACCCGCGGCACAGGAAGGAGCCGCCAACCATGACCCGCTTGTCGGACGCGACCCGGGTGATCATCTCGGTGGCCGCGCCGTCCTCGGGCAGCGCGCCGCCGCCCACCTGCGCCAGGAAGGCCATGCCGGTGGTGAAGAACTCGGGCAGAACGATCACCTCGGCTCCCTCGTCGGCGGCGCGCCGGGCGAGCCGCTCTGCCCGGTCGAGGTTCGCCTCGACATCGCCCACGACGGGCTCGAGCTGGACGGCCGCGACGCGCAGATCCCCGGTCATCCCAACTCCTCCGCGAACCGAACGACCTGGGCGTTGAACGCCGTCGGGCGTTCCAGCATCGGCATGTGACCGCAACCCTCCAATACAACGGTCCGAACGCCTGATAGCTCGGCGTCGAGCAACTCGGTATCGCCGAGTGGGGCGATCCGGTCGTGCTCGGCGGCTAGCGAAAGGATCGGGCAGCGCACGTCGGCCAACCCCTGGCGGGGGTTTGAGCGCCCGATCGCCCGCACGGTCGGAAAGACACCCCGGGCACCGGCGCCATCGACGATCAGCGCGGCGGTGTCGGCGGGCAGGGCCGGTGGGTCGAGGACGTAAGGCGACAAGAATACGCGACGCAGCGCTTGCGATCGCACGACGAGGCGGCGCAGCGGTGCCGGTGCGGGCAGCCCCGCCGTCGCGATTTCCATCGCGATTGCCGCAGTCTCCCGCGGGCGCTCGCGAACGAACCTGGGCATCCCGCGCAGGCCGAGCACGTCACTGAACTGCAACACTGCTCCGGCGACGAGCACGATCCCGTCGGCCAGCTCCGGATGACGCGCGGCGAAGCGCAGCGCGATCGGGCCGCCCATCGAGTGGCCGACGAACACGACGCGCTCGATGCCGAGGCTGGTGACGAGCTCAGCCGCGGCGGCGGCAAACCCGTCGAGGGATGTGCCCGCGGCGGGCGATTCGCTTCGGCCGAAACCCGGTAGGTCCAGGGCGAGCACTCGACCCTGCTTGGCGAGCGTCGGGATCGCCTCGAGCCAATGCTGCCAGCGACCGCCCATCCCGTGCACGAGGACGAACGCACGGTCGCCGTGGCCGGTGTCGAGGTAACGAAGCCGCCGGCCGCCGACAACGGCGTCGTGTTCACGCGCCGACCAGTCGGTGCGCCGCCAGGCCGGCTCCGCGGGCCTGGCGTAGCCGCCGTCGACCGGGACGCGCTCGATCATTCGGCACCGCCCCGCGGTTCCAGCAGGCCGAGGGTGAGGACCTGGCGACCGAGCGAGACCACTTGCTCGAACTCCGATTCGGTGAACCCCATGTTGCCGGGAAGCAGGTGGGCCGCAATCACCCCATCCCACGCCGCCCAGAGGAACGCCGCCGCGCGTCGCGGATCGACGTCACGCATGACGCGGGCCTCGATGGCCTCGGCAATCGCCCCGGCCATCCGCTCGGTCTCGGACCGGATGCGCTGGGTCACCCGCTCGGCGGCGACGACGACCGGCCCGTCGGTCGGCGCATCCGGAGGCGGAAAACGAAAGATGCGGAAGTAGCCGGGGTTCTCGCTCGCGAACCGCAAGTACCCGTCGGCGAGCCCGACCAGGCGACCAATCGGGTCCTCACCGCCGCTGGCCCACCCCTGGTCGCAGTAGCGCTGGTCAAGCTCCAGCGCACGCTCGATCAAGGCGGCATAGATGCCTTCCTTGCCGCCGAAGTGCCCGTACAGCGATCCGATCGCGACGTCGGCTTCCTCGGCGAGCTGCTCGACGGTGGTCGCGCGGTAACCGTGGGTCAAAAAGAGGCGTTCGGCGGCGCCGAGAATCGCGCCCGCGGTGCGGGCCTTGCGCCGGTTTTGGCGGGTCTCGGCAGCCGTCCCTGTCTGCATAGTTGTAACAACATAGCAATATTAGAATCCCATTGCAATATCTGATCGGCGGCGGCGGCGAGGCGGTTCTAGCCGGCGCATCGATGACCGCCCACGGTTCTTCAACCCGCGGACGGTCATCAATTCGTACGGTTCTGTCCGGCTACTTGAGGTAACAGTCGCCTGGGCAGCAACGTATGCGTTAACGACTTCATCGATGGCGGGGATGTCCCACTCCGACGTTGCCCGAGGTACCCGATCCGATGTTTCCCCCGCCAAGCGGGGTTTGCACGCCGCCAGAGGTGCTCGACCCGCCGGCAACACTCCCCCCGCCGAACGGGTGTTGCAGGCCCGGGATTTGCACTCCACCAGAGGTGTTGGACCCGAAGTTTCCCCCACCAAACGGGGTTTGCACCCCGCCAGCCGACCCGCCGGAGACGCCGCCCGAGCCGGAGCCACTGGGTTCGGCGGCCGCGGAGGAGGCGGTGGCGATGCCGATTCCCAAGATTGCGGTGGCGGTGGCAGCAGCAAACAACGGCGCGACGCGACGCATTGAGATGGTCATGGTTGAATTCCTTTTCCACAGATTCCATTCGGCGTGCGATCCGGGGTTCGGATCGACTTCAACGTATGCCGGGGATGTGAAGAACCGATGAGCGTGCGATATGCGGCTGGTGTGGTTTCTTGTCGAGCCGATGTCCTTCACCCCGGTTGTCGGAGGAATCGCCTCAGACACCTGGCAGGTGGCCGTCGCGCGACCGACCACGTCGACGCCGACGGCGTCGGGTCGGGAACGACAGCGACGAGCAAGACGGTGGGCGCGATGAACAGCAGCAGGATGATTGCAAATTCAACGGCAAAGGCACGAGCTTTCGGCCCCGCTCGAACAACCGCCTTGCCAGCAAACCGTGATCGGCGTGCCCTACCGTGAACTCGTGAGCCCCACGGTGCTGGTCGTCGACGACGAGAAGAAATTACGGACCCTGGTGCGCGAATACCTCGAACGCGAGGGTTACGCGGTGCTCGAGGCCGCCGACGGCCAAACGGCCCTCGACCTGGCCCGGACCGCGGGCCCTGATCTGGTACTGCTCGACCTCGGCCTGCCCCGCTTGCCCGGTGACGAAGTGGCCCGCCTGCTGCGCAAGGACAGCGACCTACCGATCGTCATGCTCACCGCGAAGGCCAGCGAGAACGACCGGGTCGCCGGGTTGCGGCTGGGCGCCGACGACTACGTGGTCAAACCGTTCAGTCCGCGCGAGCTGGTGGCCCGCGTCGAGGCGGTGCTGCGCCGCAGTCGGCCTTCGGCCACCGAATCCGACATCTCCTACGGCGATGGACGGCTACGCATCGACACCGATCGCCGGGAAGCGCGTGTCGACGATGCACTTGTCGAGCTCACCCGCAGCGAGTTCGATTTGCTCGCCGTGCTCGCGTCCAGGCCGGGACGGGCCTGGACACGGCTGGAACTCGTCGGCCGCACCCAGGGCCACGCATTTGATGCCTACGAACGCACCATCGATGTGCACGTAAAAAACCTGCGCCGCAAACTCGGCGACGCCGCACCGTTCCAGCTGGTGGCTACCGTGCCGGGTATCGGCTACAAATTCGCAATCGACCGCGATGCCTAGTTTGCTGCCGGGCCGGTTCGCCCGCCGACTCGCGCTGGCCTTCGCGGCGCTCGGCGCCGGCTCCGCCCTACTGACCGCGGTCCTGGTCAACACGGCCTTCGCCGGACGGTTTCAGGACTACCTCGATAAACAGCAACACGCTCAGCAGGAGCAGCTGGTGGCGCTGTTTGCCGCCGACTATCGCCGCAACGATGCCTGGAGCCCCATGTCGCTGAACCGCATTGCGCCTACCGTGATCATGACCGGCTCTGAGGCCGAACTTCGCGATGCCTCTGGTCATCGCGTGTGGTCAGTGGCCGACGCCAACACCGACGCAGGCACACCCGAGATGCACCGCAAAATGATGGGCACCGGTGGCCTCGGGCCACCCCGCAGCTTGCCCGTTGTTGTCGCGGGCAGGCAAGTCGGTACCCTCGTCGTTCGCGTACCGCAAGGCGCAGTACCTACCGTGGACAAGGAATTCCATTCATCGGTCAACCGGCTACTGCTGGCCGGTGCGCTCACTGCGGCGCTGGTAGCGCTGCTCGTCGGCGTGTACACCGCCCGCCGCGCCACCAAACCCATCACCGAACTAACCAGCGCCGCCGGCGCTCTCGCCGCTGGACATCGGGACCGACGCGTCACCGCTGTTCCTAACAACGAAATAGGGCAGTTGGCAAAGGCTTTCAACACCATGGTCGAACACGTCGTAAAAGAGGATCAACTGCGCCGCGCTTTCACCGCGGATGTCGCCCACGAGTTGCGCACCCCGCTGGCAATCCTTCGCAGTGAACTCGAGGCAGTGCAAGACGGAATTCGCCAGCCCACCGACGGCGTCATCCGCTCCCTGCATAACGAAACCCTGCGCTTGACCCACTTGGTCGCTGACCTGGAAGCGCTGGCCTCCGCCGACGCTGCCGCGTTCACCCTGGACCGGCATCCGATTTCACTGACCAGCATCGTGGCCGACACCGCGGACTCGCTGGCCGGCAGATTCGACGAAGCCGCTATAGACGTGCGCACCGACTTCGACGAGGTATGGGTTGACGCGGATCCGGTGCGAGTTGCCCAAATCGTCGCCAATCAGCTGACCAACACGCTGAAGTTCGTGCCCGCCGGCGGCGCGGTCACCCTCACCCTGCACGAGATCGACGGATGGGCCGAGCTCGCCATCGCCGACACCGGGTCCGGCATTCCGGCCGACGACCTGCCGCACATCTTTGACCGCTTCTATCGCAGCCGCACCGCGCGCGCCGACGGCTCCGGCATCGGACTGGCGGTCGTCGCCCAGCTCGTCAAGGCCCATGGCGGGATGATCACCGCCCACAGCACTCCTGGCCACGGCGCAACATTCATCACCCGACTTCCCGCCTTGCGGCAGAATGGCACAGTCCGGACGGCGCGGGCCGACCAGCGGCCCACGGTCTGACCGCGCAGTCTGTAGGGGATTTTCACCGCAGCAGTATCGATTCATCGCGGTCACCGAGTCACAGTGAGTGCCGAGAACGGATGATGAGCTGTCGTGGGATGAGGGGCTGCTGCTTGCGGTGGTGGAATCCGTCGTTCGGCGCGCGTGCAGGCCGACTCGCCGACGAGGCGTTGGGCTAACCGTGCACGAAACTTCGGCGCATTGCCCACAAGGGCATTAGCCGGTGCCCTGCACCGTCCAACGACCGGACCACACCCGCCACCCCACGAAACCCAATCGCATCACCATGAAGGTGCCCAAACCCGACCAGACACCGGCGAGTCCCCAGCCAAAGATCAACGACAGCCAGATCAACGGCAAGAACCCGACCGATGCGCTGATCAGCGTGGCGTTGCGGATGAACCTGGCGTCGCCGGCGCCGACCAAGACTCCGTCCAGGCTGAACACGATCCCTTGGATCGGCAGCTGGGCGATCAAGAACCACAACGGCACAGCGATGGCGTCCAGAACTGACCGGTCGTGAGTGAACAACGTGGGCAGTACCGGAGCGCCCAGGCCGAACATGAGAGCAAGCAGCGTCGCGGCGGCCAGCGAATACGCCGCCACATGCCGGGCCACCGACTTGGCACGCACGGTCTGGCCTGCCCCCAATGCCGCGCCCACCAGCGACTGCGCCGCGATCGCCAGCGCGTCGAGCACCAGCACAGCTAAATCCCACAGCTGCAGCAGCACCTGGTGCGCGGCCACCGCCGCTGTGCCGAACCGGGCGGCCACCGCCGCGGCGGAGATGAAACAAACCTGGAACGACAGGGTCCGAACGATCAGATCGCGGCCCATCAGCACTTGGGCGCGCAGCACAGTGCGGTCGAGCCGCAGCGGCACCCGCTCGGCCAACAGCGCGCGCCCGAACAGCAATGCTGTCAGCAACTGGCCCACCAGGTTGGCCACCGCCGAGCCGGCCAGGCCCAGGCGGGGCAAGCCCAGCCAGCCGTACACCAGCGACGGGCACAGCAGCGCCGACAGCCCGAAACCGGCGACCACATAGCGCAGGGGTCGCGCGGTGTCCTGCACCCCGCGCATCCACCCGTTACCTGCCAGCGACACCAGGATCGCCGGAGCGGCTACGATCGCGATCCGCAACCACGGCAACGCCGCGCCGGCGATCTGCCCGCGTGCGGCGATCGCCGACACCAGCGGCGCCGCGGCGGCCTGCACCATGACGACGATCAGGGCGCCCAGGCCGAGCGCCAACCACGTGGCCTGCACTCCCTCCGTGACCGCCGATGCCCGGTCGCCGGCACCGAAGTGGCGGGCGGAGCGTGACGTCGTGCCATACGACAAGAACAGGAACTGGACTCCGACCAGGCCGAGCACCACGGCGCCGATGGCCAACCCGGCCAGGCTCACCGCACCCAGGTGGCCCACCACCGCAGTGTCGAATAACAGGTAGAGCGGTTCGGCGGCGAGCACCGCGAGCGCCGGCAGGGCCAGGCCGGTGATGCTCCGCTCCAGGTCGCCGACGCGGCGGCTTCGCGGACCTGTCGGCGGCACAGCCGCCGGGTGCTCGTCAGGCAAGTGCCGTGACCAGGGCAGTGACAATTTCGGCGGCAGGACCGGCGGTTGTATCGCTGGCGGCCAGCATGTCCCCGCCGCCGCCGAACGTCGACATGATGGCGGCCACATCCACCGCGGCTTTGGCCCGCGTCGGCACCGGCCCCTGCTGCGGCTCGGTCTCTATAACCACCGTCGCCGCCTCGGCCTGTCGCGTGGTGCACACGATATCGATGATGCTCTCTCAACTTCCCCTGGGCGCGCGCCGACCACTGCCGGCTTCCGACCGCCGCATAGACCAGCTCGACCACCGCCGGCTTCGGGCAACCGTGGCGGCCGAGCCCAACACCCACGACAGTATCGTCAGCCAGGCAGACGCAGGGTGGTCCAGCGGTGCCTGGCTAATCGCGGAATTGTCCAGCAGATCGCAACGGGCCGCGTGGCCAGCCGATGTGCGCGGGGCGCGCGAAACGACCCGGTGTCGGTCGTTACCCGTGGCAAATGAGTGCCACCTCAGTTTAGGGGCGCTCGGTCGGGTGGTGGTCGCCTACCAGCCAGGACGACTGCGGTCGGCGTCGAACATGATGGAGGTTTCTAGCCCCTCAGCGTGCATGTATGTCCGTGCACTCAGAGCGCACATTGCGCGGCAGCGCATGACCGCGCGTGCGACAGGATGTACGGCATCAGTAGTGCACGTGTCGCTGCCGAGCGATCCGGCGGGCTGAGATGACTCGCTACGCGGGCTCGACTACCGCTGCCACCGGAGCCTCGCGGGCGCCGCGACGGCGGTATTGCAGCATGATGACCGCGGCCAGAGCTAGGCAGGCGACGGCGGGGGGAATCAGCGCGTGGTCACCAATCCGGTTGCCAAGCAGCACGCCGGCGGCTGCGCCCCCGACGAACAGCAGCACGGTCGTCGTCAGCACGGTGGCCTTCCACTTGTCCACCCGGTGGCGGTGGCTGCGGCCCAAGAGCAGACCGAGGTCGGTAATCGTGCCGGTGAAGTGCGTGGTGCGAATCGGCATCCCCGGAAGATTGGACGTCATGCCGTTCTGCAGCCCGCATGCGCACGCGGCGAGGAGCGCCCTGCCGATCGGGTGCTCAACGCCGGCTGCGGCGAGCAGCAGCGCGGCTTCGGCCAGCAGGACGGCAGCGTGACGAGGGCCAGCAAAAGTCCGCACGGCAGCCAGCACCGCACCCGCCGCAATGGCTCCGAATAGAAATCCAAACACGATCGCCGCGATCATGCGGCCCTGGTAGATGAGAGGATTCGTGCTATGCATACCCGCCTTGGTGGTCAAGGCGGTGAGGTTCCCCACCGGAAATGCCCACACCAAAAGGGCCACCGAATTGACGAACCCCGCGACCGCGGCGAGCAACCCACTGTAGCCGAGCAGAACCACCCGCGGGATCCAGGTCTCGGGAATCGGCCAGGTTGGCATCGTCTCTACCCTGTCGGTGCTCGGTCGGCCACATACGCAAACGCAGCAATGTTATCAAGACCCCATGCGGGGCGCGGCAACCTCGGCGCGCGGCTCGACGGCCACTGTTATCGCCCCCCTCCCAACCGACCCGCCGCCCGCCGTGCCCGGAGCGACTATTTGATGGTCATACTCCCTTCCGTTCTCACGGAAGACCGAACGGCAGCGCCGTGTTACGTGTGGCAAATGTGCACTTCGCGATTCGCGTTTCCCGTTTTGCGATAGGTCCGTCACGTGCACGCTATCCGCTGGCTTGCTGGTGAGCCCGCGCCGGAGCTGCTAACCCGCATGAATTGTGCCTCGCTTACGCTGAGGGAGTCGACACGGTGGATCAAATCGGAAGCGGAAGGGTTCGCGGATTGCCCGACGTCACATACGCCGCCCAAACGAGATTCGCGTTCCGTTCCGGTGTCACCTGCTTGGTCACGCCCGTTGGAGCCGTGCTGCTGAATCCTCCGCGCAGCGAGAAACTGACCCGATTAACCCCCGGCCAGCTACAGGCACTCAAGGCTCTGAACCTCGGGCCGGCAACGCTGTCGGAGATACTCACGAAGGCGGGCGAAAGTGGCGTCGGCACGCTGATAGATCAGCTCACCACGAGCGGTTGGCTGGCGGTCACGGTGCGCGACGAAAAGAACGATTTTTACTCCATCCTGCCGGTCGGACGGCCCGCGATGCGGCCGGCGCCGATGTCGCCGCGATCCTTCGCGTTATCGAAATTTGCTGTACTGCACCGAGACTCAGAGGGCTTGGTCCTTGAACATCCGCTGGCATGGTGTGATGTGCGCATTCACGACTCACGCCTGCTTGTCCTACTCGACGGGCCTGCAGCAGACGCCTCAGGCGTGCCGAGCGCCGTCGCTACAGGGTTCATCGAGGATCTGCACTGGTGCGGCATCCTCACCCAGCTCGGCGACGAAGACGGCAGGTTCGATGCCCTCAGCTGGAGCGCACCGGATCTGTGGTTTCACCGCCGCAGCACGCTGGGTCAACGCACCGTCACCTGGGAGCGGTTCGGCCCGACCAAGTGGGCGAAGGGTCGATTCCCACAGCCGCCGGCGCGCAGGACGAATTATCCGGGTGAGCCGATCACCCTTTCGGTTCCCGATCTGACGGCCAAACGAATGCAGGACCCGACTTTGACGGCCGTCCTCGAAGACCGAGTTTCCACAAGGACATTCGATGACGCCCGCCCGATTACTATTGGGCAGCTGGCCGAATTGCTCTATCGCACAGCGCGAACACGGAAAACCGAACTCGTCGGTGACGGCGAGGAACTCGTGTCACGCCCATACCCTTCTGGTGGCAGTCTCTATGAGCTGGAGCTCTACCCTGTGGTGCGCAATGTCGCCGGACTCGCGCCGGGGATGTACCACTACGACTCGTTCGACCATGTGCTACGCCCTGTCGCCGGAGCAGATTCGAAGGCCGTGTCCCAGCTGTTGAAACCGGCCGCAGCGACTCTCACCGGAGGTGCCGAGCCGCAAGTGCTCGTCGTCATGGCTGCACGTTGCGGTCGCATCATGTGGACCTACGAGCAGATCGCCTATGCCGCCATCCTCAAAGATGTCGGCGTCCTCATGCAGACGATCTACCTGGCCGCGACCGCGATGGGCCTCGGCGCGTGCGCGCAAGGCTTCGGTGATACCGCCGCTTTCGTCGCGGCCACCGGTGTCGATGAACTACAGGAGTGCAGCGTCGGCAGTATCATCGTCGGTTCACCCGCCCCGAACTAGCCTTCGGCGAGAACCTCCTCGTCGGTCAATGCTGCGACGTCGAGGCAGTGGGGTGCAATGACGGCCAGGGCGCGAATCGGGGCGGCCGACATTGAATCGACGCCGAACCCAAAGAAATCGCCGTGCACGCCAACCGTCGGTGTGATGCGGTGCCGTACGGTCGCTGACCGGGACGGTGGGTAGTTCGGGTGCGCCAGGCTTCATGCCGGCCTTTCATCTAATCCGGCTGCGAGCGCGGCTATGCCGCGCTGCCAGAATTGCGTCAGGCGCTCGATGTCGGAGTGCCCGAACAGGGCATCGCTCCAGAGCCAGTTAGCCGTCAGTTGCGGACCCTCCGGTGTTCCCCGTATTGCCACGGCGAGGTACAGCGCAAAACGCAGTGGCAGATCTGGCTCAGGGTCGACGGGCAATGCGTCGCCTTGGTCGCCGGCAACTAACGACCATGGTTGCTCGGTTCCACCAGTGAGGTCCAGGCGACCCAAGTAGCTGAACATGATCTGAGGTTCGACAGAATTCTGCAATTCTGGAACGTGGTCCACATAACGAAGCAGTCCATAGTCCAGACCTTCATTCGGGACCATACTCAAATGGCCAGCCACCGAATCGAATAGCGCTCGGGCCGCTGCCGGATCGCATTCTGCCTGCTCGGCATCGACACCTGATGCACCCACTCCGAGCCGTACCGGGTATGCAGTCGTAAACCAACCGACCGTGTTTGTGGTGTCGGTCCCCAAAATAGCGTCTGCGCGCCCATGGCCCTCCATCGTGACGAGCGTGCCCGCCGCAAAATTTTGTGCACGAGTACGCCGCCAACTCGCGACGGCCATCGTGAGCGCGGCCAGCAAGAATTCGTTCATGCCCCCATCTCTGGTGAGCGCTGTGAGCACGCGCTCAGTGACGTCAGTCGGTGTGAGTGCCCGTGTGACCCGCAGAGTCGACCACGTGTCACGAGTCGGATCAGGACGCCGCCTACCCAGCGCAGGATCCGGCCCGTGAACCTGCGCGGTCCAGTAATCGCGCTGGCTCTGCACTTCGGCCGTAGCGGCCCGCTGCCACATCAGTTCCGACCAGCGGCGGTAAGACGTGAACTCGGGCATCGTCTTCGGCGTCGCACCCGATGTCACCGAGCGCCACGCCGCCGCGAGATCCCCGAGCATGATGTGCCAGGACACCACATCTACCGCCAAGTGATGTGCGGTGATCAGCAGCATCTCGCCTGGTCCGGCGCTGGACAACCACACGGCTCGCACCATGGCACCCGAGTGGGGATCGATCTCGTCGGTGACCTTACGCGCCGAATGCGCTAAGGCCGCATTGAATTCCGCGGCGGACGATTTCGGTAGCTCAAGACGGGTGAGCACGTCAGCGGCACGGACCACGCCGGGTTCGCGGGTAACCAGGCGTGGCCCCTCGGCGGTCTCGATCAGAATCGATCGCAGAGTGTCGTGGCCGTCGAGCAACAGTTGCAGCATCGCCTCGATTGATGGACGGTCGATTTCAGACGGCAATCGCAGCAACACGGTATGGGTGAATCGGCGGTAGTTTCCGTACTCGTAGAGCCAGGACACCATCGGCAGCGGCAGTATCTCACCGTATTCGGTGTTCTCTACGGCCGCCGCGGATTCCGGCGCCGCATCGATAGCAGCAGCGAGTTGGCGAATTGTCGGAGCGCTGAACAGCATCCGTGGACTCAATGTGAGACCGCGCCGCCGTGCCTTGTGGACCACCGAGATCGCCACAATGCTGTCTAACCCAAGTGAGAAGAAGTCGTCGTCGATGTGCGGCACTAGGCCGTTGAACTGTTCTTCGAATATTCCGCACAGCGATCGTTCGGTGTCGGTGGACGCCGATGCCGCCCCACCGTCAGTGACGCGCAAAAGTGCATCCTCGGCGAGCCGGTCCAATGCACGGCCATCCAGCTTGCCGTTCGCGTTCACCGGCAGCTGAGGTATCGCCACGATCCGGGCGGGAACCATGTACGGCGGCAGCCGTTCGGCGAGCGCGGCACGCAGCCGCACCGGGTCAGCAGCCGTATCCTCCTGCCACACAACAAAACCCACGAGGCTTGTGCCGCTGTCGCGACGCAGAACGGAAACCGCGGCATCGTGTATCTGTGGCTGCCCACGCAGCGCAGCCTCGATCTCGCCGATTTCGACGCGATAGCCACGAATCTTGACCTGGGAGTCGCCACGTCCCAAATAGGAGTATCCGCCGTGCGGTAGACGACGTACCAGGTCACCCGTGCGGTACATGCGTTGTCCGGGACGCAGCGGGTCCGCCACGAAGCGAGCAGCGGTCATCGCGGACTTGCCGACATAGCCACGGGCCAGCTGCGCCCCGGACAGATAGAGCTCGCCTACCACACCGTCGGGCACCATCCGCAACGCCGAATCCAGGACGTAGCCGAATGTTCCAGCGTTCGCGGTGCCGATCGTCGGCCTCTGATATGCGGCGACCGGTGCCACCACGGATTCCACCGTAGTTTCGGTGGGGCCATAGCAGTTGTAGACCGCGGTCGGCGACGGAGCGCGCAATTGCTCCCACAGCGCGGTATCGATTGCCTCACCGCCGAGGGCCAGCACCGAAAGAGGGTGGTCCAAAAGTCCCGCGGCACGCAGTTGGAGAAACATCGACGGGGTGGTGTCGATCATGTCGATCTGGTTGGCGGACATCCCTTTCACCAGCCGATCTGCGTCGCGCATCTCCTCGGCGTCGAACAGATGGATCGCATGCCCGTCGAGCAGGCCGACCATGGGCTGCCACGAGGCGTCAAAGCTCAGGGACCAGGCGTGGGCGATCCGCAGCGGGCGGCCCAGGCGTGCCGAGGCCGCCCGGTAGACACGGTCGCGGTGGTCAGCGAAATAACTGAGTAACGCGGCATTGGTGCCGATGACGCCCTTGGGTTCACCGGTCGAACCCGATGTGAAGATGACATACGCGCTGTGCTCGGGGTGCCGGCGAACCGCCGGGCTGGCGGCTGCGCGTTGCGAGATGCGCCCGGCGGCAGCGGGATCGTCGATGACCACTGTGGCGACCCCACCGCTTACCAACTCCGTGTAGCTGGCTTCAACAATGGCGAGTACCGGATTTGCTTGCCGCAAAATAGATTCGATACGAGCGTTCGGCAACGTGATATCGACCGGCAGATAGGCGCCACCGGCGGCAAGCACGGCCAGGATGGCGACGATGGATCGAGTCGAGCGCGGCAGCACCAGCGCGACGATTTTCTCCGGTCCTATGCCCTGCTCGGCCAGTTCCCCCGCGAGCCGGCACGCGTGCGCGTGTAGTTCGGCATAGGTATAGCACTCACCACCACCGGTAGTCAGGGCGACGGCATGCGGTGTGGCGTGCACCTGCCGCTCGAACGTCTCCCACACCGAGACGCTCTCCGCAGAGGGTAGCGGCCGCGTCGCAAGCCCTTCGAACTCGGCGCGCTCCGCCGTGGTGAGAATATCCAGTGCGTCGGGGGTGCCGTCGCCTATATCGGGGAGTTGGCGCAGCACGGCGAGCAAGCGCTCGCCGATCTGGGAGGGCCGAAGATGCGGAAGTGCCTCAGAAATCGCCTCGACCAGTACCAACAGCGCGTCGTCTTTCATGTGCGCGACCACAGTCAACGGGTAGTGCGTGAGACTTTCCATCTCTACCGGACTGAACCGGGCCCCGTCCGGTGTGGTCACCGCCCGGATCGCGTCCTCGATCGGTGCGTTCTCGAAGACGAACAGCGAATCAAATAGGGCTCCCCGGCCATGCTCACGCTGGATTTCCGACAGGCTGAGATAACCGATGTCGCGCATCGCCGATGACTCGCGCTGCAACCGGGCACATTGCTCCACCACCGAGTCGGCGCTGCTCACCTGGTGCACCACCGGCACGGCGTTGATGAACAGTCCGACCATGGTTTCCAC
This sequence comes from Mycobacterium sp. WUMAC-067, assembly GCF_020217485.1. Classification (GTDB taxonomy): domain Bacteria; phylum Actinomycetota; class Actinomycetes; order Mycobacteriales; family Mycobacteriaceae; genus Mycobacterium. The sequence continues at coordinate 15,973 of NZ_JAEKMI010000041.1, read as the reverse complement.
GCCGGGCAGGTTTTCCGGACGGCCGGAGACGACGGTGCCGAAAACGACATCGCGACGGTCGGTGAGCCTGCTGAGCACGACCGCCCACGCGAATAGCACGGCGGTGTTGAGGGTAAGACCGTTGCGACCCACCCATTGTCGCAGCCGCGCCGTATCGGCCGCAGGCAACACCAGTTCGGTTTTCTCCGGCTCGCCCTCGCCCGCGGCGACGGTCCCGTCTGCCACCATGAGCGGCCCGGACACACCCTGCAGGTACGTCATCCATTGAGCGGCCGCGGCCGCCCTGTCCTGCTGGGCGAGCCAGACGATGTAGTCACGGTACGGGCGCGCGGTCGGTAGCCCGTCGGTCGATCCTCCCGCCCGATACACGGTGAGCATCTCGGTGAAGAACACGGCGAGGGACCAGCCGTCGACCAGAATATGGTGGGCGGTGAAAATCATCCGGCGCCTGGTCTCGCCGGGAGTGCCAAGCAGCACAACCCGCAATGCCGGTCCACGACTCAGATCGAACGGGCGGCGCCGCTCCGATCGTGCGATGGCATCGAATTCCGTTGGCGGTGCGAACCGTTCGGACCAGGGCAGCTCGGCCTGCGTGGGCACGATCTGCACGGGCTTCGGTACATCACGATCCCAGAAGGCGGCGCGCAGATTCGGGTGTCGGACCAGCATGGCTTGAGCGCTGCGGCGGAGCAGCTCGAGATCGACTGGTCCGTCGACATCGACGACGAACTGCATGCTGTAAAGGTCGATACTGTCCTGCGCCAATCGGTATAACGCAAACAGCCCTTCCTGCAGAGGGCTAAGAGCGAGTACATCCTCGATCTGCGGCGGATCTGTGGTCACAAATACCTCACGACTCGTTGAGCCAGGATGCGTTGAGTTGGGCCAACGCATCGGGGGTCAGGCCCGACGCACTCATCGGCGTATATTCCTGCTTCGGCGGCGAATCCGCCTCGGCCGCCGGCTCACCCGCTGCCGCGTCGACCGCCGCGGCCAGCTCGCCGATGGTCATGTACTCGAACACCATTCCCGGGGTGAAGGCCAGTCCGTGCGCGGTTGCCTGCGCCGACCATTTAATGGAAATGATGCTGTCACCGCCGAGCGCGAAGAAGTTGTCGTCGCGATCGAGACCGGTGACGTCGAGCAACTCCTCCAGCAAGGTGATGAGGATCCGCTCGGTTTCCACCGAGCCTGCGGTGGGCGGTTTCGATGGCGCAGCGACGGGCGGGGCCGGCGGGGCGAGGAGTTTCTCCATATCATCCGTGGGAAGCAACTCCAGGCTGGACACGGGACGGTCCGGCGCCGTCGCGAACGCATCGAGTGCTGCGTTCAGAGCGGCGGCGATAAGGGCAACCGTCGCAGGTTCGTAGAGATCGGCATTGGCGACGACGCGCACGTCGAGTTCACCGCCCGGCGTCACGCTGATGCCCACGTCCAGATCCAGTAGTGAGACCTCGAAGTCCATCGGAAGCGGTACGACCGTGGTGCCGCCGGTCTCGGTGAGAGGGCGCGGTATCAGCGCCCAGTCCTCTCCGCGAAAGTGGATCATGTTCTGAAACAGCGGGTTTCGGGACCGTGAGCGCGGCGGGTTGAGAGCCTCAACCAGACGTTCGATCGGAAGCTCTTGGTGTGCGAATGCGTCGAGCACCGTGTCGCGGCTACGGGTGAGCATGGTGCGCAGGCTGGGATCACCGGACAGGTCGTTGCGCAGCACCACCACGTTGGCGAACAAGCCGATCAGATTGGCCGTGATCGGTTCGACACGGGACGCGACCGGACTGCCAAGCGGAATGTCCGTCCCTCCGCCGAGCTTGTGCAGCACTACCGCCAGGGCGGCCTGATAAACCATGAACTCGCTGGCGCCATTTTGCTCGGCGAGCTGTGTTAAGGACGCCCGGCGGGTGGGGGGTAAGGTGAAAGTCACCACCTCCCCACGCTTTCCGAGCGTCGGCGGGCGGGAATAATCGTGGGCAACCGAGACCTCGTCGGGCAACCCAGCTAGGGCGTCACGCCAATACGCCAGCTCCGCCTGTCCCCATAGGGAAGCGAATGCATCTCGTTGCCACAGCGCGTGGTCCACGAACTGGATCGGCGATGTGGTCCACCGCGGCGCCTGCCCTTGGTGCCGCTCGCGGTAGGCGGTGACGAGGTCGTCAAAGAAGATCCCCAGAGAGGCGTGATCGCTGACGATGTGGTGCACGACCACCAACAGCACATGCGTATCCTTGCCGAGCGCCAACAGGGTGACCGTAATCAACGGCCCCGACTCGGGCATAAACACGTGCCGGCGCAGCTGCGCCACCGTGTCATCGAAGCCGTCCGGGGTGATCTTCCGGACTGGTAGTTCCAACTGCAAGCTCGGGTGCACGATTTGATACGGAACGCCTTCGTGCTCATCGAAGTTCGTGCGCAGGGCGTCGTGGCGCTTAACGACGTCGTTGACCGCCGCGGTGAGGGCGACGATGTCCAGGGGACCGTCGAAGCGAAGCGCAAAGGGCATGTTAAAGCCGTCCCCCGCCCCTTCCATCCGATACTGGAACCACGCGGCGAGCTGCGAGTAGGACAACGGAAGCCGCTCCGGGCGGACCGATTCGACGAGTTCTGGGCGGCTTGATTGCCACGCCGACGTTGCGTCGTCGAAAGTGTCCTCGGCGTCCATCGCGTCAAGGTCGATATCGAACTCGGCACGGAACTGCTCGACCAGCGCAGCCGCCAAGCCGGCCGGGGTGGGCGTATCGAACACGGCGCGAACGGTCAGCTCTATGCCGAATTCGGCACGGATCTGCGCGACCAGCCGAGCCGCCAACAGCGAATGGCCACCCAGCCCGAAGAATGAGTCCTCAGCACCCACACGCTCCCAGCCGAACAGTTCGGCGAAAATCGAGCACATCCGGCGCTCGGTCTCGGTCGCCGGCTCACGGTAGCGGCGCACGGCGATAGGCGTAGGTGCGGGCAGTGCCCGTTTGTCCAGTTTGCCGCTCACAGTTAGCGGGATCTCATGGATAACCGCAAATGCGCTGGGCACCATGTATTCAGGCAGGGCCGAGGCGGCATGTGCGCGTATCTCATCGAGATCCAAGTCGGCGGAGAGGTGTTCATCAGCCGCTGGCACCAGGTACGCGGCCAGCATGGGCCCGGCCTCGGTGTCTTCCACGGCGACGAGGCAATGCCGCACCGCTGGATGCGTTGCGATCACGGACTCGACCTCGCCGAGCTCGATGCGGAAGCCACGAATCTTTACCTGCTCGTCGGCTCGGCCGACGAACTCCAGGTCGCCAGAGATGTTGCGGCGGACCAGGTCTCCGGATCGATACAGCCTCATGCCGGGATTGAAAGGGTCGGCGATGAATCGCTGCGCGGTCAGCCCGGGACGACCGAGATATCCACGCGCCAACTGAATGCCACCGAGGTACAGCTCACCGACGACCTCCGCGGGCACCGGTTGCAACTGCTCGTCGAGCACATAGGCGTAGACGTTGCGGTTCGGCACGCCGATCGGCACTACGCGCGCGCCCGGCGACCCCGCGACCCGCTTGTGTGTCGAGCACACGACGGCCTCGGTCGGGCCATAGTGATTGCGTAGCTCCGCGTCGAAGTAGCTGGCGAATTTGTCGGCTACCTCAGCGGGAAGCGCTTCCCCGCCCACCGGCACATGACGCAACTGCCGCCATTGGCTGGCCTGCGGCAGCATCAGCAGGGTGCTCAGCACGGAGGGCACCATGTGGAGCACGGTGACGCCGCGCCGATTGATCAGCTCGGCGACGTAGTCGATGTCACCGAAGGCCTCGGGCCTGGGCACGATCAGCTGTGCGCCAAGCGACAACGGGATGAAAATGTCTGCCAGTGACGCATCGAAGCTCACCGACGACGACTGCAGCCACCGGTCTTCTGCGGTCACACTCCACTCGGCGATGAAACCCTCCACGTGCTCGGCGATCGCGCGGTGCGAGACCGCTACGCCCTTGGGCCGGCCAGTGGAACCGGAAGTGTAGATGACGTAAGCCAAGTGGTCCGGACTCAACGCACGTTTCCGGTCGGCGTCGGTGAGCGCGGCGTCCGACAACTGTGCGGCGGCATTTTCGGCGGCGTCGAGTTCCTGCCGCCCGATAACCGCCTGCGGGCGGGCATCCGTGACGAGGTATCGGATGCGGTCGTCGGGATAGGCGGGGTCGATCGGCAGGTAAGCCGCACCGGCTTTCAGCACGGCGAGCAGCGCGACGATGAACTCGATCGACGTGGTCATGTGGAGGCCGACGATGTCCTCGGCGCCGAGACCCTGCCCAATAAGCCAGCGCGCCAGGCGGTTTGCGCGAGCATGCAGGTCGGCATAGGTCAGTTCACCCGCGTCGGAAACGAGCGCGACCGCGCCGGGAGCGACGGCCGCGGCTGCTTCAAGCATCGCGACCATCGTGGCGGCGGGCGTGGCCACAACTTCCCCATGCGACTGCGCCAGGACGGCTTCCCGCTCACCGGCGCCGAGCAGGTCCAGACGGGTGAGGCGACGTTCGGGTTCGGCCAGGGCGTTGTTCAACAGCTGCAGGTAATGAGCCAGCATCTGATCGACGAGTGCCGAGCTCAACACATCGGTCTGGTACTCGAGCTCGACCGATACGCCGTCCGGGTCGAGCACCACCGTCAAGGTCAACGGAAGGTGGGCGGCCACCGCGCCCAATTCGAGTTGTCCTACCGCGACACCGTCCAATGCCAATCCACTTGCGCTGTTGCGCATGCTGAAACCCAAGCGGACCAGCTGGTCCATGCCATCGTGCCCCATTGCCCGCTCCGGGTTGGCTTCGCGCACCACTCGATCGATGCCAACGGACTGGTGGGCGAACCCGGCAAAACAGGTTTCACGTACCGTGTCGACGAACGAGGTGAACGTGTCGTGCGGTCGAGCGACGATCCGCAGCAACAGCGTGTTGCCGAAGTACCCGATCGCCCCCTCGGCCGGGGCGCTGCGTCCGGTAACCGGCACGGAGATCACAAAATCTGCTGCGCCGGTATAGCGGCGTATCAGCACGCCAAAGACCGCCAATAACACCATAAATGGTGAAGCGGAGCGGTTTCGGGCAAAATCCTCGACCCTGCCGAACAAGTCGGCGGGAAGGGCGCGAGTTCGACGTTCGGCCCGCCTGGACGGATGCGCGGCACCCACACCGGGAAGCTCCAGCGGTTCCGGTGACGGCCGCAAAGTGTCCGTCCAGTAGCCGACGTCGGCACTGGTGGGTTCCGCCTCGTTCCCAAGCACCGCGACCGAAATGAACTGTGGCGCGCGACCGTTCAGTTGATGACCGTTGTAGGCGGCGCTGAGCTCGCCGAAGAAGACAGCCCAGGAGTCATCATCCCAACAAATGTGGTGTACGACGAGGATCAGCACGAATTCGTCTGGGCCGGAGCGGATCAGGGTTGTCCGCAGCGGAAGATCCTCGGTCAGGTCGAATGGCCTGCCGAATTCGTCTCGCACCAACGCCTGGATCTGGCGCTCGCGCTCGGCCTCTGAAAGATGGGTCAAATCATCTGTTCGCCAACCGATCTCAGCATCATCGGAAAATACTTGATAAGGTTCACCCTCGTTATCCACCGCGTATGTGGTACGCAAAACAGCGTGCCGGGCAACGACCTCATTGAGGGCTGCGTGTAAGCGTGCCTCGTCCAGAGCGCCCGTCAGCCGGTAGGCGACGCAGATGTTCAGCGTAACGTCGTCTGCGTCCATGGCCTGCAGAAACCACATCCGGCGCTGGCCGGCCGACAGACGGTAACGTTCTCCCGCACAGATCTGCACCAGCTCGGCCGAGTCCCTCGCCGCCAGACCGCGTTCGGCGATGCGCCTTCGTAACAGTTCCAGGCGATGTTGCTGCAAAGTCTTGACGTCGTCGGCCATGGCTCGCCTCACTCCCGTTATTCAGTTCGCCGGATCGATCAGAGCACGGAGCGTCCTGTGCCCCCGGGTCCGCAATCCCGAACGACACGACACGACACGCATCAATGATCCCTTCGTCGCCGGCACCGTACCGCGATGAGGGCTTATGTTAGCCTTCGCTAAGTTACATGGCTCGTGCGCCTGCCGCGGCGACGAGATCGGATTGCTCATTGCCCGATGTGCTCGTCGCGCACCGCATGGGCCCTTTGGTCGGGAGGTACACGGGGTGCAGACGCTAGATCTGCAGCAACGCCGCGCCGCGGTTGATCATGAAGTGTTCGCGGGCGAATTCTCGCTGCGCCGGCTGGACCCCGACGGCGACCTCGACCTGATGCATTGCTGGATGAACGACCCCGAGGTGGCGCGATTCTGGAGGAAGCCGTGGTCCCGCGTCCGGATTGCGTCCTATCTGCACCAACAGCACTCCAGCGCGCACTCGGTTCCATACCTGGGCCTGTTGGATAGCGTCCCGATGAGTTACTGGGAGCTCTACCGCGCCGATCTTGATCCGCTGGCCGAGTACTACCACGCCCGCGAGCACGACGCAGGCGTACACATGCTGCTGGGTCCACCCGAGTACCGCGGACGGCGGCTGGCGGTGGACCTGCTACGCACGGTCTCGTCATGGCAACTGGATGCGGATACGCAAGCCGCCCGGGTGGTCGCCGAACCCGACGTTGACAATGTGCGGGTGCTCCGGGTGCTCGACCACGCTGGGTTTCAGCGCATCACGGAACTCGATCTGCCGAACAAGCGCGCCGCCCTCATGATCCGTGACCGATAGGGCCGACCAAGCGCCGCCCCAAACTCGGACGGCGGGCCAGTGCCATCTCCCGCAGGCGAGGAGCTTATGTTAGCCTACGCTAAGTTAATGACGCACGCGGTGGTCGTGCCGCCGCGCGGGTTCCTCGTGGCGCATCGAGCGACACGAAGCGAAAGGTAGCGTTGCATGCCGCGCACACTGCGGTGGATCCGACAGTTCCACGAACCGGATTTGCCCGAAAGCGTTCCGTTGCTGGTTTTTCCGCATGCTGGGGCTGGCGCGTCGGCCTACCGCGAATTTTCGAAAGCACTGCGCACGACATTCAACGTCATCATTTTCCAGTACCCGGGACGGCAGGACCGGGCGGCTGAAGCGTCGTTGCAATCACTCCCCGAGATCGCCGCTGGAGCGTTCGGCGAATTCTGGACGTCGGAGCACAATCGCGGGATCCCGATCGTCACGTTTGGGCACAGCATGGGGGCGTTGGTCGCGTTCGAGTTTGTCCGTATCGCCGAAGCCAGCGGAATCGATGTGCGCCAGTTGAACGTCTCCGCGGCGGTTGCCCCTTACCGCGCCGCGGCCAAGCCACCGCATCCCAAGGATGACGAGGGGATCCTCAACCATCTAGCGGCGCTGGAGGGAACCAGCACGGACGTGTTCACGGACCGCGAAATCATGAGACGGGCACTTCCGGTGATTAAAGCCGACTACAACGCTTTTGACGCCTACTCCTGCGCCGACGACATCAAGGTAGCGGCTCCGGTACACGCGATGGGCGGTGATCAGGACCCGTATATCACGTTGGGCGATTTGTACGGGTGGGGCAAACATACCGACACCCTCAAGGTCACGATGTTCGACGGCGGACACTTCTACCTGGAATCGCACATAGGCGCCGTCGCGGAGTTGTTGGCGTCTAGTGCGCACCGCGAGCAGACGGCGTGAGCAGCGACGACCCAATCGTCATTTCCGGAATGGCCGTCGAGGCGCCCGGGGGAATCGACAGCCCCGCAGCCTTGTGGTCCGCACTTGCCGAAGCCAGGGAACTGATTGCCCCCTTTCCGCGCGATCGCGGCTGGCCGATCGACGATCTCCTGTCGGTATCCGAGCTAGACGGCTGGGGGCCGGTGTTCGACGCGGGCGGGTTCCTCGACGGCGCAACAACATTCGACCCGCCTTTTTTCGGTATCACGCATCGCGAGGCCCTCGTGATGCAGCCCCAGCAACGGGTGGCGATGCGCGTGGCGTGGAAGGCACTGGAGAATTCGGGGATAAACCCCGGCGCGCTGGACGGCGCCGACGTCGGCTGTTTCGTCGGGATGTCCCCGATGGAGTACGGCCCGCGTGCGGCCGTAGCCGATGCCCACAGCGGGCATCGGATCGCCAGCCTAGGCCAGCTGGGGGCCGCCGGGCGTATCTCGCACTGCCTTGGACTGTCCGGACCATCGATGTGTATCGATTCGGCGTGTGCGTCGTCGTTGACCGCCCTGCACCTGGCAGCCACGGCGGTGCGGACGGGCGAGTGCGAATGGGCGCTTGCCGGCGCGGCGTGCGTCATGGGGTCACCGGGAGCTTTCTACGAGTTCGCAAGGCTCAATGCGCTTTCCACTGACGGGCATTGCCGCGCCTACTCGGAGGACGCCAGCGGCACCGTGTGGGGGGAAGGCGCGGGGATGGTGGTTGTCGAATCTGAATCCCGCGCACGCCGGCTGGGACACCGGATCTATGGGCGCATCCTGGCCGTCCGCACCAACCACAACGGCAAAGGCAAGCCGATCCTCGTACCCCGGGTGCGCGCGCAAGAGCAGCTCATCCGCAAGACAATAGAGGCGGCGGGGATCGATCCGGTCGATGTCGGAATGATCGAAGGGCACGGGACCGCGACCCGTGCGGGCGACCCGGTGGAATTGCTCGCCCTGTTCAAGACCTACGGCGCGGCGCGATCCGAGGCGCGGCTGGGCTCGTTGAAGTCGAACGCCGGGCACGCGCAAGCGGCATCCGGAATCCTCGGACTGATCAAACTGTTACTCGCCGGCCAGCACGGTCAGATCCCACCAACTCTCTTCTCGGACAACGCAACCAAGATGGTGGACTGGGACCTGACGGGCCTGCGACTGGCGACAAAACTGCACCAGTGGGAGCCCAAAGGCGGCGTCCGCTACGGTGCCGTGTCGTCGTTCGGCGCTGGAGGCGCCAACGCGCACGCAATCGTCGCGATGCCCGCGAGTTCCCAGGAGTGAATAGTGGCACCTGTTACCTACCGGCTTCCGAACGGCGCCATTCCCGTCCTGCTATCCGCCGAATCCCGCGACCTTCTGCGTGAGGAAGCTGCAGGCCTTCTTTCTTATGCGGCAGATCATCCCGAGGTGGCACCCGACCGGATCGCCGAAATGCTGTTTCGGACGCGGATCGCCCGCCGGCACCGAGCCTTGGCCATGGTGACCCACCACGACGAGTTGATCAGCGCCCTGCGCGCGGTTATCGATGAACACGAACACCCTTCGTTGGTTCGCACGAATACACCCGCCAGCACCCGACGGCTCGCCTATGTTTTTCCCGGGCAGGGAGGCCAACGGCCGGGGATGGGGCGGCTCTTTTACGAGTCGCTACCGGCGTTCCGCACCGAGGCAGATCGCTGTGCCGAGGCATTCCAGACGCAGTTCGGCGAGTCGCCGCTGAAATACCTTCTCGACGACGAATTTCCAGCCGAAGACAGTTCGGGCGTCGTCCAGCCCGCGTTGTTCACCCAGATGGCCGGCCTGGCCGCGATGTGGCGATCATTCGGCATTGCGCCCAACGTCACCATCGGGCACAGTCAGGGCGAGATCGCCGCGGCCTACGTATCCGGGATGACCACTTTGGCAGATGCCGCGCTAGTCGTCGGGCTCCGCGCACGTGCCGCCGACGAGTTCGCGTCCGGTGATTACGCCATGGCCGTTGTCGCCGCCGACCGCGACACCTGCGAGGACTTACTCGCACGTTGCTCGGGCTGGGCGCAGCTGTCGGTGGTGAATTCCCCGAGCATGGTGGGCATTTCAGGTGATCAAGAGACGGTGCAGGGCATCGTGGACACGTTGACCGAGCGCGGCACGTTCGCGCGCGTCATTGCCGTGCAGTATCCCGCGCACAGCAGCTTGATCAATGAGCTCGCCACTTCGGTACGTGCGTCCATGCAGCGCCAACTGCAGAATCCGAAGTTCCTCGACACCGACATCGACTGCCTCGGAGGCACTCTCGGCGGCCCCATCATGCCTGAGCTGCCGGTCGACGAATATTGGTTCTGGAACCTGCGCAACACCGTTCGCTTCGATAAAGCGATTGCGACCGCGGTGCGGCACGGCATCGACACTTTCGTTGAAATGGCCGAACATCCGACGCTGCAGTTGGCGATTCACGAGAATCTCGCTGTCCAGGCGGGTGAACGCGAGGCGGTGGTGGTCGGCACGTCGGAGCGAACTGCCACCGATTTGGGCGAGTTCACCCGCGGCCTCGCGCAGGTGGCAGTACACGACCTCGACTATTCGTGGGAGTGCCTGCGCACCGAATCTGACTGCCACGTCCGGCTCCCATTACGCGATTTTCCCAACACCCGGATGAACGAGACGCGGCTGTGGCTGCCGTATAACGAGGTTCTGCCCGTGCGTGCCCGCCAATCATCCGCTGTCACACCCGTTGCCGCAGTGGCTGATTCGGCGCGCGGCCTAGCCGCAGAAGCCATACCGGCTCGCCTTCTCGTCGAGGAGTGGGTTCGGCTGTCGCAGCGCTCACTGATGCCGCCGCGCGCCATCGGAATAGTTGATCACACCGGGACCTGCGGGGACCTGGCCACCACGTTATGCGTCGTGGCAGAAGAGATCGGCGCCACGGCTCGCATGATCAACACCGAAAACAGCGCCGCCAGTGGCGATCTCGATACGCTCGTCATACTGGTTCCGCAATCGCCCGAACTGGACGACGCCGCCGCAGCAGCCGAGGTCGCAACATTCTTTGCCGACCGCAGCTGGTGGCCGGGGATACACGACGCGCTCACCGACTGCTGGCTCGTAACAGTCGGCGGTGAGGCGGTTGTTGCAGACGATGCGCCGCCGGATCCGGTGCATGCGGCAGCCAGCGCAGGGTTTCGCAGCATAGGCGCCGATTATCCGGGCATCGGATTCCGGCACCTCGATCTGCCGCGCGGGTTGACGGCGTCAGACTCGGCACACGCGATCCTCATGGCGCTGCACACGGCTGAAGAATCGGAGCTGGCACTCCGCAACGGCGGCCTCTACGCCAAGCGGCTCGCCGAGGGCGACACCTTCGCCGGCGACCGCGACACAGCACCCCTTGAGCATGTGCTCATCATCGGGGGCACAGGAAATCTCGGGCTCGAATTCTGTGAGCACTTCGCGCACCGCGGCGCGCAGCGGATCACGTTGGTAAGCAGATCGGGCGAGACGGCTGCCGTCGCAGATCGGCTGCAGCACATTCGTTCGGCCACAGCGACGCAGATCCGTGTCACCAGGTGCGACGTGGACGACCAAGCAGCGGTATCGCGACTGGCTACCGAAAACCAAGGCGTGCCTGCGGATCTGATAATCCACGCCGCCGTAGAGTATTCGGCTGTCGATTTCCTGGACATCACCGCCGAGAAAGTCGACCAGGCGTTACGCGCCAAAGTTGTTGGCATCTGGCGGATATTGGGGGCGTTCCCCAGGACGGATAACTGTCGTGTAGTTCTATGCTCCTCGGCCAGGGCGACGATCGGAGGCCGAGGGCAGGTCGTCTACGCGGCGGCCAATCGGATGCTGGATGCCATGGCGCACCGGCTGCGAGCCCAGGGGCTGGACTGCGTGTCCGTGCAGTGGGGGCAGTGGACCGTCCACTTTGACCTCGATGCCACGAGCATGGCGCAGCTGGCAGGCATCGGTGTCGTCCCGATGTCTCCCGCCGATGCAATCGCTTTGGGAATGCGCCGACTTCCTGGCAATGCCATCGTCGCGGCATTCGACTTTCCTCGCGCGCGATCGGTACTGGAGGTCTACGGCTACGGCCCGCTGCTATCCCGGCTGACCTCGCCCGTCGCGGCAACTTCTGTCATCGAAGCTCCAGCCCCCGTCGAGGAGACAGGCCTGCCCCAACGGTTGGTAAACCTGTTGGCCGAAGCCATCGGTGTCGACCGCGCCGAGACAATCGACACCACCGCCCCCATGGTCGCCATCGGTCTGGATTCCCTGCAGGCACTGGAGTTGCGCCGCCGCGTAAAGGCGGAATTCAATCACGATCTAGAGGTCTCGGACCTTCTCGGAGGGGCATCCCTTGCAGACGTTCTGACGCAGTTGGGCGGACCGGGAGCTGCACCCTGACCAGGAACTAATTCCTGTGCGTCGCGTCGATCCGGCCGCCGGACTGCATGCCGGCCCGATGCGACTCGATAAATGGGCGCTTCGCTTCGCAGTGAGGCCGTCAATAGCCGTTGGTGGTCCGTGCCATCTTTCGATCGGGGCAATATTTTCGGCGAAATGTGGTTATGCCAAATGAACCTTCGTCCCCGTGAGCTCGGCAACGCGTTCGTTCGGGATGTTGACACTTGGACAGATACCCTATGGGGGTATATTGTTGATTGAAACGGCTTTCGACGTGAAAGGAGCCGACATGAGCACCGTCACAGTCAGGGTTGCGGGAATGACCTGCGCCCATTGCGCATCCTCAGTACATGATGAGGTCGGCAGCATCGCCGGCGTCACCGCAGTCGACGTCGATTTGTCAACTGGCAAGGTCACCGTGGAGAGCGACAACCCAGTCGACAACGACGCGCTCAAGGCCGCCGTCGAAGAGGCCGGATACCAGCTCGCCGGCTGAAGCAAACCCTCAACTGTGTGCGACCCCCGTCGAACGGTCCGCCGGCCCCGCTAGCAGGCCGGGCCCCTAAAGGAGAGCATTGTGCGTCCCGTCATCGAGACAACACCCAACGGCCACGTCGAGCTGCTGATCGACGGCATGACCTGCGCGTCGTGCGCGGCCCGAATTGAGAAGAAGCTCAACAAGCTTGACGGCGTCACCGCGACGGTCAACTACGCAACGGAAAGGGCCAGCGTGGCCTACGTCGGAGATGTCTCGGCCGATCAGTTGGTGGCCGCTGTCGCGGATGCCGGCTACTCGGCGGCGCTTCCCCAGCCCAAGGCGACCGATGGCGACCTGAACGAGCAGCCCGACGACCCCACCGCGTCGCTACGGCAGCGGCTCCTGGTTTCGCTGGTGCTGACCGTGCCGGTGATCGTGATGGCCATGGTCCCGCCGCTCCAGTTCACCAATTGGCAATGGCTCTCGCTGACGCTGGCGGCTCCAGTGGTCGTGTGGGGGGCATGGCCGTTCCATCGGGCCGCGTGGGCCAACCTGCGGCACGGCACCGCCACCATGGACACGCTGATCTCGATGGGCACGCTCGCCGCGTTGGGCTGGTCCGTCTATGCGCTGTTCTGGGGCACCGCCGGAATGCCTGGGATGAGGCACGCGTTCGAGTTCACCGTCACACGCACCGATGGCACCGGGAACATCTATCTCGAGGCCGCCGCCGGTGTCACAACCTTCATCCTGGCTGGCCGGTTCTTCGAGGCCCGAGCCAAGCGGAGGGCCGGCGCCGCGCTGCGTGCGTTGCTCGACCTTGGCGCCAAGGACGTCGCGGTGCGCAAAGGCGGTGTGGAGCAACGCATTCCGATTGAACAACTGGCGGTCGGCGACGAGTTTGTGGTGCGGCCTGGGGAGAAAATCGCCACCGACGGCGTCGTCGTCGAGGGCGCTTCGGCGGTGGATGCATCGATGCTGACCGGCGAATCGGTGCCGGTGGAGGTTCGGCCCGACGACCACGTCATCGGGGCCACCGTCAATGTCGGCGGCCGACTAGTGGTGCGGGCCAACCGGATCGGCTCCGACACCCAGCTGGCGCAGATGGCCAGGCTGGTCGAGGAGGCGCAAACCGGAAAGGCGAAAGCGCAGCGGCTGGCCGACAAGATCTCGGCCATCTTCGTGCCGATAGTCATCGTGTTGTCGGTAGCGACGCTGGGATTGTGGATGGTCGTCGGCGGGTCGATCGGCGCGGCGTTCACGGCCGCCGTCGCAGTATTGATCATCGCCTGCCCCTGCGCACTAGGCCTGGCCACGCCGACCGCTCTGATGGTCGGCACCGGCCGCGGCGCCCAACTCGGCATCCTCATCAAGGGTCCCGAGGTGCTGGAATCGACGCGACGCATCGACACCATCGTCCTCGACAAGACCGGCACGGTAACCGCTGGCGCGATGACCCTGACCGATGTGATCACCGACGACGGCGAACAGCCCGATCAGGTGCTCCGGGTAGCCGGCGCGCTGGAGGCTGCCTCCGAGCATCCCATCGCCACCGCGATCGCCAAAGCGGCACGCGAGAAGCTCGGCGAACTTCCGGCCGTCGAGGAATTCACCAACCTCGAGGGGCTCGGTGTCCAAGGTGTGGTCGATGGCCACGCGGTGATGGTGGGCCGCGAACGGCTGCTGGCGGACTGGTCGCAGCACCTGCCGGAGACGCTCGCTGAGTCCATGCACGCGGCCGAGTCGCATGGTAAAACCGCCGTCGCGGTCGGCTGGGATGGCAGGCCACGCGGCGTGCTCGTGGTGGCCGACGCGGTCAAACCGACGTCGGCCGAGGCCATCAGCCAACTACGCGCGCTTGGATTGACGCCGATCATGCTCACCGGCGACAACCAGGCCGCCGCTGACACGGTCGCCCGTCAGGTCGGCATCGACCACGTGATCGCGGAGGTGCTGCCCCAGGACAAGGTCGATACCATCAAGCGGCTGCAGACCGATGGCAAGGTGGTGGCCATGGTCGGCGATGGCGTCAACGACGCTGCCGCGCTGGCCCGGGCCGACCTCGGACTGGCGATGGGTACCGGCACCGATGTCGCCATCGAGGCCAGTGACCTCACCCTGGTCCGCGGCGACTTGCGCGCGGTGCCGGATGCGATCCGGCTATCGCGCAAGACGTTGGCCACGATCAAGGGAAACCTGTTCTGGGCCTTCGCCTACAACGTCGCCGCGCTGCCACTCGCCGCCGCCGGGCTGCTCAATCCGATGCTGGCCGGCGCCGCGATGGCGCTCTCCTCGGGGTTCGTCGTCAGTAACAGCTTGCGGCTTCGCCGGTTTCAGCCGGGCATCCGGTGATCCCGCGGGCGTCTTGACAGTTACAGCGAGGCCAGCAGCTTCTGCATAGTGTCGATCTCCTGCTGTTGGCTGGCGATGATCGAGCGGGCCATCGCCGTCGCCGCAGGATATCCACCGGAATTGACCTCGTCCTGGGCCATGGCGATCGCGCCCCGATGATGTTGGATCATCTGCGTCAAGAACAGCCTGCTGGCCTCCACGCCCTGAGCATTCTTTAGCGCAGCCATGTCCTCGTCGGACATCCCGCTCATACCCGGCATCGTGCTCTGAGTGGGCATCATGCTCTGGCTGGGCATCATCGTCTGGCTCGGCGTCCCCCACTGACCCAACCAAGTCTGCATTTGTTCAATCTCTGGCCCTTGAGCTGCCTTGATCTGATTCGCCAGATCTACGACACGGGAATCGATCCCTTGCTTGCCCAACACAATGTCGCTCATCTCAACGGCCTGCTGATGATGCGGAATCATGTGCTGTGCGAACACGACATCAGCCTGCTTATGGCCGTCCGGGGCCGACGCTGACGTCGGTGCGCCCTTTGTGGCGCCTGCCTGGTCAGTGTGGGAGTTACTACATGCGCCGACGCCGACCAGCGCCGCTAACGCCGCGACAGCCGCCGTCAGAGTCCTGATTCTCATCACAACAAGCCCTTTCCTCGGTTCGAGGGCCGGTTCCCTTGGCGGCCCTTGGCGGTGCTTTGACTTCTGGACCGCTGCACGACAGCTACAAGTCTGCCCGCAGCCGCTGTGGCTCAATCAGACGCTTCCACCAACCCGATAGAGACCCTACCCGGTCACGATCCCGATGACCCTCCTGAGGAATGGTCGTATTGCTACCGCATCCCGATAGCACCAGTGGACCGGCATATACCGAGTCGCGGCGTCGGACGGCATTCTCGTTCAGCGAATCACTCCGGCTGTGCCGCCAATGGCAGTGAGGGGCATCGACACCCCACAACCCATCATGGCTGTGCGGCGCCTCGAAGGCGGCTGGACGCGATTTCTCAGACGAGGCGCCAAACCCTTTGTGAGTTCTTGTGTCATGTGCAAGTAATCTGTATCAACAATTTCGCTGTATTCGTTAACGTTGGGTCACACCTGCAAACGTGTGAGGCCGAT
>NZ_JAEKMI010000040.1 GCF_020217485.1 Mycobacterium sp. WUMAC-067 | reverse complement strand
GGCGCGAGCGCGGCGCCGGCGGCGGGCCGCACTGCACGACCACGCCGACGAATTCGCGGATATGGAATCCGATTTCGGTGTGCCGCCGGACTACGGCGACGAGGAGGAGCTGGCCGCGGCCATCGCGTCCGCGCAGGGGGCCGGGGCGCTCGGATTCGCCGGAACCAAGCAGCGACACAAGGCGTTTCAGGCGGCGGGACTGACCAAGCTGGCCGACGACGACTTCGGCGGCGGCCCACGGATGCCAATGGTGCCCGGCACGTGGGGACAGGAAGCCGTCAACGGAACGGGCCCAACCGAGCCGGGGAAGGGGGGATAAGGCAGTAAGCCACATCCGGGTGAATTACTCCAAACCCCAACGGACGCAATAGAAAGGAATCACCATGAGTATGTTGGACGCTCATATCCCGCAGTTGGTTGCCTCGCAATCGGCGTTCAGCGCCAAGGCCGCGCTGCTGCGCAGCACGATCAGCCAGGCCGAGCAGGAAGCGATGTCGGCCCAGGCCTTCCACCAGGGCGAGTCCTCGGCGGCGTTCCAGGCCGCGCACGCACGGTTCGTGGAGGTCGCCGCGCGGGTCAACACGCTCCTGGATATCGCCCAGGCCAACCTCGGCGACGCCGCCGGCACCTATGTGGCCGCGGACGCGGCGGCCGCCTCCGGTTACACCGCGTTCTGACACCGCCGCTTTTAGACGCCACCAACCCGCGAAAGGACTTGTGATGTCGCAAATCATGTACAACTACCCGGCGATGTTGAGCCACGCCGCCGACATGTCGGGCTACGCCGGCACGATGCAGGGGCTCGGCGCCGACATCTCCGCCGAGCAGGCCACGCTGTCCAACGCCTGGCAAGGTGATACCGGTATGACCTACCAGGTGTGGCAGGCCCAGTGGAACCAGGCCATGGAAAGCCTGGTGCGCGCATACCAGTCGATGGCCAGCACCCACGAGGCCAACACCATGTCGATGCTGGCCCGCGACCAGGCCGAAGCCGCCAAGTGGGGCGGCTAGTTCGTGGCTGAACGAGCCTGATGGAACCAGCTCCCAACGCCGTCGAGCTGACGGTCGATCACGCGTGGTTCATCGCGGAAACGATTGGGGCGGGAAGCTTCCCGTGGGTATTGGCAATCACCTGCCCCTATCGTGACGCCGCGGAACGCAACGCGTTCCTCGACCGTCAGAGGGCGGAGCTCACCCAGATGGGCCTGGTATCAGAAGCCGGACTCATCAACCCCGCCGTCGCCGAGTGGATCAAGGTGGTGTGCTTCCCCGAGCGGTGGCTCGACCTGCGTTACGTCCCCCCCGCCAACGACACCGGTGCGGCCGGTGGCGCGGGCGAGCTGCTGCGCGGCATCGTCGCGCAGCGCGCCGGGGCCGGCGGGCGGCCGTCGACGACGGTGGTGGCGTTGCGCAGCGCGCAGCTGATCACGTTCACCGCGATGGACATCGATGACCCGCGCGCCCTGGTTCCGGTTCTCTGTGTCGGGCTGGCCCAGCGGCAACCGGCGCGGTTCGACGAGTTCAGCATGCCGACCCGGGTGGGCGCCCGCGCCGACGAGCGTCTGCGTTCCGGTGCTCCGCTCGCCGAAGTCCTTGACTACCTTGGTATTCCGCAATCGGCGCGGCCGGTGGTGGAGTCGGTGTTCAACGGGTCGCGAAGCTACGTCGAGATCGTTGCCGGCTGCCACCGCGACGGCCGGCACTCCACCACCGAGGTGGGGATGAGCATCGTGGACACAAGCGAGGGCCGGGTCCTGGTCAGCCCGTCCAGCGCGTTCGACGGCGAGTGGGTTTCGACCTTCGCGCCGGGCACGCCGTTCGCGATCGCCGTCGCGATCGAACAACTGACCGCCCAGCTGCCAGACGCCGGATGGTTCGCCGAACACCGGTTAGCACGAGACTTTTCCGCTTCAACGCGAGACTTTTCGCCTTCAACGCGAGATTTCTCCCCGTCAACACTGTCCGTCCACCACTGAAAGAAATAGAGAAGAGAGCACGATGTCCCAGGAACGGCCGCAACATTCTTCGAGGGTCCGGTGACGTCCGGAACCGTCATGCCGATCGTCCGCGTGGCAATCCTCGCGGACAGCAGGTTGACGGAAATGGCCCTGCCTGCCGAGCTGCCGCTGCGCGAAATCCTGCCCGCGGTCCAGCGTTTGGTGGTTCCGGCCACCGCGAACGGCGACGCGGAAGACGGCTCCGGCTCACGCGGCGCCGCCGAGATCGGTGGTGCCACCCAACTGAGCCTGGCGCCCATCGGCGGCGCGCCGTTCAGCCTGGACGCGAGCCTGGACACGGTCGGAGTCGTCGACGGTGACCTGCTGGCGCTGCAGCCGGTGCCGGTCGGCCCGGCCGCGCCCGGCATCGTCGAGGACATCGCCGACGCCGCCATGATTTTCTCCACCTCTCGGCTGCGGCCTTGGGGCACAACGCATATCCAGCGCGGCGCGCTGGCCGCGGCGATCGCCGTGGCCTTCCTGGCGACCGGCCTGTCGGTCACCTATCGCGTCGCCACCGGCGCACTGTCCGGGGTGGTTGCGGTCAGCGCGGTCGCGGCCCTGACCGCGATCGTCGGCCTGCTGGCCACGGCGCGCTCGGCGCGCACCGGAATGGCCCTGTCGATCGCCGCGCTGGTGCCCATCGGCGCCGCGCTGGTGCTGGCGGTGCCGGGCAGGTTCGGCCCTGCGCAGGTGATGCTGGCCGCGGCCGGTGTCACCGCGTGGTCGCTGATCGCCTTGATGGTGCCCAGCGCGCAGCGCGAGCGCATCGCCGGATTCTTCACCGCGACCGCGGTGCTGGGCGCGGCGGTGCTGCTGGCCGCGGGGGCCGAATTGCTGTGGCACGTCAAGCTGGTCGCGATCGGCTGCGGTCTGATCGTGGCCGCGCTGCTGGTCACCATCGAAGCGGCGCAGCTGTCCGCGCTGTGGGCGCGCTTCCCGCTGCCGGTCATTCCGGCGCCCGGGGATCCCACGCCGTCGGCGCCGTCGCTGCAGGTGCTCGAGGACCTGCCCCGCCGCGTGCGGATCAGCGACGCCCACCAGAGCGGCTTCATCGCCGCCGCGGTGCTGCTCACTGTCCTGGGCTCGGTGGCGATCGCGCTGCGCCCGGAGACCCTGAGCGGCGCGGGCTGGTACGTGGTGGGCGCGACCGCCGCGGCGTCGGTGCTGCGCGCCCGGGTGTGGGACTCGGCGGCGTGCAAGGCGTGGCTGCTCGCCCAGCCCTATCTGACCGCCGGCGTGCTGCTGGTGATCTACACGGCGACGGGACGCTACGGCGCCGCCCTCGGTGCGGCGCTGGTGCTGCTGGCGCTCGTGGCGGTGTGGATCGTGCTGGCGCTGAACCCGGGTATCGCTGAGCCGGAGAGCTATTCGCTTCCCGTGCGACGGCTGGTGGGCTTCGCCGCGGCCGGACTCGATGCCTCGCTGATCCCCGTCATGGCGTTTGTGGTCGGGCTGTTCAGCCTGGTGCTCAATCGATGATTCGGCCGCGGCAATATCCAGCAGCCTGCCTCGCGGCGGCGTTGGCACTGTTGCCGGCCACCGCGACGTGGACGAGTCCGCCGGCTTTCGCGATCAGCCCGCCGACGGTCGATCCCGGCGTCCCCCCACCGAGCGGGGCGCCGGGGCCCGTGCAGCCGATGGAGCAGCGCGGACCCTGCGTCACGTCCGGCGTCATTCCGGGCAGCGATCCGGGCGCCCCCACGCCGAGCCAGTCCGCGCTGAATCTGCCGGCGGCATGGCAGTTTTCGCGCGGCGACGGCCAGCTGGTCGCGGTGCTCGACACCGGGGTGCGGCCGGGCCCGCGGCTGCCCAATGTCGAACCGGGCGGCGACTTCGTCGAGACCACCGACGGCCTGACCGACTGCGACGGACACGGAACGCTGGTCGCCGGGATCATCGCCGGCCAGCCCTCGGCTGACGACGGGTTCTCGGGCGTGGCCCCCGCGGCGCGCGTGGTGTCGATCAGGACGTCGTCGGCCAGGTTCTCCCCCCGCACGCCGGGCGGCGATCCGCTGATGGCTCGGGTGTCGTCCGAGGTCGCGACCCTCGCCCGGGCCATCGTGCACGCGGCCGACCTCGGCGCCCGGGTGATCGACGTCGGCTCGGCCACCTGCCTGCCCGTCGACCGCCCCGTCGACCAGGCCGCCCTCGGCGCCGCCGTGCGCTACGCGGCGGTGGACAAGGACGCGGTGATCGTGGCCGCCGCGGGCAACAGCGGGCCGACCGGATCGTTCGCCGGTGGGACATCCTGCGAATCCAATCCGCTCACCGACCTGAGCCGTCCGAACGATCCACGCAACTGGGCCGGCGTCACCTCGGTGTCCATCCCGTCGTTGTGGCAGCCGTACGTGCTGTCGGTGGCGTCGCTGACCCCGGAGGGCCAGCCGTCGAAATTCACCGTGGCGGGCCCCTGGGTGGGCGTCGCGGCGCCGGGCGAACGCATCGTGTCGGTCGGCAACGGTGACGGCGCGGGCCTCGCCAACGGCCTGCCCGACGACCATCAGCAACTGGTCGCCCTCAAGGGCACCAGCTACGCGGCCGGCTACGTCGCCGGCGTCGCCGCGCTGGTGCGCAGCAAGTATCCCGACCTGTCGGCCACCGCGGTGACGCACCGCATCACCGCGACCGCGCACAACGGCGCCCGTGACCCGTCCAACGTGGTGGGCGCCGGCAGCGTGGACCCGGTGGCCGCCTTGACCTGGCAATTGCCCGCCGGTGATCAGCCGAGCGGGGCGGCGGCGAAGCAGGTCGCCCTGCCTCCGGCGCCGGCGCCCGAGAACACCACACCGCGGACCGTCGCGGTGGCCGGCACCGCCGTGCTGGCCGTGCTGGTCGCCGTGGCCGGCGCGGTCACCACCATCGCCGCACGCCGTCGAAAGGACCCCACCCCGTGAGCAAGATTTCGATACCGACCCCCGGGAGCGGGCGAATCACGTTGGCGCTCTTGGCCATTGTGCCGGCGGTGATGGCCTACCCGTGGCGATCGCCCCGGGACTACTGGCTGCTCGGCATCGCTGCGGCCGTCGTGATCGTGCTGTTCGGCGCGTGGGGCGGTCTGTATTTCACCACCCTGGCGCGCCGCCGCCTGGCGATCATCGGGCGTCGCAATGCGTTCACGCCGGAGCCGCCGGCCACGGCGACCACCGTCCTGGTCCGGGTGGGCGCACCGGAGGGCGACTCCGATGTGCTGCCGCTGCCGCTGATCGCCGGCTACCTGGACCGCTACGGCATCCGGGCGGACAAGATCCGGATCACCAGCCGGGACAACGCCTCCGACGCCTCGCGGCGCGAGACCTGGATCGGGCTCACCGTGTCGGCGCCGGAGAACCTCGCCGCGCTGCGGGCCCGCTCGCCGCGGATCCCGTTGCAGGAGACCGCTCAGGTCGCGGCGCGGCGGCTGGCCGACCACCTCCGGGAGACCGGATGGGAAGCCACCGCCGTCGCACCCGACGACGTCCCCCGGCTGCTGACGTCCAACCCCCGTGAGAGATGGCGCGGGGTGCAGCGCGGCGCGTCGGATTACATTGCGGCATACGAGATCCGGGTGGACGAGGCCTTGCCGGAGACGCTGGACGCCATCCGGTCGCATTCTGCGCGCGAGACCTGCACCGCGCTGGAGATCGCCGGTGACAAGGACCACCCCGCCGTCGCCGTGGCGTGCGCCTTCCAGACCGACACCCCGCCGGACCGCAAGGCGCCGCTGGACGGGCTCACCCCGCAGCGCGGAAACCACCTGCCCGCACTGACGGCGCTGGACCTGCTGTCCACGACGCGGCTGGACGGGCACACGCCCGCGCCCGCGGACCTGCTCACCCGGCTGCACTGGCCCACCCTGGTCGGCGGGGCCCATCGGGCGTCGTCGGCGGGTACCGCGGAAGTCACCGAGACCGCCGTTACCCTCGAGGCCGCTAGAACATGACCTCCTGCAGGAACTCGGTCATCCGGCGCAGGTAGTCCAGCTGGCTCACGTGCATCACGTGGCTGCCCGGAAACCAGTGCAGCGCACAGTGATCCCAGTGGTGCCAGAGCTTGACGGCATGGTCCGGCGGCGCCATCCGGTCGCCGAGGCCGGTGATGATCATCCGGCGGTCCCGGCCGACCAGCGGCCGGTAGTTGAGCGGGCAGTGGTAGGCCAGACCGGCACCCAACTGCTCGTGGCTGATATCGGAGAGGCGCAGGCCCACCCGGACCAGCTTGTTGGCCGGGAACCATTCGTCGAACAGGGTCGCGGGAGTGACGACGGGGCAGTTGGGGATGACGGCGTCGAGCCGATCGTCGGCCGAGGCCACCAGCGCCGAGGTGTAGCCGCCCAGCGAGATGCCGGTGAGCGCGATCCGGTCGACACCGGTGTGGCGCAAATAGTCGATGATGGAACGAAAGTCGTGCACGGCCTGGGCCATCGCCTCGGCGAAGCCGCTGAGCCCGCCGGCGAAATAGCCGAAACCGCTGAAGGGTGAGAACTTTTCGGCCCGCTTGCCGTGAAACGGCAACGTAAACATCAGCACGTCGTAGCCCGCCCGGTAGTACCAGGGCAACGAAAAGAACCGACCGTTGGCCAGATACCACGACCCCATGAAGCCGTGGATCACGCACAGCGTGGGCCGCGGTCCGTCGTCGTGGCGCCAATGCTGCGCGCGCACCGTGTTGTTGGACCCCCACGCGCTCCAACGCGCACGCATCGCGGGGTTGATCGCGGTGAAGCTGCTGGGGAACGCGATGTTGTCGACCGTGCCGCGCGCGACCCACTCCGCCAGCGGGCTGGCCCGCCGCGAGGTCACCCGCGGCAACTCCGTGGGCGGCGGAAAGGACTGCGCGGGATCTCCCGCCGCGCCCAGCTCGGCGTAGAAGTCGAGGTTGCTCCGCTCGGTCGCGGTGTCGGGTTGCCGCAGGGCGCCCGCGACCACGAACGGCGCCACCGTGGTGGTGAGCAACGAGGCCACCCAGGTGCGCAGGGCCAGATCGCCGAGGGCCGATGCCTCGACTACCATTCGCTGACGGGGCGACAACGCCGAGTGGGGGGGTAATCCGCCGGCGCCGGCCGGCACATCGGCGCCGGGAACGTCGGGAACGGGAATGGGCGGGTCGATCGGATCCATGTCGGGCGCCACGAACGCCGATGGTAGCCGGGCGGGCTCGCGCTTCCAGGGCGTTTCACCGGTTTCCGTCGCTACGGTCTTTTCCCGGGACCACCGCGGTGGTGCAGGGGCACCATAGGAGTAATACGGTTTGCTATCAGCCGGCTAGCGACGACGCGTTGATCAGGAGGACCGACATGTGGGACCCGGACGTCTACCTGGCCTTTGCCGACCACCGCGGCCGGCCGTTCTACGATCTGCTGTCGCGGGTGGGCGCCGAGCAGGCGCGCCGCGTCGTCGATCTCGGCTGCGGGCCCGGGCACCTGACGAAGTACCTGGGCCGGCGCTGGCCGGACGCGATGATCGAGGCGGTGGACAGCTCCCCGGAGATGGTGGCCGCCGCCAAGGAACGCGGCATCGACGCCGTCACCGGCGACCTGCGCGACTGGAAGCCCCAACCGGACACCGACGTGGTGGTCAGCAACGCGGCGCTGCACTGGGTGCCCGAGCATGCCGACCTGCTGCTGCGGTGGGCGGGGGAGCTGGCGCCCGGATCGTGGATCGGGGTGCAGATGCCGGGCAACTTCGAGTCCCCGTCGTACGCGGCGGTGCGGGCGCTGGCCCGCCGCGAGCCGTACGCGAAATTGCTGCGCGACATACCTTTTCGCGTCGGCGCGGTGGTTCAGCCGCCCGCGCACTACGCCAACTTGCTGCTCGACGCGGGATGCAGGGTCGACGTCTGGGAGACCACCTATCTGCATCAGCTGACCGGCGAGCACCCGGTGCTGGAATGGATCACCGGCACGGCGCTGGTCCCGGTGCGCGAGCGGCTCGACGGCGACACCTGGGAGCAGTTCCGCGAGGAGCTGATTCCGCTGCTGTCCGACGCCTATCCGCCGCGGTCCGACGGGACGACGATCTTCCCGTTCCGGCGGGTGTTCGTCGTCGCCGTGGTGGGCGGAGCGGGCCGCGCGTAGCGGGTCGCCACCATCGGACGAGCGGCGACTATCGCTGCGCGGGCCCGCCTTCTTCGATGCCCCGGTCCGCGGCGATGGCCGACCGTGGGGTCGGCTTGGTGCCGTGATGAATCTGCAGGTACGTCTCGGTGTACCGCGCGGCGATGCGGGTTCCGGCGAACTCCGAGGGGATGACGTCACCGGTGCGCTGACGCCAATCATGCAGCAGGACGGCGAGATTGGCCGCGACGTCGTCGACGTCCGCGCCGTCGTCGGCCAGCAGGTTGGTGGTTTCGGTGGGATCGGCGCGCAGATCGTAGAGTTCGCGCTCGGGCCGCGGCGCGGTGACGAGCGGCGCCACGACCACCCCGGACGGGCTTTCCTCGATGTCCCAGGGCAGATCCAGCAGCGGGCGCGACGCGTAATTCTCGATGTAGCTGTAGTCCTTGGTGCGAATCGCGCGAATCGGATCGAACGAGTCGTGGTAGGTCTTCATCGTGTACACCTCGTCGCGCACCGGCGCGGTGGGCGGGTCCGGCTCCAGCAGCACGCCCGCGTGTGACACACCGTCGACGTCGGCCGGGGCGTCGATTCCCAACAGCCCCAACAGCGTTGGCACCAGGTCGACGGCGCTGAACAGTTCGTCGTAGACGCGCGGTGGCACGGACCGGTTGGTGGGCGGGCGGATGATCATGCCGATGCCGGTCCCGGCGTCGTACAGCGTGGATTTCGCCCGGGGGAACGCCGGTCCGTGATCGGTGAAGAACACCACCCAGGTGGTGGCGTCCAACCCGGTGTCCGCCAGCGTGTCCAGCAACCGCCCGACGGCGGCGTCGGCCGCGCTGATGGCCCCGTAGAAGGCGGCCAGGTCGCCGCGCACCTGGGGGGTGTCGGGCAGGTAGTCGGGCAGGTCGACGTCGGCGCTGTTCGCCGGGGAGTATCGGTCCTCGGGGTAGGGGCGGTGTGTCTCGAAAAAGCCGGCGGTCAACAGAAAGGGTTGTCCCACAAGGCCGTCGGCGCTTTGCCGCAGCCACTCGTCGGCCTTGTCGGCGACGTAGTCACAGTAGGAGTTCGACACGTCGAACTCGTCGAACCCCAGCCGCTTCGGGTAGGAGGTCTCGTGTTGCATACCGAAAAGCGCCGAATACCAACCCGATTCGGACAGGATCTGGGGGAGGGTCCGGATTCCGCTGCGGTATTCCCAGCCGTGGTGGGCCAGACCGATCAGGCCGTTGGATTGCGGATAACGCCCGGTGAACAGCGATCCGCGCGACGGCGAGCACAGCGGCGCGGTGGCGTGCGCCCGGGTGAACAGGATGCCCTCGGCCGCAAGGCGGTCCATTCGCGGGCTCGATACGTCCGGGTGGCCGTAGGCGCCGAGGTAGCGCCCCAGGTCGTGCCAGTGCACGATCAGCACGTTGTCCTTGCGGCGCGGGTCGTCCTTGCTGTCCGCGGCTTCGCCCGGCGTCAATTGCGTCACCTCTCACCTTGCCTTGCGACCGGCGACGATACCGCAACGGCCTGCGACGATCCCCGCCGCGTCGGCGAGTCAGGGTGACGGGAGGCGGCCCCATCGGTTCTCGCAGACGAACTCCGACAGCGGCCGCGCCACCGCCCAGCCGTCCAGTTCGAGCGCCGGCCGGTCGGGGAATGCGGGCACCGGCCCCAGGCACAGGATGGCCACCGGCTCCGCGCCGTCCGGCATGTCCAGCAGCGAGGCCAGCCGCCGCGGATCGAACAGCGACACCCAACCCATGCCGAGGCCTTCGGAACGCGCTGCCAGCCACAGATTCTGGATGGCGCACGACACCGACGCCAGGTCCATCTGCGGCAGGGTCCGCCGCCCGAACACGTGCTTGTCACGGTCGTCGCCCAGCGCCACCACGAAAAGTTCGGCGCAATCGAGGATGCCCTCCACCTTGAGCGCCAGGAATTCGTCGGCCCGCTCGCCCAGCGCGGCAGCGGTGCGCGGGCGTTCCTCGTCGACGAGTGCGTGGATCCGGCGCCGCAGCGCCGGGTCGGTGATCCGGATGAACCGCCACGGCTGCATCAGCCCCACGCTGGGCGCCGCGTGCGCGGCCTCCAGCAGGCGCGCCAGCACCTCCTCGTCCACCGCCGCGCCGGGAACGAACCGGCGCATGTCACGGCGCTCCGCGATGACGCGATAGACGGCCCGCCGCTCCTGCGGGCTGAATGCCTCATCGGTCACATCAGCCATCGTAGGAAATCCGCATTAGCGTGGACCGTGTCCTGAAGGGAGTGTCCCCGTGAAGCCGTCCGATGTACTCGAGCAGCTCGCCGCCGATCCCGCCGCCGGCCGCACCTATGGCGAGCCCTATCAGACCCCCGACGGCACCACCGTCATCGTGGTGGCCAAACCGCTGGGGGTCTTCGCCGTCCGCAACGGCCAGGCCTCCTGGACGCCGGCCGTGGACGGGAATCGCCTCGCGCTGATCGGGGTGCTCACCGGCCTGCTGGCCGCGGTGATCGGCAGCCTGGCGGTGCTGCGGCAGCCGCCGTGGCCGCGGATCACGATCAGGGACTATAGGTAACTCCGACCGCCCGGAACACGTACTCCGGCGGCATGTCGAACGCCAACGACCGGCGCGGCAGGCGGTCGAGGACCTCGGCCGGGATCGCGACCTTGTAGTGCAGCGACAACTCGCCGCTGAATTTTTCGTCGACCCGGGAGACATCGACGTCGACCTGCAGGCCGGTCGACGAGATCTCCACCTTCGCCGCACCGGTCTGCGGCGCGTTCCAGCACACGTTGACCGTCGGCCCGGCCAGCCGCGGCAGCATGGACAGCGTCGCCAGCACCCGCTCCGAGGTGAACGCCACCGACCCCGTGTAGCTCGCGACGCCGTGCGGCAACCGCACCCCGGGGATGGTGCCGCTGAATCGCCGGGTCACCGCGACGTAATCGGCAAGGTAGGTAAGGCCTTCCGATTCGACCTGGGCGTGCAGCTCGTCGGGCAGCTTGCCGATGCCGAACAATCTGCGGACAAAGACGGCCATACCGCCAGTATGACTGCGCGCGCGGCTCCGTGGGGCGGGCGCATGGCCGGCGCCGCGGCCGTGCTGGTATCGGTGGGTGATGATCCGCCCGAGGACGCCGCTGGCCGCCGGGATCGCCGCGCTGGCCGCGGCGGTCTACGCGCTCATGTGGGTGGGCTACCGCCAGCAGTGGACGTGGCTGTACCGCGTGGACTGGTCGCTGCTGGACGCGGCGCGCGCGCTCGCGATCAAGCACCCGTCGTGGCTGCGGTTCGCCGAATCGGTGTCGTTCGTGCTGGGCCCGGGTGCGCTGGCGGTGCTGGGGATCGCGGCGACGGTGTGCGCCCTGGTGATGCGCCGCCTGCGGGCCGCGCTGGTGCTGTTGCTCGCGTGCGCGCCGTGCAACGAGTTCGCGACGGCGGCGGCCAAGGCGCTGGCCAACCGCCCACGGCCGCCGACCATGCTGGTCGCGGCGGCCGGCACCTCGTTTCCGTCCGGTCATGCGCTCGAAGCGACCGCCGGGCTACTCGCGATGCTGTCATTCGCGCTGCCGATGATGAACCGCGCGACGCGCCGCGTCGCGGTCGCCGCGGTGGCGGTGGCGCTGCCGGCGGTCGGCGTCTCGCGGGTGGCGCTGAACGTGCATTACCCGTCCGACGTGCTGGCCGGCTGGTCGCTGGGATACCTGTATTTTTTGGTGTGCCTCTGGGTTTTTCGTCCCCCGGCTCCCGACCGCTCGAGCTAAAGCCCTGTCGCGGTGGGCATTTGGTCACGGCGCGGTGACCTAACTGCGGCTAAAGCTTTACTTGACCCTAAGGACGCGCGGGTCGGACGATGGAGTGCATGCACCGACTGCTCACGTCACTGTGCGCTGCGGCGTGCGTGATATTCGCCTCGGTGGTGCTCGCGCCGATCAGCGCGGCCGCCGGCGCTCCCTGGTTCGCGAACGCGGTCGGCAATGCGACACAGGTGGTTTCGGTGGTCAGCACCGGCGGCTCGAACGCGGCGATGGAGATCTTCCAGCGCACCGGCACCGGCTGGCAGTCGCTGCGTTCCGGCATCCCCACCCACGTCGGCTCGGCGGGGATGGCGCCGCAGGCCAAGAGCGGCGTTCCGGCCACCCCGATGGGCGTCTACACCCTGGACTCCGCCTTCGGCACCGCGCCGAACCCCGGCACCGGGCTGCCCTACACACAGGTGTCCGGGCCCAACTATTGGTGGAGCGGCGACGACCACAGCGCCACGTTCAACTCGATGCAGGTGTGCCAGAAGGCCCAGTGCCCGTTCAACACCGCCGAAAGCGAGAACCTGCAAATCCCGCAGTACAAGCACGCGGTCGTGATGGGTGTCAACAAGAACAAGACACCGGGCGGGGGTGCGGCGTTCTTCTTCCACACCACCGACGGCAAACCCACCGAGGGATGCGTGGCCGTCGACGACGCTCAGCTGGTGTCGATCATGAAATGGCTGCGGCCCGGCGCGGTCATCGCCATCACGAAGTAGCGCCTCAGTCGGTGGCGACCGCGCGACCGGGCTTGAGCGTGAAGTTCATGCCCTCCAAAGACATTGTGGCGTCATAGGTTCGGTCGTAGCCGGTGCCGCTGATCTTCCAGCCGGCATCCGTGCGGCGGTAGGTGTCGCGGTAGAAGGCCGCCCCGATCAACATGAAGTTGAGATCGGCGACCATCACCCGGTCCTGCAGATACCAACTGCCCGTGGCGGTGTCGCCGGTGACGGTGATGTCCGGATGCGTCACCCGGTGTTCGGTGATGACGTTCGCCGGCAGCGACGTCCGCATGTACTCCACCAAGTCGGCGCGATTGGTGAAGTGCAGCTCGTTGCCGATCGAGGGCCCGTAATCGGCCTTGATGTCCTCAGCCAGGGTGTCGGCGAAGTCATCCCAATGCTTGGTGTCCAGCGCGCGCAGATACCGGTATTTGACTTGCTTGATCGCTTCGATATCGGCCAGATCGTCGAGGGTCATCCCGTCATTGCAGCACACGCTGGTGAGCCGTTCGCTTTCGCATCGAAGAGCCGGCGGGTCAAGTGTCGCGGTCGGCGAGGTAGGTGGTGACCATGTCGATGAGGGCCCGCCGCTCCAGGCTCCAATCGACGGCGGTGCCGGTGACCATCTGCGCCAGCACCACACCGCGCAGCGTGGCCCAAATGACTTCGGCCACACCGGCATGCGCGGGCTCGGTGGTGATCAACCGCCCCAGTTGGCCGATCGCGGTGTTCATGTCGAGCAGGTGTCGCCGCGACGACGGGTCGGGGCCGCCGCGCGTCTCGCGCAGGATTTCGAAGGCGGCCATCGACGTCGGGCTGCTGTAGCAGCTCCAGGCGGTGTCGACGACGACCTCGATGCGCCTCCGCAGCGGTAGCTCGCTGACGTCGGCCGACGACAGGCTGTCCACCAGCCGGGCCACCCCGTCGTCCACCACGGCCATCAGCAGGCCGTTGCGGTCCCCGAAGTGGTACTGGATCACCCCCCACGTCACGCCCGCGCGTTCGGCGACGTGCTTGGCCGTGGCGGCGGAGAATCCCTCCTCCACGATGCAGCGGACCGTCTCCTCGATGATCTTCGCCCGGGTGTCATCGCCGCGCTTGCGGGGCGCGGTGGTTCGCCGGGTGGGGCCGACGGGGCGACCGGGCGTCTGGCCAGCAACAATGGGCATTGTTGACTTTATAACATAGCCAAGTCTATTTTTGGGGCGTGAGCAGCCCCTCGCGATACGCGCAATTGTCCCGCGACGAGCTCGTCGTTCTGGTTCCCGAACTGCTGCTGATCGGACAGCTGATCGACCGGTCCGGGATGGCCTGGTGCATTTCCTCGTTCGGTCGCGACGAGATGGTGCAGATCGCCATCGAGGAATGGGCGGGCGCCAGCCCGATCTACACCAGGCGCATGCAGAAAGCGCTGAACTACGAGGGCAACGACGTGCCAACGATTTTCAAGGGCCTGCAGCTCGATATCGGCGCGCCACCGCAATTCATGGACTTCCGCTACACCGTCCACGACCGGTGGCACGGCGAATTCCAGCTCGACCACTGCGGCGCCCTGCTCGACGTGGAGCCGATGGGCGAACAGTACGTGTTCGGGATGTGCCACACCATCGAGGACCCGACCTTCGACGCCACCGCGATCGCGACCAACCCGCGCGCGCAGGTACGCCCCATCCACCGGCCACCGCGAACGCCGGCGGACCGGCATCCGCACTGCGCGTGGACCGTCATCATCGACGAGTCCTACCCCGAGGCACAGGCCATCCCGGCCCTGGACATCGTCAGCCAAACCCGCGCCGCGACATGGGAACTCGATCCCATCGATCGCTCGGACGAGGGGCAGGCGGATTACTCGGGTCCGTTGCTGTCCGATTTCGACTTCGCCGCCTTCTCCCATTCGGCGCTGGTCCGGATGGCCGATGAGGTGTGCCTGCAGATGCACCTGCTGTACCTGTCGTTCGCGATCGCGGTGGCCGCGCGTGCCGCCAACGACGAGGAAGCCGTCGGCGTGTGTACCCGCGGCCTGATCGGCATCGCGGGCGTGGCCGCCGAACGCATCCACCGCGCGCTGAAGCTTCCGGGCGGGATCGACGGCGTGCGCCGCGTGCTCGAGTTGCACCCGCTGCTGAACCCCGCGGGCTACGTTGTCGCCGAGGCGGAGTCCAACCGGCTGCACGTCCGCCCGTCGCCGGCCCATGACGACCGCTCCTGGATCTCGCTGTGCTCGCCGAAATCCACGCAGCCGCTGCAGGCGATCGCCACCGCGGTGGAACCGCGCGTCGAGGTTCGAGTTAGCGGAACGGCCACCGACTGGACGGCGGAACTGGTCGAAACCGACTCGCCTACCGAGGAACTGCCAGAGGTTTCGGTGGTCAGGGTCAGCGGCGGAACGACCTTCCAGTTCGAGCCCAGGCGTTCGCTGCCGCTGACCGTGTTGTAACAAAAGGCTTCTTGTCAAGGGGTTTTCGGTACCGCTTCGGTGTCGCAACCGCATCGAGCGGATACCAATGACATTGCGAAGCATCGGCTTTGGGCGTGTCCGAGGCTATGGTTAACGCTGGCCACCGACCCCTATAGACGAAGGTTTTCGCTCTATGTACGACCCACTTGGGTTGTCGATCGGGACCACGAACCTGGTCGCTGCGCGTAATGGAAGCCCACCGGTTAGCCGCCGGTGCGTGCTCACCCTTTATCCGCACTGTGCACCGAAAATTGGTGTGCCCGAAGAGAATCCGCCGCTAGCCGAGCCGGGCGTGCCGATGAAGAACTTCATCGAGCGCATCGGGGATTCGGTCGCGCTGGTCTCGCCCGACGGTTCTGCGCATGACCCGGAGCTGTTGACGGTGGAGGCCCTGGACGCGATGGTGCTCGCCGCCGGCGCGGATGCGGCGTCTTCGGAGATCTCCATCGCCGTTCCCGCGCATTGGAAACCCAGCACGGTGCAGTCGCTGCGCGACGCCTTGCGCACCCATGTGGGTTTCGTCCGAAGCGGGATGGCGCCCTGCCTGGTCTCGGATGCGATCGCGTCGTTGACCGCGGTGAAATCCGAGCTCGGCCTGCCCGACGAGGGCGTGGTCGGACTGCTCGACTTCGGCGGCAGCGGCACGTCGGCCACGCTGGTGAACGTCGCCGGTGACTTCGAACTCGTCAGCGCCACAATGCGGTACGCCGCGTTGTCCGGAGAGGAGATCGACCAGGAGTTGCAGCTGCGCGCCTTCGAGGAGCTGGGCCACGGCAGCGGCCTGGACCCGGGCAGCACCGCCGGCGTCGGCCAGCTCGGCGAACTCAGGGAACAGTGCCGCGCGGCCAAGGAGCGGCTGTCGGTCGAGATGGCCACCGACATCGTCGCCGAGCTGGGCGGGCGCAGTTGCAGCCTGACGGTGACGCAGGATGACCTCGAAGAGCTGATCCAGGATCGGCTGACCGGCTTCATCTATGCCTTCGACGACATGCTGGTGCGCTACCGCAAGAACTGGTCGGACCTCGTGGCGGTGGTCACGGTCGGCGGCGGCGCGCGCATTCCGCTTGTGACCGAACGGCTTTCGATGCACG
Source organism: Mycobacterium sp. WUMAC-067 (assembly GCF_020217485.1). Taxonomy (GTDB): domain Bacteria; phylum Actinomycetota; class Actinomycetes; order Mycobacteriales; family Mycobacteriaceae; genus Mycobacterium. The sequence continues at coordinate 27,562 of NZ_JAEKMI010000040.1, read as the reverse complement.
GACGCACGCCGATCCTGACCCCGTCGCAACCGGCTTTCGCGGCGGCCTCCGGGGCGCTGATCCTGGCTTCCCGCGGGGAGGAGCTGGATCTGCGGACCCGCACATCGATCGGGCTGCTCGCGGCGGCCGACGCCGCCGGCGACGTCGTGGACCTCGGCGCCGGCGATGTGCTGGTGATCGACGACGAGGCGCTCACGGATCGCGAGCTGGCGTGGTCGCAGACCGACGACCCCGGCGACCTGCGGATGCGATTCGGCGGCGAAACCTACGACGAGGACGGTCCGGCCGGCTGGTCGATGCGGCTCAACGTCATCGACCCACCCCGGGAACGCCGGCCGTGGCGGCGCCTTCGGTTCTCCCAGTTGATCATCGGGATGTCGGCGGTGGTCGCCATGACCGCCGTCGGCGGCGTGGCCTACACGCTGACCGGGATCGAAAACCGTCAGGCCCCGCCCGCGCCCTCGGTCGCGCCACCGGCGGCGCCGTCGGTCAAGCCCGCGGCGCCACCTCCGGCCGCCCCGCCGCCCACCGCGGTGCCGCCGCCCCCGCCGCCGAGTGCGCAACCCATCCCCAGTCCGGCGCCGCCGCCCGAACCGCCGCCCCCGCCGCCGTCGCCACCGCCACCGCCTCCGGTCGTGGTGACCACCGCGCCGCCGGCGCCGGTCTACACCCCGCGGCACACGGCGCCGCCGACGACGACCGCGCCGCCGCAGCCGACGGTCACCACCACGGTGCCGCCCCCACCGACGGCCACGACGACACCGCCGCCGCCTGTCACGAGTGAGGCGCCGGTCACCACCAGCACCACGACGACGGTGCCGATGACGACGGAGTGGATCCACGTCCCGCTGCTGCCGGTGCCGATACCGATCCAGGTTCCGCAGAAGCAGGCTCCCGCGACTCCGCAATACCCGCAGTACCCGCAATACCCGTCGAACGAGTATCCGCAGTATCAGCCGTATCCGGGGAACGAGTATCCGCAGTATCCGGGGAGCTCCCAGAATCCCTACTTCGGCCCGGGTTATTAGCGTCCTTCCTGCTTAGGCAGTCCGTCTGCGCGGTCACGCCCGGGCGGGTAACGTTTGTGTCACCAAGTTCGGACGGGGTTTCCCGTCATGCCCTCGTCGAGGGGGCGTTCGAAAGACCTTGGAGGCGTTACGTGGACATTGTGCTTGGGGTGTCGATGGCTCCCAGGACGGTCCGCCTGGTAGCGATCGAAGGCCAAGACGCCGACGGTGTGACCGTCGAGCAAGAAGAGTTCGAGGTTGGCGCCGCCGGCGATGCGGTCGGTCGGGTGATCGACGCGCTCAGCGGCACCCGCGAAGGAGTGTTCGAGGGCGGCCACCGGCTGAGCTCCACCGGGGTCACCTGGACGAACCCCGCCGACGTCGCCGCGCTGCGCGAGGCGATCAACGCCAGCGACCTCGGCAACGTGATGCTGGTCGCGCCGTTGCTGGCGGCGGCCGCGCTGGCGCAGACGGTCGGTTATGCCCTCGCCTACGAGCGCATCGCGATGCTGTTCGTCGAGCCCGCAAGCGCGACGCTGGCCGTGGTCGAGGTCGGCGACGGTTCCATCGTCGATCTGCACCGACGCCGGATCAGCGCGGCCGACGGCGCAGCGGTGGCCGCAGAGTTGGCGACGATGGTCGCCGGCCTTGATGCGGGCGGGTCCGGGGCGGACGGCGTGTTCATCGTCGGCTGCGGAGCCGACATCGTGTCGCTGAAGTCCGCGATCGAGGCGGCCACCTCGCTGCGTGTGACGGGCCCCGAGGAGCCGGACATGGCGCTGGCCCGCGGGGCCGCGCTGGCGTCGGCGAACGCGCCGCTGTTCGCGTCGTCGACGGCGGCCCTGGCCTACGCGCTGGACCCGGGCACCGGGGAATTCAGCCCGCCGGCGGTCAGCCCCGGCTACCTCGACGTGTGGGGCGATGCCGGCACGGGCACCGGTTTCCGCGCCTACAGCGCCCTGGCCGACGAAGCCGACGAAGAGGAGAAGCCCCCACGCCGCAGCCGCGCGATGCTGCTGGCCGGCGGCGCCCTGGCCGGCATCGCCGCCGTCATCGCCGGCGTCGTGCTGGTGACGCTGACGGCGGATCAGCCGACGGGTCAGGGCCGCCACTCGGGCGTCAGCGCCGCCACGCCCGCCGTCCAGCTGCCGGCCGCACCGCCGAGCACGCCGCCGCAGGCGCAGCTGCCCGCCCCGAGCACGTCCCCGCCGGCGCCCGCGCCCACCGCGGAGGTGGCCGCCCCCGCGCCCGCGCCCGCCCCCATCGCGCAGCAACCGGCGCCGCAGACCACGGCCACGTCGGCGCCCCCCGCACCGGTCCGCCGCGCCCCGGCCCGGCAGACACCGCAGTACGTGCCGCAACCGGTCGAGCAGGCGGCGCCCCCGCCCGCCGCCCCGGCCCCCGCACCCCCGCCAGCCGCACCGCCGCCGCCGGCCGCACCGCCGCCGCCGGCCGCACCGCCTGTGACCATGTACCTGCACTTCCCGTTCGTCACGGTGCCGATCCCGATCACCCCGCCGGCGCCGCCCCCGGGCCCCTAGCACGTGGCACCGGCGGGGAGTTGAGCGCACACTGGCAATGACGGCACGCGCTGGCGAGGAGGTCGGATGGGCGAGCACGGTGGGTTCGGATTCGACCCCGAGGAATTCGATCGCATGATCCGCGAAGGCAGCGAAGGGCTGCGCGACGTGTTCGAGCGCGTCAGCAGGTTCGTCGCGGCCCCCGGGGCCCGGTCGGGCTGGTCGACGATTTTCGAGGACTTCTCACGGCGCCCCCGCCCCGCGCCCGAGACCGCGGGCGAGGCCGGTGAGGGCGTGTGGGCTATCTACACCGTCGACGCCGACGGCGGCGCGCACGTCGAACAGGTCTATGCGACCGAACTCGACGCGTTGCGCGCGAACAAGGACAACCTCGACCCGAAACGCAAGGTGCGTTTCCTGCCCTATGGCATCGCGGTCAGCGTCCTCGACGACGATTCCGAAGAGCCTGCGTAGCAGTCGTTTTCGGCTCAGCCCTGGGTGACGACGTTCGAGTCGCCGGAGTTGCTGATCTTCGGCGTGCCCGAGCGGTAGGTCACCTTGTTGTTGAAGCCTGACGCGGTGATCGCCTCGACGGCCTCGATGGTGATCGCGTTCTGCACGCCGGAGACCGACAGGCTGGCGCAATGCCCGGTGATCGTCACGGTGTTGGAAACGCCGCTGACGCTGACGATGTTGTCCTTGCAGGCGATGGTCCGGTTCTCGTTGATGCCGGCGACGCTGAGCTGGGTGCCCCGCGGCGGAGTGGATGGGGTCGACGGCGCTGCTCGCCGCGAGGCCGACGGGGCGGGACTCGTCGCGACGCTCGGCGACGAGGTGATGAACGACTTCACCCCGGAAATCTGGTGTGCGGCAAAGGCCGCGATGCCGCCCGCGAGCGCGATCACGCCGATCACGACGACGGTGCCGAGGATCCACCACACGCGGTTGCCCGACGGGCTCGGCGGGGGCGATCCGGGAATGGGTCCGCCGTAGGACCACGCTGGCGGGGCGCCCGGGGCTGGCGGCGGATGAGCCTGGCCGGCGGGCTGGGCGCTGCCCCGCTCTGAGGCCCACGCCGACTCGGCGAGCGGGCGCTCGAGTTCCCGGATCCGCTCTTCCGGGTCATCGTTTGCTGCCATGCATTGAATATGCCATTCGCTTCTGTGCTTTCGGCCCGTTCGGTAGTTTTGGGGATCGTGCCCAATTTGCCGAACCGCCAGGTGTTGTTGCGTCGCCGCCCGTCCGGGCTGGTCCGGCCGGACGACACGGAGATGGTCACCGCGGAAGCGCCCGAGCCCGCCGAGGGGGAGGCGCTGCTGCGCACCACGTACGTCGGCATCGACGCCGCCGCCCGCACCTGGCTCGACGACCAGCCCAGCTACCTCCCGCCGGTGCAGCTCGGTGAGGTCATCCGCGCGGCCGGCATCGGCGAGGTGGTCGCGTCGCGTTGTGACGCGTTCGCCGTCGGCGACGTCGTCACCACGCTGACCGGGTTTCAGGAATACGTGATCATCCGCGACGACCTGTTCAGCACGCCGATCCCGGGCGAGGACGATCAGCTGGCGATCATGTCGGTGTACGGGCCGACCGGCGCCACCGCCTACTTCGGGATGACCGACATCGGCCGACCGCAGCCCGGGGAGACGGTCGTGGTGTCGGCGGCCGCGGGGGCCACCGGGTCGGTGGCCGGCCAAATCGCCAAGATCGCCGGCGCCCGGGTGGTGGGCATCGCGGGCGGCCCCGAGAAATGCCGGGCGGTGGTGGAGGACTTCGGGTTTGACGCGTGCATCGACTACAAGAACGACGACATCGTCGCGGCGCTCAAAAAGCATTGCCCGCAACGGGTCGACGTCTACTTCGACAACGTGGGCGGGCCCATCCTCGACGCCGTGCTGGGCCGGCTGGCCTCCCGCGCGCGCGTGGTGCTGTGCGGCGTCATCTCCAGCTACCTGACCGGGGAGCATCCGGGGCCGGCGAACTATGTGAACCTGCTCTCGAAGACCGCGCTCATGCAGGGCTTCAACGCGCTGGATCAGTGGGGCCGCTTCGACGAGGCGTTCGCCGCGCTGCGGGGCTGGGAGGCGCAGGGCCGACTTCACCACCGGCAGACCATCTTTGAGGGCATCGAGTCGTGTGTCGACGCCCTCAACGGCCTGTTCACCGGCGTCAACGTCGGCAAGACGCTGGTCAAAATCAGCGAACCCGGCGCGTGTTGAGGCCGCAGGATGCGGCGCACCCCCACCGCGTGGTGTTATAACACCGTTTGCGAGAGTTGCCTGGGGAGATCGCGCCGGGTTTGACGAGCCGGCTTTCAACGATGGGTGGTTTGTAGATGGATCGTCGCAGCATGATGTTGATGTCGGGGCTCGGCATGCTGGGGGCTGCGATGCGCTTGCCGGGCGCCTGGGCCACCCCGTCGGCGCCGCAGGCGCCGCCGTCGGCCGGCGGCGGGTCCTACATCTTCGCCGACGAGTTCGACGGGCCCGCGGGCTCGGCGCCCGATCCGGGCAAGTGGACGATTCAGACCTGGCAGGACGACGTGTTCCCGCCCGTGGAGGGGATCTACCGCGACGATCGCCAAAACGTGTACCAGGACGGCAATTCCAACCTCGTCCTGTGCGCCACCCACGATCTGATGAGCAACACCTACTACAGCGGCAAGCTGCGCGGCAACTTCCGCAGCGTGATCAACCAGACCTGGGAGGCGCGGATCAAGCTGGACTGCTTGTTCCCCGGCCTGTGGCCGTCGTTCTGGGGTGTCAACGAGGATCCGCTGCCCGACGGCGAGGTCGACATCTTCGAGTGGTACGGCAACGGCGACTGGGCCCCCGGCACCACGGTCCACGCGGCGTCCAACGGGAAAACCTGGGAGGGCAGGTCGATTCCCGGTCTGGTCGACGGCAACTGGCACACGTGGCGAATGCATTGGGGCGAAGAGGGATTCGAGTTCTTCCGGGACGGGGCGCAGTACTACAGGGTGCCCAACAAGCCCATCCACGTCGCCGGCGGCGCCCCCGACGACTTCCGGTGGCCGTTCAACAACCCAGGCTACTGGATGACGCCGATGTTCACGCTCGCCGTCGGCGGGGTGGGCGCCGGTGACCCCGCCGCGGGTGTCTTCCCGTCGTCCATGCTGGTGGACTACCTGCGCATCTGGTAGCGGTCATTTCGTGGCTTTGAGCACCTGAACCAGGTTGAACTGCCACCGCTCGACCAGCCGGAAGCCCAGGTCGTGCGGCACCGCGAACGCCGGGGTCGGCCCGTAGCGGGGACCGGGCGGCAGCGCCGCGCCCCGCTCGTGCGCCGGCTGTGACGGGTCGGCCTGGGTGATGATCCAGACGACCCCGCAGTGGCTGAGCGGCGTGGCGACGACCTCGGGGATGAGGTTGGTGTCGAAGACGTCGTTGCGGTCGGTCGCGCGTTGCCACAGCGTCAGGTCGACCAGCTTGCGATAGGCGTCCGGGCGCGCCGCCAGCAGCGGGCGCATGGGTGCCGGCATGAACGTCACCGTGTCGTTGACCAGCAGGCAATCGCCCGGCGCCGCCTGCGCGGTGATCAGGTCGGCCACCTGGCTGTAGTCCATCCCGTATTTGGCGTACGGGTTACGCTGCGCCCGAACGTAATTCGGCGCCGCCGCCACGGCGAACAGACCGACCAGCGCGGCGGTGACCCAGGGCCTGGCGGCCACCGCGCCAGCGCAGACGCCCAGAACCAGCGCCATCGCCGGCGCGGTGAAGCACAGGTAGCGCGGCGTGTAGATCGAGTGCACCAGCGCCGAATAGGTCACGATCGCGGCGGTGGGGAGGGCAAGCCATCCCGCCGCGAGCACCAACAGCTGCCGCTCCGACGGCGCCAACCGCGCGGACCCGCTGAGCCACAACACAATCGCCGCGCAGATCAACAGCGCCGACAGGATGGCGAACGGGGGGCTTCGCTCGAAATACTGTTGCATCACCACGTCTTCGATGGTGCGGTGACCGATCGGGGCCACCCAGCTGATCTGGTGCGCCTGACCGGCGACCGTCAGCAGGAACGGCAGCAGGGCGCCCACCGCCGCGGCCGAGGCAATGGCGAAGCGCGCCAACACGGTTCGGCCGCGATGGAAGGCACCGATGAAGATGCCGTACGCCGCCAGCAGTAGTGCGAGGTATGCGTCGAGCACGATCGAGAACGCCAGCGCGACACCGTAAGACAGCCACAGCCACCGGGAGTCGCGGCGCGCGGCGCGCACGAGCAGGACGGTCAGCCACACCGCGGCCATCATCGACATGGCATAAGGGCGCGCCTCGATGCCCGCCCACGTGGCCCGGGGCAGGATCGCGCAGAACACCCCGGAGGCCACCGCGACGGTCCGCGACGAGAACTGCTTGCCCAGCACGACGACGCCGGCGGCCGCGCCCCCCACCGCCAGGCCACTGGGCGCGCGGGACCAGAACTCGGTGGGCGGAAAGACCTGAAACCACCCGTGCATGAGCAGGTAGTACAGGCCGTGGACGGCATCGACATTGCCCAGCATGTGCCACATCTGGGCCAGCGAACGGCTGTAGGAGGCCGAGACGGTCGCGGCCTCGTCGTACCAGAACGAGGGCCGGGCGGCCCCGGCCATGCTCACCGCGACGGCCAGCGCCGCGACGAGCAACGGGTCCAGCGCGGCCACTGCGGCCGGTCGGCGGCCGCCAAGCACGCCGGGGCTGAACACACCGCTATGGTGCCAGAACCGGACCGGCGCGATCGGCCGGCTCGGCCCTTCGATTCGAACGTATGATCGATCGATGGGACCGCTCGCCTCGATCGGGTACAACGGACAACCGGTCCGTAGCCCGTTTCGGGTGGTCCGCCCGCCCATCGCCGTGCTGGTCGACCTGACGGTGCTCTTCCCGCGCGAGCCGCACCGCTCGGGCCGCTATCAGCCCAACGGCCTGCAACTGCACAAGGTCGTCGAGGGGTGGCTGAGCTGCTGGGCCCTGTGCGAGCAGGGCGACTGGTGGGGCCTGGTCACCTATCCCGTCGCCTACGGATCGCAGCGCAAAACCGTGACGCACTGGGTGCCGGCCTGGACGCTGCGCCGCAAAGCCTGACCGCACCGCGCAATGCGATGATTGCTGCCCGTGGACGCAAGTTGGGCCTCGGTCCTGAGCAAGCTCGTCGCGTTGGCGGCCGTCATTGCGCTGTCACCGATCACGGTCATCCCCGCGGTGCTGGTGCTGCACGCGCCCCGGCCGCGCCCGGCCAGTCTCGCCTTCCTCGGCGGCTGGCTGGTGGGGCTGGTCGCCTTCACCGCGGCGTTCGTCGCCGGCTCGGAGGCGCTCAGCGGTTTCCACGCGACCCCGCCGAAATGGGCGTCCTGGGTGCGCCTGGCCTTCGGGGTGGCGCTGCTCGCGCTGGCGGCGTTCCACTGGTTCACCCGGCACCGCAACCGCAGCATGCCGCGCTGGATGCGGTCGTTTTCCACGCTCTCCCCGGCGCGCGCCGGGGTGGTGGGGGCGGTCCTGGTGCCGCTGCGGCCCGAGGTGCTCATCCTGTGCGCGGCGGCGGGTTTGGCCGTCGGCAACAGCAGCCTGAGCGCCGGCGGCGAGGTGGTCGCCGCCGCGATCTTCGTCGTCGTCGCCGCGTCGACGGTGGCCATCCCGATCCTGGCCTACGCCGGCTCCGGTGACCGCTTCGAGGGAACCCTGGAACGCCTCAAGGCCTGGATGGAAGCCAACCACGACGCGATGCTGGCCGTGATCCTGTTTCTGATCGGGTTGATCGTGCTCTACAACGGGATTCGCGCGCTGGTCTGACCCCGCGTTCGGGCGACTCCGGCGCGTTTTGGCGTCACTTCGGCGCGGCAATGGGAGGATGCCGCCCATGGCAGGAAGCTGGGGCACCGTGCTGACCGGGCTGGTCCCGCTCGGAGCGGTCATCGCGCTGTCGCCGCTGACGGTCATCCCGGCGGTCCTGGTGCTGCAGGCGCCCCGGCCGCGGCCGAGCAGCCTGGCGTTTCTGGGTGGTTGGCTGCTCAGCCTGGCCGCGCTGACGGCGCTGGCGGTCGCGGCCTCCGGCCTGCTCGGCGGCTTGGACAAGGAGCCGCCGCGGTGGTCGTCGTGGCTGCGGGTAGTGCTGGGGGCGGCGCTGATCGCGTTCGGTATTTTCCGGTGGCTTCGCCGGCACGGGCAGGCCGAGTCGCCGGCGTGGATGCGCTCGTTCGCCAACATCACCCCTGCCCGCGCCGGGATCACCGGCGCGGTGCTGGCCCTGGTGCGCCCGGATGTGGCGCTCATCTGCGTCCCGGCCGGATTGGGGATCGGCACCAGCGGGCTCGGCGCCGCCGGCGATTGGGCGGCCGCCGCGTTCTTCGTCGCCATTGCGGCGTCGAGCGTCGCGATCCCGATCCTGGCCTACGTGGCCGCCGGCAGCCGCCTCGACGACACGCTGGCGCGCCTCAAGGACTGGATGGACCGCAACAACGCTGCGCTGCTCGCGGCCGTCTTGGTGGTGATCGGCGCGATGGTGCTCTACCACGGGCTTCACGCCCTGTAGCCGCCGTCGGCCAGGCCGGCGTCGGCTTCGAGCCTGTTGGCCGCCCCAAAGGCCAACTCGCGGAACAGCTCTCGGCCGTAGCCGGCGAGCATGCCCAGGTAGCCGCGGTCCGCCCATTGCTGCGCGTGCCGTTCTTCGTGGTGCAGCACCCGGTCCAGATCCAGGCGGGTGCAGCGCGGCGCGCCGTCGCCGTCGCCGTCGAGGCACCAGGTGTGCCCGGAGGCGACGATCCGGCGCAACTGCTCAGCCGGGTCGCTGAGACGGCCCAGGTTCACCATGAAGATGTCGCCCCAGGTGGTGCCGCCCCGCTGGCTGAACAGCCGCTGGATCCAGTTGCCGCCCAGCCCCATCAGCATGCCGTTGGGTGTGGTGACCAGGCGACCCCCGTTGCGGTGCACGAAGGGGACGTCGCGGGTGTAGCTCCAGCGGTTTGCCTGCTGCCGCAGGCGGATTCGCGTCACCTCGGCGGCGCAGTGGGGGGTGGCCGGGAAGTCGGTGGGCCGCGTTCCCGGCGCGCCGTAGTCGGTGCCGGCGTTGAGAATGTAGGTCATCAGCGCCGCCGTGCGGGCGTCGCCCCCGCGGGCGCCGGGCGGCAGCAGGAAGAAGGATTGGCCGGCCGGGTCCTCGATCTCTTGCATCCTCGCGAGGACCGCGAAGCTGGCGCGCGTGACGTCGTGACGGCGGGCGATCTCGGCGACCGCGTGCGGGGGCACGCCGCGGCGTTCGGCGTTCTCCCGCCATCTCGTGCAATAGCCCTGTGCGTCCATGTCTTTCCGGTCGATTGTCACCCATGGTTAGGGTGGAGCGAATGAACAGGCGGCCCTGGCGACGCGCGCGCGGCATCAAACAGATCACCCGAGGACTCGGCACCCTGGATCGCGAACTGTTCGACGCGATCGCCGAGACGGACACCCCGCTGCTGGACACCGTCATGCCGCGGCTGACCCGCGCGGCCGACCATTCCAAGCTGTGGTTGGCCATCGGCGCGGCCCTGCTCGCCACGGGCAGGCAAAGCGCGCAGCGCGGCGCCACCCGCGGGCTGGTGACGCTGGCCGCCACCAGCCTGGTCACCAACCAGTTCGCCAAGCGCATCCGGCGGCGCCCACGCCCCGGCTACGACCTGGTGCCCCTGGTCCGGCAGGTTCGCCGCCGCCCGACGTCGAATTCACTGCCGTCGGGGCATTCGGCCAGCGCGGCCGCGTTCGCCGTCGGGGTGGGCCTGGAGAACCCGCCGCTGGGCTTCGGGCTGGCGCTGCTGGCCGGCCTGGTGGGCCTGTCGCGGGTGGCGACCGGCGCGCACTACCCGGGCGACGTCATCGCCGGATTCGGGATCGGGTCCGGCCTGGCTGTGCTCGGTGGCCGGCTCGTGCCGCCCATCGTCGAAACCGCGCTCCCGCGAACAGAACCGCTGCGCGTCGAGGCGCCGCCGCGGCCCGACGGCGCCGGGGTGGTCCTGGTCATCAACCCGGAGTCGGGCAGCGGCACCGGGGCCCGCGTCGTCGACGAGGTGCGCGCCGAGCTGCCGAAGGCCGACATCCGCGAGCTCGGTCCCGACGACGACCCCGTGGAGGTGTTGCGCGGCGCGGCCGCCGGCGCCGAGGTGCTCGCGGTGGGCGGCGGCGACGGCACCGTGGCGGCCGCCGCCGGGGTGGCCATCGACGCCGGGCTTCCGCTAGCGGTCTTCCCCGCCGGCACGTTCAACCACTTCGCCAAGGACATCGGCTGCGACACCGTGGCCAAGACCGTCGGCGCGATCCGGCGCGGCACCGTGGCATACGTGGACCTGGTGTGCCTCAACGACTCTCAGATGGTGCTCAACACCGCCAGCATCGGCGCCTACCCGGCGTTCGTGCGGCGGCGCGAAAAGCTCGAGAAACGCATCGGCAAGCCGCTGGCCGGTCTTTACGCGATGCTGCGGACGCTGCGCAAGGAAGAGCCGGTGCGCATCTGTTACGACAACAAGACGCTGCTGACTTCGCTGTTCTTCCTGGGCAATTCGCTGTACCTGCCCACCGGGTTCGCGCCCGCGCGGCGGACCCGCATGGACGACGGCCTCATCGATGTGCGCATCCTCGAAGCGGGCCGGCCGTGGGCCAGGACCCGGATCCTGACCGCGCTGGCGCTGGGCCGGCTGGAACGCAGCCCGCTCTACCACGAGCTGCAGGTGCCCGAATTCAGCTTCAGCGCGGTAGACGGCCCCACGGCCGTTGCGCGCGACGGCGAGGTCGGCGACAAATACGACCAGGCCCGCTTCACCGCGAAATACCGGATCCTTCCGGTGTTTCGTCCGCTTCCCGACGTGCGGCCCCCTCGGTGAGGTCGCGCACCCGCGCGTAGCGCGCCGCCACCTCCGGCGAGGGGCCGGCGGTGTATTCGCGCGTCGGCGGCGGATCCCACGCTGGTGGCCGGGCCGAGCCGCTCAACGCCCAGGCCGCCTGCCGCGCCGCTCCCGCCGCGACGTACTGCGCGGGCGCGGGCGCCAGCACCGGCATGCCGAACACCGCCGGCGCAATCTCGCGCAGCGCCCTGGACTGGGCGCCGCCGCCCACCAGCAGGATGCGGCGCGCGACGACGCCGCGCGCGGCCAGATGCGCGACGCCGTCGGCGAGCGAGCACAGCAGCCCCTCCACCGCGGCCCTGGCCAGGTTCGCCGGGGTCGCATTGGACACCCGCAGGCCGTGCAGCGCCCCGGTTGCGTTGGGCCGGTTGGGTGTTCGCTCGCCCTCCAGGTAGGGAACCATGACCAGGCCCTCGCTGCCCGGCGGCGCCGACAGCGCGAGCCGGGACAGGTCGTCGTGGTCGACCCGCAGCATCGCGGCCGCGGCGTCCAGCACCCGCGCGCCGTTGAGCGTGCACACCAGCGGAAGGTAGCGCCCGGTACCGTCGGCGAATCCGGCGACGTAGCCCGCGTCGTCGCGGACCGGATCCGCGGTGACGGCGGCCACCACCCCCGAGGTGCCGATCGAGACGATCACGTCGCCCACGTCGGTGTCGAGCCCCAGCGCCGCGGCGGCGTTGTCGCCGAGGCCCGCGCCGAACGTTGTTGCACCACTGGTGGTTCCGGCCGACGGGCTCAGCACGGCGGGCAGCTGCGGACGGCGGCCGCGCAGCGCCAGCTCCAGCAGGTCCACGCGGTAGGCGCCGGTTGCGGCGTCGTAGTAGCCGGTGCCGCTGGCGTCGCTGCGATCGGTGGTCAGCGCCGCGATGTCGGTGTCACCGCGCAGCCGCCACGTCAGCCAGTCGTGGGGCAGGCAGACCGCCGCGGTGCGGTCCGCGTTCCGCGACTCGCGGTCGGCGAGCCAGCGCAACTTGGCCACGGTGATCGCGGCCAGCGGCACGACGCCCACGGCTTGGGCCCAGGCGCGCGGTCCGCCCAGCTCGCGCACGAGTGCGTGCGCGGCGTCGGCCGAGCGGACGTCGTTCCACAGCAGCGCGGGCCGCACCACCCGCCCGGCTTCGTCCAGGCACACCATGCCGTGCTGCTGCGCGCCGACGGCCAGAGCGTCGACGCCGTCGAGCCCGCCCGCGGCCGCGATGGCCTCTCGGGCGGCGGATTCCCATGCGGCCGGGTCGATTTCGGTCCCGTCCGGGTGGCCGGCCTGTCCCTCGCGGACCACCGCGCCGGTGGTGGCGTCACACACCAGCACCTTGCAGGACTGGGTCGACGAGTCGATCCCGGCGACCAGCGTCACGGCGCGTCCTCCCCGATCAGCGCCCGCAGCGTGGCGTGCGCGCCGCGCCGGTACAGGCAGTCCAGTGCCCACAGGTAGGCCTCGCGGAAGCGCGGCGCGTCGATGAGGTCGCCGAACAGCGAGCGGTTGGCCAGGAATGCGTCCGGATCGTCGCGTTGCGAACTTGCGAGCGGCACCAACGAGTCGGCCAGCCGATCTATCACCTCGATCGGTCGGCCCTGCTCGTCGACGCCCTCGGCATACCGCGCCCAGCTCGCGACGATCGCCGCCGAGAGCCGCACCGGGCCGCCGGAGCGCAGATTGTCGTGCACGACCGGCAGCAGCCATTTCGGGATGCGGTCCGAAGAGTCGGCGCACAGCCGGGCGATCGTGTCGCGCACGTAAGCGTTGGCGAAGCGGGGGAGGAGCTGGTCGCGGAACTCGGCCAGACCCGGGATGCGTGTCAGCGTCGGCATCGCCTCCGAATCCAGGTAGCGGTCAAGGAATTCGGCGATCACCGGATCCTGGGCGGCCTCGTGCACCAGCCGGTATCCGGCCAGGTACCCGAAATAGCACAGGCCCTGATGGCCGGCGTTGAGCAGCCGCAGCTTCATCGCCTCGTACGGAGCCACGTCGTCGACGAGCTGCACACCGGCCCGGCCCAAGGGCGGGCGCCCGTCGGCGAAGTCGTCCTCGATCGCCCACATGGCGAACGGCTCGGCCACGACGGGCCGCGCGTCGCGCACGCCGAATTCGGAGTCCAGCCGCTCCACCACGTCGGCGGTGGTCACCGGCGTGATCCGGTCGACCATCGAGTTGGGGAATCTCGTGTTCTCGCGCATCCATTGCGCGAGTTCGGGATTGACCCGCTCCGCGTAGGACGTGAACGCGCGCCGGGCCACGTCCCCGTTCCCGACGATGTTGTCGCAGGACACGATGGTCGGCGAGGGCAGGCCGCGCGTTCGGCGCCGCTCGCACGCCTGGGCCACCAACCCGAACACGGCGCTCAGGGGCGGCTGGTAACCGCCCTCGGTGATGGTGAGCGAGATGATCCGGACCGCCGGATCGGCGAGCAGCTCGATGACCGAATCGGGATCCTCAGGCGCATAACGGAAGTCGACGATGGAGCCGATGACGCGGGGTTCTCGGGTGCCGTCGGCGTGTTCGAGGATCAGCGTATAGAGATGGTCCTGGTTGCGCAGCGCGTCGCGCATCTGTCGGTCACCCGGCAGCACGCCCACACCGCAGATGCCCCAATCCCGCGCGAGCCCGGCGTTGAGCAGACGGTCGATGTAGGAGGCCTGGTGGGCGCGATGAAAGCCGCCGACGCCGAAATGCGCTATGCCGATGCCGATTTGGCTGCGGTCATAGGTCGGGACGGGGATGTCGAGACCGGTCAGGTTCCGTGCGTTCAGCTTCACTCAAGTGTCACCTTAGCGCGGACTCCGCCGCGACTAGCTCATTGCTAGGCGTTGGGGCACAGGTCGCGCAGGGCGAAGATCACCACGTCCGCGGCCTGCCGGCCGTTGATCCCGCCGGAGCCCTGGTCGGCATCGGAGCGCTGCAGGGCCAGCAGCTCCAGCTGCTGCGGGGAAGCGCCCCACGAAAGCTGTTGACAGAGATCCGCGCCCATCCGCAACAGCGCGTCGTCGCCGCCGTCGACGGCGTGGATCCCGGCGTTGTGCAGGTCGTTGAGAAAGGCGGCCTGGTCGGCCCGCGCCGGGCCGGCCCAGACAATCCCTTGGATCAGAAGTGGGCCCGCCGTCAGCGCCGCGCCGATCAACCGGCCGTACCGCCTGCGTGCCGCCATCCAACCTTCTCCTTGTGTCTCTGCGCGATGCGATGATGCACCTTTACACAAAAGTGCATGATCCGCCGTGCAGAAAATCCGGAGGATGAATAGTCGGCGAAGATTGGCCGCGCGGCCGGGCGCGCGGAGCGCGAGAACTCAGCTCAGCGTGACTAGCTCGGGCACAGGTCACGCATGGCGAAGACGACGATGTCGTCGGCCTGCTGAGGACTGAGCCCCCCTGTGCCCTGCCGTTCGTCGGAGCGCTGCAGCGCCAGGCCCTCGAGCTGGGCGGGCGGGGCGCCCCAGGAGATTTGCTGGCAGATGTTCAGGCCCGCCTGCAAGAGCGCGGCGTCACCACCGGTCACCGCGTGGATCCCGTCCTTGTGCATGTCACTGAGAAAGCTGGCCGCGTCGGCCTGCGCGGGGCTGGCCCAGACGAGGCCGGCGAGAAGTGGGGCGCCGAACAGCGCTGAGGCGACCAAACCGCCAGCTAGACGACGTGTTGCCATATGCCCATCCCCTCCGTCTGTCAACAGTTGCTCTCACGGTGTTCACTTCTATGTAACCTCCTGGACAGACTTTGTGCATCAAAATTTCCCTGTGAATGACCTGCGGGTAAATAAAGTCCGCGGGATTCGAAGTCCGTGGCCGACCCGGGCGAAGCCCCAGAACGCACGCGTGTCGGCGCAGGTCAGCGATGCCTGCCGACGGTGTTCCGATTCGTGACAGCGTTGTGACGTCACCATTTGGAAACGGCGCGGTGCGGCGTGGCTCGTGTCGCGTGTCGGCTGCTGACAATTGGCCCGGTCGTGAAAAGGACGGCCTCGGTACGGCTAGGCGGGCCTGCTGCACTGATTGATTGCGGGAGTAGCTGAGCGTGAATAAAGGAGAGTTGGCGCTGATGGCGATCGTCGATCGGTTCAACATGAAAGTAGTTGCCGGCGCTGGGTTGTGCGGAGCAGCTATAGCGTTGAGCCCCGACGCGGCGGCCGCCCCGCTGATAACGGGCGGCCACGCGTGCATCCAGGGGCAAGCGGGCGATGCGGCGCCGGCCGCCGGAGGTCCCGTCGCCGCGGGCGCACCGGCGGACATGTGCGCGGCGCCGCTCACTGACATGTCCGGCGTGCCCATGGCCGTGCCCGGACCTGTGCCGCTCGGTGCTCCGGTGCCGATCGTGCCGCCATTGCCGCTCGCGCCGCCCGTGCCGGTCGTGCCGCCGGTGCCGGTGGTGCCCGCCGGTGCGCCGCTGATCGCCCTGGGCGGGCCGGTGGCGGGTGCTCCCTTGGAGGCGGCCGCTCCGATCATCGACATGGCCGGGGTGAAGGACGCGCCGACCGGTCCGGCGCCCACCGGCGGGCCGACGTCCGGTCAGCCGATTCGCCCCGGGCCGTCGAGCTGACGCTCTTTCCGGTTTAGGCGGGCCCGCTGGTTTCCTACCAGCGGGCCCGTTCCGTTGCGTGTCCGTCGTCAAAAGCCCGTTCTGTCAACAGAATCGAAGCTCCGCACCCGTCCTGCAAGTGGGTGCGGAGCTTCGATTGCGAGGCCGCTGCTAGTGGCTCGCCGAGCGCGTGGGGTATGGACGAAAGATGAAAGGGATTCGTACCTAGCCCCACGCTCGAGGCAGGCCGGTGTGAGTGAGGCGCTATTCCTGGACGATCACCGGGTCGCCGACGTTGACGTGGTTGTAGTACCACTCGGCGTCCTCGGGGCTCAGGCTGATGCAGCCGTGGCTGACGTTCTCGAGGCCCAGGGAGGGGACGGCCCAGGGGGCCGAATGCACGAACAGGCCGCGGCTGGTGATGCGGACGGCGTAATTGACCGTGAGCAGGTAGCCGTTGGGGTCGTCGACGGGAATGCCGACGCTGCTCGAATCCATGGTCACCGCAGGCTCTTTCGAGAGAACGGTGTACGAGCCGACCGGCGTCGCGTATTCCGGCCTGCCCAGCGAGGCCGGCATCACGCCCTGCTCCCCGAAGTGCGGCCGGTGATGCGGCGCCGGGAGTTGGGTCGGCGGTCCCGCCTCGGCTCCGTCGATGCTCACGGTGAACGTGTGCTGTGAGATGCTGGCCACCCCGATGACGGCGGGACCCGTTTTGATCTCCGAGGTCGCCTGGCCTACCGTCAGCGCAATTGTGCTGTGCGCCGGCCAGTATCGGTCCGGCACCCATTGGACGACCTTGTTGTCGAGCCACTCGAACTTGCCGGTCATCGCGGGCGTTGACTTGACCTCGACGGCCCGCTCGGCCGCCCGTCGGTCGGCAACCGGTGCGCGGAACGTCACCACCACGGGGTGCGCGACACCCACCACTTCGCCGCGCGCCGGTGAAACCGACGCGATGGCAGGCCCATGCGACTGGTTGGCCGCCGCCAGGCTTACGCCCGCCGGCGCCACGACCACGCTTGTGGCGACCCCGACCAACGCAAGAACACACCGAACACCCGTCCGCATGGCCCCATTTCCCTTTTAACTGACATAGTTGCAATAGGGATGATAAATGGCGTCTGACCTGCGAAAGCGCAAGGGCACGTGGATATTTGGCCACGCGTCGGTCACATTTTGGCTACGGCACGTTTGGTCCGGCGATGTGGGTGGCTGGTCGGCGGAATCTCGGGCTGACTAGCGGTTCCGGGCCAGTTCGTACGCCACCGCATCGAATGCGCGCAGCGTGGCTAACAGCATTTGCGGGTCCCCGACGTCCGACTGGGTGGACAACTTGGCGGCGACCATCTCCGCTGCGCGGTTGATATAAATCATCTGACCACACATGCCCTGACACAACACGACGTTGCTGCCCGGGTAGGGAAACCACACTTGGTTGCGGTACATGCCGCCGGGCATTTGGGTGTCGTCGGGGGGTCCCAGTCGGTTGCGTTTGCACTGGTCAACCCCAACGTCGGTACGCGTCCGGGACGGTGTCCGTTCGGCCCCGGCACGGCGAGGTGCGGGCCCAATTCGGGGTCGAAAGCGGACGATCTCGGACATGTGTGCCATGCTCGTTTTAGCCCAAAGACATCCCAAAGACATGTAGTAGCCCAGCGGATAGAGCGCCCTTCTGACTAAAGGGAAGGCCGCGGATTCGAGTCCCGCCTACATCTTGGAGAAGAGGCACGTCGGGCTGCACACCCGCGCTCCGTGCCTTTTCTGCTTTCTCGGGACGCCGAGCCGGAAGGCCCCCGAAGCAGGGGCCAACCGAATCGTCAACCGTTGTCAGAGCATCAACAACTGTCCAGACCTGAGTCGCAGCTCGAAGTTCAGCGGTCCTGCGTAATTCGGGTTGCTCGTGCAGAGCCTGTCCAGCAGCTCCACCAGCGCGTCGCGCATTGAGTGAGGGCTGTATTGCTGTTCGGTGCTTTCGGGGTCCACTGAGCCATGAATCAGCATGTTCGCCTTCGTCGGTCTCCCATGCGGCGTTGCAATGATGCAAACCCCAGTCCTCAGCTGGGAATTCGTCAGAGAGGTTCAGGCACAGTTTGCCTTGAGCATGTAAGTCATCGAACACCCCGGTGCTCGGGGCGGTAAACGGGGCGTTGTGGACAGAGCCCAGTTCCTCACCGCTGCACAGGTGCAAAGCCTTGTCGCCGCTATGCCGTGGCCGTACAACGTCATGGTGCACCTGGCAGGGGTGGTCGGGGCTACGGGCGGCAGAGCTGGCCGGTCTGCAAGTCGGGGACATTGAGCCTGGTGCTGTGCGCGTTGAGCGTTCGGCGCGTCCAGTCGGCCCCGTCATCGAATACCTCGACACCAAGACCCACGGCAGCTTCCGCAAGGTTCCGCTAGCCGCCGCAACAATCCAGATCTTGCCGGACTACTTGGCAGTGCATCCGCACGCCGATGTCCCGACCGCCCCGTTGTTCCCGGGGATGACTCTGGTCGCGCCGAAGCCGACCGGCGCACGGACAACCCCGGTGGCGGTTGCCGGGAGTTCCGACGCACTGGCACCGCTTAGCTCACAAGCGAAGGCGCATCGTCAGGCATCGGCCCTGGCGGATCTCTCGGTAGCCGAGGCGGAGGAGCGGTTGCAGCTGAACTGGGATGAGCCGCTGCGGCATGCCACCTTCTACAAAGCCGTGTACCGGCCTGCAGTGTTGCGGGCGAACCGATTTGTCGCAGCCACCGGCAACAAGGCCCGCGCTACCGGCCGAGCTGAAGTTCCACAGCCTCCGCCACACGTAGGCGAGCTTGTGTGCGCTGGCGGGAATCAAGGTTCGGGAGGTCGCGCTGTTCATGGGTCACGCCAACGTCACCACCACCGAGCACATCTACACCCACCTGTTCAACATCGATGACCACTCCGCCGCCATGTCCGCACTCGACGCGATGGCCGCTCCGAGGCCGACTTTAGGTGGAAACGTTGTGCCGCTGCGGCGTTAGGCCCTTACCGCGAACATCTTGTCCATCTCTTCCGCGGTGCGCTGAGACCGAACCGCTACGGCATGTCGCGCGAGCATCAGGCCTACGGCCGAGGGCTGAAAATGCAGCGCCATCGTCGATGTCACCGTATCAAGGAATCGCGCCATCTCTGGCTTCTTCTCACGCAGTCGCGCGACAAAGTGTTCTTGAGTGATCGAACGATCCTTGATGAATTCCCTTAGCTTAGATTGTATCTCGGTAAGCGGAGGTTGTGCGTTCGGATCACTTCGCAGAACGATGTCCGCCGCGTCCGGCCGCAACTTCACGGTGCTGTTCTCAATCGGATCGGCCTGCT
This sequence comes from Mycobacterium sp. WUMAC-067, assembly GCF_020217485.1. GTDB lineage: Bacteria > Actinomycetota > Actinomycetes > Mycobacteriales > Mycobacteriaceae > Mycobacterium. The sequence goes on along the minus strand of NZ_JAEKMI010000040.1, from coordinate 8,344 downwards.
GCAGCCAGAACATAGCCCCAAGTTCAACCCCGGCTTCTTCCGTGACGGTCCATTCCGTCGGCAGGTCGTTAGGCGAAAACGGGGGATACATCGCGTTGGGATGCGCGATAAATAACTGGTTGTAGACGTCTCGTCCGAGTCCCGGCAGATAGATACCCGCGGCAGTTGCGCCCATGAACGTGTACTCGAACTGATCGTTTGGTATTGAGTCGTAGTACGGACGAAATTGCGCGTCAAGAGCATCCAGAAGACTGTCTACGTCGATAGCGTTGCGATAACTCATTCTGGTCAGTAAGACGATTACAACCAGGGCATTGAGGTGCTGCGCAGCCAGGCGAGGTGCGCATTCGATTGCCTCACGCGCTACGATTTCTTGGCGCGTCCGCGCTGACTCCGCCACCTGTGCGACAACGAGTCCTGAAAGGATCGCGGCCAGCTCCTCGTCGCCGGTTTCCCCGTACGCCTGTTGGGCTTTCAAGAGCGCGACCTGTGCCCTTGGGTCGTTGAAGCGTTCAAGCAGATCGGGATCTACTTGAACTGTCTTGGTGATGATCTCGGTTGTCATCTTCATGGCACGACCGTCGTATGTGTCGTTGGCCTCGGCGGTCAGTCGTGGAGCGTTGTTTTGCCACAGTTCGACTGCGATCTCCCGAACGCGCGCCTCGGTAACGCCGTAGTGGTGGTGGTGAACGTTAACGTCGCGACCGGCTTGGTTGTTGGTCGACCCGTCGCCGCCCTCTTGTTCTTGTGTCACAGTTCGTCCGTCTGCGACGGCTGGTTGATATTGATATCAAGCCCCGCTTGATAATTGGTAGAGTTCCGGCCGCCGGTCTGCTTCTGCTCAATGCGTTGCGACTCGGCCGCGCCACCGCCGCTTCGGAGCTGCCATAGGTAGTCCAAAACGACGCCAGCGATGGCCAACGCTCCAAGGGTGATGAGCACTGACCGCGGTACTTTGTCCTGCACGTCCAATAGTCCGAAGATGATCGCGATGATGCCGGCGACCGCGCCGCCGATTCTTCCGACATTCCGACCCATTGCTTCAATTCCCTTCTCGATCGCCTGTCCGACCTGACTACTGCTGGACGTGACCGCTCTCGAACCAGCCGACAAGACTGACCGCCAAGATCACCGCCGACTCCGCCTCTTCCTGGGTGACGTCGTCTGGTAGTGGTGACTGCGGCAGGCCGCCGTGGCGGTCGTATTGCCCGACCCAGAGCATCCGCATCATGCCGAGCAACACGTCGTGCGTCGCTGCTCGTGAATCTTCGCGGAGATGCGGCAGATTGAACTGGCCGCCTTGCTCCATTCGACTGATGACCTTGCCCAACGTCGGGCCGGAATCGTTCGGGATGACGACCGGGGCGCTGGCGTCCTCGACCGCCTTGACGGCGAACCAGTAAGCCTTGCTCGGGTCAGGATTGACACCGAATGCCGCTTCCCACGCGCGGACCAGCCGCTTTCCGGCAGTGCCCAGCTGAAGGATCCTTTCAGCCGCGACCTGAACCCCCTCCGGTAAACGCCTGACGAGGCCAACCTTGCCGGCGCGCTCGCCAACCGTCCATGCGGACCCGGCTTCGACGAGCATGGTGTCAAAGCTTTTGGCTGAGCCCACGCTGTAGTAATTCTTGGACAGCAGAAAATCGACTAAGCGCCACGTGACTTTCGGCGGCTGCCCGTCAACGACCGACTGCAACGCTCGGAAGCTTCCGTCGGCATGTGGACCGCTGTCGGGGATGCTGATCTTCAGAACGCGCTCGCACTCCCTCGCGAGTCCGACGTTGAATAGCCCGCTTACGCCGCCGGACGTCGATCTGAACCGGCCGAAAATCCACGTCCACACGGACCTGTACAGATGCTCCGGGACGTCCTCGCGGAGGGCGGTGAAGACTTCGATCTCGTCTTCCCCGATGTCGAGGGGTGCCCACTGCTCTTTGTCGTCCGTGGTCGTCATGGTCTGGTCCTTCTGCCCGCCGTGGGCCGCGATTCCGCATCGCTCGTGTGTTCGAGCATCGTGCGTCAGTTTATGGCTGGGGTAGGACAACCGGGCGCGACACGCTGGGTGATATCCCAGGTTTCGGACTTTCCTCTGCTTAGATCATTGGCCGCTGTAGCGGATGCGGCTGATGAGGTTTCTGAGGCGACGATTGTTAGCCCCGGTCTACGCCGCAGCGCGGTCCGGGGTCGCGGCGGGGTCGGACGCCTTCCGGCAAACTTGCGACGCGGGCGATACGCCCAGCTAAACGTGGAGCCGATGACGGGAATCGAACCCGCGTATTCAGCTTGGGAAGCTGATGTTCTGCCATTGAACTACATCGGCACAGTCGCCTCAGCAGGCTAGCATCCGCCGGTGGGCGCGCTCGCCCAAGCGGGGGCCTGACCTCCCCCGACAACCCGATTAAGAGCGCAGCCGCGAAATCTAAGACGCCTATCTAACTATTCTCATAACGCTCAGATTTATTATTTCGTTATCGCAACGTAATGTGCTCCGGGTGGGTCGACACGAATTAGCCAGGAAGCGACGTAAACCGTCGGTGGCCCTGGCAGCAGTGCTCGCCCCCGCGGCGGTGTTCTTCGCGGTGTCCGCCGACGTGCATCCATCTGCGCCCCACAACCAGGCCAAACCCGTTATCAGCGAGCCCGCCCCCTGTTGCGTGCAAATCGTGACAGCCGCGTCGAAGCGGCCCGCTAAAGCGCTGGTCGACGGCGAGCCCGCCGCGGCATCGCGCTACCACACGCGATCGCGCTTCCTGCCCGCCGGCGTCGCGCCGGAGCAGGGCCTCCAGGTCCGCACGATCTTGGTCGAGCGCAGCATCAGCGCGGAGTTCCCCCAGATCCACGAGATCGGTGGGGTGCGGCCGGATTCGCTGCCCTGGCATCCCCGCGGGTTGGCGCTCGACGTCATGATCCCCAACCCCGACAGCGCCGAGGGCATCGCGCTGGGCAACTCGATCGTCGCCTACGTGATGCAGAACGCCACCCGGTTCGGGATCCAGGACGCGATCTGGCGCGGCGTCTACTACACCCCCGGCGGAGCGCAGGCCAGCCGGCTCGGCCACTACGACCACGTGCACGTCACGACCACCGGCGGCGGATATCCGACCGGCGACGAGGTCTATCTCCGCTGAATCCGCTGCGCAGCAGATAGGCTCGTCGCGTGCTGCTCTCCGATCGCGACCTCAGGGCCGAAATCAGCGCCGGGCGGTTGGGTATCGACCCCTTCGACGACGCCCTGGTGCAGCCGTCCAGCATCGACGTGCGCCTCGACTGCATGTTCCGGGTGTTCAACAACACCCGCTATACCCACATCGACCCGGCCAAGCAACAGGACGAGCTGACCAGCCTGGTCGAACCCGTTGAGGGGGAGCCGTTCGTGCTGCATCCCGGCGAGTTCGTGCTCGGTTCGACGCTGGAGCTCATCACCTTGCCCGAGGACCTCGCGGGACGGCTGGAGGGCAAGTCGTCCCTGGGCCGTCTCGGCCTGCTGACGCACTCGACCGCCGGTTTCATCGATCCCGGCTTCAGCGGTCACATCACCCTCGAGCTGTCCAACGTCGCGAACCTGCCGATCACGCTGTGGCCGGGCATGAAGATCGGCCAGCTGTGCATTTTGCGGTTGACCAGCCCGGCCGAACATCCTTACGGCAGTTCGCGAGTGGGTTCGAAGTACCAGGGCCAGCGAGGACCCACGCCCTCGCGCTCCTATCAGAACTTCATATCGTCTACATAGGTTCTGCGGGGCCCGCTCGGCCCCGTTCTGCGCGATACTTAGTTAGCCATGGTTTTTACCTCCGCCTGGCCGTGGTCCACCGCAATGCCTTTGGAGGGGTTTGTTTTGGATATTGTGCTCGGGGTGTCGATGGCACCGTCGTCGATCCAAATGGTTGTCCTGCAAGGCGAATACGCCGACGGCGCCACGGTTGAAGAGGACGCGATCGACGTCACCGCCGCCGATGACGCAGCGACCGCGAGCGCACCCGATCGAGTGATCTCGGCCATCTTGGGTACCCGCGAGGGCGCCGCCGATGCCGGCCTCGAGCTGTCGTCCATCGGGGTGACGTGGACCGATCAATTCGAAGCGGCGGCTCTGCGCGACGCGCTGACCGCTCACCGGCTCGACAACGTGATGCTAGTCTCGGCGTTTCTTGCTGCGGCGGCGCTGGCGCAAAACGTCGGCGGCGCAATGGGTTACGAACGCACCGCGGTGCTCCTGGTGGAGCCCGATACCGCGACGCTGGCGGTGGTCGAGACGTCCGACGGCTCGATCCCGGATGTCTACAAGCAGCGGATCCACGCCGAGTCCTACGGCGCCGCCGCCGAGCAACTCGGCGCGATGGTCGCCTCTCTGGAGAAGCTGGAACTAGTACCGGGCGGCCTGTTCGTGGTCGGCTCCGGCGTCGACGTCGCCCCGTTGCAGCCGGCCCTGGAGTCGACGACGGTGCTTGACGTGAGTGTGGCCGAGGACACGGCGCTGGCCCGCGGGGCGGCGCTGGCGTCGGCGAACGCGCCGCTGTTTGCCTCCTCGACCGCCGCGCTGGCCTATGCGCAGGACCCCGGTACCGGCGCGGTCGACCAGCACTCCCTGCCCGAATACCTCTATGTTCCCTTCGGTCCCGAGGCCGACGACGAACTCGCCTACAGCGCGGTGGGGGATGAGGACGCCGACTCGCCGACGGTCGTCATTGAAAAGCTTTTCCTTCCTGAAGAGAGCCAGCCGCAGCGGCGGCCGGCCTTGCTGATCGGGAGCGGGCTGGCCGTCGCCGCCATCAGCGCGGTGTTGGCGCTCGAGATCGCGCTGGCGATCGGCATCCGCACGACGGGAACCGTCGCGTTGCAGCCCACGCCGAACCAGCACCTGATCGTTCCCACCGAGCAGGCGCCGGCGCCGGTGCAGGCGTCCGCGCCGGAGCCCCAGATCAGCCTGCCGGCGCCGGTGGCGGCACCCAAGCCCTTGAACCCGCCGGTCGCCGTGCCGCTGCCCGCGGCGCCGCCGCCGGAAGCCCCGCCCGTTCCGGCGGCCCCGCCGGTGATTCCTGTTCCTGTCGTGGTTCCGCCGGTTCCGGTTCCGGTGCCGATCCGCATCCCGGTTCCCAACCCGGTGGTGAGGCCGCCGCTGTTCGAGGCCCCGCCGCGTCTGTCGGTCCCTCAACCGGTGCTGCCCCAACCGCCGGTGCGTGTCCCTCAGCCGCCGACGCCGCCGAAGGCCGGCGGCACCGTTCCGCAGTCGCCGCCGCACCAAACGCCTCCCGGTGAAGGCACCCCGCCCAAGCCGGGCGCTCCCGGTAACTCCGGTGGTGGGCATGTGCCGACGCCGGGCTCGGGCGGTTCGGGTGGTGGGCATGTGCCGACGCCGGGCTCGGGTGGTTCCGGTGGTGGCCACGTTCCGACGCCTGGCTCGGGCGGTTCGGGTGGCGGCCACGTTCCAACGCCCGGTTCGGGTGGTTCCGGTGGTGGCCACGTTCCGACGCCTGGCTCGGGCGGTTCGGGTGGTGGCCACGTTCCGACGCCCGGTTCGGGTGGCGGCCACATCCCGACGCCCGGCGCGGGCGGACCGGGTGGGCTCGGAGGCGGGCACGCCCCTGCCCCCGGCGGCGGACTCGGTGGCGGCCATGCTCCTAACCCGGGCGGCGGCTTAGGCGGCTTCGGCGGCGGTCACAGCGGCGGCGGACTTGGCGGCGGTCACGCACCAGCCCCCGGTGGCGGCTTCGGCGGCGGCCACAGCGGCGGCGGATTGGGCGGTTTCGGTGGCGGTCACGGCGGTGGCGGCGGCTTTGGCGGCGGTCACGGCGGCGGTGGCGGCGGCCACAAATAACCTCGGTTCGTCGAACCTCCCGACGCCAAGCGGCGCCTACGACATGGCTTCGGCAACCACGGCCACCGATCACGCAGCACGCTAGGGTGGCGTCGCGAACCCCCAAGCGGCGCCGGTACAGCTGTTCTGGCGCGGCACAGCAACCAACCGTCGGGCGATTTGGAGGAGCGGTGGAGGTCGTACTCGGTGTGTCGATGGCACCTGAGACAGTCCGCATGGTCCTCGTCGAAGGTGCGGCCGCCGGCGGGGTGACCGTCGATCAGGACGGCTTCGACGTCGTCGGCGACACGACCCCTGCCGCCGCCGCCGATCACATCGTCGCGGCCATTCTCGGCACCCGGAACAGTGCGGCCCAGGGCGGTTACCAGCTCAAATCGAGCGGGGTGAGCTGGACCGATCCGGTCAAGGCGGCGGCACTGCGAGATGTGTTGGCGGCGCGCAGGATTGAGGACGTGACGCTGGTCTCGGCGGTGATGGCCGCCGCGGCGCTGGCACAGGCGATGGGCAGCGCGACCAACTGGGCCCGCACCGCGTTGCTGCTCGTCGAACCCACCAGCGCGACCCTCGCGGTCGTCGACACCTCCAACGGGGCGGTCACCGACGTGCATCGGCACCCACTGCCCGGCCGCGATGACGTCGCGCTGGCGAAGCTGACCGCGATGGTCTCGGGTGCCGAATCGATGAGGGCGCGACCTGACGGAGTGCTCCTGGTCGGCTCGGACGTGGACATCCCGTTGATCAAGCCAACGCTCGAGGCCGCGACGTCACTCTCGGTGACCACGCCCGAGGAACCCGAGATGGCCCTGGCCCGCGGCGCCTCGCTGGCCGCGGCCAACGCGCGTCTGGGGGCGCCGCGGACGATCACGATGCCTTCCGCGCGGATTTCCTCGACCGCGGCGGCCGGGTCCGCCCGTGACGTCGACGCGCGCGACACCTCGTCCCGCGAGCGCCGCAGCCGAAAACCGGCGGCCGCGGTCGTCGGCGTGATGATCATTTTCGTCACCGGCTTCGTGGCGTTGGCGCTGGCGCTGGTCTTCGGTAGCGGTCCGGACGCGGACCAAGCACCGGATGTCAGCACGACCGTCGTCGCGCCGAAGGGCCCACCGCCCCCGAACGCCGGACCGCCGGCACCGTCACCCCCGCCGTCGGCCCCTGCACCGGCGACGCCCGAGACGCCCGCGCCGCCCTCGCCGCATTCCGGCGACCACGAACACTGGGACGACTGGCTGCACCGCCATTTGGGGCCCCAAATTCCGGTCCCGTAGTCCGGTCCCGGGCGGGTTCCGGCCCACCCCCAGACCGCCGATCACGCGTAAAATCGGGTTACAAGGGGAATACGGAGGGGACTCAGCGACGTCGCGCGCCATCATCTCGTGCGACGGCGACGTCCTCACCGGGAATGGGCTAGCAACCGACTATTGGAGGAGCTTTGGACACCGTACTTGGTGTGTCGATGGCGCCGACCGCGGTCCGGATGGTGCTGGTCGAGGGGGAAAACGGCGACGGGGCCACCGTCGATGAAGACAATTTCGAAGTCCCGGCGGCCGCTGACGCAGCAACCGCAACCGCCTCCGACCAGGTAGTCTCCGCAATCTTGGGGACGCGTCAGGGTGCAGCGGAGGGTGGTTACCAACTGGCGTCGACCGGGGTGACGTTCACCGACCCCGTCGAGGCCGCCGCGCTGCGCGACAAGCTCGCCGCCCACAAGGTCGAAAATGTGATGCTGGTCTCGGCCTTCCTGGCCGCGGCCGCGCTGGCCCAAGCGGTCGGCCACCGGACCAACTACGCGCAGACCGCGCTGTTGTACATCGAGCCCGACACCGCGACGCTGGCAGTCGTCGACAGCGCCGACGGATCCATCGCCGACGTCCGGCGCCAGGTCCTCCCCGAAGACGACGAGGCCGCCGTGGCCGAGCTGACCCGCCTGGTCTCCGGCGCGGAGAACATGGAAAGCCGCCCGGACGCCGTGTTCGTCGTCGGCTCCGGCATCGATATCCCGCTGATCAAGCCCGCGCTGGAGGCGGCGACCACCCTGCCGTTGACCGCGGCCGAGGAACCGGACACAGCCCTGGCCCGCGGCGCTGCCCTGGCATCGGCGCATGCGCCGCTGTTCGCGTCGTCCACCGCCGCCCTGGCGTACGCGCAGGATCCCGGCACGGGTGCGATCAATCCGCTCGCCGTGGCACCCGGCTACTTCGACGCGCCCGGTGACGCGGGGGTGGATGCCCTCGCGTACAGCGCCGTGCCCGACGACCCCGACGAGTTCTTCACCGGCTCGCAGACCGCCGCGACCGAGCTGGTCGGCGCGGACTACCGCGGGCGCAACTTCAAGCTGGTCGGAAGCGCGGTGGCGGCGGTCTTCGTCATCGGCGTGGTGGCGCTGGTCGTCTCATTGGCCATCGCCATCCGCCCGACGGCGAACGTGCGGCCCAGCCCGAATGAGAACGTCGTGGTGGCGCCCACCCGGCCCGCTCCGGCACCCGCGGCCCCGGCCCCGGCTCCTGTCCAGGCGCCCGCGGCTCCCGCGCCCGC
>NZ_JAEKMI010000004.1 GCF_020217485.1 Mycobacterium sp. WUMAC-067 | reverse complement strand
TGTGGCTGATCCGCAACCGGTCAGCGATGGCCTGATCGAGTTTGGCGCCGAGTTCTTGAATGCTGGCCTGGCGGGCCAGGTGATTGATCAACGCATGCTCGGGCACGGGCAGCCGGCGGCGCACGCTTTCGCAGCGCTCCAACAGCGCCACACACTCCCGAGGGGCCAGCGCATCAAAACTCAGCCCTGCCACGCCCTCGAGGGCGGCGTCGAGCGCGTCGAAGGCCTCGACGATCTCCTCACGCGTACTCGAACCCATGCCGCAGACATTACGAAGACCCACCGACAGAAAACCCCGAATTGTGACCACAGAAAACACAGTGACACAAGGGAATTCAATATACGTTCCCGATATCCGAAACCGCACCCGCGTGCACGCAACGAGCGGCGACACAGGGCGAAACGACCGCCGCCACAACTACTCGGCGTCGCGCTTTGCCTGGACCTGCTTTTCGATTTCGCGCCAATACCCCGGCGTGGGACGCGGCTTGCCGAACCCGCCCTTCTCGGCCTTCTTCAGGACGGCGTCGGCCTCGTCGATGTCCTTCATGAGCTCCAGGGCGAACTCACGCTCGGCGGCGTAGTACTTCGCGGCCCAGCGCAACGCGATCACCGAATACGCCCACGCCGGTTCGCCTTCGGCGCCGTCGGCGTCTTCCACCGCCTTGCGATGACGGGCATCGGCGAACGCCACATGTTCTTGCAGCAGTTCCTTGAGCCGAGCCGGATTGGTGAGGTGACCGAACGTAACCCTAAGCAGCACACTGTGTTTGAGCACCGGCGGGTCCACCGGCGCGTCGTTGACCCACTCGATGGCAGCCGCCATGCCGGCTTCGGTGATCTTGTAGAGCCGGCGGGTGCGGGTGCCCTCGTCGCGCTCGACGCGCGACGTGACCAGCCCCATGCCCTCCAACTTCTTCAGCTCCGTATAGATCTGGCTGTAGGACGGGCTCCAGTAGTAGAGATCGACGCTCCAGTCGATCCACTTCTTGAGGTCGTAGCCGGAGATCTCCTCCTCATAGGACATCATGCACAGCAACGCCCGACTGGTGGCCGCCAAGGCGGCGTTCGTCGGCTTTTTGCTGGCAGGGTCCGTTTCGGAGTCCACGTGGCCAGGTTAACAACACGCACCCTAGATTGGGGGACATGGACCGCTGGCTGGGATGCCCGTGAAATTCGCCTTCCCCGTTCCGCACATGCTGCGCCTCAAGGCGATTTCGCAACCCTGGGAAGCGGCCGTCACCGGCCCCGAACAGCGGCGCATGATGCGGTGCGCCGACCAGTGGGGCTACGACATGATCGCGGTGCCCGAACATCTCGTCATCCCGACCGACCACGTCGACTTGTCCGGGGCGCACTACCTGCATTCGACGGTCGCCCAGGCCTTCATCGCCGGCGCCACCGAACGGGTCGTCGTCAATTCCTGCATCACCATCCTGCCGCTGCAACATCCGATCGTGCTGGCCAAAGCGTTGGCCACCGCCGACTGGATGAGTGGCGGCCGGATGATGGTCACGTTCGGCGTCGGGTGGCTGGCGCGGGAGTTCGAGCTCGTCGGCGTGCCGTTCGGGGAACGCGGGCGGATCGCCGACGAGTACCTGGCGGCCATCGTCGAACTGTGGACCAGTGACGCGCCGCGATTCGAGGGCCGCTACGTGTCGTTCGCCGACATCGCCTTCGAGCCGAAACCCGTTCAAAAGCCCCACCTCCCGATCTGGATCGGCGGCGACGCCGACGCCGCGTTGCGCAGGGCCGCCGCCTTCGGTTCGGGTTGGTGGCCGTTCCTTACCAAGCCCGAGCAGATCGCCGAAAAGCTGGACTACATCAAGGCCCAACCTTCCTACGACGGCCGCCCTTTCGAGGTGATGCACGGGTTGGGCACCAACCGAGTGGGCGAAGGGCACGTCGCCCGGCGCGACGCCAGCGATCGGCCGGGCATGAGCGCGGCGCAGATCGTCGACCGGCTGGGCTGGCTCGCCGAGCAGGGCGTGACGATGACCGCGGTTCCCGTTCCGGCCGTCGGTGGCGTGGACGAGTACCTCGACTACGCGCAGTGGGTCATCGAAGAGATCAAGCCGCAGCTCACCTGATCTGCAGCCCGCGCCGGCGCACCCATCCGACCGCTGCGACGCTGCACGCGATCCACACACTGACCGCGATGGCGACGTGGACAACGCTTTTGGTGTCCCGGCCGAACACCGGCCAGATGAGGGCGGGCAATCGCTGCCACAAGACACGGTGCTCCACACCGTTCATCGGATCGGCGACGTGGTACAACGCGTACGGCAGCGCCAGCGCCAAAAGCCAGCTGCGCATGCGGCGCAGATCGCCGCGCTGGCGCCACCGCCGGATCAACGGCTCGACACTGACCGGGTAGAGCACCGACATCAGGTTCCCCACGCCCAGCCACGACACGATCGGCACCGCGACGGTGGGGACCGTAATAGCCAGGCGCGCAGGCGATTCCAGCAACAACGTCAGCACCGTCGCGGCGGCCATGGTCGGCAGCCCGACGATCGCGAGCAGGGCGAGGTTCTTGATCAACAGGATGCGCCCGAACGGCACGCCCGCGGACAGCCCCCGAAGGATGCGGTAATGATCGGCGCCCAGGAAATTGGTGGTGGTGACGTCGGCGAGCACCCACGAAGAGAAGTAGGTGCCAACCAGGATCACCCAATCGTGGTGCCGGCCCACCGGGGTCAGCGGCTGCACCACCAGCCAGGCGGCGGCGATGACCACGTTGGCCACCACACCCATCAGCCAGGTGCGCGGCGGGGTGAACGCCCACCGGACCTCGGCGACGACCGCCGGGACGAGGTCCTTCGCGAAGTCCATGGCGGCGCGCTGTGCCGCGGCGGGACGGGGGGGCCGAGGCTCGCACGAGGGCGCGCAGAAGGGCGTCCAATGACGTGGCCTCCTCGCAATCGGATCGTCGACGTTCGTCCGCACCGTACGCACGGCAGGATAGCCCCATGAACCGAAAGCGCGTCGTCGTCGCGGGACTCGGGGACGCGGGCGTCCTCGCTGCGATCCGGCTGTCCCGGCACGCCGACGTCGTCGGGATCTCGGCCAAACCCGCGCTGGTGAGCGGCCAGGAACTCGGCGTCCGGCTCTCCCGCCCGCACGACTGGGCCCGCGATTACTGGATCCCGTTCGACCGGTTCCGTCGCCTGGACCGCGTCCGCACGGTGCAGGCGACGCTGACCGGAGTGGACCTGGAGGCCCAGACCGTGTTCGGCCGAGGCGACGACGGCGCGACCATCACCGAGGCCTACGACGCGCTGGTCATCTCGACCGGGGTCAGCAATGGGTTCTGGCGCCGGCCGACACTGCAGACCGCCGCCGAGATCGGCGCCGAGTTGCGCGCGGCGCACGACCGGCTCGCCGCCGCCGCGTCGGTGATCGTGGTGGGCGGCGGCGCGGCGGCGGTCAGCAGCGCCCTCAACATGGCGACCACCTGGCCGGACAAGCGGATCGACCTGTACTTCCCCGGCGCGTCCGCGCTTCAGGAGTATCACCCGCGGACGTGGCAGCGGATCCGCACCCGACTGGGCGAGCTGGGCGTCGGCGTGCATCCGGGCCACCGCGCGGTGCTCGGCGAAGGCTTCGTGGGCGACGAACTCACCGACGAACCGGTGCGCTGGAGCACCGGACAACCCCCGGCCAACGCGGACGCCGTGCTGTGGGCGATCGGGCGGGTGCGGCCCAACACCGATTGGCTGCCACCGGAGTTGCTCGACGAGTTCGGGTTCGTGCGCGTCACACCGGAGCTGCGGGTGCCCGGACAGCGGCGCGTCTTCGCGCTCGGCGACGTCGCGGCCACCGACCCCCTGCGCAGCTCCGCCCGCAACCGCGGCGACGCCCTGGTGGCGCGAAACCTCCTCGCGGAGTTCGCCGGCCGCCCGCTGCGCACCTACCGCGCGCCGACGCGGCGATGGGGTTCGTTGGTCGGCATCCAGCCCAACGGGCTGGAGGTCTTCCTGCCCACCGGCCACGCCTTCCGCTTCCCGTCCTGGTCCGTCGAACGCGTGGTGATGCCGTGGTTCGTCCGCTGGGGCATGTATCGCGGAGTGCGCCAGAACGACCCACTCGGGTGAGCGCTCCATCCGGCGACGACGAGCTTCGCCGAAGCCTCGGGGTCGTCGACGCGGTGGTGATCGGGCTGGGGTCGATGATGGGCGCCGGGATTTTCGCCGCGCTGGGTCCCGCGGCGCGCGCCGCCGGTTCGGGACTGCTGCTGGGCCTGGCGCTCGCGGCGGTGGTGGCCTACTGCAACGCCACTTCCTCCGCGCGGCTCGCGGCGCGCTATCCCGCGTCGGGCGGCACCTATGTCTACGGGCGACAGCGGCTGGGCGATTTCTGGGGATACCTGGCGGGTTGGGGCTTCGTCGTCGGCAAGACCGCCTCGTGCGCGGCGATGGCCCTGACCGTCGGCGCCTACGTCTGGCCCGCGCAGGCGCATGCGGTGGCCGTCGCGGTGGTGGTCGCGCTCACCGCGGTCAACTACGCCGGAGTGCGGAAGTCGGCCTGGCTGACCCGCTTCATCGTCGCTCTGGTGCTGGGCGTGCTGGCGGCGGTGATCGTCGCCGCGTTCAGCTCGGGAAGGGCCGACATCGATCCGTTCCGCCTGGCCGGCGCGACCGTCGGCGGTGTGGTGCAAGCCGCGGGGCTGCTGTTTTTCGCCTTTGCCGGGTATGCGCGCATCGCGACGCTGGGCGAGGAGGTGCGCGACCCGGCCCGCACCATTCCGCGAGCGATACCGCTGGCGCTGACCATCGCCCTGGCCGTCTACGCCCTGGTGGCGGTCGCGGCGCTGTCCGTGCTGGGGCCGGCCCGCCTGGCCCAGAGCGCCGCCCCGCTGGTCGAAACGGCCCGCGCGGCGGGCGCGGCCCGGCTGGTTCCCCTCGTCCAGGCGGGGGCCGCGGTCGCCGCGGTGGGTTCGCTGCTGGCGCTGATCCTCGGCGTCTCGCGCACCACCTTGGCCATGGCGCGAGATCGCCATCTCCCCCACGCGCTGGCCGCCGTGCACCCGCGGTTTCGCGTGCCCCACCGCGCGGAACTGCTGATCGGCGTCGTCGTCGCGGTCCTGGCGGCCACCACCGACCTTCGCGACGCCATCGGCTTCTCCTCGTTCGCCGTGCTGATCTACTACGCCATCGCCAACGCCTCCGCGCTCACCCTCGGGCGCGATGAGGGCCGCCCGCCCCGGGTCGTCCCGGTGGTCGGCCTGCTCGGATGCGTGGTGCTGGCTTTCGCAACGCCACGGTGGTCGGTGCTGTCCGGTGTGACGGTGTTGGGCATCGGTGTCGCCGCCTACGCGATCCGGCGGATCGTCTCCCCAATGATGTTGCGTCGCGGCGCAAATCGCGGGAACACGATTCCCCCGGGGTCTGACGGGGAAGACTGACCGGATGGCCGACCCCGAAACCGACCCGGAGACCGAGGCATTCGACAAGCTGGTGGCGGTGCTGAACTATCCGATGTTCGTCGTCACCACGCAGGCCAATGGCACCCCGGCCGGCTGCCTGGTGGGGTTCGCCAGCCAGGCCAGCATTCATCCGCCCCGATTTCTGGTCGGCCTGTCGCGGCGCAACCACACGTTCCGCACGGCCCGCGACGCCACCCACCTGGCCGTGCACGTCTTCGATCACGACCACCTCGACGTCGTCGAGCTCTTCGGCAGCCAGACCAGTGACAAGATCGACAAGTTCGACCGCTGCTCCTGGCACTCGGGCCCCGACGGGATGCCCATCCTCGATGACGCGGCCGCATGGTTCGTCGGCGAGATCCTGGAACGCTTCCCGCTGGGCGACCACGTCGGGCACCTGCTGGCACCGGTCGGCGGCAGCGCGCCACGGGAGCTGGAAAGCTGGGTGTCGTTCGGCGACGTCCGCCAACTCGAACCCGGCCACGAGGCGTGAGGGTGGACCAGACTCCCCGGGTCAGCATCGTCCCCAGCATCGTCGAACTCGCGCCCTTCTACGCCGATCCCCCGGATGGCCTGCGCGCCAACATGATCTTCAGCGCCGACGGAGCCGCCGCGTTCGGCGGGCGCGCCGGCCCGCTGTCGTGTCCCACCGATCAACGGCTGTTACGAATCCTGCGCGGGCTTACCGACGTCGTCCTGGTCGGAGCCGGCACCGCCCGCGCCGAAAACTATGGCCCGGTGAAGCTGACCGACGCGGCGCGGGCCAGGCGGCACCACGAGGGCCGGTTCGCGCCCCCGCCGATCGCGGTCGTCAGCCGCAGCGGCGAACTGCCCGCCCGGCTGTTCAGCAATCCGGAACAACCACCGATCCTGGTGACCTGCGCGCGAACCGCGGCGCGCCTCGACAATGACGACCGCCTGCGCCTGCTGGTCGCTGGTGAGGACACCGTGGACGTGGCCCGCGCCGTCGCGATGCTGCGTGAGCACGGCATGCACCGCATCCTGTGCGAGGGTGGGCCGACCCTGCTCGACGAGCTGGTGGAGGCCGACGTCGTGACCGAACTGTGCGTCACGCTCGCTCCCCGACTCGCCGCGAGCCAGCCGGTGGGTTACCGCGTGCACCCGGCGCGGTTGACCGCGCCGGTCACGATGCGCCTGGCGCACGCGTTGGTCTGCGAGGACTACCTGTTCCTGAAGTACAGCCGCTGACACCGGTGCGCAAAAGCGCTCGACATGCAGCGGGCGGCTTCCCTTCCTATGATGAGAATGCCCGGCTTGTCGCCTCCCGCGCGCTGCACACAGAAAAGGATCACCGGCCAGGTGAGCAGTTCCGACCACGAGCATGACTATCGAAATCTGGCGGTGAATCGATTGCGCCCCAGCGAAATTCAATGGGCGCTGAACCACGATGCCGTGCACGGGATTGCGTACGCGTTCAGGAATCCCGTCGCGGTCGCCGAGTCCCTCGAGGACCCGGACGACGACCGCAGGACATACCTGGTCCGGGTCAAGCGCGACGACCTGGCCAACGCGCTGGAAAAGATCAACGCGTGGATTTTCGACAATCCCGGCCCGGCCGGCATGCAGGCCTACGGATTCGTCCGGGCGCTGTCTCGCGAAGGGCTCACCGACCGCGCCGCCGGTGACGACGACGTCCGTTAGTCGCGTCCCACGCCCCCGCCCGCGCGGATGCTGTACTTTTCCTGCGGTGAGATCGACGGCCCACCCGCCGGTCTTGATTGGAGTCAGCGATGGGCGACGCGCAGGGCTCGCGGTCGGGGACGATGTTCGGGCCCTACCGCCTGAAGCGATTGCTCGGCCGCGGCGGGATGGGCGAGGTCTACGAGGCCGAGCACACCGTCAAACAGTGGACCGTGGCGCTGAAGCTGATGTCGCACACGTTCAGTCAGGATCCGGTGTTCCGCAAGCGCCTGGAGCGCGAGGCCCGCATCACCGGCAGGCTGCTGGAACCGCACGTGGTGCCCGTTCACGACTACGGCGAAATCGATGGGCAGCTGTACTTGGAGATGCGCCTCATCGAGGGCGTCGACCTCGACCGCCTGCTGGAACGGGAAGGACCGCTGGCCGCGCCGCGCGCGGTGGCCATCATCCACCAGGTCGCGTCGGCACTCGACGCCGCGCACACCGCCGGGGTCACACACCGCGACGTCAAACCGCAGAACATCCTGATCACCGGCGATGACTTCGCCTATCTCGTCGACTTCGGCATCGCCAGCGCCAAGACCGACGAGAAACTCACCCAGCTGGGCACCGCGGTGGGGACCTTGAAATACATGGCGCCCGAACGCTTTTCGAGCGACGCTGCAAGCGACCCTGCATCAAACGATGTGACCTCCCGCGCCGACGTGTACGCACTGGCCTGCGTGCTGTACGAAGCCCTGACGGGGACGCCGCCCTACGGCGCCGACAGCACCGGCGCGCTGGTCAACGCCCACCTGACGGCGCCCATCCCCCAACCCAGCGCGCACGGCGTGAGCCCGGCATTCGACACGGTGATCGCGGGTGGAATGGCCAAGGAACCGAGCGAGCGCTACCCCTCCGCCGGTGCCCTGGCGGCCGCCGCGCACACCGCGCTGAGCAGTCCCGAACGAGAGCGCGCCGAGACGATTCTGCAGCGCGGCGACGCCCCGGCGATCAGCCCGGCGGGCCCGCCGCGCACGCGCTCCCGGCGGCCGATCCTGGCCGCAGCGGCCGCCGCGGCCGTCGTCGCCGCCGCCATCTGCGCCGTCGGCGTCTGGCTCGTGCTGAAGCCGACCAGCGAGCCCTCGCACCGGGCCGGCATCGGGAAAACCGCGCCGCCGAGCACCGCCGCCGGAAGCGGTGACCAGGCCCGCCTGATCAGTCTGCTGCCGCCGGGCTACCTGCCCGGAACGTGCACGCCCGCCACCCCAGAGTCGGGCAGCGTCTGGACGCACGCGGTGGCCATGGTCACCTGCGGGCAGAACACCCAGCCCGGCGGCCCGAGCCGCGCCACCTACGGGCTGTTCGGGACGCCCGACCGGCTGAAGAAGGCGTTCGACGACGACATCGGCAACGTCAGCCTGGTGAACTGCCCGGGCGAGGGACGCTCACCGGTCGGCTGGCACTACGACGAAACCCCGAACGACATGGCCGGCCTGATCGCGTGCGGCAGCTACAACAACCACCCGAACGTGATCTGGTCCAACGACGCGAGGCTCATGCTCAGCGACGTGACCGGCGACCCGGCCACCGTCGAAGACCTGCACACGTGGTGGGACGCGTACGGCTGATCCATCCGGACCGTCAGTCCGGTAGCGCCGAATCCTCTTGGCTTTCGGCGTCTTCGGCGTCTTCCACAGTCAACGGCAACGCCAGCTCTTCCAGCGGGCGCCGCTCGGCGGCGACGCCGAGCCACAGTTCGACCACCCCGGCCGCCGCCATCACCAGCGCTCCGATCAAGAACGACCAGACGACCTCGTTGCGATGCCCCGAGTTGATGAGCTGACCGAACAGCAACGGGCCGGTGATGCCGCCGATCGCCGTCCCCATCGCGTAGAAGAACGCGATCGCCAGCGCCCGCGTCTCCATCGGGAAGATCTCGCTGACCGTCAGGTACGCCGCGCTGGCACCCGCCGAGGCCAGGAAGAACGCAACGATCAGCACCCCGATGAAGGCCCAGACGCCGCCGGCCTGGGTGACGAACACCAACGCCAGCACCACCACCGCGACACCGGAACCGATGTAGGTCAGCGTGATCATCGGTTTGCGGCCGACGGTGTCGAACAGGTGCCCGAGCACCAGCGGGCCGGCGAAATTGCTGAGGGCCCACAACACGAAGAACACCGGCACCATGCCCGACGGCACGGCGTAGAACTGGCTGAGCAGCGTGCCTAGGTTGAACGTGACGCCGTTGTAGAGGAACGCCTGCCCGATGAACAGCGCCAGCCCGAGCACCGCGCGCCGCGGGTAGAGCTTGAAGGCCACCCCGGCGATCTCCCGGAACGAAATCGCCTTGCGCTGACGTATCCGCAGCGGCTTGCCCTGCGGTTCGGGCAGCGCTTCGCCCGTCTCCCGCTGAACCTCGTCTTCGATCTCGCCGACGATGCGCTCGGCTTCCTCCTCGCGGCCGTGAATGAACAGCCAGCGCGGGCTTTCCGGGACGTTGCGCCGCACGAGCAGGACGAAGATACCGAGGATCGCGCCGATGCCGAAGGCGAGCCGCCACCCGAGGTTGGGCGGAAAGTTCGCGGTGTTCAACAGGATCAGCGCGCCGCCGGCGCCGGCGGCCGAACCCAGCCAATAGGTTCCGTTGATCACCAGGTCGACACGGCCGCGCACCCGCGCCGGGATCAACTCGTCGATGGCCGAGTTGATGGCGGCGTATTCGCCGCCGATGCCGGAGCCGGTGAAGAAGCGGGTCAAGAAGAAATACCAGGGGGCGAACGCGAACGCGGTCGCCACGGTGGCGACCAAATAGATCGCGAGGGTGAGGATGAACAGGTTTCGTCGCCCGAACCGGTCGGTGAGGTGACCGAAGAACAACGCCCCCGAACACGCCCCGGCGATGTAGATCGCGGCCGCCATGCCGATCTGCGCGGGGTTCAGCGCGATGCCGCTGTTGTGCTCCATCAGCCGCGCCGAGACGTTGCCGACCATGGTGACCTCGAGCCCGTCGAGCACCCACACCCCGCCCAGGCCGACCACGACGCGCCAATGAAACCGTGACCACGGCAGCCGGTCCAGCCGGGCGGGCACCTGCGTCGCGATGGACTTCGTTTGCGCGCTCGCACTCATGGGCGTCTCAGTCGTTTTCGTCGTCGGGGTACAGCAGGTCACCGAGCATGAGCCGGTCCTGCTCGCGGTCCAGGGGCATCTCATCGCCGCCACAAACGTAGCGCCCCATGATCTCGGCGATGGTGTGAACTTTGATGTTCGTACGTTGCGAAAGGTCCCGTAGGACGTTCCAGGCGGTGGCCGAATCGCAGTGTTGCGCGTGCATGATCATGCCGACGGCCCGGTCGGTGTCGGCTCGAGAACTCAGAACGGCTTGAACGCTGGCTTCCTGATTGCGCACCGTCTGCTGGGTTGCCAGCCACAACTCGAGTTGCTCCATCACCACCCCGGCCAGCAGTTGGAGGCCAGCAGTTTGCTTGGGGGTGACCTGGCCCGGGTGGGTGTCGAGCACGTTGACCGTGCCCAGGCGGTGCCCGTCCGGGGTGATGATCGGTGCGGCCGCATAAAATCGGATCCCCAACTCGCCGCGCACCAGCGGATTATCGAGAGCCTTGGGGTCGCGCAGGGTATCCGGAATCACATACGGCTCGTCCTGCAGGATCGCCGACGCGCACAGACCCGGATCTCGGCCGATCTGCGTGGTCTCCTCCGGCAAACCCTCAATGGCCTTGAACCAGATGCGGTCCTCATCCACGATCGTCACGGAGGCGAACGGTGCGTTGAACATGCGGGCCGCAATCGCCGCGACACGATCGAAGACTCCGTCTCGTGGAGTGTCGAGGATCGCGAAGCGGCGGACCGCGGCCAGGCGCTGCGATTCCACATCAGCGGCAGTGCCGTCGGGCCGAGTCTTTGCACCGGTCATGGTCGGTGGCTCCTCTCGCGGGTCGGCGTTTTCGGGTGGCAATGGGCCGACCGGATATCGGACCGGCACCGCAGGCGCGGCGTCAGCCACGATCGGAGCGGGACTCCTCGGGCGTCCAGGCCTGCGGCTGCCCGGGGTGGCCGGGGAAGAGGAAATCGATGAAAGCCGCTGCGGTGGGCTGAGGTTCGTGGTTGGCCAGCCCCGGTCGTTCGTTGGCTTCGATGAACGCGTAGTCGGCGCCGGTGACGTCGGGCACCAGCAGGTCGATGCCGGTCACCGGGATGCCGATCGCGTCGGCCGCGGTCACCGCGACCCGGCACAATTCGCTGTTCACCTGCGCGGTGACGTCGTGGATGGTGCCGCCCTGATGCAGGTTCGCGGTGCGACGCACCCGAAGGCGGGTGCCCTGGGGCAGCACATCGTCGAGCTCCCAACCGGCTTCGGCGACGGTCGATTCCGTGAGGTCATCGAGCGGGATGCGGGACTCGCCCCCGGTGGCCGCCGAACGGCGCCGGCTTTCGGCCGCGATCAAGTCCCGCACGCTGTGCTCCCCCGTGCCGATGATCTCCGGGGGCATGCGCAGCGCGGCGGCGACGACGCGGCCGTCGATCACCACGAGCCGAAGGTCGTCGCCGGCCACCCGCTGCTCGATGAGCACGTCCGGGTATTGCTTGCGGGCGCGCGCGAGCGCGGCGGACAGATCGTCGGGCCCGTTGTCGGCGACGACCCCGACCGTGATGCCCTTGCCCTGCTCACCCCGCGTCGGTTTGACGACGACCTCGCCGACCTCCTTGAGGAAGGCGAAGTCGCTCTCGTCGAAGGTGGCCAGGCGGGCGCGCGGCACGGTGATCCCGGCCTCGGAGACCAGGCGCCGGGTCAACCGCTTGTCGTCGCAGCGGCACATCGCCACCGCCGAGGTGTATTCGGACAGCGATTCGCGGGTGATGACGCTGCGGCCGCCGTGGGTGAGCCGCATCTCGCCGGTCTCGGCGTCGAGCACCTCGACCCAGATCCCGCGGCGCAGCGCCTCGTCGGCGATGATGCGGGCGTAGGGGTTGAGGTCGTCGACCGTCTCCGGCGGCGGGCTGAACAACGGCTCGTTGATCGCGTTCTTGCGCTTGATCGCCAGCACCGGGACGCGGCGGAAACCCAACTTCTCGTACAGGCCGATGGCGGCGGCGTTGTCGT
Organism: Mycobacterium sp. WUMAC-067; assembly: GCF_020217485.1. Lineage (GTDB taxonomy): Bacteria > Actinomycetota > Actinomycetes > Mycobacteriales > Mycobacteriaceae > Mycobacterium. Next base: position 205,313 of record NZ_JAEKMI010000004.1, on the reverse strand, counting down.
GCGCCACCGACAGATCCATGTAGGCGCGGCCCGCGTCGCGGAAGTGCTCGGCCAGGGCCCGGGTGAGGGCCGCGCCGACGCCCGGGAGCCCCGCGGCCGGATCGACGGCCAGCGTCCACAGGCTCGACCCTTCCTCCGGGTCGTTGAACAGCAACTCGTGATCAACCCCGGTGACGGTGCCCACGACGGCGCCGTCCTCGTCGCGCACCGCCAGCAGGTACTTCACCGCCGGCACATGCTGATGGTTGTCCCAGATCACGTCGACCCCGGCCGGGACCATTCCGCAGCGCACGTACACGCGGTTCATAGCGTCGGCGTCGATCGGATCGTTGAGCGTGCGCACCGTCACGCCCAGCGGCGCCGGCGGCGAGGTCTTCTTCTTGCCGGTGAAGCGCAGCCGGTAGGTGTGGCTGGGATCGATGAACAGCTCGGTCGGCGCCTCGGCGACCACGACGTGGGATTCGCGGGCGTAGATGCAGATGTCGCGCCGCCCGGGCCCTTCGCGCCGCAGCGCCTCGACCAGGTGCTGGGAGTCGGCGAAGGTCTGGCCGAAAATGAGTCGGCCCCAACCTAATTCGAGCTCGACATCCTTGGCCATCGCATCGACCAGCTCCGGCGGCGAGGCGTCGTGCAGGCCGAGCGTGATCGCTTCGGTGTGGTCGCCGGATGGATCGACCACGGTCATGCAACCGGCCCCGTGACGCCGTGCCGCTGCAACCACAGCTCGAGAAGGGCGATCTGCCAGAGCTCGTTACCGCGCAGCGGGGTCAGCTTGCCATTGGGATTCTCCAGCAGGCTGTCGACCGCTTCCGCGCGAAACAGGCCGCGCTCCTTGGCAACCGGCGCGTAGAGGGCGTCGCGCACCATGTCGAGGTAGGGCCCTTCGAGATGGGTCAGCGCCGGAACCGGGAAATAGCCCTTCGGCCGGTCGATGACCTCTGACGGAACGACCCGCCGCGCAGCCTGTTTCAGGACGCCCTTGCCCTCGTGCGCGATCTTCAACTCCGGCGGGCAGGTGGCGGCCAGTTCCACCAACTCGTGGTCGAGGAACGGAACCCGGCCCTCCAGCCCCCACGCCATCGTCATGTTGTCGACCCGCTTGACCGGGTCGTCGATCAGCATGACGGTGGTGTCGAGCCGCAACGCGCGATCGACGCCCGTCTCGGCGCCGGCCTGAGCGAAGTGCTCGGTGACAAACCGGCCGCTGGGGTCGCCGGGCGCCATGATGCCTGGTCCCAGCAGGCCCGCCAGCTCGGCCGAATCACGGTCGAAGAAGGCGCCGCGGTACTCGGCGACCGCACCCTGCAGCGACGCGGCGGCCGGTGAGCCCATCGGCGGGTACCAGTGGTAGCCGGCGAACACCTCGTCGGCGCCCTGGCCGGACTGCACGACCTTCACGTGGCGCGCCACTTCCTGACTGAGCAGGTAGAAGGCGACGCAGTCGTGGCTGACCATCGGCTCGCTCATCGCGCCGATGGCCCCGTCGAGGGCGGGCAGCATCCGGTCGGTCTCGATGCGGATCTGGTGGTGGTCGGTCTCGAAGCGCTGGGCCACGATGTCGGAGTACTGGAACTCGTCGCCCTTGACGCCGCCGGCCGACTCGAAGCCGATCGAGAAGGTGGACAGCCCATGCTGGCCGGCTTCGGCGAGCAGGCCCACGATCAGGCTGGAGTCGACACCGCCGGACAGCAGGCAGCCGACCGGCACGTCGGCGACCAGGCGGCGCTTCACCGCCAGGCGCAGCGTGGACAGCACGGCGTCTTCCCAGTCGCGCTCCGACCAGTCCGCGCGGTCGGCGTGCCGGGTGAAATCGGGCGCCCAGTACGTGGTGACGGTGCGCCTGCCGTCGGGCTCAATCGCGACCAGCGAGGCGGGCGGCACCTTGCGCACCCCGCGCAGGATGGTCGCCGGGGCGGGCACCACCGAGTGGAAGCTCATGTAGTGGTGCAGGGCGACGGGGTCGATGCGGGTGTCCACGCCGCCGCCGGCCAGCAGGGCCGGCAGGGTCGACGCGAACCGGACCCGGTGGCTGTCCTCGGTCAGGTAGAGGGGTTTGATGCCGAGCCGGTCGCGCCCGAGCAGCACCCGCCCGCTGTCGCGCTCGACGATGGCGAAGGCAAACATGCCGAACAGGTGGCTGACGAAGTCGTCGCCCCACCGGTGGTAGGCCTTGATCAGAACTTCGGTGTCGCTGTGCGAGAAGAAGCGGTAGCCGTACCCGCTGAGTTCGCTGCGCAGTTCCTTGTAGTTGTAGATGCAGCCGTTCCAGGCGATGGACAGACCCAGCTCGGAGTCGACCATCGGCTGCGAGCCGGCCTCGGTCAGGTCGATGATCTTGAGGCGACGATGACCGAGCGCGACCCGGCCCTGTGACCAGGCGCCGCCACTATCCGGGCCCCTCGGCGTCAGCACGGCGGCCATCGCTGAGACCGCCGCTACCTCGGGCGCCCGCCCGTCGAGTCGTACCTCCCCGGTGACTCCGCACACCTCTTCGACCCTACCGGGGCCCGATTCGACGCGCGCGTGACGTCCGCCAAAAGCGCTGCAACGGCCCATCAACGCCCATGATCAACGCGTGGTGATCACCGCGATCGGCGCGAGTGTGAGGTGGCTCGCACCGCCGCGCGGAGAAGGTGGCGGAGTCGTTCGCCGTACATCGCGACCGATTCGGCGGTCAGCATCTCGTGGTGCGTGCAGTCGATCGGGTGCACCCGGATGTCGCCGGACGCGTAGGGCGCCCACGATCGCGACAGCTGCGCGCCGCGATCGCCGCCGTCGCGGGCCGCGGAAAACACGGTGACCTCCCCCTCGAAGCGCCCGGGCTCGTGGCGGCGATAGAGCTCGATGTTGTCGTTGAGGTTCCCCAGCAGCAGCTCGAAGAGCGGTTTGCTGCGCGGCCGGCCATCTGCGCCCTGTCCGTCTTCATTGCCGCGGTCAATGTTGTTGGCCCGCAACACTTCTTCGAGCACCCGCTGCTCGCCCAGGGCGTGCTCGCCCAGGGCGGCGCCGCCGTCGAGGTTGGGTTGGGCGTCGAGCAGGATCAGGCACCCGATCTCGCATCCGCGCCGCTGCAGCTCGATGGCGATCTCGTGCGCCACGACCCCACCGAACGACCAGCCCAGGATGTTGTAGGGCCCGCCGGGATAGGCGTCCTGGATCCGGTCGGCGTAGGTCTGCGCCATCGCCCGGATCGACCGCGGGCCGGCGTCGCCGTTGCGCGGGAGCTGCTGAATCCCGACGATCGGGCAGTCGAGGTGGTTTCCGAGAACCTGATACGGCCAGCTCACCCCGCCGGCGGGGTGCACGCAGAACAGCGGAACACCGCCGGCCCCCTGCTTCAGGGTCTGCACCGGGACCACCTCTTCGGCGTCCGTCGCGGGCGTGCGCAGTCGCTGACTCAACGCCCTCACCGTGGGCGCGTCGAACAGCGTCCGCACCCGCAGCTCGGCGCCCAGCCCGGTGTTGATCGCAGCGATCAGGCGCATCGCGGAGATGCTGTCGCCGCCCAGGTCGAAGAACGAGTCGTCGACCCCGACCCGCTCCACGCCGAGCACGTGGGCGTAGGCCGCGGCCAGCGCCTCCTCGAGGGCGCTCGACGGGGCCCGGTACCCGCTGCCGGTGTACTCCGGCGCGGGCAGGGCGCGGGCATCGAGTTTGCCGTTGGGTGTCAACGGCATCGCGTCGAGCCCGACCACGGCCGCGGGCACCATGTAGCCCGGCAGGCGTTGGGCCAGCGCGGTGCGCGCCTCGCCGGGGTCGGCGGTTCCGGTGATGTAACCCACCAGGCGTTTGTCGCCGGCGCGGTCCTCGCGGGCGATCACCACCGCCTGGTCGACGTCATCCAGCGCGGCCAGCGCGGTCTGGACTTCGCCGAGCTCGATGCGGTAGCCGCGGATCTTGACCTGCTCGTCGGCGCGGCCCAGGTATTGCAGCTGCCCGTCCGTTCCCCAGCACACCAGGTCCCCGGTGCGATACATGCGCGACCCGGGCGCCCCGAACGGGCAGGCCACGAACCGCGACGCGGTCAGCCCGGACCGGCCGACATATCCCGCGGCGACCCCGTCACCGGCGACGTACAGCTCCCCCACGACGCCCGCGGGCACCGGACGCAACCACGCGTCGAGCACGAACAGTGCCGCGCCGTCCACCGGCGAACCGATCGGTGGCGTCCCGGATCCCGCCGTCAGGGGCGCGCTGATCGCCACGCACATCGTCGTCTCGGTCGGGCCGTAGGCGTTGACCATCACCCGCCCCGGCGCCCAGCGGTCCACCACCTCGGGCGGGCAGGCCTCGCCGGCCATCACCAGCGACACCGAGTCGAGGCCCTCGTGGGACAGCATCGCCACCGCGGACGGGGTCTGGGTCAGCACGCTGACCCGTTCGGCGGCCAGCAGATCGTGGAAGTCGTGCGGGGAGCGCGCCACCGACTCGGGCACGACCACCACCCGCCCGCCGCGCAGCAGCGCGCCGAAGATCTCCCACACCGAGACGTCGAACGCGTACGAGTGGCTTTGCGTCCACACGCCGGCGCGCGGCAGGCCCGCGTCCAGCGTCTCCAGCAGCTGCGTCACGTTGCGATGAGTCACCGCAACGCCTTTGGGGACTCCGGTGGTGCCCGAGGTGTAGATGATGTAGGCGACGCCGTCGGGCGGGGGCGCCGGCAACGGCGTGCCCACTGCGGTGTCGGTCTGTGCGTCCTCGATGTCGATGACGGTGACGTCGCACCCGTCCAGCCGCGAGCGCAGGCCCGTGGTGGTGACGGCCGCGACCGGCGCGGAATCCTCGAGCATGAACCTGATCCGGGTGGCGGGTGCCGCCGGGTCGATCGGCAGGTACGCCGCTCCGGTCTTGAGCACCGCCAGGATCGCGACGATCGCCTGCGGCGAGCGTGAAAACAGCAGCGCCACAGCCTGTCCCGGGCCCGCGCCATGGCCGGTCAGCAGGTGCGCCAGCCGGGTGGCGGCGTCGTCGAGTTCGCGGTAGGTCATCGACAGGTCGCCCCAGCGGACCGCCACCGCGTCCGGCGTCCGGGCGACGTGCGCGTCGAACAACGCCGGAATCGACGGGAATTCGAGTGGCGCCCGGCCCAAGACCGCCCGGTTGCCGACCTCGTCGAGGCGCGCGTGTTCGGACGCGTCGAGCAGGTCCACCGACGAGAGCGGCCGGGCCGGATCGGCGGTCATCGCGACCAGCAGCCGCTCGAGCCGCTCGCTCACCGCCGCGATGGTCTGCGCGTCGAAGACGTCGGCGTCGTATTCGACCCGAAGGCCGAGTTCCTCGCCGGACAGCGCGGCCTGCATCGTCAACGGGTAGTGGTTGCGCTCGAACATGTTGACGTCGGTGATGCCCAGTTCGTGGTCGACGGCCATCGCCGAGGTGTCCAGCGGGTAGTTCTCGTAGGCGAACAGGGTGTCGAACAGCTTGTCCTGACCGGTGATTCGGTGGATCTCGCTCAGCGCGAGGTGCTGGTGATCGAGCGTCTCGGTGTGCGCGCTTTGCAGCTGGGCGAGCAGGTCGGCCGTCGTGGTCGCCGCCGTGATGCGCGCGCGCACCGGGACGGTGTTGATCATCAGGCCGACCATCGAGTCGGCGCCGGGCACCTCGGCGGGCCTGCCGGAGACGGTGGTGCCGAAGGCGACGTCGTGCTGGCCGGTCAGCCACGACAGCAGCTGCGCCCACGCGGCGTGGAGCACGGTGCTGACGGTGGTGCGGCTGGAGCGGGCCAGCTCGCTGAGCGCGGCGGTGATCTCGGCGGAGACCGCGAACGACTGGACGCCGCGGGCGCCGGGCACGAGCTGTTGCGGCGGCCCGACGAGCGTCGGGGTGTCGAAGCCGGCGAGCACCCCGGCCCAGGCCGCGCGCGCGGCGTCGAGGTCGCGCTCGGCCAGCCAGCTCACGAACCTGCGGTAGGGCGGGGCCGCGGGGAGGCGCTGCCCGGTGTAGCAGGCGAACGTCTCGTTCAGCAGGATCGGGACCGACCAGCCGTCGAGCACGATGTGATGGATGGTGAGCACCAGCCGGTGCCGGTTGTGCGCCGCGCGGATCAGCACCGCACGCACGGCGGGCTCGTCGGCCAGGTCGTAGACGGCTTCGCGTTCGGCCGCGCACAGGCGTTGGATCCGCTCCTCGGGCTCGGATCCGTTGGCCGCGACCTCGAGGTAGCGCCAGGCCATCGCCGGGTCGGCGGGGATGATCTGCACCGGCTCGTCGAACTGGTCGCAGAACCGGGCGACGAGGTGCGGGTGCCGGCCGATGACCGTGTGCATCGCGTCGCGCAGCCGGTCGCGCTCGATCGGACCGGCCAGGCTGAGGTCCAGCTGGACCACGTAGAGGTGGTCGTCACCGCGGGTGGTGTTGGCGTGGAAGAGCAGCCCCTCCTGCAACGGGGTCAGCGGCAGGATGTCGGCGATCCGGTGGCGCCGCTCGAGCTGGTCGATCTGCGGCTGGTCCAGCCGGGCCGGCAAGACGTCCGTCGGGGTCAATCCGCCGCCGCCGTCGCGCACGTGCGCGCAGATGCCGGCCAGCGCCTCGAACCACAGCGTGCTCAACCGGGCCACCTGCTCGCGGTCGAGCGCGGAGGGCGCCCACGTCCAGGTGGCGTGTAGCTGGGGGCCGTCCTCGGTGTCCATGGTGCCGGCGTTGAGGTCCACGGTGTGCATCAGCGGCATGGGCACCGCGGTGCTGGCGGCGGTGGCCGACGAACCGTCCCGGCTGACCCGCCACAGCTCGTCGGTGAGCTCGGCCGCTGCTCCGCCGAGCCGGCCGAGGTAGTTGAACCCGATCGTCGGGTCGGAGCCGTCCAGGTTGACGTCGTCGTTGAGGTAGCGCAGCAACCCGTAGGTCAGCGGGTCGGGCAGGGCGCGCAGCTGCTCCTTGGCGTCTTTGAGCAGCCCGCCCAGGATCGGCGCGCCGGCCACGACGTCCGCCCAGGACAGGCCGCCCACGTTGAGGGCCACCGGGTATTTGGTGGTGAACCAGCCCACGGTCCGCGACAGGTCCACGCCGGCGGCCAGGTCCTCGTGGCGGCCGTGGCCCTCGACGTCGATGCCGATCGGGGCCCCCGCGTTGCCGAGGAACTCGGCCCAGGCCAGGGCGAAGCCGACGAGCAGGATGTCGTTGACCCCGGCGTGGAAGGCGGCCGGCGCAGCGCCGAGCAGCGTGCGGGTGGTCTCGGCGTCCAGCGTCACGGACAGGTTCTCGGCGGTCTCGTAGGTGTCCAGGCCGGGGCGCACGGCCGGCAGCGCGGGCGGGGTCGCCGCCACCCGCCGCCAGGCGTCGGCCCGTCCGACGACCGCGGGCGCCTGCGCGTGTTCGGCCAGCAGCGCGGCCCAGCGGGCGAACGAGGTGCCGCCCGCGGGCAGCGCCACCGGCTGCCCGTGATGGTGCTGGCCCCAGGCGATGTTGAGGTCTTCCAGCAGGACGCGCCAGGAGACCCCGTCGACGGCCAGGTGGTGAACGATCAGCACCAGCCGGCGGGTGGGGGTGACCCAGAGCGCGCTGAGCATCACCCCGGCGGCCGGGTTCAGCCGCGATCGCGCCTCGATGACCGCCGCGTCGGACAGTTCGTCCACCGAGAGCACCCGCTGGGCGGCGTCCACCGAACCCGGCTCGGGCACCTGGAGCGACCACTCGCCGGCGTCCTCGTCGACGCGCAGCCGCAGCATGGCGTGCCGATCCAGCAGAGCCTGCAACACGGTCACCACGTCGGCCTCGGTGACCCCGGCGGGCGCCTGCAGCACCATCGTCTGGTTGAACTGGTCGACCGGGCCGCCTGCCCTTTCCAGGCTGCGCAGCCAGCGGATGATCGGGGTGGCGGTGATCGCTCCGGTGCCCTCGTCGACCACGCCGTCCCCGCCGTCGGCCGCGACGGCCACCCGCGCCAGCCGGGCCACGGTCTGCTCGGTGAAGATGTCGCGGGTCCGCACCGCCAGGCCGGCGGCCCGGGCCCGGGTCACCACCTGCATCGAGGAGATGCTGTCCCCGCCGAGGTCGAAGAAGGAGTCGTCGGCCCCGACCCGCTCGACGCCCAGGACCTGGGCGTAGATGCCGGCTAGGGTCTCCTCGACCGGGGTCTCGGGCGCGCGATAGCGATCGGCGTCGGTGTATTCGGGTGACGGCAGGGCCCGCGCGTCGAGCTTGCCGTTGGGGGTCAGCGGCAGCGCGTCGAGCGACACGACGGCCGCCGGGACCATGTACGCCGGCAGGTGATCGCTCAGCCGGGCGCGGAGCTCGGCCGGGTCGGCGCCCCCGGTGACGTAGCCGACCAGGCGCTTGTCGCCGGGACGGTCCTCGCGCGCAATGACGGCGGCCTGGTCCACCCCGTCGAGGGCGGCCAGGGCCGAACGCACCTCGCCGAGCTCGATGCGGTAGCCGCGGATCTTGACCTGCTCGTCGGCGCGGCCGAGGTACTGCAGCTGGCCGTCGCCCGATCCTGAAGTGCCCCAGCACACCAGGTCCCCGGTCCGATACATGCGCGATCCGCGCGCCCCGAAGGGGCAGGCCACAAACCGCGACGCCGTCAGGCCGGCCCGGCGCCAGTAGCCGCAGGCCACGCCGGCGCCGGCCACGTAGAGCTCCCCGACGACGCCTCGCGGCACCGGGCGCAGGGATTCGTCCAGCACGAACAGGCCCGCGCCGGGCACCGGGGATCCGATGGGAACGACGTTCGATCCGGACTTGAGCGGCGCGCTGACCGCCGCGTACACCGTCGCCTCCGTGGGGCCGTAGGCGTTGATCATCGCCCGGCCCGGCGCCCACCGGTCCACCAGCTCCGTCGGGCAGGCCTCCCCGGCGACCACCAGGGTCGCCGATTCGAGCCCCTCGGGCGACAGGACGCCCGCCGCCGACGGCGTCTGACTGATGACGTCGACCTGTTCGTCGACCAGCAGCGCGTGGAAGTCCTGCGGGGACCGCACCACCGAGTCGGGGATGACCACGAGCCGCCCGCCATGCAGCAGCGCGCCGAAGATCTCCCAGACCGAGACGTCGAAGGCCAGCGAGTGCCACTGCGACCACACGCCGCTGCGCGGCAGGCCCGAGTCCCCGGATGCCAGGAGCTGGGCGACGTTACGGTGGCTCACCGCAACGCCTTTGGGCACACCGGTGGTGCCCGACGTGTAGATCAGGTAGGCGATGTCGTCCGCGCTCGGCGCCGGCAGCGCGGTGGCGGGCTGGGCGTCGATCGCGGGGTCGTTCATGTCGAGGACGACGACGTGATGCCCGCGCAGCCGCGCGGCCAGATCGCCGGTGCTGATCGCGGCCATCGGCGCGGCGTCGGAGAGCATGAACCCGATCCGCTCGGCCGGCAGCCCGGGGTCGATCGGCAGGTACGCGGCGCCGGCCTTGAGCACCGCCAGGATCGCGATGATCGCGTCGGCCGAGCGGCCGAACAACAGGGCCACCCGCTCGCCGGGGCCCACGCCGAAGCCGGCCAGCCGGTGCGCCACGCGGTTGGCGGCCTCATCGAGCTCGCGGTAGGTCCACGAGCGGCCCTGGTCGCTCAGTGCCATCGCGTCGGGGGTGCGCGCCGCCTGCTCGGCGAACAGCGCCGGAACCGACGCGTCCGTGGTCGCGGGGGCGGTCAGGGCCGCGCGGTTGCCGAGGGCGTCGAGGCGGGCGTGCTCAGCCGCGTCGAGCAGGTCCACCGACGAAATCGGGCGGGTGGGATCGGCGGTCATCGCCGTCAGGACCCGCTCGAGCCGCCCGATCAACCCCCGGATGCTGTCGGCGTCGAACACGTCGGTGCGGAACTCGACCCGCCCGCCGATCCCGGCGGGCTCGTCGCCCTCGGCCCAGCGTTCGGCCAGCGAGAACACCAGGTCCATGCGGGCCACCTGGGTGTCCAGCGGGATCGAGCTGACCCGCACGTCGCCGAGGGCCAGGCCGGCCCCGGGGTCGCCGTCCTGGCCGGCGAAGTTCTGCCAGGCCAGCATCACCTGCACCAGCGGGTGATGGCTCAGGCTGCGCACCGGGTTGAGCCGTTCGACCAGCACCTCGAACGGCACGTCTTGGTGCTCGAAAGCCTCGAGGCTGCGGGTGCGCACCCGGGCCAGCAGGTCGGTGAAGCTGGGATCGCCGGCCAGGTCGACGCGGAGCACCAGGGTGTTGACGAAGAAGCCGACCAGCTCGTCGAGCGCGGGGTCGCGCCGCCCGGCGATCGGGAAGCCGACGGCCACGTCGGTGCTGGCGCTGATCTTGGACAGCAGCACCGCCAGGGCGGCCTGCACCACCATGAAGCTGGTGGAGTTGTACTCGCGGGCCAGCCCGGCGACCTGCTGCTGCAGGTCCGCCGGCCAGTCCACCTCGACGGCCGCCCCGCGCTGATCGGCGATCTGCGGGTAGGGCCGGTCGGTGGGCAACTGCAGCCGCTCGGGCATGCCGGCCAGCGCCTCCTGCCAGTAGGCGAGCTGCGCGGCGATGCGGCTGCCGCTGTCGGCGAGCTCGCCGAACTGGTCGCGCTGCCACAGGGTGTAGTCGACGTATTGCACCGGCAGCGGCTCCCAGTCGGGGGCCCGCCCGGCGCACCGGCTGGTGTACGCCACGCCCAGGTCACGCACCAGCGGGCGCAGCGACCAGCCGTCCGCGGCGATGTGGTGCACCACGGCCACCAGCACGTGTTCGTCCTCGGCGACGCGGAAAAGCGAAGCGCGCAACGGGATTTGGGTCGCCAGGTCGAACGTTTCGGCGGCGGCGACGTCGATGGCGTCGCGCAGCCGGCCGGCGGACCACCTGCGGGCGTCGACGGTCCGCCAGCTGAGATCGGCCCGCTCGGCCGGGATCACCACCTGCTGGGGTGATCCCTCGGGTGCGGCGAACACCGTCCGCAGGCTCTCGTGACGCGCCACGACGTCGGCCAGCGCCGCGCCGAGGGCCTGCGCGTCGAGCCGCCCGTGCATCCGCAGCGCCGCGGCCATGTTGTAGACCGGGGACGGTCCCTGCAGCTGGTCGAGGAACCACAGCCGGCTCTGGGCGAACGACAGCGGGATCACCGCCGGCCGGGCGCCCGCCACCAGCGGGTCCAGCCGGCCCGTGTCCTCACCGATGCGCGGCGCCAGCTGGGCGACGGTGGGCGCCTCGAAGATGACGCGCACCGGAACGCCGGTGTCCATGGCGCTGTTGATCGCCGCGATGACGCGCATCGCCGAGATGCTGTCGCCGCCGAGGTCGAAGAAGGAGTCGTCGACCCCGACCCGCTCGACTCCGAGCACGTGGGCGTAGATGCCGGCCAGGATCTCCTCGGTGGGGGTGGTCGGCGAGCGGTACCCGGCGGCGGAGTACTCCGGCGCCGGCAGGGCGCGGGTGTCGAGCTTGCCGTTGACGGTCATCGGCAGCGCCTCGAGCGCCACCACGGCCGCCGGGATCATGTAGGTCGGCAACCGCTCGGCCAGCTGGGTGCGCAGGACGGCCGGGTCGGCGGTGCCGGTGATGTAGCCGACGAGGCGCTTGTCGCCGGGCCGGTCCTCGCGGGCGACGACGACGGCCTCGTCCACCCCGTCGAGCGCGGCCAGCGCCGAGCGCACCTCGCCGACCTCGATGCGGTAGCCGCGGATCTTGACCTGCTCGTCGGCGCGGCCGACGTACTGCAGCTGGCCCTCACCGGATCCGGAGTCGCCCCAGCGCACCAGGTCGCCGGTGCGATACATGCGCGATCCCGGCTCGCCGAACGGGCAGGCCACGAACCGTGACGCGGTCAACCCGGCGCGGCGCACGTACCCGTATCCGACGCCGCGGCCGGCGACGTACAGCTCGCCGACCACGCCGGGCGGCACCGGGCGCAGCCACCCGTCGAGCACGAACAAGGCGGCCCCGGGGACGGGCGAGCCGATTGGGGGTGCACCCGACCCCGCACTCAACGGTGTGCTCGTCGACGAGAAGATCGTGGCTTCCGTCGGGCCGTAGACGTTGACCATCACCCGCCCGGGCGCCCAGCGGTCCACCAGTTCCGGTGGGCAGGGCTCCGCGCCGATCACCAGCGCCGCGGAGTCCAATCCCTGCGGCGACAGCATCCGCACCGCCGAGGGGGTTTGGCTCAAGACGGTGACCTTCTCGGCGACCAGCAGGGCGTGGAAATCCATCGGCGAGCGGGCCACCGAATCGGGCACCACGACGAGTCGCCCGCCGTGCAGCAGCGCACCCCAGATCTCCCACACCGAGAAGTCGAAGGCATACGAATGGAACTGCGTCCACACCTGGTCCGCCGACAACTCGACGCCGACGGCCTGCGCGTCGAACAGCCGGGTCACGTTGTGGTGGCTGACCGCAACGCCTTTGGGCACACCGGTGGTACCGGAGGTGTAGATGATGTGCGCGACGTGTTCGGGCGCCGGAGCCGGGAGCGCGGTGGCGGGCCGGCGGGCCAGGCCGCGGTCGTGGATGTCGATGACCATCAGGTCGTGGGCGTCGAGCTGGTCGGCCAGGGCGGCGACCGTGAGCGCGGCCATGGGTGCGGTATCGCCGAGCATGAAATCGATGCGCGCCGCCGGCAGGGCCGGGTCGATCGGCAGGTAGGCCGCGCCGGTCTTCAGCACCGCCAGGATGGCGACGATCGCGTCGGCCGAGCGGCCGAACAACAGCGCCACGGACTCGCCGGGGCCAACCCCACGGTCAACCAACAAGTGCGCCAACCGGTTCGAGCGCTCGTCGAGTTCGCGGTAGGTCATGGTCCGGCCCTCGAACGTCACCGCCGGCGCGCGCGGGGTGCGCGCCACCTGGGCGGCGAACAACTCCGGGATGGACGCCGCCGTGCCGTCCCGGGTCAGGACCGCCCGGTCGCCCCACGCGTCCAGCCGGTCGTGTTCGGCGGGCTCGAGCACGTCGATCGACGACAGCCGCCGCGCGGGGTCGGTGGTCACGACGGTCAGCACCCGCCGCAGCCGTTCGATCAGCGTTGCGATCCGTGCCGCGTCGAAAACGTCTGTGTCGTACTCGACTTGGAGGCGTATCTCGTGACCGGGCTGGGCCTGCACGGTCAGCGGGTAGTGGGTGGACTCCCGGCTGGTGATGTCGGTGGCGGCGAGTTCGTGGTTGCCCGACAGCGCGCTGGCGTCGATCGGATAGTTCTCGTAGGCGAACAGGGTGTCGAACAGGGTGTCCTGTCCGGTGATGCGGTGAATCTCGTTGAGCGCCAGGTGCTGGTGGTCGAGCGTGTGGTTGTACGCGCCCTGCAGTTGGTCCAGCAGATCGGCGGTGGTGGTGGCGGCGCCGATGTTCGCCCGCACTGGCACGGTGTTGATCAGCAGGCCCACCATCGTGTCCGCGGCGGCGATTTCGGCGGGGCGGCCCGACACCGTGGTGCCGAAGACGACATCGCGCTGGCCGGTCAGGCCGCACAGCAGTTGCGCGAATGCGGCCTGCAGCACCGTGTTGACGGTGGTGTGGCGCGACCGCGCCAGGTCGCCGACGGCTTGGGTGAGGTCGGCGGGCAGCGTGAACGTCTCGACGCTTTGCCGCCCGAGCTCCGCCCGGTCCTGGGGGCCGACCAGGGTGGGGGTGTCGAAGCCGGCGAACACCTCGCCCCAGGCCGCGCGGGCGGCGTCGAGGTCGCGTTCGGCCAGCCAGCTGACGAAGCTGCGGTAGGGCGCCGCGGGCGGAAGTCGCTGCCCGTAGTAGCCGGCGAAGATCTCGCCCAGCAGGATCGGCATCGACCAGCCGTCGAGCACGATGTGGTGATTGGTCAGCACCAGCCGATAGCGCTCGGATGCGGTGCGCACCAACGCCACCCGGAACGCGGGCTGCTCGGCGAGGTCGCCGCAGACGGCCGCGCGTTCGGCGGCGCAGAGGCGCTGAATCTGCTCGTCGGTGTCGGTGCCATCCAGCTCGAGGTACCGCCAGGCCGGCGCGGGGTCGGCCGGGATGATCTGGACCGGCTCGTCGTACCGGTCGCAGAAGCGGGCCACCAGGTTCGGATGCCGGGCGATCACGGTGTGCACCGCGTCGCGCAGGCGGTTCGGGTCGAGCGGGCCGGTGAGGCTGATGTTCAGCTGTCCCGCATACAGATCGTCGGTCGCGGGTGCGGTGTTGGCGTGGAACAGCAGCCCCTGCTGGACCGGGGTCAACGCCAGGACGTCGGCGATATGGTGTTGGCGCGCAAGCTGATCGAGCTGCTGTTGGCTCAGGCGCGCGGGCGCGATGTCCGACGGCGTCAATCCGCCGCCGCCGGAGCGCACGTGGGCGCAGATGCCGGCCAGGGCCTCGAACCACAGCCGGCTCAGCCGGGTGATCTGTTCGTCGTCGAGCGCCGACGGCGCCCAGGTCCAGTTGGCGTGCAGGCGCGGACCTTCCGCGGAGTCGACGGTGACCGCGTTGAGTTCGAGGGTGTGCATCAGCGGCATGGCTATCGTCGCGGCGGCGCGGGTGACCGACCCGCCGTCGGGCACGGGCCGCCACATGTCCGCGGTGAGCTCGCCCGTACCGCCCTGGCGTCCCAGGTAGTTGAACCCGATCGGTGGTTCGGCGCCGTCCAGGTCGACCTCGGGGTTGAGGTAGCGCAGCAGCCCATAGGTCAGCGGGTCCGGCAGCGCGCGGAGCTGTTCCTTGGCGTCTTTGAGTGCGGCGCCCAGCTCGGTCCCGCCGGCGACGACCTGCCCCCAGGAGACGCCGCCCACGTTCAGAGCCGTCGGGTATTTCGTGGTGAACCAGCCGACGGTGTGGGACAGGTCGATGTCGCGGCCCAGTTCCTCGTGCCGGCCGTGGCCCTCGACGTCGATGCCGATGGGCGCACGGCCGCCGCGGAATTCCGCGCACGCCAACGCGAACGCGATCAGGAGGATGTCTTGGACGCCGGCATGGAACGCTGCCGGCACCTCGCCGAGCAGCATGCCGGTGGTCTCGGCGTTCAGCTCCGTAACGAGGTGTTCGGCCGTGGCGAAGGTGTCCGCGTCGGGGCGGAGCGCCGGCAGCGCCGGCGGCGTCGCCGCCACCTTCGCCCAGGTGTCCGCCTGATCGACGACGTCGGGGTGGTGCGCATGCCGGGCCAGCTGCGACGACCACCGGGCAAACGAGGTGCCCGCGGCGGGCAGTTCGACCGGCTGCCCGCTGTGATGCTGGGCCCAGGCGATGTTCAAGTCCTGCAACAGGATCCGCCAGGAAACACCGTCGACGGCGAGGTGGTGGACGATGACCACGAGCTGCCCGGTGGCGCTGGCCCACAGCGCGCTGAGCATCACGCCGGCGGCCGGGTTCAGCCGCGACCGCGCTTGTATGACCGCCGCGTCGGTCAACTCGTCCACGACGTGCAGGCACTCGGCGGCGTCGACCGAGCCCGCCCCGGGCACCGTCAGCGCCCATTCGCCGGCGCCGTGGGCGCCCGAGCGGTCGACGCGCAGCCGCAGCATCGCGTGGCGATCCAGCAGGGCCTGCAGCACCGTGACCACGTCGGCCTCGGTGACCCCGGCGGGGGCCTGCACCAGCATGGCCTGGTTGAAATGATCGACTTGTGCGCCACCGCTTTCCACGCCGTGCAGCCAACGAATGATCGGGGTGGCCTGCACCGGCCCGACGCCCTCGTCGAGCACCGCGGCGTCGGCGTCGACCACCTCGGCCACCCGGGCCAGCCGGGCCACGGTCTGCTCGACGAAGATGTCGCGGGTCTTGCAAACCAGGCCGGCGGCGCGCGCCCGCGTCACCACCTGCATCGACGAAATGCTGTCCCCGCCAAGGTCGAAGAACGAGTCGTCGACGCCTACCCGCTCGAGCCCGAGCACCTGGGCGTAGATGCCGGCCAGGATTTCTTCGACGGCGTTGTCGGGGGCCCGATACTGGTCGGCGTCGGAGTATTCCGGCGCGGGCAGCGCGCGGGTGTCCAGCTTGCCGTTGGGGGTCAGCGGCAGGGCCCGCATGACGACGACGGCGGCGGGAATCATGTAGCCCGGCAGCCTTTCGGCCAGCGCGGCACGCACCGCGGCCGGGTCGGCGGTCCCGGTGACGTAACCGACGAGGCGCTTGTCCCCCGGCCGGTCCTCGCGGGCGACGACGACGGCCTGCTCGACGCCGCCGATCCAGGACAGCGCCGCCCGCACCTCGCCGAGCTCGATGCGGTAGCCGCGGATCTTGACCTGCTCGTCGGCGCGGCCGAGGTAGTCAAGCTGCCCGTCCCCGCGCCAGCGCACCAGGTCGCCGGTGCGGTACATGCGCGATCCGGGCGCCCCGAAGGGACACGCCACGAACCGCGACGCGGTCAGGCCGGCCCGCCTCCAGTAGCCGCAGGCCACGCCGGCACCCGCCACATACAGCTCGCCGATCACGCCGGGTGGCACCGGCCGCAGCCACTCGTCGAGCACGAACGCCGCGCCGCCGGGCACCGGGGACCCGATCGGCACTGGGCCCGGTGAGCCCGCCTGAAGCGGGGCACTGATCGCGGCGTAGACCGTGGCTTCGGTGGGGCCGTAGGCGTTGATCATCACCCGGCCGGGAGCCCAGCGGTCCACCAGATCGGCCGGGCAGGCCTCGCCGGCGACCACCAGCGCGACCGACTCCAGGCCCGCGGGTGAGAGGGCGCCGGCCGCCGACGGGGTTTGACTGAGGACGCTGACCTGTTCGGCCACCAGCAATGCGTGCAGGTCTTCCGGTGACCGCGCCACGGTTTCGGGCACCACGACCAGTCGGCCGCCGTGCAACAGGGCGCCAAAGATTTCCCAGACCGAGACGTCGAAGGCCAGCGAATGCCATTGCGACCACACGCCGTCGGCCGGCAGGCCCGAGTCCTCGGATGCCAGCAGCTGGGTCACGTTGCGGTGGGTGACCGCAACGCCTTTGGGGACACCGGTGGTGCCGGAGGTGTAGATCAGGTAGGCGAGGTTGTCCGGCCCCGGCGCCGGCAGTGCGGTCGCGGGCTGGGTGTCGACGGCGGGATCGTTGACCTCGATGACCGCGACCTCGTGGCCGTCGAGCCGCTCGACCAGATCGGCGGTGGTGAGCGTGGCGATCGGAGCGGCGTCGGAGAGCATGAACCCGATCCGCTCGGCCGGTAGCGCCGGGTCGATCGGCAGGTAGGCAGCCCCGGTCTTCAGCACGGCCAGGATCGAGACGATCGCCTCGGCGGAGCGTGAAAACAGCAGCGCCACAGCCTGTCCCGGGCCCGCCCCACGGCCGGCCAGCAGGTGCGCCAGCCGGTTCGACGCCTCGTCAAGCTCGCGGTAGGTCATCGCGTGTCCGTCGCACACTACCGCGACGCTGTCCGGGGTGCGGGCCGCCTGCGCGGCGAACAGCGCCGGGATCGAGTCGGTCCCGGTGGCCGGTCCGGTGAGCGCCGCGCGGTTGCCGACGTCGTCCAGTCGGGTGTGTTCGGCGTCGTCGAGCAGATCCACCGACGACAACGCCCGCGCGGGGTCGGCGGTCATCGCGAGCAGCACCCGCTGCAACCGGCCGATGAGGGCGGCGATGCTGTCCGCGTCGAATACGTCGGTGCGGAATTCCACGGTTCCGCCGATGCCGGCGGGCTCACCCGCGTCGCTCCAGCGTTCGCCCATCGAGAACGTCAAATCCATTCGGGCGGTGTGGGTGTCGACCGGTATGGGTGTGACGTCGACATCGCCGAGGGACAGCCCGGCGGCGGGGCCGCTTTCCTGCCCGGCGAAGTTCTGCCAGGCCAGCATCACCTGGATCAGCGGGTGATGCGTCAGGCTGCGGGCGGGGTTGAGCCGCTCCACCAGCACCTCGAAGGGCACGTCCTGGTGCTCGTAGGCGGCCAGGCTGCGGTGACGCACCTGGGACAGCAGCTCGGCGCAGGTGGGATCACCGGCCGCATCGACCCGCAACACCAGGGTGTTGACGAAGAACCCGACCAGTTCGTCGAGCGCGGGGTCGGGCCGACCGGCGATCGGAAATCCCACCGCGACATCGGAACTCGTGCTGATCTTCGACAGCAACGCCATCAGGGCGGTCTGGATCACCATGAAGCTGGTGGCATTGTGTCGGCGCGCCACGTCGGCCACCCGCTGTTGCAGCTCGGCGGGCCAGTCGATCTCCACCGTGGCGCCGCGCTGATCGGCCACCATCGGGTAGGGCCGGTCGGTGGGCAGCTGCAACCGCTCCGGCATGCCGGCCAGGGCGTCTTCCCAGTAGGCGAGTTGGGCGGCGATGCGGCTGTTGCCGTCGTCGAGGTCGCCGAATTGCGCACGCTGCCACAGGGTGTAGTCGACGTATTGCACCGACAGCGGCGCCCAGTCGGGCCCGTGCCCGTCGCACCGGCCGGCATATGCCATCCCCAGATCACGGACGAGCGGCGTGAGGGACATGCCGTCGGCGGCGATGTGGTGCACCACGGCCACCAGCACGTGCCGGTCGGGCCGGATGCGGAAAAGCCCTGCCCGCAACGGGATTTGGGCCGACAGGTCGAAGGTGTAGCGGGCGGTGGCACCGATCGCCTCGTCCAGCTGCTCGGGCGACCAGGCGCTGGCGTCGACGACCTCCCACCCGAAATCTGCCTTGTCGGCGGGGATCACCACCTGCTGCGGCAGCCCCTCGGGTGCGACGAACACCGTCCGCAGGCTCTCATGGCGGGCCACCACGTCGCCCAGCGCAGCGCCCAGGGCGTCGGCGTCGAGCGGCCCGTCCAACCGCAGCACGGCCGCCATGTTGTAAACCGGTGAGGGCCCTTGCAATTGGTCCAGGAACCACAGCCGGTTCTGCGCGAACGACAGCGGCACCACCGCGGGACGCTCGGCGGCCGTCAACGGCTCCAGCCCGCCGCCGCCCTCGCCGATCCGGGGCGCCAACTGCGCGATGGTGGGCGCCTCGAACACGGCCCGCACGGCAAGACCGCTGCCCAGGCTGGCGTTGATCGCGGCGATCAGGCGCATCGCGGAGATGCTGTCGCCACCCAGATCGAAGAAGGAGTCGTCGACCCCGACCCGCTCGACGCCGAGGACCCCGGCGTAGACGCCGGCCAGGATTTCCTCGGTGGGCGTTGCCGGGGCGCGGTACTGGCCGGCCGTGTATTCGGGTGCGGGCAGGGCGCGCGTGTCGAGTTTGCCGTTGGGCGTCAACGGAATGGCGTCGAGCGCCACCACCGCGGCGGGCACCATGTAGGCGGGCAGCCGATCGGCCAGCGCGGCGCGCAGCCGGGCAGGGTCGGCGGCGCCGGTGATGTAGCCGACGAGTCGCTTGTCCCCGGGGCGGTCTTCGCGCGCGACGACGACGGCCTGCGCGACGCCGTCGAATCCGGCCAGGGCGGACTGGATTTCGCCGAGCTCGATGCGATAGCCGCGGATCTTGACCTGCTCGTCGGCGCGGCCGAGGCACTGCAGTTGGCCCCCACCCGATCCCGAGTCGTCCCAGCGGACCAGGTCGCCGGTCCGATACATGCGGGTTCCGTCCCCGCCGAAGGGGCAGGCGACGAACCGCGACGCGGTCAGGCCCGGTCGGCCGACATACCCTGCGGCCACCCCGAATCCGGCGACGTACAGCTCACCGACGACGCCGGGCGGCACCGGCCGCAACGCGTCGTCGAGCACGAACAACGCCGCCCCCGGGACCGGGGCGCCGATGGGAACCGGTCCCATCCCGGCTGCGAGGGGCGCGCTGATCGTCACGCACATCGTGGTCTCGGTCGGGCCGTAGGCGTTGACCATCACCCGCCCGGGCGCCCACTGGTCGACAACCTCGGCCGGGCAGGCCTCGCCGGCCATCACCAGCGACACCGAGTCCAGCCCCTCCGGCGAGAGCATGGCCACCGCCGATGGGGTCTGGGTCAACACGCTGACTCCGGTGGCGACCAGGACGTCGTGCAGGTCGTGCGGGGAAGCCGCCACAGCCTCGGGGACGACCACCAGGCGCCCGCCGCGCAGCAGCGCGCCGAAGATCTCCCACACCGAGACGTCGAACGCCAGCGAGTGACATTGCGACCAGACCCCCGCGGCCGGCAGCCCGGCATCCAGCGATCCCAGCAGCTGGGTGACGTTGCGGTGAGTGATCGCAACGCCTTTGGGGACACCGGTGGTGCCCGAGGTGTAGATCAGGTAGGCGAGGTTGTCCGGCCCCGGCGCCGGCAGGACCGTCTCGGGCAGGGTGTCGATGCGGGAATCGTTGACGTCGATGACGGTCACGTCGCGACCGTCGAACCGCTCGGCCAGCTCGGCGGTGGTGACCGCGGCGACCGGTGTGGCGTCACCGAGCATGAATTCGACGCGCGCGTCCGGCGAAGACGGGTCGATCGGCAGGTAGGCCGCTCCCGTTTTGAGCACGGCCAGGATCGACGCGACGGCCTCGGCCGACCGCGAAAACAGCAGCGCCACAATATGTCCCGGTCCCGCTCCCGCGGAGGCCAGGCGGTGCGCCAACCGGTTGGAGGCCTCGTCGAGCTCCCGGTAGGTCACCGCCAGGCCCTCGCACACCAGCGCCACGGCCTCCGGGGCCCGGGCGACCTGCGCGGCAAACAATTCCGGCACCGACACCGACGCCGTCGCCGGCCGGGTCAAAACCGCGTTGTTGCCAAGCTCTTTCAGGCGGGCGTGCTCGGCCTCGTCGAGCAGATCCACCGACGACAGCGGATGGGTGGGGTCGGCGGTCATCGCGGTCAGCACTCGTTGCAGGCGGCCGATCAGCGTCTCGATGGTCGCCGCGTCGAACACGTCGGTGCGGAATTCCACCCGCCCGCCGATGCCGGCGGTGTCTCCGTTCTCGGTCCACCGTTCGGCCAGGGAGAACACCAGGTCCATGCGGGCCGACTGGTCCTCCACCGGGACTGAGGTCACCTCGAGGTCCCCCAGCGTCAGGCCGGCGGCGGGATCCTCGTGGCCGGCGAAGTTCTGCCAGGCCAGCATCACCTGAACCAGCGGGTGATGCGTCAGGCTTCGGGTCGGGTTGACCCGCTCGACCAGCACCTCGAACGGCACGTCCTGATGTTCGAAGGCCGCCAGGCTCTGCGCCTGGACCCGTTCCAGCAGTTCGGTGAAGCTGGGGTCGCCGGCCAGGTCGATCCGCAGCACCAGAGTGTTGACGAAGAAGCCCACCAGTTGGTCGAGCGCGGGGTCGCGCCGGCCGGCGATCGGGAAGCCCACCGCCACATCGGAACTCGCGCTCACCTTCGACAAGAGCACGGCCAGCGCGGCCTGCACCACCATGAAGCTGGTCGCGTTGTGCTCGCGGGCCACCCGCGCGACCTGCTGCTGCAGCTCCGCCGGCCAGTCGACCACCACGCTGTCGCCGCGCTGATCGGCCACCGGCGGGTACGGCCGATCGGTGGGCAGCTCGAGCCGCTCGGGCATGCCGGCCAGGGCATGCTCCCAGTACGCCAGTTGAGCGCCGATGCGGCTGTCGCCGTCGTCGAGGTCGCCGAATTGGGCGCGCTGCCAGAGCGTGTAATCGATGTACTGCACCGACAAGTCGGCCCATCCGGGGGGACGCCCGGCGCAGCGGCTGGTGTAGGCCACGCTCAGATCGGCACCCAACGGGGTCAGCGACAAGCCGTCCGCGGCGATGTGGTGCACGACGATCACCAGCAGGTGCTCATCGTCGGTGACCGTGAAAAGTCGCGCCCGGATCGGGATCTCGGCCGCCAGGTCAAAGGTGTGGCGTGTCGCCGCCTTGACGGCGTCGTCGACCTGGCCCGCCGGCCATGCCGTGGCATCGACGACGTCCCAGCCGAATTCGGCGCGCTCGGCGGGCACGACCACCTGCCGGGGGGTGCCTTCGTGCGACGGGAACAGGGTGCGCAGGCTCTCGTGGCGACTCACCACGTCGGCCAGCGCCGCCCCGAGCGCCTCGGCGTCGAGCCGCCCGCGCAGGCGCAAGGCCGCCGCCATGTTGTAATGCGGTGAGGGACCCTGGAATTGGTCGATGAACCACAACCGGTTCTGCGCGAACGACAGCGGGACCGCCGCCGGCCGCTCCCCCGCCTCCAGCGGTTCGAGCCCGCCCGAGCTCTCCGCGATGCGGGGCGCCAGCTGGGCGACCGTGGGCGCCTCGAAGACGACGCGCACCGCGAGATCGGTTTCCAGCGCGGAGTTGATCGCCGTGATCAGGCGCATGGTGGACAGCGAGTCGCCGCCGAGATCGAAGAACGAGTCGTCGACCCCGACCCGATCGACGCCGAGGACCTCGGCGAAGATGCCGGCCAGGATCTCCTCGACGGCGGTGCTCGGGGCGCGGTAGTGATCGGCGTTGCGATATTCGGGTGCGGGCAGGGCGCGGGCGTCGAGTTTGCCGTTCACCGTCACCGGCAGCGAATCCAGCACCACCACCGCCGCGGGGACCATGTACGCGGGCAGACGCTCGGCCAGGGCGGCGCGCGCCCGGGCGGGCTCCGCGGACCCGGTGACGTACCCCACGAGGCGTTTGTCACCGGGCCGGTCCTCGCGGGCGACGACGACCGCCTGCTCGACCCCGTCGAGCGCGGACAGCGCGGCCTGGATCTCGCCGAGTTCGATGCGGTAGCCGCGGACCTTGACCTGTTCGTCGGCGCGTCCCAGGTAGCGCAGTTGCCCCTCCCCGGATCCGGAGCGCCCCCAGCAGACCAGGTCGCCGGTGCGGTACATCCGGGTGCCGGGTTCGCCGAAGGGGCAGGCCACGAACCGCGACGCGGTCAGGCCGGGGCGCCGCCAATAGCCGACGCCGACGCCTTCGCCGGCCAGATACAGCTCCCCGACCACGCCGGCGGGCACCGGGCGCAGCCACTCGTCGAGCACGAAGAAGGCGGCGCGAGTCACCGGTGAGCCGATCGGCGGGAAGCCCGATCCCGCCTGCAACGGGGCGCTCTTGCAGGCCCACATCGTGGTCTCGGTGGGGCCGTACACGTTGACCATGACCCGATCCGGCGCCCAGCGGTCCACCAGCTCGGGCGGGCAGGGCTCGGCCCCGATCACCAACGCGGTGGAGTCCAGGCCGTCGGTGGGCAGCAGCCCCACCGCCGACGGGGTCTGGGTCAGCACCGTGACTCCCTCGCGCACCAGCAGCGCGTGGAACTCCTCGGGTGAGCGGGCCACGGCGCCCGGTACGACGACGAGGCGCCCGCCGTGCAGCAGGGCGCCCCAGATCTCCCACACCGAGAAGTCGAACGCATAGGAGTGGAATTGGGTCCACACCTGCTCGGCCGACAAGGCGAAACCGAGCCGCAGGTCATCGAACAGCTGCGCGACGTTGTGTTGGGTGACCGCAACGCCTTTGGGCACACCGGTGGTGCCGGAGGTGTAGATGACGTGTGCCAGATCGGTGGGCGCCGGCGCGGGCGGCGGGGTAATCGGCTGGGCCGCCACCGCGGGGTCGGCCACATCGACGACGGTCAGGTCGAAGCCGTCGAACCTGTCGGCCAGGTCGGAGGTGGTGACCGCGGCCATTGGGGCGGCGTCGGTCAGCATGAACTCCACCCGCGCGGACGGCAGCGCGGGGTCGATCGGCAGATACGCCGCCCCGGACTTGAGCACCGCCAAGATCGCCACGATCGCCTCGGCAGAGCGCGAAAACAGCAGCGCGACAAACTCCCCCGGGCCCGCGCCGTGTTCGACCAGCAGGTGTGCCAACCGGTTGGCGGCCTCGTCGAGCTCGCGGTACGTCATGGACCGGTCCTCGAACGTCAGCGCCACCGCGTCCGGCGTGCGTGCCGCCTGCGCGGCGAACAGTCCCGCGACCGTTACCGGTTCCATGCGCTCGGCCAGCACCGCCTGGTTGCCCCACCGCGCCAGCCGGGCGTGCTCGGCGGTGTCCAGCAGATCCACCGACGACAAGCGCCGCTCCGGCTCGGCGGTGACCGCGGCCAGCAGCCGCTGCAGCCGGTCGATCATCGCCTCGACGGTGTCCGCGTTGTAGACGTCGGTGCGGTATTCCGCCGTCACGGCGATCCCGGCGCGCTGGCCGGATTCGGTGAAGCGCTCGGCCAGCGAGAACGTCAAATCCATGCGAGCGGTGTTGGTGTGCAACGGCATTGGGGTGACTCGCAGATCACCCAGCGTCAGCCCCGCGGCGGGGGCGGTGACCTCTCCCGGGAAGTTCTCCCAACCCAGCAGCACCTGAATGAGCGGGTGATGGGCCATGCTGCGGGTGGGGTTGAGCCGCTCCACGAGCAGTTCGAATGGCACGTCTTGGTGTTCGAATGCGGCCAGGCTGCGCCGGCGCACCTCGGCCAGCAGCTCGGCGAAAGTCGGATCCCCGCCTAGAGCTCCTAGGTCGACCCGCAGCACCAGGGTGTTGACGAAGAAGCCGATGAGTTCGTCGAGGGCGGGTTCGGGACGCCCGGCGATCGGGAAGCCCACGGCCACATCGGTACTGGCGCTGATCTTGGCGAGCAGCGCGGCGAAGGCGGCCTGGATCACCATGAAGCTGGTGGCGTTGTGCTCGCGCGCTACCCGGCGGACCTGTTGCTGTAGCTCGGCCGGCCAGTCCACCGCCAGCCGGGCGCCGCGATGGTCGGCGACCTGCGGGTAGGGCCGATCGGTGGGCAGTTGCAGGCGTTCGGGGAGACCGGCCAGGGTGTCTGCCCAGTAGTCCAGCTGGGCGGCGATGCGGCTGTCGCCGTCGTCCACGTCACCGAGATGCGCGCGCTGCCAGAGCGTGTAGTCGACGTACTGCACCGCCAGCGGCGCCCAGTCGGGCGCCCGCCCCGCGCACCGGCTCGCGTAGGCGATCCCGAGGTCACGGGCGAAGGGGGTGATCGACCACCCGTCGGCGGCGATGTGGTGTACGGCGACCACCAGCATGTGCTCGTCGTCGCTCACGGTGAAAAGCTCGGTGTGTAGGGGGCTTTCGTTCTCCAGGTCGAAGGTGTACCGGGCGGCGGCCGCCATGGCCTCCCGCAGCCGGTCTTCCGGCCACCGGCGCGCGTCGATGACGTCGCAGGCGAACCCGATCCGCTCGGCGGGCACCACCACCTGCTGTGGAATTCCGTCGGCCGAAGCGAACACCGTGCGCAAGCTTTCGTGGCGGTCCACGACGTCGGCCAGCGCCGCGGCCAGCGCATCGGCGTCGAGGTGCCCGCGCAGCCGCAGCGCCACGGTGATGTTGTAGATCGCTGAGGGGCCCTGGAATTGGTCGATGAACCACAGCCGGGTCTGCGCGAAGGACAGTGGGATCGCCGCCGGTCGCTCCCCGGCCACCAGCGGTTCCGGACGGTCGGCGTCTCCCCTGCTGAGCAGGGCCAACTCGGCGACCGTGGGGGCCTCGAACACGGCCCGCACCCCGAGGTCGGAGTTCAGGCTGGTGTTGACCGCGGCGATCAGGCGCATCGCCGACAGCGAGTCGCCACCCAGGTCGAAGAAGGAGTCGTCGACACCCACCCGTTCCAGGCCGAGCACCTGGGCGTAGATGCCGACCAGGATCTCCTCGACGGCGGTGGACGGGGCGCGGTAACGATCGGCGTCCTGGTAATCGGGGGCCGGCAGCGCCTTGCGGTCGAGCTTGCCCGAGGACGTCATCGGGAATTCTTCAAGCGCCACAATGTGTGTCGGCACCATGTACTCGGGCAGCCAGGCGCTCAACCGTTCGCGCACCTCGCCGATCTTGGTGTTGGTGCGGGGGTCGTTGGCATGGCTGGTGCGTCGGCGGGCCCCGTCGGGTGCCAGGTAGAGATCGGTCAGCGGCGGGACGGCCTGGTCGCCGGAGGCGATGAAAACCGCGCTGAGAGTTCCGGCTTGGGCGCCCCAGGTGACGGCGACGTAATATCCGGCGCTCTCGCCGAGGCGGTGCAATTCTTCGGCGACGGTGGCGTCGGGGCCCGCGCCGGCCCGGGCCGCCGCGTCCGACAGCGCGTCCGTCAGGGGCAGCCCCTCGGCCAGCGCTGCCTCGACGGCGACGTCGGTGATCAGTCCGGCTCGCGGGATGTCGGTGATGCGGACGGCGGCGGGACGCCGCGATGTCAGGGTGTCGCGCAGCCCGCGCAGGCCGTCGCACTGCGCCCACGTCAGGGCGGGTTCGTCGGCCACCGAACGCACCGCCGCGGGTGCCTTGTGGATGGCGACGTCGTAGCGGTGCTGGTTCAGTTCGTTGTCGGCCATTCCCCGTTTGACGCGGATGTCGATCCCGACGGCCTCCGGCCGGGAGTCGGCCCAGGAGGTGAAAAACTCCGGCGCCAAGAGCAATTCGGTCTCGCCGAGCATGGCGTGGCGCACGCGCTGGCGGATTTCGGCCGCGTCGGTGGCGTCGCCGCGCGCCAGCGCGATCGCGGTCTGGAACGCGCCCTGCAGGGTGTGGTTACGGATGTCACCGATGAAGATCGCACCGCCGGGGGCCAACAGCGCCATGGCCTTGTCGATGACCTGGGCCAGGTATCCCGCGTTCGGGAAGTACTGGACGACCGAGTTGAGAATGATGGTGTCGAAGTGGCCGCGCGGCAGGCCGTCGGTGACGTGCGCGGGCTGGGTGCGCAGCTCGACGCGGTCGCGCCACGGCAGCCGCAGCTGCTCCATCGACCGGGCCAGGTTGTCGATCGCGACGGCCGAGAAGTCGGTGGCGACATAGCGATCGCAGCGCGGGGCGATCTGGGAGAGCAGCAATCCCGAGCCCGCGCCGATCTCGAGGACCCGGCGCGGCTGCAGGGACATGATGCGATCGACTGTGGCGGAACGCCATTCGGCCATCTCTTCGAGCGGAATCGGATCGCCGGTGTAGCTGCTGTTCCAGCCGCGGAAATCCTCGCCGAAGTTGGCCGCGAGGTCGGCGCCATACAGGTCGTCGTAGAGGTGCTGCCACTCCTGGACATCGTCGGCGTCCTGCTGGGCGTCCCGGTCGGTGGTGGCGGTGTGATCGAGCGTCACGTAGGCGACCAGCTGCGAGCCGGTTGCGGTGTCCGCAACGGTGACGGCGGCCTGGGTCACTTGGGGGCAGGCCAGCAGGGTGTTCTCGATTTCGCCCAATTCGATGCGCTGTCCGCGCAGTTTGATCTGGCTGTCGGCGCGGCCCAGATAGTCCAGGGTCCCGTCGGGCATCCAGCGCACCAGGTCGCCGGTGCGATACATGCGCTCCCCCACACCCCCAAAGGGGTTCGCGACGAACCGTTCCGCGGTCAACTCCACCCGGCCCAGATAGCCGTGCCCCAGGGCCGGCCCACTCAGGTACAGCTCGCCCACCACGCCGACCGGGACGGGGTTCAGCCACGCGTCGAGCACACGCGCGCACACGCCGGAAATGGGGGCGCCGATGCGCACCGGCTCGCCCGCCGACAGCCGCGCACAGGTGACCCAGATGGTGGTCTCGCTCGGGCCGTAGCCGTTGAACATCTGGCGGCCCGGCGCCCAGGCGTCCACCAGCTCGGGCAGGCAGGCCTCCCCGACGGCGACCAGCGTGTCCAGGCGAGAAAGCCGGGCGCGGTCCAGCGTCGAGATGACGGTGGGCGTCAGGATGGCCGCGCTGACCCGCTGGTGGTCCAGCAGCGCGGTCAGCGCCTCACCCGCATATACCTGCGGCGGCGCCACCACCAGCGCAGCGCCGGATCCCGCGGCCAGCAACAGTTCTCCGACCGAGGCGTCGAAGGTCGGCGAGGCGACCATCAGCACCCGCGCGTCCGAACCCAGGCCGAACCGCTCGCGTTGGGCGGCGGCCCAGCCCAGCAGGCCGCTGTGCCCGACGGCGACGCCCTTGGGGACGCCGGTCGAACCCGACGTGAAAATCAGGTATGCGGTGTCGCCGGCGCGCAGCGGCGAGACCCGGTCGGCGTCGGTGATCTCCTGCGCCGAGCGACCGGACAGGTCGAGGCCGTCGAGACGCACGATCGGGCGCGTCCCGGCGCCGGCGACGTCGTCGGTGCCGCACGTCAACACG
Source organism: Mycobacterium sp. WUMAC-067 (assembly GCF_020217485.1). Taxonomy (GTDB): domain Bacteria; phylum Actinomycetota; class Actinomycetes; order Mycobacteriales; family Mycobacteriaceae; genus Mycobacterium. The sequence continues at coordinate 177,632 of NZ_JAEKMI010000004.1, read as the reverse complement.
CACACCGCGTCGACGGCGTCGAGCACCGAAGCGATCCGCTCGACCGGATGGTCCAGATCCACCGGCGCGTAGATGCCGCCGGCCTTGACGACGGCCCACCAGGCGACCACCAGCTCCGCGCAGCGGTCGATCGCCACACCGACGGCGCGCTCCGGGCCCACGCCGGCGTCGATCAGCATGCGCGCCAACCGCGTTGACCACTCGTCGAGTTCGCGATACGACAGCTCCCGCGCGCCGTCGACCACCGCGGGCGCGTCGGGGGCCGCCGCCACCGCCGCGGCCAACAGCTGTGGCGCCACCCCCACCGGCGCGCCGACACCGGCGCCGGACATCGTCGACAGCACCAGTTCACGCTCGTCGCCGTCCAGCAGGTCGACCGACGACAGCCGCCGGGTGGGGTCGGCGGTCATCGCGACCAGCACCCGCTGCAGGCGCTCGACGAGCGACGCGATGCCGGCCGCGTCGAACACGTCGGCGTCGAATTCGATGTGCAGGCCGAGCTCGCGGCCGGGCAAGGCTTCCACCGTCAGCGGGTAGTGGTTGTACTCGCGGTTGGTGAATTCTGCGATGGCGAGCCCGTCATCACCCAGCGTCATCCCGCTGTCCATCGGGTAGTTCTCGTAGACGAACAGCGTGTCGAAGAGTTGGTCGTGACCGGTGACGCGGTGGATCTCGCTGAGCGCCAGGTGCTGATGCTCGAGCGCGTCGTTGTGGCTGTTCTGCAGCTGCGCCAGCAGATCCGCGGTGGTGGTCGTCGCGGTGATGTTCGCGCGCACCGGCACGGTGTTGATCAGCAGCCCGACCATCGACTCCGCGTCGTCGACCTCCAGCTGGCCGACCCGCGATCGCGGGGTGCCGAAGACGACGTCGTGCTGACCGGTCAGCGAGGTCAGCACCAACGCCCACGCGGCCTGCAGCACGGTGCTCAGCGTGGTGTGGTGCGAGCGCGCCAACTCGGCGAGGGCCCGGGTGGTCTGCGCGGGCACGCGAGACTTCTCGAAGCCGCGGCGGCCCTGACCCAACCGGTCCTCGGGCGCGACCAGGGTGGGAGTTTCGAAGCCGGACAACAACTCTCCCCACGCCGCGCGGGAGGCGTCGAGGTCCCGATCGGCCAGCCAGGTGAGGAAGGCGCGGTAGGAGCCGGCCGCCGGCAGGCGGTGCCCGTAGTAGCCGGCGAAGATTTCGCGCAGCAGGATGGGCAGCGACCAGCCGTCAAGCAGGATGTGGTGATTGGTCAGCACGAACCGGAAGCGGCGGTCCGCGGTGCGGATCAGCGCGGCCCGGAACGCCGGCTGCCCGGCGAGGTCGCACACCGCCGCCCGTTCGGCAGCGCAGAGCTGCTCGATCCGCTCGTCGGTGTCACCGGTGCCGTCGAGTTCGAGGTACCGCCACTCGATCACGGGATCGGCCGGGATGACCTGCACCGGCTCGTCGAACTGTTCGCAGAACAGGGCCGCCAGGTGGGGGTGCCGGTTGACGACGGCGTGCACCGCGTCGCGCAGGCGATCGGCGTCGAGCGGTCCGGTGAGGGTGAAATCCAGTTGGACCGCATACATGTCGTCGCCGCCCCGCGCGGTGCTGGAGTGGAACAGCAGCCCCTGCTGCAGCGGGGTCAACGGCAAGATGTCGGCGATGTGGTGCTGCCGCTCCAGCTCGTCGATCTGCTGCTGGCTCAGCCGGGCCGGGGCGATGTCCGACGGGGTCAGCCCGCCGCCACCGGAGCGGACGTGCGCGCAGACTCCGGACAGCGCCTCGAACCACAGCCGGCTCAACCGGGTGATCTGCGTGGCGTCGAGAACCGATGGCGCCCAAGTCCATTCGGCGTGCAGGTGCGGGCCGGCCCCGGTGTCGATGGTGCCGGCGTTGAGTTCGACGGTGTGCATCAGCGGCATGGGCACCGCGGCGGCGGCGCCGATCAACGACAGGCCGTCCTGGCTGATGCGCCAGCCCTCGCCCGCCGAATCGGGCGCTGCGCCTTGACGTCCCAGGTAGTTGAACGCGATCGACGGGTCGGGCCCGGCGAGGTCGACGTCGGTGTTGAGGTACCGCAGCAGCCCAAAGGTCAGCGGCTCCGGCAGCGCGCGCAGCTGCTCCTTGGCGTGTTTGATGACCGGGCCCAGCGCCGTGTCGCCGGAAACCACCTGCGCCCAGCGCAACCCGGCCACCGGCCCCGCCACTTCCAGAGACACCGGATACTTGGTGGTGAACCACCCGACGGTGCGGGACAGATCGGTGTCGGCGCCGAGTTCCTCGTGGCGCCCGTGAGCCTCGACGTCGATGCCGATCGGGGCGCCGGTGTCACCCAGGAATTCCGCCCACGCCAGCCCGAAGGCGATCAACAGGATGTCCTGGATCCCGGCGTGGAAAGCCGTCGGCACCTCGCCGAGCAGCATCCCGGTCGTCTCGGCGTCCAACTCGACCGACAAACGCCCGGCGCTGGCGTACGTGTCCACGTCGGGGCGGGCCGCGGGCAGCGCGGCGGGCGTCTCCGTCACCTTCTTCCAGGCGTTGAGCTGGCTGACCACGTCGGGGTGGCGCGCGTGCTCGTTCAGCAGTGTGGCCCAGCGGGCGAACGACGTCCCGGCCGGCGGCAGCTCCACCGGCTGGCCGGCGCGGTGCAGCGCCCACGCAATGTTGAGGTCTTCCAACAGGATCCACCACGACACCGCGTCGACGGCCAGGTGGTGGATGATCACCGTCAACTGGCCGGTGGCCTCGACCCACAACGCGCTGAGCATCGCGCCGGTGGACGGGTTCAACCGCGAACGGGCCTGCAGCAACGCCTCATCGGACACCGCGTCGACCGACCGCAGGCAGTCCTCGGCCCGCACGGCCCCCGGTTCGGGGATGTGGAACGACCAGCCGCCGGCGTCGTCGCGATCGACGCGCAGCCGCAGCATGGCGTGCCGATCCACCAAGGCCTGCAACACGATTGAGACGTCGGCCGCGGTCACCCCCGCGGGGGCCTGCACCATCACGGTCTGGTTGAACTCGTCGACCGGGCCGGCCTTCTCCGCGCCCTGCAGCCACCGCATGATCGGGGTGGCCAGCACCGGCCCGACGCCCTCGTCGAGCACCTCCGCCGCCCCGTCGCTCACCCCGGCCACCCGGGCCAGCCGGGCCACGGTCTGTTCGACGAACACGTCTCGGGGTCGGCACGTCAGGCCCGCCGCGCGCGCCCGCGCCACCACCTGCAGCGACAAGATGCTGTCGCCGCCCAGCTCGAAGAAGGACTCGTCGACGCCGACGCGCTGCACCCCGAGCACCTCGGCGTAGATGCCGGCCAGGATCTCCTCGACCGCGGTGGCCGGGGCGCGGTACTCGCCCGTCGTGTATGCGGGCATCGGCAGCGCGCGGGTGTCGAGTTTGCCGTTGGGCGTCAGCGGGAGCGCGTCGAGCACGACCACGGCCGCGGGCACCATGTAGCCGGGGAGCCGTTCGGCCAGCGCGGTGCGCGCCTCGGCCGGGTCGGCGATCCCGGTGACGTAACCGACCAGGCGTTTGTCGCCCGGGCGGTCCTCGCGGGCGATCACCACGGCCTGGTCGACGCCGTCGAGCGCGGCGAGAGCGGCCTGGATTTCGCCGAGCTCGATGCGATATCCGCGGATCTTGACCTGTTCGTCGGCGCGGCCGAAGTACTGCAGTTGGCCTGCACCGGATCCCGAGACGCCCCAGCACGCCAGGTCGCCGGTGCGGTACATGCGCGCACCCGCCTCACCGAAGGGGCACGCCACGAACCGTGACGCCGTCAGCCCGGTCCGGCCGACATATCCTCCGGTCACCCCGTCGCCCGCGACATACAACTCACCGACGACGCCGGGCGGCACCGGGCGCAGCCAGCCGTCGAGGACGAACAACGCCGCCCCGGGCACCGGGGAACCGATCGGCGGGGTCCCGGATCCCTTCGTCAGGGGGGCGCTGATCGCCACGCACATCGTCGTCTCGGTCGGGCCGTAGGCGTTGACCATCACCCGCCCCGGCGCCCAGCGGTCCACCACCTCGGGCGGGCAGGCCTCCCCCACCACCACCAGCGACGCCCCCGAAAGCCCCTCCGGCGAGAGCATCGCCACGGCCGACGGGGTCTGGGTCAACACGCTGACGTCTTCGTCGGCCAGCACGTCGTGCAACTCTTCGGGCGAACGCGCGACGTCTTCGGGGACCACGACCAGCCGCCCGCCGCGCAGCAGCGCGCCGAAGATCTCCCACACCGAGACGTCGAACGCGTACGAGTGGCACTGCGACCACACCCCCGACGGCGGCAGGCCGGCGTCCAGGGAACCCAGCAGCTGTGTCACGTTGCGATGAGTCACCGCAACGCCTTTGGGGACCCCGGTGGTGCCCGAGGTGTAGATCAGGTAGGCGACATGGTCCGGCCCGGGTGCCGGCAACGCCTCGACGGGCTGGGCGTCGATGCGGGAATCGTTGACGTCGATGACCGTCACGTCGTGACCGTCGAGGCGGTCGGCCAGATCGACGGTGCTCAGCGCGGCAACCGGTTTGGCGTCGCCGAGCATGAACCCGATCCGCGACTCGGGCGACGAAGGATCGATCGGCAGATAGGCCGCCCCGGTTTTGAGCACCGCCAGGATCGACGCGACGGCCTCGGGAGAGCGCGAAAACATCAGCGCCACAGTCTGCCCCGGGCCCGCGCCCAGGCCGGTCAACAAATGCGCCAGCCGGTTGGACGCCTCGTCGAGTTTCCGGTAGGTCACCGGCCGGCCCTCGCACACCACCGCCACGGCCTCGGGCGCCCGGGTTACCTGGACGGCGAACAGCTCCGGCACCGATCCCGGCGCGGTTGGTGGCCGGCTCAAAACCCCGTTGTTACCAAGCTCTTCCAGGCGGGCGCGCTCCGCGGCCCGGAGCACATCCAACGACGACAGGCGCCGGTCCGGGTCGGCGACCATGGTCGCCAGCACACGCTGCAGCCGCTCGGTCAGATCCGCGACGTCGAAATTCGAGAACGGTTGCCCGATACCGACCGTGCTCAGGAACTGCTGGTCGCCGAATCCGAGGAAGAACAGGCCGAAGTGACCTACCGGCCCGAAGCTGGTGTAGGTCGCGGTCGCCGGGACGCCGTTGAGGCTGAGAGTGAGGCGGGCCGGGACGAAGTTGACGACCACCCGGTTGGGGGCCTGCCTCGGGCCGTTGAAGTCGCCTTCGCCGTCCAGAGTGCGTGTCGGGAATTGCTGATGCCGCAACGCCTCTCGAGACCGCTGGTCAACGTGCCGGCAAAAGTCGGCGAATGTGGTGGCCGGCGACGCCTTGAGCACCAGGGGCACCACGCCGGCGAGCATGCCGGGATGCGTCTTCGATTCCGGGTCCACTCGCCGGCTGACCGGGAAGTCGAGCACGACTTCGTCGGAACCGTCGGCGCACCAGCCGCGCACCAGAAGCGCGCAGGCCGCGGTGAGTACCGACGATCGACGGATGCCCAGCGTTTTGGACAACTCTTTGACCCTGCCTACCACGGACTGATCCAATTGCACTGGCGGAGAGGGTGAATACGGGTCACGCCCGTCATCGACCGGGGGCGCCGGATAAACGGCCCCGTTGCCCGCGGGGCGGTGTGCGGCCCAATAGTCCTGATCTTCACGGAATTTGGCGGACGCCTCGTAGTCCAGCTCGCCGCTCACGAGGTCGTGCAACGAGCCGAAGAAGGCGGGTGGAACCGGTTTGCCGGCGGCCAGCGCGGAGTAGACGGCGGCGATCCGTCGGCCGATCAGCGCGATGCCCATGCCGTCGATGGCGATGTGATGGCACACCGAGAACCAGTAGTACTGGTCAGGACCCGTACGGAATAAAGCGAATTTGATCTTCGGGCCGGTCAGCGGCATCGGCGTCCGCTGGATCGATGATGCGGTCTCTCGGACTTCCCGCTCCGGATCCTGCGATTCGGTCAGGTCGTAGAAGACCAGATCGACATCGTCGTAGTCGACGGCCTTCTGGAAGACCTGGCCATCGGCCTCGAAGAAGGAGGCCCGCAGGCTTTCGGCCTCGTTGACCACGTGCCGCATGGCCTGATGCAACAGACCGGGGTCGATCGCCCCGTCGATACGGACCAGCACGCCCAGCTGCCACGCCGCATCGAAGTGGCCGGTCTGCTGTGCCAGCCAGATATCGAGCTGGCCTCGCGTCACCGGGAGTGCCCGGTCACCACCACGCGCCACTGAACCCCCCCAAGCTCTACCGAAGTCCTTCATATGACATCGGTCTAAACATCACAAACCGGCGCGGGTCGGCGTGTCGCGGAGGCTTTTCGCCCGGATATCGGGCCAGTGTTCATCGATGTAGTGCAGGCATGCGGCGCGGTCGGCTTCCCCAAAAACTACTCTCCAACCGGCGGGAACGGTAGTGAAAGTTGGCCAAAGGCTGTGCTGTTCTTCGTTATTGACTAGGACGAAAAAACTGCCGCCGTCGTCATCGAACGGATTGAGCTGCATTGGATGGACCCCCTAACACCGAAACGAAAACTCCAAAGCGCGCCAGGCCGCACGAACGTCCGTGCAGCACTTAAGGATTGAGCCGTCAGGCTCGTTCAGTATCTCGACCGGCGGATGCGGTCGAACGCGGCGCCCGTGAGTTTGGACGCGGTGGCAACTGAGCCATGACGGCCATGGCAGACCCCCTACCCGGGGTGGCCCTACGACCGTCAATGTCGCCATTCACGCTCGCGGTGTACCCCGACCGCGCGGTTCGAAACATTTGAATTGCGTTCTTACGTAAGACATTAACAGCGACCATTGTTGCACTCGTGTCTCGCTGTCCAGCAAAACAACGTTGAGCGCCGTTGCCGACGACATCGCCGCGACATGTGTGCCATAGCGCCTCCTTTCACACACCCCTATCGAAAGTACTGGATTTGCCGGCGTGCAGACCCGGACATCGCTTACGCAATCGCAAAATATTTGCCTTCCGGCCCCTCGGTCCGCTCGACGCGACGGCGCACGCCGTGAAATATCCGATTATGCCGCCGCAAGTGCGTTCCCAATCACGCGCTCAGCAGCATATTCACGGCGCAAGCGTTCGGAGCATGACATCGATGCCCGGCCGACCGGACCGCTCGCCCCCACCGTGCAAAAACGTACGGACGCTTGCTAAGCCGATACCGACGGCATGACGATCGACATGGCGCGACCTTGCTTCGCCGTAGCTGTCGTGAGTCGGTTTGCCGCGGCGTTGGTTCAACGAGAGGCGCTCTGCGTTTCGTGGTTGGCGAAGCGCACCCGCCGCTGGCTACATCCGGGTCCCGATTCGCCGAGCCCTGACGGCCGGCGGGACCGGACAACCCGCGCGCGGGCTGCTTGTGATTGATCTCACGGCCGCCCGCCGGCTTCGCCGAATCCGTTGACCAAGATCAACATTGAGCACGCACAGCCGGTCCATAGCTTGGGCGGACGGCGGCCTCGGGGAGCCGGGCCGGGATCGTCCCGTCGGCGTTTAAGCGTCGACGGGCGCGGGTAGAGCTGCGGCCATGTGGGGGTCAGTGCTGGGCTTGGGAATCCTGGCTGCGCTCAACCCGGTTCGTCTCGGGCTCGCCCTCCTGATGATCTCGCGGCCACGGCCGGGACCGAGCCTGCTCGCCTACTGGGTCGGCGGGTTGACGGTATGCGTGCCCGAGCTCGTGCTCCCCCTGATGCTGCTGAACTTCACCCCCTTGTTCGGCCACGTTGCGCATGGTTCGTCTTCTCCTTCCACGGGGGCGACCCTCGGGAAAGTTCAAATCGGCCTCGGCGTGATCGGGCTGTCGATTGCGGCGGCGATGACGGTGCGCTTCGTGACGCGCGAGCGGACGGCGCAACTCTCCCCGGACGACCGATCGTCGGCACCGTCGTCGGCCTCGGGGGCCCCCATCGCCATGCCGCGGCTGCTGACCCGCGTGCAAGACGTCTCGAGCGACGACGGCTCTCCCTTCCGGCGCCTGCTCGGCCGCATCCACGACGCATGGGAGAGCGGGTCGTCGTGGGTCGCGTGGGTGATCGGCCTGATCTCGGTGCCGGTCGACGGCGTCCTCTTCATTGTCGCGATCATCGCGGCGTCGGGCGCGTCGCTCACCGCGCAGATCGGCGCCTCCGTCGCGTTCATCGCCCTGATGTACGCCGTCGTCGAGGTGATCCTCGTGGGCTATGTGGCGACGCCGGCAAAGACCCAATCCCTGCTGCGGGTGCTGCACGACTGGGTGCGCACCTATCACCGCCAGATCCTGGTCATCCTCTTCACGGTGGTCGGGGTGTCACAGCTGGCCCAGGGCCTGCACATCGTCTGAGCCACGAGTGCGTCGGGCCGCGCCGACGGCTCAGCCCGAACGCGGCGGGCGTTTCGTCTGGACCAGCTTGCGAGCGATCGGCTCGACCCGGGTGTTCGTCTCCTGCGACAGCCGGGTCAACAGGTCGAACGCGCGTTCGGCGTCGATATTGAATCGTTCCATCAGCACGCCCTTGGCCTGCCCGATCACGTCCCGGGTCTCGATCGCGCGCAGCAGTTGCTTGTTCTCGAGAGCCAGCGACTGCTGGCGTTGGAGGTGAAGGCGGGCTTCGACGGCGCTGACCGCCTCGAATGTGTGCAGCAGCTCGGCCGGATCCCAGGAGTCACCGTGCTCGACCTCGCGTGCCACCTCGGCAAGGAGCTGCCGGCTTTGGGAGACTTCCTTCACGGAGTGCACCACCCCCACCAGCTCGCCGTGGTCGAGCAGCGGCGAGTTGGTGGGGCTCCACACCTTGGGCAGGAATTCGTCGGGCGCGGCGGGGTCCGGAATGTCGTAGCGTTGCAGCCGCATCTTGTGGGTGTGACCGCTGCGCATCGCGATTTCCAGGGACGACGCAAGGTTCGACGTCCCATTCGCCTGCGGATCCTTGGGGTTGTCGGGGAATGCGTCAAACAGGTATTGCCCGGACAACTCGCCGTGTTCCCGCAGCGCCACGCGCTCGTAGCCTCGACTCGCCGCCCGGATCCGCAGGTCGCGATCAAGAAGCACGCAACAGACGCCCGAGACCCCTTGGACCATTTCTCGGGCTATCGCATCGAACTGATCTTGGCTGTGCACCGTTTATGCCACTACCCGTTTGTAGAAACGCTCAACCGCCGACGATCGCCTCGCTGCCGACCGCCGCTGCGTCATCCGCGCCGGCGCCCGGCTGGCGATCTGGTCGGGTCGGGCGCACTATCTCGCTATGAGACGAGAAGTGGGCGCCGAGATTGAAGTCGAAATCACCGCGGCCACGACGCTGGAGTTCCAGATTGCCGTAGCGCCGCACCCGCATGCCGAGGTCTTCGAGTCGCTGCGCTTCGTCTTGAACGGAGAGCGAATCTGGCCCTTGGAGGTCAGCGGATTGCACGGCAACCGCATCCATAAATTCGACGCGCAGGTCGGCACGCTGCGCGTGGACTACGCAGCGACGATCGTGGGGCACACCGATCCGGCTCCGGTGACCGAATACGACCAGTCGATGTACCTGCGGCCGAGTCGTTACGCCGAGGCCGACAAGTTTTATGGTTTCGCCGCTACAGAATTCGGCAACGACCGCGATTCGACGGCCCTGCTGGAGCACGTCAGTTCCTGGGTGGGCACCAGACTCAACTATGTACCCGGCTCGAGCGATCCGATTGACGGGGCGGTGGACACCCTGCTCGCCGGCGAAGGTGTGTGCCGTGACTACGCGCATCTGGTCGTGGCACTCCTGCGAGCGGTCAGCGTGCCGGCCCGCTTGGTATCCGTCTACGCGCCGGGCGTGAATCCGATGGACTTCCACGCGGTCGCCGAAGCTTTCGTCGAGGGGCAATGGCGGGTGGTCGACGCGACGCTGCTGGCGCCACGACAGGCACTGGTGCGCATAGCCACCGGTCGCGACGCGGCCGACACGGCCTTCCTGGATAACCACAAAGGCGCGATCACGCTGGATCGGCTGGTGGTGAGCGCCCTGGTGGACGGCGAATTGCCCCGCGACTCGATCGACCAACTGGTTTCGATCCGCTGAGGTCAGCCGCAAACCGGAACTCCGGGCATCGTATTCACGCTGAAATCCGCTGTGCCACGGCATGTTTGCGCCACGGCGACGGTGAGAGCGCCTCGCGAGCCGGTGGCAATGACGATTCGCGCTCGCGTTCGGACACGACCGGAGTAGGGTAAGACCATCGGCGATACCTCGAACGTGACGATTCAAAGCCATGTCATCGTCGATTCGAGTGATTGGCCCGCTTGGCGGCCAAGACGGGAGCGTCACTATGGCGCCGCATGACGACCACACCAATGCCGGGGGCCGGCACGCCCCGCCGCTACACACACCGCGCCTGCGCCTGAAACCGAAGTCGCCCCGCAGCGGGTATGTCGATGGAGCGTGGTGGCCGCACAGTGACGACCTGACGGCGGAGCTGCCAGATCTACTCGCAGTGCTATCGGTTCGGCTTGGTCCGGTGGGCCGTGTCATCTACAACCTCGCCGAATGGGCAACGGCACCAGCAAAATTGGCGTTCGGTCCGCAGACGGTACGGCTCGACGGGTACCACCGCCAGCCGGTCCACACCGTCGAGGTGCTCGGGCTCAATCGCCAGAGAATCACCCTCCTGGTGGTTTCACCGCACACTGACGAACACCATGCGCACGCCGTCATGATGACCGCGGCCGGCCCGAACAACAGCTTGACCGTCGCGAGCCTGATGATCAGCGGGGAAAAAGTCGGCGCCCGCGAGTAGACCATGTCGGCCACAGCACGCATCAGCGCCTGATTCGACTGAAACCTGATTTATCCTGATTTCGCGGTGCATTTTCGCCGGTTATGCATGTTGCGGGCGGCGCGACTTATTTTGATGTGGAAATTTAGGTCGGATTAGTTGGCGGCCGCTTTGGTGGCGGAGGCCCGGGCGCGCAGGAGGGGTGTACGCTCGGTTAAACCGGGACCTGCCAGGCCCCCAAATCAAAGGGCCGCGATGTCTGATAAATCTCCCCGGCAAACCATGGGCAAGAAATCGGGTAAATCCCTGAAAGAGAAACGCGCCGCGAAGCGCGGCAAGGCCGCCGAGATCTCGCAGGCGGAACCCCTGCTGGTCACCAAGAAGCGCTGAGGCGACGATCTTCCTCGATACCGCCCCGGCCATGCGTGATTGCATGCCACAGGGCCCCCGTATGCCCGGCAATTAACGCCCGCTATTTTGTCGCTGGATTGTGTTACGGTTGACCCGGATGTAGCTAAATACATCCGCTCCGAAAGAAAGCGAAGTTCGTATGACACAGGGAACTGTGAAATGGTTCAACAGCGAGAAGGGCTTCGGATTTATCGCCCCTGACGGCGGTGAAAAGGATGTATTTGTCCACCATTCTGAGATCCAGGAAAGCGGCTTCCGCACCCTCGAGGAGAATCAGCGCGTCCAGTTCGAGATCAGCCAGGGGCCTAAAGGCCCCCAGGCGGTGGGAGTGACCGCCGTCTAGCGGTGGAGCACGAAAACCCCTGGGGCTGACCGCTATTCACACGGCCCAGGGGCCGGGCGATGCTGTTTCTCGGCCCCGGGGTTCGTGCGTCCGTCGAGATACGCGGCGCGCCAATCCAAAAGCCGCCTGGTATTGCGGTCTGCTCGGCGCGCTAGGCGGTCCGGCCCCTCGGCTGGCCTCGTCTACTGCGGGTGAGCATCGCCGTCGCCAACCCGCGTCGCCTCACGTCATCGTCCGCGATTGCTACTTGCGGCCGGCCCGCGGCGTCACGAAATCTATGCTCGGATGCTGTCTCTGGCGCGTCGTCGGCGGTCGCGGACAAAAATCGGTCGGGCAGCGCCAATTTGCAGATTGTGCGGACGGTGAGCAGGTACTGCCGGAGCAGCGGACCGGTGGTGTAGGGCAAGTCGTATGTGACGCACAGCGCGCGTACCCGTTGGGCGATCTCGGGGTAACGATTGCTCGGCAGATCGGGAAACAGATGGTGTTCGATTTGATAGCAGAGGTTTCCGCTCATGAACGCCAACGCCGGACCGGCTCGGAAGTTGGCGGTCCCGAGCATCTGCCGGAGATACCATTCGGGTTTCGTCTCGTTCTCCACGACCGACGGGGTGAACTTTTCCGCGCCGTCCGCGAAGTGACCGCAGACGATGACCGCGTACGCCCACACGTTGCGTAACCCGTTGGCCACCACGTTCGCACCGAGTGTGCGGCGCCATCGCCGTCGGCCCAGCGCGGGAAAGAAGACATAATCCTTAGCGGCCTGGCGAGCCATCTTGCGGATCATCACCCGTTTGTGGGCAGATCTACCGGCCTCTGTTGTCTCGCGATCCCGCACCGCGTACAGGCCATGCAGCGCGACGCCCCATTCGAATGCCAGCGCCAGCAACACCGCGCGCAACGGCTGCGCCAGGGCGCTCGGCTCCCACTCCTGATCACGCGTGACCCGCAGGACTCCGAATCCGAGGTCGTCGTCCATGCCCACGACGTTGGTGTACACGTGGTGCAGGTGGTTGTGAGAGGACTGCCAGTGCTTCGAGGGACCGACCATGTCCCATTCCCAGGTACTGGAATGGATTTCCGGATCGTTCATCCAATCCCACTGACCGTGGCTGATGTTGTGGCTGAGTTCCATGTTCTCGATGCACTTGGCCGCCGCGAGCGCTGCGGTTCCGACAGCCCATCCGGTCTTCTTTTTGCTGCCGATGAGGGTCAGTCTGGCCGCGACCTCCAGGCATCGCTGAAAGGCGATGGCGCGCCGGATGTAGTCACGGTCCTTGGCGCCGCGCGACCTTTCGACGTCGCAACGGATGGTGTCCAGCGCGGCCGCGAAGTTCTCGAGGTCTTCATCGCTCAGGTGGGCGTATTCAGGTACTTCGGTAATCGCCATGGAATCAGTGAGATTCGGGCTGGACGGAGGCATGCGGACAGGGCGGGTTTACGAACCGCGGCAAAGGGGGTCACGTCCGATCTTGTGGATGGTTTACGCGCGAGTGGCGAGGATCGACGCGAGGTCAGATAAGCGGCGAACTTCTCGATCTAGAAAACCGGCCCGCGGGTATGGGGCGGCACGGCGACGCGTCCGGTACCCACCGGTCCGGTGGACGGCCGTATCATATGTGTGAGAGCACCTGCCTGATCGGCTCGTGGGTTGGTCGATACCTGAGGCTACATGACTTCTCAGACCCTTCGGACTCACCAGCGTCTTCCTCACGGCGATAGCAGCTCAAAACAAGCCCACGGGCACCGGACACGCCTGACATCGCAGAGCCAATAGTCTGGTGTTTTGGACGCCTGCGCTTTTGAGAGGTGACGACATGCCCGCACCGTCAGCCGAGGTCTTCGACCGCCTGCGCCAGTTGGCCGCGATCAAGGACGCCACCGCACGCCAGACCAAGACGATCGACGAAGTCTTCACCGGCAAGCCGCTGACCACCATCCCCATCGGCACGGCCGAAGACGTCGAAGCCGCGTTCGGCGACGCGCGCGCGGCGCAGGCCGACTGGGCGAACCGCCCGGTCAGCGAGCGCATCGATGTCATCAGCCGGTATCGCGACCTGGTCGTCGAGAACCGCGAGTTCCTGATGGATCTGCTGCAGGCCGAGGCGGGCAAGGCCCGATGGGCGGCGCAGGAGGAGATCGTCGACCTGGTGGCGAACGCGAATTACTACGCGCGGGTCTCGGCGGACCTGCTGAAGCCGCGCACGGTGCAGGCGCTGCTCCCGGGAATCGGCAAGACCACGGTGGGTTATCAACCCAAGGGCGTGGTCGGGGTGATTTCGCCCTGGAACTACCCGATGACCCTGACGGCGTCGGACTCGGTGCCCGCGCTGCTGGCCGGTAACGCGGTGGTGCTCAAGCCCGACAGCCAGACCCCGTATTGCGCGCTCGCGTGCGCCGAACTGCTCTATGAGGCCGGCCTGCCGCGGGCGCTCTACGCGATCGTGCCCGGGCCGGGCTCGGTGGTCGGCACCGCGATCATCGACAACTGCGACTACCTGATGTTCACCGGCTCGACCGCCACCGGCAAGCAACTCGCGGAGCACGCGGGCCGCCGGCTGATCGGCTTCTCCGCCGAACTCGGGGGCAAGAACGCGATGATCGTCACGCGCGGCGCCAACCTCGACAAGGCCGCCAAGGCGGCCACCCGCGCGTGCTTCTCGAACGCGGGCCAGTTGTGCATCTCCATCGAGCGGATCTACGTCGAGAAGGACATCGCCGACGATTTCATCGGCAAGTTCGGCGCCGCGGTGCGCAACATGAAGCTGGGCTCCGCGTATGACTTCTCGATCGACATGGGAAGTCTGATCTCCGCGGGTCAGCTGGACACCGTGACGGACCATGTGGACGACGCGAAAGCCAAGGGCGCCAAGGTGATTGCCGGCGGAAAGGCCCGACCGGACGTTGGGCCGCTGTTCTACGAGCCCACGGTGCTGACCGACGTCACGCCGGAGATGGAGTGCGCGGCCAACGAGACGTTCGGCCCGGTCGTCTCGATCTATCCGGTGGCCGACGTGGATGAGGCCGTCGAGAAGGCCAACGCCACCGAGTACGGGCTGAACGCCAGCGTGTGGGCGGGCTCGTCCGCGGAAGGCCAGCAAATCGCCTCCCGGCTGCGGTCGGGGACCGTGAACGTCAACGAGGGTTATGCGTTCGCGTGGGGCAGCCTCGGCGCACCGATGGGCGGGATGGGCCAGTCCGGCGTCGGGCGCCGCCACGGTCCCGAGGGCCTGTTGAAGTACACCGAATCTCAGACGATCGCGACCGCACGCGTGTTCAATCTTGATCCGCCGCTTGGCATTCCGTCGACCCTCTGGCAGAAGTCGCTGCTGCCCATCGTGCGGACGGTGATGAAGATTCCCGGGCGGAACTGACGCTCGCCGATTCCAGCGCCCCATTGCCAGGCGCTACTACAGCACGTAGTATTCGGGCATCTTGCCGCGCACAAGGGGGTGCCATGTGAGGTGGAGTTTCGCCCAGGTCGGGCTGCTGATCATTTGCGTTTTCCACGTCATTCAGGCGGTGATCGGCTTCATCATGAATCCCAGCTTCGCGATCGGGCCCACCGCACCGACGGTCCAGCTGTTCGGAATGGACTACAACGGGTGGCACGCCGTCGCCGGCCTCGCCTTGTTCGCTCCCGGCCTGGTCTTCGCGATGCGCAAGTCGTGGTCGGTGTTGTATCTGCTGCTCGCCGCGATAGCCGGTGCGCTGCCGGGCATTTGGGCCTTCTTTTCCCATCGGGTCGCGTTCGTGTTCACGTTTCCCAACAACGTCACCGACGCGGTGGTGCACCTGGTAACCGCGGCGATCATGGTGGCGGTGGCGGGCGTGCAGATCCGGATGGACGGCGGGCTCAAGCGTTCGCTCGCCGACCTCCGGAAGGCACCGTAGGTCTTCAAATCGCGCCGTTGCGGGTAGTCCTTCGGTCGACGAAGGAGATTGCGATGGGCAAGCACTCGGAAAAAGATGACGACGAGCCTAAGGGCGGCCGCCCCGGCCCCGCGGACCACGGCCACGAAGGTGGCATGGCGACCCGCGAGAACGCGCCGGAACTCACCGAGCCGGACCGTGAGGACTGACGGGGTAGAACCTACTTGGAGCGGTTGCGGCCTTCCTCGTAGCGGAAGGATGCCACCAACCCCACGGCCAGCAGGAACAGCAACGGCACGAACACCATCGGATACGCGGCGACCGCGGCCATGGCGATGAGCGAGCCGGGCACCCCCAACGTCAACGCGGCCGTCGGGTGCTTCTCGCCCAGGCTGACGATCCTCGCGGGCGCCGCAAGGGCGACCGCGGCCTGCTGATACCGATCCGGCCAATCCCCGTAGTACGAGCAGCGGGTCTCTAGCCCGCAGCCCACGCAGTTGCGCCCGTAGGAGTAGCGGGTTTTGAGGCCGCAGCCCATGCAGGTGTGGGTGATCATCCGGCCCATGCTCTCATCGCGGCCAGTGGCCGCCGCGGGCGAGGCGTTCGACGCGCCCGCCGCGCTCCCATTCGTAGACCTGTGTCGGGCTGACAGGATTTGAACCTGCAACCACTTGACCCCCAGGAAGTGGGGTAGCGCGTTTTCCGAGGTCGCCGGCGGTTTCCGCCGCCATCGCATCGAGCTTCAAGTTAATGGACGTGCAGGCCGTTCGGCATCGCGCATCGCGTGTGGTCCTTGGGTGGTCCCCAGTGCCGATCGCAGCCGTGGCTAGCCCTGTACGTACATCCGCCGTACAATCAGCTAGTCGACAGTGCAGGCAGAGATAGCTTGAGGGGAAGGATGTCGCTGTGGCAGTCAAAACGAAGCGCATCGAGCTTCGCGCGGAGCAAGCGACCTTGGACCGCATCCAGCGCGCCGCCAACCTTGTCCATGAGCAGACCTCGGAGTTCGTGCGGAAAGCTGCGATGCAACGGGCCGAAGACATCCTGCGCCAAGAGCTGGTAACGGCAATGGAGCCCGAACAGTTCGACAAACTGATGTCCTCGCTGGATGCTGCCGACGATGCGCCGCGGCTGGCGGCAGCAGCACGCAAACCAGCGGTCTTCACAAGGCGTTGAACAGTGTTCGAGTCCGCCCGACTCGCTGACGCCCACACGCTGGAAGGGTTCGACTGCGGTAAGGAGTCGCTGAATACCTGGCTCATCGCCCATGCCCGTCGCGCGGACAGCAGCGGGGTCGCGCACGTCTACGTGTGGACCCCGCTCGGCGAACCGAAAGTCAGTGCCTATTTCGCCATCTGCCCCACCGAAGTAGTACGCAACGACGACGGCGTCTCGGGATCCATGGCCGGTGGCTATTCCCGCGTACCCGGATACTTGATTGCCCGCCTGGCGATCGACACGTCGCTGCGGGGTCAGGGATATGGCGAGCAACTGCTTCTGGACGCACTGGGCAAAGCCGTCGCCGCATCGGAAATCGGCGGCGGCCGGCTCATCGTCGTTGATGCTATAGACGACGAGGCGCAATCCTTCTACGAGCACTACCATTTCGTCCCCATCACGAACCGCGAGCGTCGTCTGGTCATGAAGGTATCCACAGCGGCGAAAGCGCTCGGGGAGCGCTGGCGGCAGTAGACCCTTCCGCCGAAGAGTATGCTGCACAAAGGAGTTGGCCGTTAGCGGTGTCGAGAGTTTCCCCGGTGAGTTAGACACGCTGCGTGCCGACAACGCGCGTTTGCGTCATCTCCTTCAATTGAGTGAGGAACAGGCACGCGCGGCCTCCAGTGACCAGGCGACGCTGACGGGTGCGCCGGCCTCACCGGTGACCATGGGCTCCAGCTCCGCTCATAAGGTGCGGTTCTTCTTCGATTTGTTCCGTTGTCGCACCGATGTTTACGCGCTGCGCTGGGAAAATCGTCGAGATGGCCGTTCAGGTTGGATGCCGGCGATCAAAGGATATTGGCGCAAGGGTATGAACCGGGCCGACGCGCCTTACCTACCACTGACCCCCGAGGTCGTTGATGCCCACCTGCGAGGCGAAACACATATCGGCCTATATCCACTCAGCGATGACGACACCTGCTGGTGGGTCGCGGCCGATTTCGATAAGGAAGCCGCGATGCTCGACGCGCTCGCGTACATGAAAGCGGCTCGGTCCTATGGTATTCCGGCTGCGCTGGAGGTATCACAATCCGGGCGCGGAGCTCACGTGTGGATCTTCTTTGCTCATGCGATCTCGGCGTCGGTCGCCCGCAGCATCGCGACAAGTCTGCTCAGTGAGGCATTTCGCCTGCGTGGCAGCATGCATCTGAGTAGTTATGACCGCTTGTTCCCGTCCCAGGACGTACACACCGGGCGAGGGGTGGGCAATCTGATTGCCGCACCCATGAACGGTAAGCGCCGTCAACACGGCACCACCGTCTTCCTCGATCCCGCTACCCTTGAGCCCTACGAGGATCAGTGGGCATACCTGTCAAGCATCGCCAGATTGTCCACCAAAGAAGTGATCGCGTTGGCGCGTCAACTTCCCGAGCCGCAGATCGGCCATCGCGTCCGGCGTTTGCAGCTGCCGACGTCGTCGCGGATCATCCCGCGGCCGGCGGCAATCGTGCGCGCCGAGTTCACTTCACGACTCACTTTGACTGCTAACGATCTTGGCCCAGCAATGATCTCGGCTATTAAACATGCCGCGTCGATTCGCAATCCGGAATTCGATGCCCGCCAACGTGCTCGCCGCAGCACTTGGGACACACCGCGGTTCCTCTACAGCTACGACGAAACCGCTGAAGGTGATCTCGTCCTGCCGCGCGGCCTCCATCCGCTGCTCACTGAACTCGTCGAATCGGCCGACAGCACGCTACGCATTGACGATAAACGCGTCGCCGGACAAAACCATAACTTCACCTGCGGTACGCCGTTGCGCACCGCGCAGACCAGCGCACTGCGCCAACTCCTCGAACAAGACACCAGCGTCCTTGTCGCACCACCGGGTACCGGCAAGACGGTGATAGCCTGCGCGGCAATCGAATCGCGGTCCACCTCCACTCTGGTCCTCGTCGATCGCAAAGCCCTGGCCGACCAATGGCGCGACCGGATCAGCAGCCACCTCAGTTTCAAGTGCGGTCAAATCGGCGGTGGGCGATCGAAAACCACAGGCATTCTTGATATCGCCTTACTGCCAACGCTTGCCCGCCGCGACAACGTCGAGGAAATCACCGCCAACTACGGATTCGTAATCGTGGACGAATGCCACCACGTCGCAGCGAACGCATTCTTCGGCGTCCTGAGCCGCATGGCCGCGCGGTACTGGCTCGGCCTGACCGCCACCCCGGAACGCCGCGACGGGCTCGAAGACCTGATCTATCACCAACTCGGATCACACCACGTAGCGATCGACCAGTCGGGTACTGGACAACTTCCGGTCGACAGCTCCGACCTCTTTACGCCCCACCCAGTTCTGCACCTGCACCCGACCAAATTCCGTTACCGCGGCGACGCCGACCCCGCCGCACCCGGTGGAATGGCCGAAATCTATCGAGCTCTCGTCGCCGATCACGCACGACTCGACCAAATCGTGGCCGACGTCCTGACCGCCGCCGAAACCGGCGCCAACATCCTGGTGCTCACCACATGGGTCGAGCACCTCAACGCCATCACTGATCGACTACGTACCGCCGGAAAAACTGTCACCGTGCTCAGCGGCGGCATGAAGGCTCGCGAACGCCGCCAGATCGCCGACCAACTTGCCAACCACACGCCCGATTCGGATCCACTCCTCATCGTCGGCACCAGTTCGTTCATCGGGGAAGGCTTCGACTGCCGCGCTCTCGACACACTGTTCCTGGCCGCGCCAATCACCTTCAAGAATCGCCTGGTGCAATACATCGGTCGCGTCACCCGTCCCTACCCCTCGAAGACCACCGCAACCGTGCACGACTACCACGACGAACTCACTCCCGTCATCGCCTCATCGCTAAAGAAACGAGCACCCGGCTACCTCAAGATGGGCTTCCCCGACCCGCGCAAGGTGAGCGGATAGAACAGCGCGCCACCCCACTTGACCAGCGGTCTGTCGGTGTAAGGACTCAGGACATTCTTGACGGGTTGTCGTCAGGAGATGCTTGACGACTTTGGCCGTTAGCTCCTGCCCCTGTGACGTGAAACCGAGTGATGGGTTTGAGGTTTCGCCGCGGGCGTACGGCGATCTCTTCTTCGCCGTGCAGGACGCGTAGATGGGTGTCCTCGATGATGACGGTGACGATCTTGCCGCGGTGGCGTGGGCCAAGCTTGATGTTCTGACCGGCGACCATGATGCGGCCGCTTTCGTGAACCTTTCGCTGGGCACGAAGCGAGCCCGGTGGCAACGGTGGCGGTGGCAGCGGGGTGGATGGTGTTCGCGCACCCGTCAGACGGCCGAGCTGATTGGCGCCAACGGGGCAAGGCCAGGTGCCGACGAGCGCGTTGTCGATCACGGCGTGCATCAGGTGCCCATCCAGTCGCAGCGTCACACGCCGCCCCGCCCAGGCGAACCCGATCAGATGCGTGGAGCCGGCGATGGAGACCATGCCGTCCTTGGTGACCGTCCTGTCGATCTCCACTGCGTCGCCGGGCCGGACCACGGCCGTGCCGTTGGCGCGCCGCAGCGCGGGCCGGTCGGGCTCGGGGCCTGCTGGTCGCGCGCCACGCATCGCCAGGTGGGTCAAGTCCTCGGGCATCAAACGAGACCGCACCGTGCGTAGGACCTCACCGTCGAGGCTCACATGGATGCTGCGCAGGTCGGCCCACACGCTCAGGGTGCGTCCGGCCAGGCTCTTGTGCACCGACACCGACTGACGCCCGGAGCGGATCTTGACCTCGCCGCTGGGCGGGACCCGCACCTCGAACTCCACTGCCGTACTGGCCGTCGGTAGCTGACGGGCGGTGCGATGACATCGATGATCAGCGACGCCGATGGCGCGTCCTGCACCTCGGTCGAACGGTTCGCAGCCTCGAGGCGGGTCGGGCCGTTGGGCCGAAACAGGCTAGCGGGCACCGCCATATCCAGGGCCTGGTGCGGGCGTTGATGGTTATAGGCGTGCACCCAGGCGTCGACGGCTTCCTGCGCGGCAGCGATCGACTCGAACGGCGCCACGTGGTCGAAGAACTCCGTGCGCAAGGTCTTGTGGAAACGTTCGATCTTGCCGGTCGTGGTCGGTGATCGGGGCTTGGTCAGCCGCTGTTTGATGCCGTTGTCACGGCAAATCTTTTCGAAGAGCACCTCAACCGGAAGCGGCTTGATGTACCGGCCGGTGAACTGACCACCGTTGTCGCTCAACACTTCCGAGGGCACTCCGTAGCGGCGCATCGCGGCGATGAACGCCTCTGCCACCTCCCGCGCCGAGGGGGTGGTCAGCACGGTGGCAAGCACCACGAACCGGGAATGATCGTCGATACCGGTCAGCAGCTTGCATTCGCGCCCATCGGCTAACGGCACCCCGCCGACGATGTCGAGCTGCCACAGATGCATCGGCGCTTGCCGTTGCCAGCGTTTGTAGGTGCGTTTGTGCTGCTGCGCTTGTGGATCGATCAGCCCATTGCGAACCAACACTCGATGCACCGTCGCCCGTGACGGCACCCGCTCCAAGCCGTGATTACCCAGCTCATGGCTGATCCGGCGCGCGCCCCAGCGTGGATGCTCGCGGCGCATCCGACAAATCAACGCCTCGACGTCGGCGTCGAGCTTGGTCGGGCTGGTATGCGGGCGGCGCGACCGATCAGCAAGCCCGGCCATGCCCTCCTGCTTGAACCGGTCCCGCCACGTGTCCACCGACTGACGCGTCGTGCCATAGCGCGCCGCCACCTCACCGATCGGGGAGCCGCCCAACACCTCACAAACCGCCCGATACCGGTACTCCACCAACGCCTCTTGATCCACAACCCGCCCAACCCCGACACCGACAAAGCCGGACGAAACAAGATCATGATCAAGGCCGAAACGTCAAGCGTCACTTGAGAACAGACCGTCAAGCATCTCTTGAGACCAAACATTGACAGGCCCCAGGGGCGGAAGGATCACCACAGCCACGCTGCGCGACGCCACTTCTTGGGACGCCGTGGTCACCCAGCTCGGCTACGAAAAGCTCACGCGCCATGGCTTACGGCATACGGGACTGACGTGGATGGCCGATGCAGGTGTCCCGGTACACATCCTCCGCAAGATCGCCGGTCACGGAGCGCTGACAACGACCCAGCGCTATCTGCACCCCGACCGGCAATCCGCCATCAATGCGGGCGACCTGCTTGAGCGGCACTTGTGGTCCCCAAGTGGTCCCCAACTCCGCGTCATCTCATCCTGACCTAATCGCGTCACCGCAGATCAAGACACGTCCTTTCTGGTCGGGCTGACAGGATTTGAACCTGCGACCACTTGACCCCCAGTCAAGTGCGCTACCAAACTGCGCCACAGCCCGCGCGCCAGTGGTTCCACCGGCAGCAGGTCGAAAGCCTACCGCAAGCGCTCCGCCAATCCGCCAGGCGCCCATTCGTGGAAGGCCCGGTATCTCTCGGCACCATGAGGTGATGCGCAAACGTGCTAGCGCATGCGCTATCGGATTCGAGAGTCACCACTCGGTTCGGGAGAGGCGCCACCTTCCAAACGCCCAGCGCTCAGCGCCGCCGGGCACCCCGCTTTTCGCGCACCCGCACGTTGATCCGGATCGGCGACCCCTCGAAACCGAAGGTCTCGCGCAACCGGCGCTCCAGGAAACGCCGATACCCCGCCTCGAGAAACCCGGTGGTGAACAACACGAACGTCGGGGGCCGGGCGGTGGCCTGGGTGGCGAACAGGATGCGCGGCTGCTTGCCGCCGCGCACCGGGGGCGGGGTGGCGGCCACCACCTCTTTCAGCCAGGAATTGAGTGGGCCTGTGGCGATCCGCGCGTCCCACGACGCCAGTGAGGTCTCCATCGCCGGCACCAGCTTTTGCACGGCGCGGCCGGTCTTGGCCGAGATGTTGACGCGCGGCGCCCACCGCAACTGCGCCAGCTCGCGGTCGATCTCACGCTCCAGCAACTCGCGCCGGTCCTCGTCGACCAGATCCCACTTGTTGAAGGCCAGCACCAAAGCCCGGCCGGCTTCGATGACCATCGACAGC
Organism: Mycobacterium sp. WUMAC-067; assembly: GCF_020217485.1. GTDB lineage: Bacteria > Actinomycetota > Actinomycetes > Mycobacteriales > Mycobacteriaceae > Mycobacterium. The sequence continues at coordinate 155,148 of NZ_JAEKMI010000004.1, read as the reverse complement.
ACCCGCTGATCCTGTTCGGTCAGCGGGTCCGACGCATCGATCAGCACGATCACCACCTCGGCCGCGTCGATGGCCGAGTGCGTGCGCACCGAGGCGTAGAACTCGTGTCCGCTGGCCTGACCGACCTTGCGCCGCAACCCGGCGGTGTCGACGAACCGCCACACCCGGTCGCCCAGCTCGATGAGCGAGTCCACCGGGTCCACCGTCGTCCCCGCGACATCGTGCACCACCGAGCGCTGATCGCCGGCCAGCTTGTTCAGCAGCGAGCTCTTGCCGACGTTGGGTTTACCGACCAGCGCCACCCGGCGCGGCCCACCGGGTTTGGGCCCCACCTCCGACACCGCGGGCAGCGCGGCCAGCACCTCGTCGAGCAGGTCGGCGACCCCGCGGCCGTGGATCGCGCTGACCGCGTGCGGCTCACCGAGCCCCAGCGACCACAACATCGCCGCGTCCGCTTCGGCCTTGTCGCTGTCAACTTTGTTGGCCGCCAAGAACACTGGCTTTCCCGACCGCAGCAGGATCCGGGCGGCGGCTTCATCGGCCGAGGTGGCGCCGACGACGGCGTCCACCACCAGGATCACCGCATCCGCGGTGCGCATGGCCACCGAGGCCTGCTCGGCCACCAGCTGTTGCAGCCCCTTCGCGTCCGGCTCCCATCCCCCGGTGTCCTGCACGACGAACCGCCGGCCGGTCCACAGCGCGTCGTAGGAGACCCGGTCGCGGGTGACGCCCGGGATGTCCTGAACCACCGCTTCGCGACGGCCCAGAATCCGGTTCACCAGCGTCGACTTGCCGACGTTGGGCCGGCCGACCACCGCCACCACGGGCGCCGGGCCGGCCTCCTCCTGTTCGTCGAGGCCGAATTCGACGGATTCCCAGTCGCTTTCGTCGCTCCACGTGCCGTCCTGAGTCACCGCACCGCCCCGCTTCGCTGCTTGACCAAGTCCCGTAGGTGGGTGATCACCTGCGCCTCGGTCATCTCACTGGTGTCGACGATCACCGCGTCGGGGGCCGCCCGCAGCGGCGACACCGCCCGGGTGGAATCCAGATGGTCGCGGCGGCGGACGTCGGCGAGCACGGCGTCGTAGTCGTCTGCCAGCCCGGCCGCCACGTTCTGATCGTTGCGCCGACGCGCCCGCGTTTCGGCGGACGCGGTCAAAAATATCTTTACCGGTGCGTCGGGCAGGACGACGGTGCCGATGTCGCGGCCCTCGACGACGACATCGCCCGGCCCAGCGGCCATCTCACGCTGCAGCTCGACCAGCCGGGCGCGCACCGCGGGCACCGCCGACACCGCCGAGACGGCGCCGGTGACGGCATCCCCCCGAATCTCGGTCGAAACATCCTCTCCGCCAAGGAAACACCGATCGCCGTCCACCGACAGCTGCGCTGTCGACCCGATCCGGCCGACCGCGTCGGCGTCGCCCGGATCGACGCCCGCACGCAACGCGGCCAGCGTCACCATCCGGTACATCGCCCCGGTGTCGAGGTAGCGGGCTCCTAAGGCGCGCGCCAATCCCTTTGACACCGAAGACTTTCCGGTCCCCGCCGGGCCGTCGATGGCCACCACAACCCCACTCACAGGCCCACCGCCTTGTAGAGCTGCCCGATCTCGTCGCGACCCAGCGCCCGGAAGCTGCCCGGCCGCTGCTTGCCGAGCGACACGGGTCCAATGTCGGTGCGCACCAACGCTTCCACCGGGAATCCGGCGGCCGCCAGGAGCCGACGCACGATGCGATTGCGGCCCTCGTGCAACGTGACCCGCACCAGCGTCTTGCCCGGGATCGCATCCACCACCGCGAACTCGTCGACCCGCGCGGGCCCGTCGTCCAACTCGATCCCGGCGCGCAGCGCCTTGCCGACCCCGCGGGGCACCGACCCGGTCACCGTGGCCAGATAGGTCTTGGGCACCTCGTGGGAGGGATGCATCAGCCGGTGCGCGAGTTCGCCGTCATTGGTCAGCAGGATCAGCCCTTCGGTGTCGGCGTCCAACCGACCGACGTGAAACAGGTTCTTGTTACCGCGAACTCGGCGTTCGATCAGATCACCGATACACGGCCGGCCGCGGTCGTCCGACATGGTCGAGTGCACGCCGCGCGGCTTGTTCAGCGCCAGATACACCTGCGAATCGTCCAGGACGATCCGGGCCCCGTCGACACGGATCACCGAGGCGTCCGGGTCGACGCGGGTGCCCAATTCGGTCACCACCTGCCCGTCGACCTCGACGCGGCCCTCGATGATCAACTTCTCGGCGGCCCGCCGCGACGCAATTCCGGCTTGGGACAACACCTTTTGCAGCCGGATCCCCTCAGCTTCGACCATCAATCCTGGTCCACGTCGAATGTCAGCGCCGGGTCGGCCGCCTGGCCACCGGAAAGTTTGATGAAACGTGGCTCGCTGTCCAGGGATTCGCTGAGGTCCTCGATCGTGTCCACGTCGGGCAGCAGCGGCGCGATGTCGGGCAGGTCGGCGAGCGACGTCAGCCCCAGGCGCTCCAAGAAGAGCTCGGTGGTGGCGAACGTCGTCGCGCCGCTGTCGTCGTCCACCCCGGCTTCGGTGATCAGGCCGCGCGCCAGCAGCGTGCGCATCACGGCGTCGACGTTGACGCCGCGGACCGCGCTCACCCGCGCGCGTGTCACGGGCTGGCGGTAGGCGACCACGGCCAGTGTCTCCAGCGCGGCCCGGGTGAGCTTGGACCGCGCCCCGTCCAGCAGCAGCTTCTCCACATACGGCGCGAACCGGGCGCGGGTGTACATGCGCCAGCCCTCGCTGTTCTTCCGCAGGTCGATCCCGCTGTCGCGGGCGGTCAGTTCCTCGGCCAGCTCCTGCAGCCTGGTGGCGATCCGATACACCGGCTGTTGCGTGGCCGACGCCAGCGCCTCCGCGGTGACCGGCGTGTCCACCACCAGCAGCAGCGCCTCCAGCACGGAGCCGAGTTCCTCGGACTCCATCGGCGCGGCCTCGGCGATGTCCGGGATGCCGACGTCGAGGTCGGAATCCAGGTCGACGTCGGGATCGATGTCGTCGCTGGGTTCGGCACCGTTCAGATGCCGTTCCTCCGCATCGCTGCGCTCTGCGTCGTCACCGGCAGTGCCGAAGCGCCGTTCCTCCGCATCGCTGCGCTCTGCGTCGTCACCGGCGCCGTTCATGATTCGTCCCGCACTTCTACCAAGGCTTCACTGACCGGACGTTCCCCGGTCCACGAAATTTGGAGCACGCCAAGCGGCTCTGACTGGTCGAATGCTACCGCCCGCGACCGATACAGTTCGAGAAGCGCCAGGAACCGCCCGACCACCTCCATCGACGCCTCACAGTCGGCCACCAGCTCGGAGAACGTCGCCCACGCCCCGCTGCCCCGCGCCTGAAGGATCGCCAACAGCTTCTTGGCCTGCTCGGGAACCGAGACCTGCACCTCGTGCAGGTGGGCCACCGACACCGTCGGGACGGGCCGCGGGCTGAACGCGATCGCCGCGATCTGGGCGAAGCGGTCGGCGTCGACGCCGATCATCACCTCGGGTAGCAGCTCGGTGAACCGGTCCTCCAGCGACACGGCGCGCGGGTAGCTGCGCAGCGCGGTGGCCTCCAGCTCGGCGAACATCTCGGCGACGTGTTTGAACGCGCGGTACTGCAGCAACCGGGCGAACAAAAGGTCGCGCACCTCCAGCAGCGCCAGGTCCTCGTCGTCGTCGACCTGCCCGGCCGGCAGCAACCGGGCGGCCTTCAAGTCGAGCAGGGTGGCGGCCACCACCAGGAACGCGGTGGTCTCCTCGAGCTCCATCTGGGGACCGATTTCGCGGGTGTAGGCGATGAAGTCGTCGGTGACCTGGTGCAGCGCCACCTCGGTCACGTCGAGGCGATGGGCGAAGATCAGCTGCAGCAGCAGATCGAACGGCCCCTCGAAATTGGTCAGGCGGACCTGAAAGCCATTCTGTTGGGGCGCCTCACCATTTGCGGTCGCGTTCACGCGCCGAATCGGTCGATGAACTCGCGGGCCAGCGCGCGATAGGCGACGGCCCCGGTGGATCGCGGGGCCCACGTGGTGATGGGTTCGCCGGCCACGCTGGTCTCCGGGAACCGGACGGTTCGGGTGATGACGGTGTCGAACACCAGGTCGCCGAACCGCTCCACCACCCGGGCCATCACTTCGCGCGAGTTGACCGTGCGCGGGTCGTACCGCGTCAGCAGGATCCCGCTGATCTCCAGCTTCGGGTTGAGCCGGTCGCGTACCTTGTCGACGGTGTCGGTGAGCAGCGCCAGGCCGCGCAGCGAGAAGTACTCGCACTCGGTGGGAATCACCACCCCGTCGGAACAGGCCAGGCCGTTGACGGTGAGCAGGCCCAGCGACGGCTGGCAGTCGATCAGCACGTAGTCGTAGCGATCCAGCACCGGGTGCAGCGCCCGGCCCAGCGTCTGCTCGCGTCCCACCTCGTTGACCAGCTGGATCTCGGCTGCCGACAGGTCGATGTTGGACGGCACCAGATCCATGTGCTTGACCCGGGTTTGCAGCAGCACGTCGTCGATCGACACCCGCGGCTCCACCAGCACGTTGTGGATGGTCTTTTCCAGCTCGTAGTGCGGGACGCCCAGGCCGGCGGACAGCGCGCCCTGCGGATCCATGTCCACCAACAGCACCCGGCGGCCGTACTCGGCGAGCGCGGCACCCAGGTTGATGGTCGACGTGGTTTTCCCGACGCCACCCTTCTGGTTGCACATGGCGACGACTTTGGCCGGGCCGTGCGAGGTGCGCGGCTGTGGCTCCGGGATCGCCCGCGGCGGCCGCCCGGTCAGGCCGAGCTCGACGCCGTTGTCCGGCTGCTCGGTCATGGCGGGGGTGTTCGGGAGGTGAACATCGACCGAAAGTCTAACGGGTCCGCGCGCCGAAACCCGGCGACCCGCAGGCAATTAACCAGCCAATACGAGGGGAAATCGGTGGTGAAACGCACATCCCGACAGCCTATTCACTCCAGTCACAGCAGCACCAGTTTGGGGGGGCGATGCGCCTGCCGAAAAATGCTGTCGCCGGTGCTAGCACTGTCGGCGATCGGCCTATCGTGGCCCCTATGGATCTCAAGCGACGGATACCCCTGCTGCGGTGGTCGGTCTGGCGGATGGCCCCCGGGGTCAAGAACATCAACACCACGGGTCAGATCGGTGACGGGCGCGAAGCGGCCGCCGTCGAGTACGTCCTGCGCAACGCCCGGGCGGGCGACGTCGACGACGTGCTGGCCACCATCGACAAGTTCGCCTACGAGAAGTCGATGCTGATCAACGTCGGCGACGAGAAGGGGCTGCTGCTCGACGCCGCCGTGCGGCGCGCCGATCCGGCGCTGGCCCTCGAATTGGGCACTTACTGCGGCTACGGCGCGCTGCGCATCGCCCGGGCCGCGCCGAAGGCGAAGGTGTACTCGGTCGAACTCGCCGAGGCCAACGCGGCCAACGCCCGCCAGATCTGGGCGCATGCCGGCGTCGCCGACCGCGTGACCTGTGTGGTCGGGACCGTCGGCGACGGTGGCCGCACCCTGGATGCGCTGGCCGATCACGGGTTTGCCGCCGGCGCACTCGATTTCGTGTTCCTCGATCACGACAAGGACGCCTACCTGGACGACCTGAAGAGCATCCTCGATCGGGGCTGGCTGCATCCGGGGTCGATCGTGGTCGCCGACAACGTGCGGGTGCCGGGCGCGCCGAAGTACCGCGCGTACATGCGCCAACAGCAGGACAGACTGTGGAACACCGTCGAACACAAGACCCACCTCGAGTACCAGTCGCTGATGGCCGACCTGGTGCTGGAGTCGGAATACCTGGGCTGAAAAGAGCGGGGGTTACCGCGCCCGAGCGGGGGTTACCGCGCCCGCGGGTGGGCCTCGGCCCACACTTCGCGCAGCGCGTGCACGGTCACCATTGTGTAGATCTGCGTCGTCGTCACCGAGGCGTGCCCGAGCAACTCCTGCACGACGCGCACGTCGGCGCCGCCCTCGAGCAGGTGGGTGGCAAACGAATGCCGCAGCATGTGCGGCGACACCCCCGAGGTGATCCCGGCGCGCTCGGCCGCGTCCTGCAGGACCTGCCACGCGCTCTGGCGCGACAGCCGCCCGCCACGCACATTGAGGAAGATGGCCGGCGTCCCGCGCCCGCGGCGCGCCAGATCCGAACGCCCGCGCACCAGATAGGCGTCCAGCGCGGCCACGGCGGGCCGCCCGATCGGGACCAGTCGCTGCTTACCGCCCTTGCCGCGCAACAACACTGACCTGGCCTGGGTGTCGACGTCGTCCACGTCGAGGCCGACGGCTTCGGAGATGCGCGCGCCGGTGGAGTACAGGAGTTCCAGCAGCGCGCGGTTGCGCAGGGTCAGCGGGCCGTCGGCCGGGCTCTCGCCCCCCGCACCCTCCAGCAACGCCAGGACCTGGTCGATGGTCAGGCTTTTGGGCAGCCGGCGGCCGGGCGTGGGCGGGCGGACCGCGCGCGCCACGTCGAGTTCGGCCAGCCCTTCGGCCGCGGCGAAGCGGTGCAGGCCGCGCACCGCGATCAGCGCCCGAGCCGCCGACACCGCCGACAGCGCCGCCGCCCCGGTCTCGGGGTCGCCGCGGCGCAGCGCCACCAGGAACTCGCTGACATCGTCCTCGCCCACCTTGGCCAGATCGTGAATTCCGCGGTCCGACAGGTGTTTTGTGTAGCGGCGCAAGTCGCGGCGATACGAGCTCAGGGTGTTCGCCGCGACGCCGCGCTCGATCGTGAGGTGGTCGAGGTAACCCTGGAGTTGGGTATCCAGCGCCACCGTCGTCATGGCCCGGCCTTTCGGGCCGCGAACGCCGTCGGCCTGTCTATCCAGGGACTGTCCACCGGCCGCGGCCGCGCAAACCCTTCGGTGACGGCATGGGCCGCCAAGATCCCGGCGATGGCAATGGAATTCACGACCTCGCCGCTGAAGACCCGGCGGGCGGCCTCCGCGATGGGAACCCAGCTCATCGTCATGTCGGCTTCCTCGTGATGCGCCTCGGGCCTGCCCACCTCGGTCAGGTCGGTGGCCAGATAGATCCGCACCGATTCGTCGCTGAAGCCGGGCGCGGAGTTGAGGTCGACCAGCACCTGCCAGGTGCCCGCCCGCAGCCCGACCTCCTCGTGGAGTTCACGGGCCGCCGTCTGCTGCGGCGGCTCCCCCGCGACGTCGAGCAGCCCGGCGGGCAACTCCCAGAGCCGCCGGCCGAACGCGTGCCGGTATTGGTAGACCAACGCGATGTTGTTGTCGGCGTCCAGCGCCGCGATGGCGACCGCCCCGTAGTGCTCGACGACCTCACGCACCGCGGTGGTGTCGCCCGGCATCCGCACCCGGTCGCTGCGCAGCGCGAAAATCTTTCCGGTGTACAGCGTTTCGGAGGACGCCGTTTCGAAGACGTGTTCAGCCACGGGACGCGGGCTCAGGTATGGGCCGCGCGGCGCTGTCCCGATGCTGGATGCCGTTGGACGACTGCTCGGGGATTTCCACCGGCAACCGTTCGCCGGCTTTGTATTCGAGGGCCGCCCCGACGAATGCGACGAACAACGGGTGCGGCCGGGTGGGCCGGCTCTTGAGCTCCGGATGAGCCTGCGTGCCGACGATGAAAGGGTGCACGTCCGGCGGGTACTCGACGAACTCGACCAGGTGGCCGTCGGGTGAGGTGCCGGAAAACCTGAGGCCGCTTTCCGCGATCTTGTCGCGGTAGGCGTTGTTGACCTCGTAGCGGTGCCGGTGCCGTTCGGACACCTGCGTCGCGCCATACGCCTGGGCCACGATCGAATCCGGTTCCAGCACGGCGGGATAGGCGCCCAGCCGCATGGTGCCGCCGAGGTCCGCCTCCCCGGCGACGATGTCGACCTGGTCGGCCATCGTGGAGATGACGGGATCCGGTGTGTCCGGGTCGAATTCGGCCGAGTTGGCCTCGGTCAGGCCGGCCGAGCGGGCGGCCTCGATCACGATGCATTGCAGCCCGAGGCACAGGCCCAGCACCGGCAGGCCCCGGGCGCGCGCGTAGTGGATCGCGCCGAGCTTGCCCTCGATGCCGCGGATGCCGAACCCGCCCGGAATCAGCACACCCTGCACGTCGGCCAGCGCCGCCGCGGCACCGGGCCCGGTCTCGCAGTCATCGGACGCCACCCAGAGCAACTCGACCTTGGCGTGGTGCTTGAAACCGCCGGCGCGCAGCGCCTCGGTGACCGACAAGTAGGCGTCGGAGAGCTCAACATACTTGCCCACCAAGGCGATTCGCACCGTTTCATGGGGCTCATGCACCCGGCGCAGCAGGTCGTCCCATTCGGTCCAGTCGACGTCGCGGAACGGCAGGTTGAGCCGGCGCACCACATAGGCGTCGAGTTCTTCGCGGTGCAGCACCTTCGGAATGTCATAGATCGACGGCGCGTCCGGGGTGGAGATCACACCGTCGATGTCGACGTCGCACATCAGCGCGATCTTGTTCTTCAGCGCCTCGGGAACGTCGCGGTCGCAGCGCAGGATCAGCGCGTCCGGGGTGATACCGATGCTGCGCAGCGCGGCCACCGAGTGCTGGGTGGGTTTGGTCTTGAGCTCGCCCGACGGGGCCAGATACGGCACCAGCGAGACGTGCAGGAAGAAGACGTTCTCGCGGCCCAGGTCGTGACGCACCTGGCGGGCCGCCTCCAGGAAGGGCTGCGACTCGATGTCGCCGACGGTGCCGCCGATTTCGGTGATCACCACATCGGGGCGGTTGCCCTGCGCGTCGGGCTGGGCCATCGCCATGATGCGCCCTTTGATCTCGTCGGTGATGTGCGGGATCACCTGGACGGTGTCGCCGAGGTACTCACCGCGTCGTTCCTTGGCGATGACGCTCGAATACACCTGCCCCGTAGTGACATTCGCCGAACCGGACAGATCGCGATCCAGGAACCGCTCGTAGTGGCCGACGTCGAGGTCGGTCTCGGCGCCGTCCTCGGTGACGAAGACCTCGCCGTGCTGGAACGGGTTCATGGTGCCCGGGTCGACATTGAGGTACGGATCGAGCTTTTGCATCGTCACGTACAGCCCGCGCGCCGTCAGTAGCTGACCGAGGCTGCTGGCGGTCAATCCCTTACCCAACGAGGATGCGACGCCCCCGCTGACGAAGAGGTGCTTGGTGGCGGTTTGCGGGTGCTTTCGCAACAGGCGACCTCCGTGAAGACGGGCAGGGCTTGAAAAATGTTTCTAGCGAACAACTAGATGGGCCTGCCGACCCACGGAAACCCACCCTAACATCCACGGCGCCGAGCGGCGTTGAACACGCCCGCTACTGCGGCACCGTGATCGACGTCGCCCCATGACCCGTGCCGTACTGGCCCGCGTGACCGCCGCCCAGCAGGTCATGCAGACCAAGCACCGCGGTGATGCGTCCCGGCGCGGCGTCCACGTCGTCGACCGTGCTGATCGCGGAGTTCAGGGCGGCGTCGGCGCGGGCCACGGCGACGGCGGCACCGCCGGTCGCCGAACCGTCGCGCCCGGCGAGCAGCGTGCCCGAGCCGTGCGGGGCCAGCGCGGCCGCGAACCGTGCCACGCTCGCCCCCTGGTTCCCGGCGTCCTGAGGCAGCGATCCGCCGGTGACGACCAGCGCGGCGTTGGCCGCGCCCATGTGATCGGTGGCCTGATACGTGATGAAGCCGGTGTCGCGCAGCGCCGCCAGCACGGTGTTGCGCTGGGTGTCTGACACTTCTGGCACCGCCGGACCTGCGGGGTTGGGGTTGGCCAGCAGCGCGATGCCCATCAGGTCACCCGCCTGCGAACCCTGGTCGACGAGCTTGGTGCTCAGCTGCTGACCGGCGGGCAGCACCGACGAGTTCACCACCGTCTGCAGCTTCTCCGCCGAGTTGGCCTCGACGAATTCCTGGGTCAGCGACACCGTCCCGGTCACCGTGCCGCCGGCCTGACCGATGAACTTCGACACCGTAGCCACGTCGTCGTCCTTGGCGTCCGGGGTGCGAAACACCACCACCGACTTGCCGGCCAGCGCGTCGTGCACGATCCGGCCGACCAGCTGGGTGTCGAAATTGTTTGCCGCGCTGAGCTTTTCGTTCAGCACGTTCTTCTGGTCGTTGAGCCCGCTGATCTGGGTGTTCAGGTCCTTCTTCTCGTCACGCAGGCTCGACAACAAGGTGTCCGACAGGAAGCCGGAGCCCAGCACGACGCCCACGGCCAGCGCCAAGAACACGGCGGCCAGCGACAACGCATGTTGGCGTAACGAGATCATCTAGGTCACCCACTTCTGCACCATCAGGCAGAAGTGGTTCCAGTAGTCGGTGACCCAGTGCAGCACCACGCCGTCGGTGCGCGACACCCACAGCGCGACGATGACGGCGATCAGCATCGTCAGCGCCAGCAGCGCGATGGCCCCCGCCGAGATGTGGTTGCGGTACAGGGTGGCCACGGCCTTGGCGTCCACCACCTTCTCCCCCACCCGCAGCCGGGTCAGGAAAGTGGACGGGTTGCTGTGGGCGCGGGTGCGGTCGAAGAACGTCTCGATGTTGGCGGTGTGGCCGGCGGTCACCAGCAGCGCGGCGCCGTGGTGGTCGGCCAGCAGCAGGGCGAGGTCGATCGCCGACCCCGCGGCCGGGAACGTCATCGCCCCGACGCCGAGATCCTGGATGCGTTCGAGCCCGGGCGCGTGCCCGTCGGCGTCGGCGGGCAGCACGACCTGGGCCCCGCACTTGAGCGCGTCGGTGCTGATCTGGTCCGGGTCGCCGACGATCACCTGCGGCCGATAACCCGCCTTGCGCAACACGTCCGCGCCGGTGCCCACACCGATCAGCGCCGGCTGATACTCCTTGATGAACGGCTTGAGCGACTTCAGGTCGTCCTCGGCGCTGGGCTCGTCGGCGACGATCACCACGTGTCGGCGGCGCAGGTCGACGTCCACGTCGGGGATGCCGATGCCGTCGATCAGCAGCGGGCTCTCGCTCTTGATGAACTCGATGGTGTTGCCGGCGAACGCCTCCAGATGGGCCGACAGGCCGCTCTTGGCCTCCCGCATCAGGTCGGCGATGTCATGGTCGGTGCGTTCGGTGCCGCGGACCAGCCGGCGATCGCCGGCGTACACGCCGCCCTCGTGCAGGCGGATCTTGGCGCCGTCCTTGACCTTCTTGAAGATGTCGGGTCCGGCCTCGTCGATCAGGGTCACCCCGTTGTTGACCAGCACCTCGGGTCCCAGGTTGGGGTAGCGGCCCGACACCGACGGGGATGCGTTGACGACCGCGGCGATATCGGCCTCCACCAGGGCGTCCGCGGTGATGCGATCCAGGTCCAAAATGTCGAGCACGACGATGTCGCCGGGGCAGACCCTGCGCAGCAATCGATCGATGTTCCGGTCGACGCGCGCGGTGCCGACGAGGCCCGGCCGGGCGGGATTACGGGAAAGCAGGCCTGACATCTTCATGGGGGCGATTCTGTCGGTGATGCCCGGACGACGCGGGGAGGCGCGCCGTAACATTAGCCCCAGAAGTTATCTAGAGTCCTATTAGTAACAGCTGGGTGCCGAACCGGTCTCGAACGTCGGCTTGATGCGGCGACACGCCGTCGATGCCCGCCACACGTCCACGCTCGCGGAGAAGGGGCGGCCGCTCGGGCCTCAGATCTCGTCCTTCTGCGCCGCCTCGAGCAGCTCGCGGGCGTGCGCGCGGCCGCTGTCGGATTCGCCCAGCCCGGCCAGCATCCGCGCCAGCTCGGCGACCCGCTCGTCGCCGCCCAGGCGCCGCACCACGCTGGTCCCCTTCGGCCCGGCCGCATGCACCACCAGGTGCACGTCGGCGTACGCCGCCACCTGCGGCAGATGCGTGACCACGATGACCTGGTGGGTGCGCGCCAACCGCGCCAGCCGGCGCCCGATCTGCACCGCCGCCCGTCCGCCCACCCCGGCGTCGACCTCGTCGAACACCATCGTGGTGCCCGCGGCCTCCTTGCGGGACGTGGCCAGCACCACCTCCAAGGCGAGCATCACCCGGGACAGCTCGCCACCGGAGGCGCTCTTGGCCAGCGGCAGCTGGTCCATGCCGCGGTGCGCCGCGAAGCCGAACTCGACCTGGTCGACGCCGTCGGCGCCGGCCCGGACGAGCTCGCCCGACGGAAGCCGCAGCGCGGCCGAGTCGTCGGAGGCCGACGCGGCATCCGTTGCGGCATCCAACGTCACGTCGATGCTGAATTGGGCGTCAGCCATCGCCAGCCCGGACAGCTCGGCGGTGACCTCCTTGGCGAGTCGCTTGGCGGCCTTGCGCCGTATGTTGCTGAGATCGACCGCGGCCCCGGCCAATTCGCGGCCGAGCTCATCGACCCGGGCCGCCAGCGCCGCCAACCCCTCCTCGGAGACGTCGAGCTGGGCCAGCCGCTGCCGCGACTCCTGTGCCCACCCGAGCACCCCGTCGACGTCCGCGGCGTACTTGCGGGTCAGGGTGCGCAGTTCGGCTTGCCGGGCCAGCTTGGATTCCAGCGCACTGGCGTCGACCGGCAGCTCCTCGAGGAACCCGCCCAGTTCGCCCGCCGCGTCGACGAGCACGGTCAGCACCTCGCCGATCTGGCCGGCCAACGCCACCAGCTTTGCGTCATCGGTGGATTCCAGTGCGGCCCTTGCCTTTCCCAGGCTGTCGGTCGCACTGAGGCCCGAGCCGTCCGTCTCCTCGGAGGACAGCGCCGCGCGGGCGGTGGCCGCGGCCTCGCGCAGGGTGTCCAGTTCGGAGAGCCGCACGATCTCGGCGACCAGGGCTTCGTCCTCACCGGGTTGCGGGTCGACGGCGTCGATCTCGTTGAGGGCGAACGTCAGCCGGTCGGCCTCCAGCGCGAGCTCGCGCATGCGGTTGCGGCGGTCGAGCAGGTCGCGCCGCGCCGACAACCAGGCGTCGCGCAGTTTGCAGTACCGCTCGAGCGCGGGCCCGGCCTTGGCGAACCGGTCCAGCGCGCCGCACTGCTCCTCGGGCCGGATGAGGCGCAGTTGGTCGTTCTGCCCGTGCAAGGTCAGCAGCCCGGCGGTGAAGTCGCCCAGTGACTTTGCGGGCACGCTGCGCCCGCCGAGGTAGGCCCGCGACGGCCCGTCACGGCTGACCGAGCGCAGCGCGATCACGCTGCCGTCCTCGTCGCGTTCCGCGCCCGACGCGTCCAGCATCTCGTCGAGCTTCGCGACCATGGCCTCGTCGAGATCGGCTGTGGCAAAACGTCCTTCGACGACCGCCCGCTCGGCCCCCGACCGGACCCGGGTGGCGTCGGCGCGGGCGCCGCCGAGCAGGTGCAACCCGGTGACCACCATGGTCTTTCCGGTCCCGGTCTCCCCCGTCAGCACGGTCAGGCCGCGGTCGAACTCGCCGACCGCCGAGCTGATCGCCCCGAGCGACTCGATACGGATTTCAGTCAGCATTCAGTCAGGATCCTGTGCTGCGCCGTCAGTTTCCGCGCCACCCGGTCACCGGCAGCCGGAACTTGCGCACCAACCGGTCCGTGAACGGGGCGCTGTCCAGCCGGGCCCACTTCACCGCCGTGTCACAACGTTTCACCTCGATCCGGCTGCCGGCGGGGATCAGCATCTCCCGGCGGCCGTCACAGAACACCAGGGCGTCGTGGCCGTCCGCCTCCACCTCGATCGCGATGGTGGCGTTCGGGCTGGTGACCATGGGGCGACCGAACAGCGCGTGAGCGTTGTTGGGTACCACCAGGATTGCCTCGAGGTCGGGCCAGAGCACCGGACCGCCCGCGGAGAACGCATAGGCGGTGGAGCCCGTCGGCGTCGACACCAGGACGCCGTCGCAGCCGAAGGCGGACACCGGCCGCCCGTCGATCTCGACCACCACCCCGAGCACGCCGAGCCGGGGACCCTTTTCCAGGCTGACTTCGTTGAGCGCCCAGCCGTGCGCGGAGACTTTCCCGCCCTGGCGCACGACCACGTCGAGCGTCAGGCGGTTCTCCACCCGGTAGTCCTGTGCGACAACGTGATCCAGCACCCGGTCGATGGCTTCGGCCTCGGCCTCGGCCAAAAAGCCGATCCGCCCGAGGTTCACGCCCAGCACCGGGATGTCGGCGTTGCGCGCCAGCTCGGCGGCCCGCAGGAACGTCCCGTCGCCGCCGAGGACCAGCACCAGTTCGCAGCCTTCGGCGGCCTGCGGGTCGGCGTTGACGACCTCGATCTCGACACCCATCGCCCGCATGTCGTCGGGGGCCAGGTGCAACGGTCCCCTGTCGACCGCCTCGGCGGACAGCACCCGGAGCCCGATTCCGTTGTCGCCCAGCGTTTTCTGTACGCGGCGGGCCGTCTCGGTGGCTTCTTCGCGGCCGGTGTGGACGACCATCAAGACGGTACGTTCGGCTGGAGTCACTGCGGCCCGCTTTCCACCGCGTGCCGCACCGCCGCCACCAGGGCGTCGCCGACGAGCGGACGATCGGCCCGGGCGCGCAGCCGAAGAAAGTATTCGACGTTGCCCGACGGACCCGGTAGCGGGCTCGCCGTGACGTCGACGGTGTGCCAACCCAGCTCGGCGGCGCGGCGCGCGACGGACGACACGGCGTCGGCGCGCAGGCCCGGGTCGTGCACCACACCGCCCGCACCGACCTGGCCCTTCCCCACCTCAAACTGTGGCTTCACCATGGGAACGATATCCGCGTTCGGTGCGGCGCATCCAGCCAGCGCCGGCAACACCGTGGCCAGCGAGATGAACGACAGGTCGGCCACGACGAGGTCGGCGGGCCCGCCGATCGCCTCGGGTGTCAGGTCGCGAACGTTGGTCCGCTCGACGACGACGACCCGCGCATCGCTGCGCAGGGACCACGCCAACTGGCCGTATCCCACATCCACGGCGACCACCTCGGTGGCCCCGCGATCCAGCAGGACTTCGGTGAAGCCGCCCGTCGACGCGCCGGCATCCAGGCAGCGGCGGCCCGCGACGGAAATCCCGAAGGCGTCCAGGGCGCCGATGAGTTTGTGCGCCCCGCGCGAGACCCAGCCGCGTTCGCCGTCGGTGACCACGGTCAGGGCGGCGGTGACGGCGACGGCGGTGCCGGGCTTGCGCGCGGGCATCCCGTCGATGCTGACCTTGCCGGCGTCGATCAACTCCGCGGCCTGCTGACGCGACCGGGCCAGGCCGCGCCGCACCAGCTCGGCGTCAACGCGGGCGCGTCGAGACATGCGCGCACTCAGCCCCTCTCCGCCGACTCCAGCGCGGCCAGCAGGACGTCGTGCGCCTCGGAGAGCCGGCGCGCGATCTCTTGGAGCTCGTCGAGCGAGGGCGCCTTCTCGGGATCCTCCTGGTCGCCGGGTTGAGGCAGCCGGGCCAGCAGGGCATCGATTTCGGCGCGAATCTGATCGGGGTCGATACTCATCGCGTTCCTACGCTAGTCACCCGTCAGTCAGTGTGCACCAAAGACCAGCGTTGCAGCGCGGCGCGCGCCCGGTCGTCGGCGGCCGCGATGCGCACGGCGTCAGGGTCCGGTGTGCCCCACAGCGCGCCGGCGACCGCGCGGACGATCGACAGGCCGTCACCCTCGTCCGGCCCATTGCCCCTGACCGTGATCGCCCCGTCCGCGACGTCGACGCGCCAGCCCGGCTGCGGACCCACCGCGAGTTGCTCGGCGTCGGCGTGCAGCGAGCGCAGATCGTGGCCGATGTAGGTGGGGCGCTGGGCGGGCTTGGCGTACACCGCGTCCCGCGCGGAGTTGACCCCGGTGAGCACCATCAGGCTGGGCAACTCGGCGGCGTTGGCGCCCTCGATGTCGGTGTCGAGCCGGTCGCCGATCACCAGGGGCGCGCGGAAGTCGCCCCGGGCCGCCGCGTCGCGCAGCAGGGCGGGCGCCGGTTTGCCCGCGACCTGGGGCTCGGCGCCGGTGGCCGCCCGCAGCGCGGCCACGAACGATCCGTTGCCGGGCAGCAGCCCGCGTTCGGTGGGCAGGGTGAGGTCGACGTTGGAGGCCACCCACCGCGCGCCGGCCCGGATGGCCAGCGCCGCCTCGGCCAGTTCCGGCCACCCGATGGTCTGGGACAGACCCTGCACGACGGCGGCCGGGCCGTCGTCGTAGCTGCGCACCGGGCGCAGCCCGACGGCGGAGATCTCGCCGGCCAGGGCCTCGGTGCCCACGATCAAGACCGGCGAGCCTTGCGGTAGTTGGTCGGCCAACAGCCGGGCCGCGCTCTGGGCGCTGGTGGCGACGTCCTCGGCGGTGGCGGTGAAGCCGAGTTCGCTCAGGTGCGCGGCGACCTCGTCGGCGCTGCGGGAGGCGTTGTTGGTGACGAAATACGCGCGGCTGCGCACCTCGGCCAGCGCCTGCACCGCGCCGTCGGTGGGCCGGCGACCGCGGAACATCGTGCCGTCCAGGTCGATCAGCAGGCAATCATATTCCTGCGCAAGGCTTTTCACGTCGTCAATTCCGTCGCGTCAGCCGAGTTCACTGACCCGGTCTTCGGCGTCGGTGACGCCGTCGACGTCGGCGGCCGCCGAACGCAGGAACCATTGCAGCGCCTCGTCGGCGCGGTCGAGCGCGAGCAGCGTGTCCGCGTAGGCGTAGAACAGCCGCGCCGCCGTGGAGCCGGTGCGGCTGGGATCCAGTTGCGGCGTGGACAACACGGTCAGCGCCTGCTCCAGCTGGCCGAGGTCCGCGCGCGCCCCGGCGGCGACGATGCGGAGCTCGTCGGCGTCGTCACCGGACAGCTCGGCGGCCTCCGGTCCGCGCGCGAGTTCGATGGCCCGCTCCGGACGGCCAAGTCCGCGTTCGCAATCGGCGATCAGCGGCAGCAACGAGGACTTGCTACCCATGCGGCGGGCGGCGCGAAACTCCGCCAGCGCCTGCGACCAGTCGCCGCAGTGGTAGGCGGCGATCCCGACCGCCTCCCGGATGGTGGCGATCCGGCTGGACCGGGCCCTTGCCGCGCGGGCGTGACGCAACGCCGCCTCCGGGTCCTCGTCGAGCAGCTCGCCCGCGGCGACGAGGTGGCGCGCCACCGCGTCGGCGGTGGCGCGGTCCAGGGTGCTCAGTTCGCGGCGAACGTCGGGCGCCAGCTGCTTGGCTTCCACGCCGGGCGGGATCGGCGGCCCGTCCTGCGGCGCGCGATCGGCCCGGGCGTCGCGGCGCGCGCCGCTCTGCGGCTGAGCCGGCCGCGCGCGACCCGGACCGGACCAGCTGCCGGATGCCGGCCGCGCCCCCCGCTCGCCGCGGTGCCTCTGCCTGTCGTCGACCACGCTGCCGAGAATACGGGCAGCCCTACACCTAGCTCGGCAGCCGGTTGCCCAGCAGCGGCGCGATCAACGCCGGGCAGTAGGTCGCGATCGCGACGATCGTGAACCGGCCGGCCGTCTCGTACGACATGCCGTTGCCCTCGGCCATCTTGGACGTCACCGCGTCGAAGGACCCGCCGGGCTCGAACAGCATCGGGCACACCGACTGGCCCATCGCCGTGGTGCCGGTCGGCTGGCTATAGGAGATCCCGGCATTCGTCAGCGCCGACAGGAACGCGTTGCTGAGCATGTCCGCGCGGATCGGCGCCGACAACGCCCCCGACAACGCCGCCGTCAGCGCCACCAAGCTGGTAATCACCCCCAGGCTCCGCAGGACGGTCAACCGCACACGCGTCGCGAAAATCACCGTGACAACAGTGGTCCCCGTGGGTCACGCCCACGACACGGTGAGGTAAAGATCTGTGCACGCACGTGTTTTGCGGAGGCCGTCTGGCGCCCGGGCGGTCTAGACCTTCTCGACCCCGGCGACGGTCCGTTTGCCGCGGCGCAGCACCAGCCATCGGCCGTGCAGGAAGTCCGACGGCTGCGGGGCCCACTCCTCGCTCTCGATGCGGACGTTGTTGACCGAGACGCCGCCTTCGCCGATGGTGCGCCGCGCGGCCTTCTTGCTCTCGGACAGGCCGCTGGCGACCAGCAGGTCGACGATGCCGTCGGGGCCACCGGGTTTGAGCTCGGCGACCGACGTCTCGCGCAGCGCCGCGGACAGCGTGGCCTCGTCCAGCCGGTCCAGCTCGCCCTGCCCGAACAGCGCCCGGCTGGCGTGCTCGACGGCCTCGGTGGCCGCCTCGCCGTGCACCAGAACCGTGAGTTCGCGCGCCAGCCGCCGCTGCGCGGCGCGTTGTTGGGGACGCTCTGCCGTGGCCGCTTCCAGCTCGGCCAGCTCGTCGGCCGACAGGAAGGTGAACCAGCGCAGGTAGCGGATGACGTCGGCGTCGGCGGTGTTGAAGAAGTACTGGTACCAGGCGTACGGGGTGGTCAGCGCCGGGTCGAGCCACAGGCTGCCGCCGCCGGTGGACTTGCCGAACTTGGTGCCGTCGGCAGCGGTCACCAGCGGCACGGTCAGGGCGTGGACCGAGGCGCCGAGCTGCTGACGGACCAGCCGGACCCCGGCGATGATGTTGCCCCACTGGTCGGAGCCGCCGATCTGCAGCGTGCAGCCGTAGCGGCGGTGCAGTTCGACGTAGTCGTTGGCCTGCAGCAGCATGTAGCTGAATTCGGTGTAGGAGATGCCGTCGCCGTCCAGGCGGCGCCGGACGGTGTCGCGGTCCAGCATGACGTTGACCGAGAAATGCTTGCCGACGTCGCGCAGGAACTCGATCGCCGACATCGGGCGCGTCCAGTCCAGGTTGTTGACGACGACGGCGCCGGTCGGTGTGTCGTCAAAGTCGACGAAGCGTCGCAGCTGTCCGCCGATCCGTTCGGTCCACTCGGCGACGGTGTCGGCCTCGTTGAGGGTGCGCTCACCGACCTCGCGGGGGTCGCCGATCATCCCGGTGGCGCCGCCGGCGAGCACGATCGGGCGGTGGCCGGCGCGCTGAAACCGGCGCAACGCCAGCAGGGGCACCAGGTGCCCGGCGTGCAGGCTCGGCGCGGTGGGGTCGAAGCCGGCGTACACCGTCATCGGCGCGCGCTGGGCTTCGGCCGCCAGCGCATCGAGGTCGGTGGACTGCGCGATCAGGCCGCGCCAGCCCAGCTCGTCGAGGATCATGGTGTACGAGTCTTCCAGAGCGCCGCCGCCGAGCGCCGACTTGTGGTGCGGTTCCGCGGGGTTCTCGCCCAACAACTCGACGTTCGGCGCGCCTTAGTCGCTGGCGCCCGGGGCCGGCGCGCGGGGGCTGCGGCGGTATGCCGAGACCTCCGGGCGCCCGGGAAGCCACAACCGCCACGGCCGGTCGGCGGCCTGGCTGACACCGACGCGTGGGCCGGACAGGGAGCTCAGCGGTTCGTGCAGCTCGAGGGTCACGGGACTGTTGCCGTCGAACAGGTCGATTCCGTTGTCGTCCATGGTGATTCCCATGGCCGCGCACAGGTTTCCCGGTCCCCGCGCCAGCGCCGCGGTGTGCACCAGCTCGCCGCGGCGGGCCCGGGCGGTGTCGGTGCCGTCCTCGATGGCGGCGGCTCGCAGCAACACCGCGGCCGCGGTGCCGTCGGGTCCGCACGAGACGTTGGCGCAGACGTGGATGCCGTGGCTGCGGTAGGTGTAGAGGCGCCCGGGCGGCCCGAACATGACGAAGTTGCGGGCGCGCAGCCCCTTGTACGAGTGCGCGGCGGCGTCCGGCCACGGACCGTCGGGCACTCCCCCGTACGCCTCGACCTCGACGACGACGGCCGTCACGCCCCGCGCGGTGAGGGTGGCGCCCAACAAGCGGCGCGCGGCCTCGACGGGGTCGACCAACAGCTGAGCCGCGGCCCTGCTTGCGCGAGATCGTCGTCCAGCCTCGACCAATTGAAGATCCTGAATCCTCGTTTCAGTAACCCAACGAACCTACCGGCGGCCCGAACATGGCAGTATCCCGGTGTCCGGGACCCGAAGGAGCCCACATGCACGCGATAGACCCTGCCGCCACGGCGTGGCTGCTGGCCAGCACCGCGCTGGTCTTGCTGATGACCCCCGGCCTGGCGATCTTCTACGGCGGCATGGTCCGCACCACCGGGGTGCTCAACATGATGATGATGAGCTTCATCTCCATCCCCCTGGTGACCGTGGCGTGGCTGCTGATCGGCTACACCCTCGCGTTCTCCGAGGACGGGGTCGGCGGGCTCGTCGGCAACCTCAGGCATTTCGGGATGCTCGGCATCACGCCCGACACCGTGCACGGGACCGTGCCCGAACTGCTGTACGCCACGTTCCAGTTGACGTTCGCGATCATCACGGCCGCGCTGGTCAGCGGCGCGATCGCCGACCGCGCCAAGTTCGCCGCCTGGATGGTGTTCGTCCCGGTGTGGACCATCGTCGTGTATTCGGTTGTGGCGCACTGGGTGTGGGGCCCCCGCGGCTGGCTGGCCCGGCTGGGCGTCCTCGACTATGCGGGCGGGCTGGTCGTCGAGATCGTCTCGGGTTCCTCCGCGCTGGCGCTGGCGCTGGTGCTCGGGCCGCGCATCGGCTTCAAGAAAGACGCCATGCGGCCACACAATCTGCCGCTGCTGTTTGTCGGGGTCGGGCTGCTGTGGTTCGGCTGGTTCGGGTTCAACGCCGGTTCCGCCCTGGCCGCCAACGGAACCGCTGCCGCCATCTTCCTCAACACCCTGGTTGCGGGGTGCCTGGGCATGCTCGGTTGGCTTGCGGTCGAACAGATTCGCGACGGCAGGCCCACGACTTTCGGTGCGGCATCCGGTGTGGTCGCCGGCCTGGTGGCCATCACCCCGTCGTGCGGGACCGTCAACACCCTCGGCGCGACGGTCGTCGGCCTCGCCGCGGGGGTCGTGTGCTCGTTCGCGGTGGGCGCGAAATTGCGCTTCAACTATGACGATTCGCTCGACGTGGTGGGCGTGCACTTCGTCGGTGGCGTCGTCGGCGTGTCCTTGATCGGGCTGCTGGCCACGGCGGTCATGACCGCCGGCCCGCGCGGCCTGTTGTACGGGGGCGGCGTCGGCCAGCTGGGCAAGCAGACGCTGGCGATCGTGGCCGTGGCGTTCTACGCGTTCACCATGTCGTTTGTGCTGGCCAAGGTGATCGATCGGGTGATGGGCTTCCGGCTCAGCACGGAAGACGAGACCACCGGTGCCGACCTCACACAGCACGCCGAAACCGCGTACGCCGAAGGCGTGCACGGACATCTGCCGCAGCGCCGCCCGCCTCTCGGGGAACGTTTCAACTAGTCGCTTTGGGCCGCGAAGGCCCGGATGCCGCGAGACTGTAACTACCGACGCATTTCGCGAGTGCGACCGTCGGTAGTTACAGCCTCGCGGCGTTGGACCCACCCCCTTGACAGCGCGGCCGCGCGCGACGAATATTCATCACATGATGAGTTCATCCCGTGATGAATTAATCTCCGGGGCCACTGCTCCGGCGGTAGAGATCGATCACCTGCGCGTGATCCGGGGCAAACGCCCGGCTCTGCACGACTTCTCCGTGCGGATCGCCACGGGCAGCATCACCGGCCTGCTCGGCCCGTCGGGCTGCGGCAAGACCACGCTGATCCGCTGCATCGTCGGCACCCAGATCGTGACCTCGGGCGGCGTCTTTGTTCTCGGCAAGCCGGCCGGCTGCGCCGAACTGCGCCGCCGCGTCGGCTACCTGCCGCAGGACCCGACGATCTACAACGACCTGCGCGTCGTCGACAACGTTCGCTACTTCGCCACGCTGTACGGGTTCGACGGCGGGGTCGCCGACGCCGCCATCGAACGGGTCGGGCTCACCGATCACCGAACAGCGTTGTGCGGCAACCTGTCCGGCGGTCAACGCACCCGGGTGTCGCTGGCGTGCGCGCTGGTCTGCCAGCCCGATCTGCTGGTGCTCGACGAACCCACGGTGGGACTCGATCCCGTGCTGCGCGCGGACCTCTGGGATCAGTTCGCCGAACTGGCCCGCGCCGGGACCACACTGCTGGTTTCCAGCCACGTCATGGACGAGGCCGACCACTGCGGGGACCTGCTGCTGATGCGCGAAGGCCGGCTGGTCGCCCACACCACCCCGACCCAACTGCGAGAGGACACCGGATGCACGTCACTGGAGGACGCGTTTCTGTCCATCATCAAGCGCAGCACCATGCGCGAAGCCGGTTAGGGCTCAAGGGATATACGGCGACCACGACGCGGATTCTGCGCCAGTTGGCCGCCGATCACCGCAGCGTCGCGATGATCCTGTTGGTGCCGATCCTGGTGATCACCCTGATGTACTTCATGTTCGAAAACGCCCCGCATCGCCCGGGCGGCCCTACCCCGTTCAACAACGCCTGCCTGATCCTGCTGGGCCTGTTCCCGCTTTTCGTGATGTTCATCATCACGGCGATCACCATGCAACGCGAACGGGCCTCCGGAACGCTGGAGCGCATCTTGACCACTCCGCTGCGCCGGCTCGACCTGCTGATCGCCTACGGCACCGCCTTCTCCACGGCCGCTGCGGCACAAGCCGTTCTGGCGTGCATCGTGTCGTTCTGGCTGCTGGGCTTCGACACGGCCGGCAGCCCGCTCTGGGTGTTCGTGATCGCGATCGTCAACGCCGTGCTGGGAGTCGGCCTGGGCCTGTTGTGTAGCGCGTTCGCCCGCACCGAGTTTCAGGCCGTGCAGTTCATCCCGTTGGTGATGGTGCCGCAGCTGTTGTTGGCCGGCATCATCGTGCCGCGGGCGCTGATGCCACACTGGCTGCAATGGATCAGCAACGTGCTGCCGGCCAGCTACGCGCTCGAGGCCCTGCAGCAGGTGGGCGCGCACCCGGAACTGACCTTCATCGCGGTGCGCGACATCATCGTGGTGTTGGGATTCGCCCTGGCGGCGCTGTGCCTGGCCGCGGCGACGCTGCGGCGGCGGACGCCCTGACGTGATGGACGCACTAGCGTGACGGCCACGAACGCCCGGCGCAGGCGGCCGGGGCGACCGGCCGGGAGCTCCGGCACCCGGGAGAAGATCCTGAACAGCGCCCGGGAACTGTTCGCGCGCAACGGAATTCGTAACACGTCGATACGAGCGGTGGCCGCGGCGGCCGGCGTGGATTCGGCCCTGGTGCATCATTACTTCGGCACCAAGGAGCAGCTGTTCGCCGCGGCCGTCCACATCCCCGTCGACCCGATGGACGTCATCGGCCCGCTGCGCGAGGTGCCCGTCGAGGAGTTGGGCTACCAGATTCCGTCGATGTTGCTGCCGCTGTGGGACTCCGAGATCGGCGCGGCGTTCATCGCGACACTGCGGTCGATCCTGGCGGGATCGGAGATCAACCTGTTTCGCGCGTTCATCCAGGACGTGATCGCCGTCGAAATCGGTAGCCGCGTGGACGATCCGCCGGGAAGCGGAACGATTCGCATCCAATTCGTGGCGTCACAACTGGTGGGTGTGGTGATGGCGCGCTACATCCTGCAACTGGAGCCGTTCGCGTCGCTGCCGCCCGAGCGGATCGCGCGAACCATCGCGCCCAACCTGCAGCGCTACCTCACTGGGGATCTGCCGGAGGGGCTTGCGCCATGAGCCGGGCGTGCTCGTCGTCGTCGACGTCGCGGGCCTCGTCGATGAGCAGCACCGGGATGCCGTCCTCGATCCGGTAAGCGCGGCGCAGCCGGGGGTTGTAAAGCACTTCGCCGCCGCCGGTTTGGGACACCAAGATCAGCGGCCCGCGGTCGGCCGGGCACACCAGGATGTTCAGCAGCGCGTCGTCGATCATGACCGCGCGCCGCTCAGCTCGGAACGCACCCCGGGAGTCAGCCGGCGGTAGTGCCCGGTCTCCGCATCGAAATACCAGACGTGGCGCCCCGCCTTCGGAATCCCGGCGGCCCGCAGCGCGCTGACGGTCGGGCGGTAGGTGGCGCTCAACGTCATCTCCGGGACCACGCAGACGATGTCGGGCCCCAGGCCGATCTGGACCTTGGCGAAGGCGTCGGTCAGGTCGGCCGCCGTGATGGAGGCGCCCGGCAACAGCGTCACCGCCGACACCGCGACTTCGTGGTCGCCCACGGGCACGTTGTAGGTCACCGCGAGGTCGACACCGTTGATGCCGCCCAGGGCGTCGGTCACGGGCTCGGCGTAGACCAGGCCGCGCCGGGTGCGCACCACCGAGCCGCGCCGGCCCGCCAGCCAGTAGTCGCCGTCGTCGTCGCGGTAGAACAGGTACTCGGTCGAGATCCAGGTGTCGCCCGCCGCGAACACCCCGCGCTTGACCGAGGCGCTCGGATCGATGGGGCCGTTGGAGGCCGCGAGCAGGACCCCGACCTGGTTGGGTTCGGCGATCTGCACGAAGCCCCGCTCGTTTTCCAGGATCAGGTCGTGTTCGGTGTCGTAGGCGCCCAATTCGATGCGCCCGGCGCCCGGCAGTGGCCGGCCCTTGCTGCCGACCTTGGCGCCGGAGACGTTGGCCAGCACCGCCTGCCCGTCGGTGGTGGCGAAGAACTCGACGACGTGGGCGGGCGCGAACGCCTCGACGACACGCTCCCACAGCCCGGTCGGCATGCCGGAGCCGATGAACAGGCGCACGGGGTGGTTGCCGTGCAGGGCGAAGGGCGGATCGGCCGGGTTGTCGAGGATCTCGCCGAGCATCGCCCAGGTGTAGGACACCACGGTGACGCCGTACTGGCGGACCTCCTGGATGAACCGGTTCCGGTCGAGGCCGCGCGACAGCGCGATGCGGGTGCCGCCGACCACCGCGCCACCCAGGCTGACCAGCAGCGCGGACTCGTGATGCAGCGGCGTCAGGCAGTAGACGGTGTCGCGGCGGTCGAGGGCGGCCGTCGAGGCCGTACCGAACGCCGACACCGCCCAGCGGTAGTTGGTGATCTGCTTGGCCACCAGTTCGCCGCCGGCCGCGCTGAACGCGATGAACGCCAGGTCCCGGGCCAGTCCCGGGTTGGGTCGATACCAGCCGGGCAGCTCGACGGCGTCCGGGTCGATCTGTTCCATGTCGATGACTTGGGGCTGCCCGTCGGAGTCTTCGGGCAGGTGCAGGTCCCGCGTCTCGCCGCCGCCGAGCACCAGCACCTGGCGCAGCAGTTGACCGTCCGATTCCAGCACCGCGTCCAGGTTGGTGGGGTCGGTCAGGATCTCGGTCACTCCCCCGAGCCGCACCGACGCGGTGAGGTCGCCGTCGGGACGCATCACCACCGCGATGGCGCCCAGGCGGGACAGCGCGGCGATGGCCACCAGCGCGCTGGGCCGCGTCTCCATCAGCACGCCGACGCGGTCGCCCTGGCGCACCCCGACCTCGATGAGGCCGCGCACGACGTTGTTGATGCGCCGGTTCACCGCCTCGTAGGTGTGCACCCGCCCGTCGAACAACAGGAATTCGCCCTGCGGGGCGTCGTGGGCCTGCTCCTCGATGATGCGGCCCAGCGAGATGCGGGTGTGGTCGTTGATCTGTCCCAGCCGGACCAGTCGTGGCAGCGTGCGGACCGTTTCGACGGCCAGGGTGCGCATGGATTTGTTGGCCGCGACGACGGTGTTGGCCGCGCCGCGCACCATGCCCAGCGCCGCCTCGGAGGCTTCCCCGATGCCGTGCGCGAGCCGGGAGCTCAGCGCCACGCCGCTGTCGGTGTGCTCGGCGGGCTGGTCGGCCATCGGCGCGATGCTGGTCGGCTTGTCGCCGCCGGCCGACAGCCACCGCACCCATTCGGCGACGGTCGGCCAGCTTTGCTGGGCCGCCTTGGACCCGACGACGAGGCCGAAGTGGCCCGTGCGGATGGTGGACTCGTAGACGTCGGCGTCCGGTGCCGCGCGCCGGATGCCGCGCACCGACGCCGGCTGGCCGATGTCGTCGACCTCGCCGACGAAGGCCAGCACCGGGCAGGTGATGTCGGTCAGGGTGACCATCTGCCCGTTGACGGCGAAACCGCCGGTCATCATCCGATTGTGGGCGATGAACTGCTTGAGCAGCTCGGAGATCGCGGGGCCGGACCACGCGATCCAGCCTTCGCGTTCGAGGAAGCGGCGCTGCTGCTCGCGCGGCAGCAGCGCCTCGCGGTCGTGCAGCTGGCGAACGAAGTCGACCCGCGCCTTGGCGGTCTTGAGCGGGTCGAGCATCTGGAAGCCCGTGCGCGCCATCCAGCTGGGGATGGCCAGCCGGCTGAAGACGTGGTCGGCCATGAAGTTGGCGGCGGGCGCGGCGAAGTTTGCCGGGATACCCATCGGCAAGGCGGCCAGGGTGTCCACCGGGGACCCGAAGGTGACGATGCTGGCCAGGCTCTTCGAACGCCGGTAGGCGGCGACCTGATAGCACCACATGCCGCCCTGCGAATAGCCGACCAGATGGATGTCGCTGCCCGTGGTGTCCCGGACCGTATCGATGGCCTGACTGAGCGCGACGATGTGATCGGCCAGCGTGCGCCGCATGCCGCCTTCGACCTTGTCGGGTTCGCCGAAGTCGATGACCCAGGGATCAAGCCCGTGGGCGTGCAGGATCCCGACCGCGCCTTCGTCGCGGGTGACGTCCCACATGTCGGCCGACATCATCATCGGATGCACCATCAGCACCGGCGGCCCGACGGGCGACTGGCCGGGCCGGCTGTCCGGCGGGAAGTACCGCCGGAGCTTGTACATCGACACGCTCTCGACGATCTGGGACGGCGACGGCGCCGTGCCCGTTTCCAAGCCCCCCAGTCGCAAGACCTCCAGCCCGTTCTGCGCGGTAGCGATCAGCCGCTCGACCGGTCGTGTGACCATCGAAAAATTGAGATCCACTGCTGCTCCCTGAGTCTTGACAGCTTGGACATCATGGCACATCTGGGCAGCTAGAAGGGCGGTGGTTGTAGCGAATCGGCGTCGGTGATCAGCCGTGCCGGGTCCGAACGCCAACCAGGGGTCGTCCGTCTTGCCGATCGCGTTGCGCTACACAACGGCGGAAGTTCTTCATCCCCGTCGGGTGGTGCCGGGCCACCCGCGCGTCGCGGGTGTGTTTGCGTTCGCGCGCACCGCCTGGTGACTCGCTGTGAATCGCCTGCACGCCAGTTTGTGCAGCAGGGCACCGGGTACGCAGTCGATGCGCTTCGGTCGCGACGCGTCGTCGAGATGACCTCGGTTGAAACACCCAGCCGGACGCTTAACCGTGACCGCCGGACCGTGTTCCTTCCAGCCCGAAGGCGAGGTCGCTCTATGGACACGACGACGGATTTGCTCGGCGAGCACGCTCACAAAACCACCGGCGCGCGCATGGCCGCCAACGATCACACGAAGGAAATCAGCCCGGACCGGTGATTCGCCGGCCCGGCACGACGCGAGCGAAGAAGGGATACACATGTTGTTGCTGGGCAACGGCGGAGGCCGCAAAGGCCGGACCGCCGGCAGCGACGGACTGGGCGAGGTCTCGCACCTGGCCGAGCGAGCACTGTACGACGTCGCACACGGTCGTTTCGAACGCTCACTGTCCGGGTTGACCGCCATTGCGGCGCTCGTCACGACGGCCGAAATCTACTTCGAGCACTACAAGGCGAGCTTCGGCAACAAGTGGATGTGGAGCCCGATCGTCGTGACCCCGCCGGTGGTCGTCGCCGGCATCGGGGGCGTGTTCTCGCGACGCTGGGCCAAGCTCTGGCTGCCGATCACCGCCGGCATCTACACGGCCAACGGGCTGATGGGTGAATACCTGCACGCGCGCGGCGTCGCCCGCAAGCCGGGCGGATGGAAACACGCGTCCTACAACGTGCCCATGGGCCCGCCGATCGCGGCGCCGGGATTGATGTGCATGGTCGGGGGGATGGGGCTGCTGGCGTCGATCCTGCGCCGCGAACGGTTCCGGGGTTAGGCATCGGGATCACTGAGATGGCTGACACCTCACGCCCCGACCACCTGCCCAACCTGCGCCCCGACGGCAAGCCGCCGCACCCGTCCTGGCTTCCCAAACAGCGCCGCGGCACCACGCCGCAGATGATCGGCCGCTACCCCGATTTCGACGTGCTCACAACCGCCGGCACCTGGGACGAGGCCACCCGGAAAGTCGTGCTGGCCCGGCTCAAACCTCCTGGCCCACTGCGGTTTTTCACCGCCGAAGAGGAGCCGTGCCTGCGCGCGTTCTGCGACACGGTGCTGGCGCAGGACGCCGAGCCGCGAGTCCCGGCGGCCGAATCCGTCGACTCCAAGCTCGCCGACGGGCGCCTCGACGGCTATCAGTACGCGGACATGCCCGACGACCGCGACACGTGGCGCTTGGTGCTGCGCGGGCTCGATGAGACCGCGGCGGCCAAATACGGCGCATCGTCCTTCGCCGCCGCCGGGCTGGACACCCGCGAAGAAATCGTCGGCCAGTTCTCGCAGGGCGACCTCGAGGGCGGCGCCTGGGAGAGCCTGAACGTCAAGCGCGCCTGGTCGGTGTGCATGCGAATGACCTTGTCGGGCTTCTACTCCCACCCGTGGGCCTGGAACGAGATCGGGTTCGGCGGCCCCGCCTACCCGCGCGGCTTCATGCGCCTCGGCGGTGCCACCGGACCCGACGCCGCGCGCGAACCGTTCGAGACCCCCGGCGCCACCGACGAAGACCCCGTGCAGGTCGTGCAGAACGGCGAAATCTGATGGGCGACTTCTGGCGAGGCCTGCTCAAAGGAGCCGTCGGCCCCAAGGACAACGACTCGCGGTTCCTGCTCGACGTGCACTCGCGCGACCTGCCCGGCGAGCAGACCATGCGCCGCTACCGCGACGACGACGAGGTCGACCTCGTGGTCGTCGGGGCGGGCGCCGGCGGCTCGGTGCTGGCGCAGCGGCTGGCGCGCGTCGGTTGGCGGGTCGTGATCCTCGAGGCCGGCCCGTTCTGGCACCCCGACGAGGACTGGGTGTCCGACGAGGCCGGCTCCCACGCGCTGTACTGGACGCAGAAGCGCATCATCGGCGGTGACGACCCAATTGAGCTGGGCAAGAACAACTCCGGGCGCGGGGTCGGCGGCTCCATGGTGCACTACGCCGGCTACACCCCGCGGTTCCACCCCAGCGACTTTGCGACCTACACCCTCGACGGGGTGGGCGCCGACTGGCCCATCCGCTACGAGGACTTGCTACCCCATTACGAGCAGGTCGAGCTCGAGCTGCCGGTGGCCGGCCAGAACTGGCCCTGGGGCGATCCGCATCGTTATCCCTTTGCCCCGCATCCTATTTCGGGTGCGGCCGCCAAGATTTGGCGGGGCGCGCTCAAGCTCGGCATCGAGATGCGGGTCGGGCCCGTCGGCATCGTCAACGGCACCTTCGGCAACCGCCCGCACTGCATCTACCGCGGCTACTGCCTGCAGGGCTGCAAGGTCAACGCCAAGGCCAGCCCGTACGTCACGCACCTTCCCGACGCGCTGGCCCACGACGTCGAGATCCGCGCCAACTGCATGGCCTCGCGCGTCGAACTCGACGAGACCGGCGCGGCCCGAGGCGTGGTGTACTACGACGAGGTGGGCGGCAAAGAACGACTGCAACGCGCCAAAGTCATTGCCGTGGCCGGGTATTCGATCGAGACGCCGCGCCTGCTGTTGAACTCGGTCAGCCAGCGCTTCCCGAACGGGTTGGGCAACAACGACGATCAGGTCGGGCGCTACGTGATGGTGCAGGGCGCCACCCAGTCCGCGGGCCGCTGGTCCGAGGAGGTCCGGATGTACAAGGCGCCTCCCCCGGAGGTGACCTCCGAGCAGTTCTACGAGACCGACCTCTCGCGCGGGTTCGCCCGAGGGTTTGCCATCCAGACCGTGTCGCCCATGCCCATTGGCTGGGCCGAACACGTGCTGGCCGACGGGCATTGGGGCCGCGCCCTGCGCGAGTACATGCGCGACTACAACCACTGGGCGACCGTCGGCGTGCTCAACGAGCTGTTGCCGCTGCCGGACAACCGCGTGACGCTGGCCGACGAAAAGGACCCGTACGGCATCCCGGTGGCCCGGTTCGACTACACGCTCTGCGACAACGACAAGGCCAACATGGCCTACTCCACCAAGGTGATCGGCGACATCCTGCACGCCGCCGACGCCCAGGACGTGCTCACCATCGAGCGTTTCGCCCACCTCATCGGCGGTGCCCGGATGGGCACCGGACGTGAGAATTCGGTGGTCGACTCCGACCACCGGGTGTGGGGCGTGCCGAACCTGTTTCTCGCCGACGGCTCGGTGTGTCCCACCCAGGGCTCCGCCAATCCCGCGCTGACGATCATGGCGTTGGCGTCGCGGCTTGCCGAACGGGTGGCCGCCGGAAAGATCGATACCGGCGTGGCACGGGGGTCGAAGGCGGGAGCCCGTGGCTGACCTGAAGGTCGATACCGAGACCACCTTCGCCCCCCGGGTGCTGCGAGAGTATGCGCTGCTCGCCGACGGCGAGCGGGGTGCGCTGATCGGTCCGCAGGGTGACGTGGCATGGATGTGTGCACCGCACTGGGATTCCGACGCCGTCTTCTCGAATCTCATTGGCGGCGGCGGGGTTTACGCCGTCACCCCGACCGACGTGCGGCACGTCTGGGGCGGCTACTACGAGCCGGGCACCCTGATCTGGCGCAACCGCTGGATCACTCGCGACGGCATCGTGGAATGCCGTGACGCGCTGGCCTTTCCGGGGGACCCCGACCGGGTGGTGCTGCTGCGCCGGCTCACCGGCTGCCGCGGTACGGCCCGGGTGCGGGTGCTGCTGGCACCGAGTGCGGGATTCGGCAGGCACGGCCCCGGCAAGCCGACCGTGGATGGCGGGGTGTGGAGCGGGCGCTCGGGGCGGCTGCACTGGCGCTGGCAGGCCGCCTGCGAGGCGCGCCCGGTCCGCGCTGCTCATGAGAAGGGCCAGCTGCTCACCTGTGAGGTCACGCTCGACGAGGACCAGCACCACGACCTGGTGCTGGAACTGTCCGAGCGCACCCTGCCAAAGCAGCCGCCGGACCCCGACCTGGCCTGGGACGCCACCACCGCCGCCTGGCAGCGCAGCGTGCCCGAGCTGACCTGCACCATCGCTCCCCGCGACGGGCGTAACTCCTACGCGGTGCTGCGGGGGCTGACCAGCAGCGGGGGCGGCATGGTCGCCGCCGCCACCATGAGCCTGCCCGAACGCGCGCACTCCAACCAGAACTACGACTACCGCTATTCCTGGATCCGCGACCAGGTGTACGCCGGCATGGCCGCCGCCGCCGTCGGCACGACCGAACTGCTCGACCGGGCGGTGGAGTTCGTCGGCGCCCGGCTGCTCGAGGACGGCCCGAACCTCAAGCCCGCCTACACCGTCACCGGCGGCGCGGTGCCCGGCGAAGAAACGCTCGACCTGCCCGGCTACCCCGGGGGCGCCGACAAGATCGGCAACTGGGTCAATCAGCAATTCCAGCTCGATGCCTTCGGGGAGGCGTTGCAGCTGCTGGCCAAGGCGGGCGCCGCCGACCGGCTGGATGCCGACGGCTGGCGCGCGGCGCAGTCCGCGATCAAGGCGATCGAAAAGCGTTGGCGCGAACCGGATGCCGGCGTCTGGGAGATCGACAACGAGCACTGGACGCAGTCCCGCCTGGCCTGTGTGGCGGGGTTGCGCGCCATCGCGAAGGTGGCCGGCGCCGGTCCCGAGGTTGCCGCGTGCGCGTCGCTGGCCGACGCGATCCTCGCCGAGACCGCGTCGGAAAGCCTGCACCCGCACGGTTATTGGCAACGCAGCCCGCGACTGACCGGTGTCGACGCATCGCTGCTGCTGCCGCCGGTGCGCGGCGCCGTGCCCGCCGACGACCCCAGGACCATCGCCACCCTGGATGCCGTTCGCCGGGAACTCACCGACGACGGGTTCGTCTACCGGTTCCGGCACGACGAGCGCGACCTCGGCGACGCCGAGGGCGCGTTTTTGCTCTGCGGGTTCATGATGGCGCTGGCCGAACATCAACTGGGCCATGCCCATTGCGCGATGCGCTGGTTCGAACGTAACCGTACCGCCTGCGGGCCGCCGGGGCTGTTCTGTGAGGAATACGACGTGCAGCAGCGCCAGCTCCGCGGCAACCTCCCCCAGGCGTTCGCGCACGCGCTGATGCTGGAATGCACCGCCACCCTCACCGACGACGCCGCCCACCATGACTGATCGGGTGTCCGACACCGAGCGAAAGGGATTTGCGCAATGACTCAGACAGTGGTGATCACCGGAGCCAGCGCCGGCATCGGCCGCGCCACCGCGAAGGAGTTCGGGCAGCGCGGCGCGAACGTCGCCCTGCTCGCCCGCGGCGCCGCCGGGCTCGAGGGCGCGGCCCGCGACGTGGAGGCCGGCGGCGGCAAGGCGTTGGCCATCCCGACCGACGTGGCCGACCACGCGGCCGTCGTCGCCGCCGCCGACGAGGCCGAAGCCGCGTTCGGTCCGATCGACGTCTGGGTCAACGTCGCGTTCACCTCGGTGTTCGCGCCGTTCACCGAAATCAGCGCCGAGGAGTTCAAACGGGTGACCGAGGTGTCCTACCTCGGCTACGTGTACGGCACCATGGCGGCGCTGGCCAAGATGCGGCCCCGCGACCGCGGCACCATCGTGCAGGTCGGTTCCGCGCTTGGGCAGCGATCCATCCCGCTGCAGTCGGCCTACTGCGGCGCCAAACACGCCATCAACGGGTTCACCGAGTCGGTGCGCTGCGAACTGTTCCACGAGGGCTCGAAGGTGCGAATCACGGTGGTCCAGATGCCCGCGGTCAACACCCCGCAATTCTCCTGGGTGCTGTCCCGGCTCCCCCGCCATCCCCAACCCGTGCCGCCGATCTATCAGCCCGACGTCGCCGCCCGTGGCGTGCTGTACGCCGCGGATCACCCGGGGCGCAAACAGTATTGGGTCGGCGACTCCACCATGGTGACGCTGCTGGCGCAGAAGTTCGTCGCGCCGCTGCTGGACCGCTATCTCGGCCGCACCGGGTACGACTCGCAGCAGACCGAGGAGCACGTCAGCGCCGGCCGGCCCCACAACCTGTGGGAGCCGCTCGACCAGCAACCCGGCAGCGATCATGGCCCCCGCGGCGAGTTCGACGACGAGTCGCACGCCCACAGCCCCCAGTTGTGGGCGTCGCAGCACCCGGTCGTCAGCGGCACCGGCGCGCTGAGCGCCGCCGGGGTGGGCGCGTGGCTCGCGGCGCGCGCGGGTCGCCGGTGGGCGCGATGACGACCGCCGCGCGGATCGACACGGCCATCGACGAGGTCACCGCGCAGGTCTACGAAATCCCCACCGACGCACCGGAAGCCGACGGGACCCTGGCCTGGTCGTCGACCACGCTGGTGCTGGCCGAGGTGTCGGCAGGGGGCCTGCACGGGATCGGCTACACCTATGGCGACGGCGCCTGCGGCGAGCTCATCACCGGGCCGCTGGCTGGCACCCTCACCGGGCACAACGCCGTGGACATCCCCGCCCGGTGGGAGTCGATGGTCAAGGCGATGCGCAACAACGGGCGGCCGGGGCTGGTGTCGTGCGCGATCTCGGCGGTTGACACCGCGCTGTGGGACCTCAAGGGCAAGCTGCTGGGGCTGCCGGTCTGCCGACTGCTCGGCATGGCGCATCCCAAGGTGCCGGTCTACGGCAGTGGCGGCTTCACCACGTACGACGAACGCACCACCCGCGCCCAGCTCGAACGCTGGGTCGACGAGTGGCAGATCCCGCGCGTCAAAATCAAGATCGGCGAATCATGGGGTTCCGACGAGCGTCGCGACCTTGCTCGAATCGCGTTGGCGCGCAAGGTGATCGGCCCCGACACCGAACTCTACGTCGACGCCAACGGTGCCTACCAACGCAAGCAGGCGATTCGGGTGGCCCACGCCATGGCCGATCACGACGTCACCTGGTTCGAGGAGCCCGTCTCCTCCGACGACCTGGCCGGGCTACGGGAGGTCCGCGACCAGGTGACCCCGGACGTCACCGCCGGCGAATACGGCTACGACCTGGCCTATTTCCATCGAATGCTGGCCGCCGATGCGGTCGACTGCCTGCAGATCGACGTCACCCGCTGCGGGGGCATCACCGACTGGCTGCGCGCCGCCGCCGTGGCCGCCGCGCGCAACGTGGACGTCTCCGGGCACTGCGCCCCCAACCTGCACGCCCACGTCGCCACCGCCATCCCGAATCTGCGTCACCTGGAGTACTTCCACGATCACCACCGCATCGAACACATGCTCTTCGACGGCGCGCTGGCGCCCGAGGGCGGCGCCTTGCGGCCGGATCAGCACCGGCCGGGATTCGGCCTGGAGTTCAAGCGCAGCGACGCCGAGCAGTATCGGGTGGCCTGAGCCGCCGCCGCGACAAGCAGGCATGGATGCGGCCGAAAACGGGAATCGATACGCCAGGGTTTTCACAAAAGCGATTGGAGCTGGGCGCGATGACAGTGAACTCCGACGACCAAACCGTGGAGCGCCAGGAGGCGCTCATGCGTGACGTCGTCGAGGAAAGCGACCTCAGCGCGATCGACTCCGTGCTGGGTCTCGGCGATCCTCAGCGCGTCGGCCGGTTCCGTTTCTATCTGGACGGCCATCGCTGGGAATGGTCGGACGCGGTGGCGCGCATGCACGGCTACAAACCGGGAGAGGTGCAGCCCACCACGGAACTGTTGCTGCAACACAAGCACCCCGAGGACCGCGAACGGGTGGCGGCCGTGCTGGAGCGGGTGATGAAGGGAAAGCCGTTCAGCAGCCGGCACCGCATCATCGACACCGCCGGGCGCACCCACTGCGTCGTCGTCGCCGGCGATCGGATGGTCGACGACGCTGGAGCGCCGGCCGGCACGTCCGGCTTCTACGTCGACGTCACCGACTCGCTGCACACCGACATCACCAACGTGCTCTCGGCGGTCGCCGACGCCCGGGCCCGCATCGAGCAGGCCAAGGGCGTGCTGATGATCGCCTACGGCATTTCCGCCGAGCGTGCGTTCGACATCCTGGTGTGGCGCTCCCAGGAGTCCAACCTCAAGGTGCGCGACGTCGCCGCCCGCTTCCTGGACGCCGTGGCCAGCAAGGCGTCACCGGAAACGCAAAGCCAGGTGGACCAGGCGCTGCTGACGCTGGAGTAGGGACGCGCCAGTAGGCCAGTAGGGTCGGGCCGGTGGCGCACCTACTCGGAGCCGAGGCCGTACACCTCGAATACCCGACCCAGGTGGTGTTCGGGTCGATCACGCTCGGGGTCAACGACGGCGCGCGGATCGGCATCGTCGGGCGCAACGGCGACGGCAAGTCCACCCTGCTGCGCCTGCTCACCGGCCAACAACAGCCCGACTCCGGCCGGGTCACCCGGCGCAGCGGGCTGCGGGTCGGCGCGCTGAGCCAAGCCGACACCCTGGACCCGGACCACACGGTGGGCTGGACTCTGGTCGGCAACGCCCCCGAACACCAGTGGGCCGGTGACCCGCGGGTCCGCGACGTGGTCGCCGGGCTCGTCTCCGACATCGCCTGGGAGGCAACGGTTTCCACGCTGTCCGGCGGCCAGCGCCGGCGGGTGCAGCTGGCCAGGTTGCTGGTGGGCGAATGGGACGTCATCACGCTCGACGAGCCCACCAACCACCTGGACATCGAGGGAATCACCTGGCTGGCCGGCCACCTGAGGGGGCGCTGGGCGCGCAACACCGGCGGGCTGCTGCTGGTCACCCACGACCGCTGGTTCCTCGACGAGGTCGCCACCACGACGTGGGAGGTGCACGACGGGATCGTCGAGCCGTTCGACGGCGGGTACGCGGCCTACGTGCTGCAACGCGTCGAGCGGGACCGAATGGCCGCCGTCGCCGAAGCCAAGCGGCAGAACCTGATGCGCAAGGAACTGGCGTGGCTGCGTCGCGGCGCCCCGGCGCGGACCTCGAAGCCCAAGTTCCGGATCGAGGCCGCCAACCAGCTGATCGCCGACGTGCCCCCGCTGCGCAACAACGTCGAGTTGGCCAAGCTGGCCACCGCGCGGCTCGGCAAGGACGTGATCGATCTGCTCGACGTGTCGGTCGCGTTTGGCGGCCGCCCGGTGCTGCGCGACATCGAGTGGCGGATCGCCCCGGGCGAGCGCACCGGCATCGTCGGGGCCAACGGCGCCGGGAAATCGACCCTGCTGGGACTGATCGACGGCACCATCACGCCCGACACGGGACGCGTCAAACGCGGCAAGACGGTGCGGCTGGCGGTGCTCGACCAGCAGGGCGACGCGCTGGCCGCGGTCGACGGCGACCGGATCGCCGACGTGCTGGGCCGGCTGCCCGGCGGCTACCAGGTCGACGGCCGTGAGGTCACCCCGGCCCAGCTGTTGGAGCGGCTCGGCTTCGGGCGCGGCCACCTGTCCGCCCGCGTGGCGGACCTCTCCGGCGGCGAGCGGCGGCGGCTGCAGCTGATGCTCACGCTGCTGTCCGAGCCCAACGTCTTGCTGCTCGACGAGCCGACCAACGACGTGGACACCGACACGCTGGCCGCCATGGAGGATCTGCTCGACTCCTGGGCGGGCACGCTGATCGTCGTCTCGCACGACCGCTACCTGCTGGAGCGGGTCACCGATCAGCAGTACGCGGTGCTCGACGGCCGGTTGCGGCACCTGCCCGGCGGCATCGACGAATACCTGCGGCTGGCCGAGCGGCGGGCGGACGGGGCGGCCATCGAAGAGCCGCGGCCGTCGCGGCCGTCGGTGGCGTCGCAGGGGTCGGTGGCGTCGCAGCCGTCGCAGGCGTCGCGGCCGTCGATGTCCGGTGCCCAGCGCCGCGCCGCCGAGAAGGAGATGGCGGCCGCCGATCGCCAGCTGGCGCGGCTGGCGGACCGGATCAGGGACAAACACGACGAACTCGCCGCCCACGACCAGTCCGACCACGTCGGCATCACCCGGCTCACCCAGGAGCTGCGCGCGCTCGAAGACGAGGTCGCCGCGACCGAGGGCCGCTGGCTGGAGCTCTCCGAATTGCTCGAATAGCCGTGAGCGGCAACAGTTTTCGGGGGACGGGTCAAGGCGCAACGAACACCGGCCATGGCGGTGCGGATTGGCCGAGACGGATAATGTTAACGAATCCCTTGATACGCCAACGTGTTTGAGCTTTCGGCGCATTGGCCGGTGGCGACCGGTACCACGAACCGGGTTAGTTGTTGGTCGGTGGTGGTTGGGGTTGGAAGGGGTCATATCACCACCAGTCGGCGCGCTCGCCGGTCGGTCCCGGACACGGCGCCACCGCGGGCGGGGGCCCGGTGGGTGGGCGCGCCAACGATCCCGGGCTCAGGATTCGGCCGGTGTCGTCGGTCACGGTCAGGGCGGCCGCGGGTCCGGTGATGGTGATGACACCCCGATGATGCAACCGGTGGTGATACGGGCAGACCAGCACCAGGTTGGCCAACTCCGTGGGGCCACCGTCTTCCCAGTGCCACAGGTGATGGGCGTGCAAGCCCCGGGTGGCCCCACAGCCAGGCACCGCGCACGTGCGGTCGCGGTATTCCAGCGCGCGGCGAAGCCGCCGGTTGATCACCCGCGTCGCCCGCCCGGCACCAATAACCCGCCCGTCACGCTCGAACCACACCTCACAGGTGGCATCACAGGTCAGGAAGCGCCGTTCGGCATCGGAGAGCAGCGGACCCAAATGCAGGGCCGCCACGCGCCGCTCGACGTCGAGGTGGGCCACCACGGTGGTGTGCTGCCCGTGGGGGCGGCGGGTGGCCTCGGCGTCCCACCCGGCCTCGACCAGACGCATCAACGCCTCGACCGTGCTCGGCAGCGGCGGCCGCTGATCGGAAACGCCCGCGCCGTTTGCGTGGTCGTGTTTCCACTCGGCGATCAGCGCCTCACGATGCGAGGCCAACGCGGCATCGAACTTCGCGGCATCCAAGTGGCCCAGCATGATCCGATAACAGGCGCCCCACTCAGTGGCGGTCGCGGTGATCGAACGCTCGCGCTCGGGGGCGGGCCGCGGTTCGGACTCGGACTCGGACTCGGACTCGGACCGAGGTTCAGGTTCGAGTCGCGGCTCCAGCTTGACCGCCGTACGCAGCTGACTGACCGTGGCGACCGCGGCCAACTGCGCGTAATGCTCATCAGATCCCTCGCCCGCGCGTGCCGCAATCACCCCGACCTGATCGGCCGACAACCGACCCTCCCGCAGACCCTGAACACAGCGCGGAAACTCCCGCAGCCGACCCGCAATGGCGCTGAGCGTGTGCGCATTTGCCGACGAACAACCCAGCTTCCAGGCCACCAACGCCGGCACCGACCGCGCCCCGGTCACACCACACAATTGGTCACGATCGATCTCGGCGACGATCTCCACAATGCGCCCATCAATCGCATTGCGCTGACCGGCCAACTCCGCCAACTCCTCGAACAACACCTCAAGACGATCACTCGCAGTGACCACCACAGCGTCAGCGCATGCGGTCGACAACATGACCTCATCATCGCAGCCACCACCGACAAAACCGGGCCATCCACGGAAGTAACGCGCTTAGTGCCAGCGCAGCAGCACCAGTTCGGAACCGAAGCCGGGCCCGGTCGCGATCATCACCCCGGGGCTTCCGCCGGGCGGTGGCTTGGCGATGGTGTCCCGCAGGATATGCAGCACCGACGCCGACGACAGGTTGGCGATTTCGCCGAGCGAGCGCCAGGTCAGCTCGTGCGCCTCGGGCGGCAACTCGAGGCACTTGGCGATGGTGGTGATGACTTTGGGGCCGCCGGGGTGCGTCACCCACGCGGCGATGTCGTCCTTGGTCAGCTGATGCGCGGCGAGGAACCGGCCCACGTCGTCAGCCAGGTAGCGGTCGATGAAGGTGGGCAGTTCGGGAGACATCACCAGCTGGATCCCCGCCGAGCCGACGTTCCAGCCCATGATGTGCAGCGATTCGGGGTACAGCCGGCTGCGCGAATCGAGGATGTCGGGCCCGGCCGAACTCAGCTGCTCGGCGCGACGGTCGCCGACGGCGACCACCGCGGCGGCGCCATCGCCGAACATCGCCGTCCCGACCAGCCCCGACACGGTCGGCCTGACCGCGGGGAAGGTCAGCGAACACAGCTCGACCGACACCAGGGCGGCGACGCCGTCGGGGGCGCCGCGCAGGTAATCGTGCAGCCTGCCGACCCCCGCCGCCCCACCGGCGCAGCCCAGCCCGAACAGCGGCACCCGGCGCACGTCCGGGCGCAGGCCGAGGCGCCCGACGATCCGGGCGTCGAGCGACGGCACCGCGACGCCGGTGACGGTCGTGGTGACGATCGTGTCGATGTCTTGCGGGGTCAGCCCGGCCTCGTCGAGGGCGCCCAGCAGCGCGTCGCAGCCCAGGTCCACGGCCTTGTCGATGAAGATCTCGTTGGCCTCACCGAAGTCGGTCAGCGCGTGGTACCGCTCGAGCGGCAGCACGAAGTGGCGGCTGTTGACCTTGGCGGCGGCGTGCAGGCGCCGCACGACCTCCTCGTGTTCCTTCAGCGCGGGGAACTCGACGATCTGGTCGGTGATTTCGCCTTGGCTGTAGCGGTGCGGCGGCAAAGCGCCGAACACACCCGCGATGACGCTCATGCTCTACTCTCTTGATTGCCAACCAGCTGGAATACGATTCCGCTTAATGCCGGAAGTTTATGCGGTCGATTGGGGTCTCGCAAAAGTTTCGGGTATTCAACACATGTGTCATTAAACCCGCGTCGTGTGCGCGTAATCATGTCCGGCAGCGGGGAATTCGTCATTCGATATCTTCGTCATCCGCCGAATTGAGCGCCATGGCGATTAAATCGTCCGGGCTCAAAGAGTCGATGTCGTCGCCGCCACCACGTGGGTCATTTGCGTCGCCGACGGGCGTTTGCGGCATGCCGGCGAGTAATAGGAGTTTGTCGAGCAATCCCGTTCTCCGAAGCTCACGCACCGGAATCTTGCTCAGCGCGGACCATAGTTTTTCGTCGTCCGATTCCTCGCGATCGTCATGGAGCAGTTGCCGGCGGAGATGATCGGCCAGCGCCGCCGGGGTGGGGTAATCGAAGATCAGCGTTCGTGACAACGCCGTGCCGGTATGCGTGGTGAGGCGGTTGCGCAGTTCGACCCCGATCAGCGAGTCGAATCCGAGGTCGCCGAACGCGCGGTCGTGGTCGATGGCGTGCCCGCCCGAATGTCCCAGCACGGCCGCCGCGTGCTCGCACACCAATTCGACCAGCACGCGCTGCTGTTCGTCGCGCGGCAGCGCATGCAGCTGCTGGGCCAAGTCGGGTGAGCGTGTGACGGCGCCGGCCGGCGTCGCCCCCGCTTCGCCTGCCGGCCCTGGCCCGGCCCCCAGCCAAAACCTTTCTCGCGCAAAGCCATACGTCGGCAGCTCGACTCGCCGGGCGTTCAGGCCGGCGAAGACGCCCGCCCAGTCGACGCCGATGCCGCGGGTGAACATTTGTCCGGCCGCGCCCAGGATTGATTCGGTCTCGGGGCGGTCCTTGGGCATGGTCGCCAGCGCCGCCGCCCGTTCGGCGCTCAGCGACTGGTCGACCGCGGCCGTCAACGCCGCGCCCGGACCCAGCTCCACAAATGTCGCGGCACCGGCCGCCTCGGCGGCGCGCACCCCCTCGAAGAAGCGCACCGGCTGCCGCACATGCTCCGTCCAGTACTGCGCCGACCCATATTCGGCGTCGGCCAGCAGCCCGGTCAGGTTCGACACCAACCCGATTCGCGGGCGTCGCGGTTCGATACCGGCCGCCACGGCGGAAAACTCGTCGAGCATTGGCTCCATCAGTGGCGAATGAAACGCGTGGGAGACCGCCAACCGGTGCACGCGCCGACCCGATTGCGCCAGCCGGTCCGCCAGCGCCCCGACCGGTGTCCGCTCACCGGAAAGCACCACCGAATGCGGCCCGTTGACCGCCGCGATGCTCACCCCGCCGTCCATCAAGGCGGTCACCTCGGCCTCGCCGGCGCCGACGGCCACCATCACCCCGCCGGCCGGCAGCCGCGCCATCAACCGGCCGCGGGCCGCCACCAGCCGCGCCGCGTCCGGCAGCGACAGCACGCCGGCCACACACGCCGCGGCGATCTCCCCCACCGAATGTCCCATCACCATATCCGGTGTGACACCGAAGGATTGCCACAGCCCCGCCAGCGCGATCCCCAGCACGAACAACGCCGGCTGGGCAAACTCCGTGCTCTGCAACAACTCCGGATCCGCACCCCACATCACCTCGCGCAGCGGCAGCCGCACGTGACCGTCGACCGCCGCGGCGGCCTCGTCGAAAGCGCGGGCGAACACCTCGAAGCGGTCGTAGAGTTGGCGCCCCATTCCGACCCATTGCGAACCCTGGCCGGGAAAAACGAACACGGTCTTGCCCGGCGACGTGGCCCGACCCACCGACACAACCTGATGTGGCTCCCCCGCCGCCAGCGCCGCCAATCCCGTTGTCAGCCCGTCACGATCGCCACCGACCACGACCGCGCGGTGCTCGAAGGACGTCCGGGTGCTGACCAACGACCAGGCCACGTCGAGGGCGGTGAGGTCGGCTCGCTCGGTCACGTAGGCCGACAACCGCTGCGCCTGATTGGTCAGCGCGCGTTCGGAGCGGGCCGACAGCACCCACGGCACCGCGTGGTCTGAGCCCGGGCGCGGCGTATCCGGTTGGGCGGGGGGTTGTTCCACGATGAGGTGCGCGTTGGTGCCGCCCATCCCGAAAGAGGACACCCCGGCCCGCCGCGGGTGGTCGCTCGACGGCCACGGCACCGGCGCGGTATTAACGTGCAGCCCAAAGCGATTCAGGTCCGTCTCGGGATCTGCGCCGGCGTGGTTGAGACTCGCCGGAATGGTCGAATGGCCAATCGCCAGGACGGTCTTGAGCAGGCCCGCCGCCCCCGCGGCGCCACCGGCGTGGCCGATGTTGGTCTTCACCGATCCCACAAGCACCGGATCGTGTGCGTGCTCACCGAAAACCTCACCGAGCGCCTGCGCTTCGACCGCGTCACCGACCCTGGTTCCCGTGCCGTGGGCTTCGACGTAGTCGATGTCTGCCGCCTCGAGGCCGGCGTCGGCGAGAGCGCGGCGGATCACCTCGACCTCGCCGCGCGCCGACGGCACTGTCTGGCCGGCCGAGCTGTGTCCGGCGTTGGCGACGGCGCTGCCCCGAATGACGGCGTGGATGCGATCGCCGTCGTGAAGGGCCGCCGGCAACGGCTTCAGCAGCACCAGTCCCGCGCCTTCGCCCCGCACGTACCCGTCGGCGCGTCGATCGAAGGCGTAGGTGTGGCCCGACACCGACACGGCACCGAATTCCCGTTCCAGCATGGCGATTTCGTCGGCAAGGTTGAGGTGGACGCCGCCCGCGATGGCCAGCGACGATTGCCCGGTGCGCACGCTTTCGCAGCCGAGGTGCACCGCGACCAGGGACGAGGACTGGCCGGAGTCGACGGTCATGCTGGGTCCCCGCAGCCCGAAGGCATAGGAGATCCTGTTGGCGATCATCGCCCGGCTGATGCCGGCGAACGTGTGGTGGTCGAGGTTCTCGGCGAGGTCGCGCAGCGTCAGGGCGGCGTAGTCATCCGTCATCGCCCCGAGGTACACCGAGACCGGCGCTGTCCGCAGCGTGTCCGGCACGATGAACGCGTTCTCGAACAGCTCCCAGGTCAATTCGAGGGCCAAGCGTTGCCTCGGGTCCATCGCGCAGGCCTCGCGCGGCGATAGGTTGAAGAAGTCGGCATCGAATTGCTCTGCCTCCCCGCCGAACTGGGTGTTTTCCCGACCGTCGCGGATGAGCCGCCAGAAGGAGTCGGGGCCGGCCGCTCCGGGGAACTTGCACGCCAGCCCGATGATCGCTACGTCTGTCGAGGGCAAGGTCAGGGGCCGACTTCGTCGTCGAGGATCGCAAAGAGTTGGCTCTCGGTGGCGGTGGCGAGGTCGTCGTCGAACGGGTCCTCGGGGTGGTCCGGCAGCGCCGCCGGCGCTGGAGCGGTCGCTGTCGCCAGCAGACCTTCGAGCCTTGTGACGAGCTGCGCTCGGTCGCTCGCGCTCAGCCCGGGCTGGCTGAGCAGGGTGTGCAGCTCCCGCGCAATGTCGTTGAACCGGGCCATGCGATCGGGCGGGGTGACCGGGGCGGCCACGGAGTTGGTGGCCAGCTCGGTTCCGAGGTGCTCGGCCAGGGCGGCCGGCGTCGGGTGATCGAAGATCAGCGTGGGCGAAAGGGTAAGCCCCGTCGCGATTTTGAGCCGGTTTCGCAGTTCGACGGCGGTCAGCGAATCGAAGCCGAGGTCAGCGAAGGCGTCGTCGGCGTTGACCTCCGCGCCGGTGTGCCCCAATACCGTGGCCGCGTTGCCGCAGACCAGTTCCACCAATTCGGCTTGTCGCTGTTCGGGACTCATGCCGTCCAACCGCGCCCGCAGGCCCGTCAGGGACACCATGTCGGTGTGCTCCAGGACCCGGCGGGCCGGGCGGGTGGCCAACTGGCTCAGCAGCGGCGGCAGCGTGGCGCTGTGCTGAGCCAGCGCGCCCCGGTCGAGGCGGGTGCCCACCACCATGGGCTGGTCGCCGAGCAGCGCGGCGTCCAGCAGCTCCAGCGCTTGCCGAGTGGTCAACGCGCTCAGGCCGGCCCGGCTCATCCTGGCCCGGTCGACCTCACCGAGGTGGTGTGTCATCGCCGACGGCTCTTCCCACATCCCCCACGCCACCGACAACCCCGGCAGTCCCCGAGCCCGCCGATGGGCCGCCAGCGCGTCGAGGAAGCTGTTGGCCGCCGCATAGTTGCCCTGACCCGGCGCACCCACGATGCCGGCCATGGACGAAAAGGCCACGAACGCGGACAAATTGAGTTCCTTGGTCAGCTCGTGGAGGTTCCAGGCGCCGTCGACCTTGGCGCGCAACACCGTATCGACCCGCGCGGGCGTCAATGACGCGATCACCGCGTCGTCGATCACCCCGGCGGCGTGGAACACCGACCGCAGCGGGTATTGCGAGGGCACCTGCGCCAGCACGGCCGCCACCGCGTCCCGGTCGCCGACGTCGCAGGCGACCACCGACACCGAGGCCCCCGCGTCGCGCAATTCGCCGGCCAGCTCGGCGATTCCGGCCGCCCGCTCCCCGCTGCGGCTGACCAGCATCACGTGAGGCACCCGGTGCCGCTCGACGAGGTGGCGGGCCACCGCCGCACCCGCCATGCCGGTGCCGCCGGTGATGAGCGCGGTCCCGCCCGCCAGCCCCGCGGGCCCGTCCGGCATGGTGAGCACCACCTTGCCGATGTGGCGGGCCTGGCTCACAAAGCGGTAGGCGTCGGCGGCGCAGCGCGCGTCAAAAGCCTTGACGGGCAACGGCGCCAAGACCCCGCTGGCGAACAACCCCATCAACTCGGCCAGCATCTCCGCGATGCGATCCGGGCCGGCCTCCATCAGGTCGAAGGCGCGGTACCCCACGCCGGGGTGGGCGTGCGCGACGACATCCGGATCACGCAGATCGGTCTTGCCCATCTCGATGAAACGACCGCCGGGGCCCAAAAGCCGCAACGACGCATCGTTGAACTCGCCGGCCAGGGAGTTGAGCACCGCGTCGAAGCCCCCGGCGCCCACCGCCGCGCGGAACTTCTGCTCGAAGTCCAGCGTCCGCGAATCCGCGATGTGCGCGTCATCGAAGCCCATGGCGCGCAGCGTGTCCCATTTGCCGCGGCTTGCCGTCGCGAACACCTCCGCACCCCAATGCCGGGCCAGCTGCACCGCGGCCATGCCCACCCCGCCGGTGGCCGCGTGCACCAGCACTCGTTGGCCCGCCCGCAGCCCGGCCAGCACCGACAGCCCGTAATACGCGGTCAGAAACACCACCGGGACGCCCGCGGCCTGGGCCATCGACCAGCCCCGAGGCGCCCGCGTCACCAGTCGGCGATCGGCGGCCGCTTCCGAGCCCGCCAGCCCGAATATCCCCATCACCGCGTCACCCACGGCCACATCGGTGACGCCGGGACCGACTTCGGTCACGACGCCGGCGCCCTCGGCGCCCAACTGCGCGGCACCGGGATACATGCCCAGCGCCACCAGCACATCCCGGAAATTCACCCCGGCCGCGGCCACCTTCACCCGTACCTGACCGGCTTCCAAGTTCGCCGGCGGATACTCCTGCACCGCCAGATCCTCCAGCGTCCCGGCATCGCCGGCGGCCAGCCGCCACACCGACGGCGGCTCGGGTAACCGCAACAGCGCCCGCTGGCCGGCCGGCTTCAGCCGGGCGCTGTGGGCGACGCCGTCGCGCACCACCAATTGCGGTTCGCCGCAACCGATCACCGCCGCGA
Source organism: Mycobacterium sp. WUMAC-067 (assembly GCF_020217485.1). Classification (GTDB taxonomy): domain Bacteria; phylum Actinomycetota; class Actinomycetes; order Mycobacteriales; family Mycobacteriaceae; genus Mycobacterium. Next base: position 110,217 of record NZ_JAEKMI010000004.1, on the reverse strand, counting down.
CGTCCAGCGATCCATCGGTGTCGACCAGCACGATGCGGCCCGGGTGCTCGGCCTGCGCCGAGCGCACCAGCCCCCAGACCGCCGCGCCGGCCAGGTCGGAGATGTCGTCAGCCGACAGGGTCACCGCCCCGCGGGTCTGCACCACCAGGACCCCGGCGTCGTCGCCGGACAGCCAGGATTGCAGGACGCCCAGGGCCTCGTGGGTGGCCGTGTACACCGAGGCGACCGAGGCGCCGGGCGGCGGCTCCCATACCGTGACCTTCTCGCCAACGCTATTGCCCGGGAGAGCAACCGGCGACCACACCACGTCCAGGAGCTCGCCGCTGCCGGAGCGCGCCGCCACCGCGGCCGTCAACTGCTCGGCCGACACGGCGCGCGTCACCAGCTCCCGCACCGACAGCACCGGCAGGCCCGACGCGTCGGCCAGGTCGACCGACACGGCTCCGGTGCCGACGGGCGCCAGCCGCACCCGGACCCGCGATGCTCCGGCGGCGTTCAGGCTCACGCCCTGCCAGGAGAACGGCAACACCGCCTCGATCCGCTCGTCGGCCACCCCGAGCGCGTGCAACGCCGCGTCCAGCACCACCGGATGGATGCCGAAGCCACCGGTCGCGACTCCCGCGTGCTGCGGGAGTTCGACCTCGGCGAAGGTTTCGGTCCCACGCCGCCACACGGCCCGCAGCCCCCGAAACGCCGGGCCGTACCCGTAGCCCCGGGCCGCCAGGTCGTCGTACGCGCCGGCCACGTCCACCGCGTCCGCACCGGCCGGCGGCCACACCGACAGATCCATCGCCGGGGCGGCGGCGCCGCCGCTCAACACGCCTTCGGCGTGCAACGTCCAATCCGTTTGCGCGACACGCGAATACACCGAGACGGCTCGCGCCCCCGTGTCGCCCGGCGCGTCCACCACCACCTGAAGCTGCACGACGCCGCCCGCCGGCACCGACGGAACCACCAGTGGCGCCGACAGCGTCAGCTCCTCGATCACCGAGCAGCCGACCTCGTCACCGGCCCGCAACGCCAGCTCCACGAAGCCCGAACCGGGAAACAGCACGGTGCCGCCCACCGCGTGGTCGGCCAGCCAGGGCTGAGCCGCCGTCGACAGCCGCCCGGTCAACACCACGCCGCCGGAATCCGGCCGGTCCACCACCGCACCCAGCAGCGCGTGCTCGGCCTCGGCCAGGCCCAGGCTGGCGATGTTCGCCGACCCCACCGAATCGCTCGAGAGCCAAAACCGGCGCCGCACAAAGGCATACGTCGGCAACGCGATCCGGCGGGCGTTCAGCCCGGTGAATGACGCGGACCAGTCCACGTCCGAACCGGTCGCGAACAGCTGGCCGGCCGCCGACAGCAGCGAGTCGACCTCGGGGCGGCCCTTGGCCATCGACACCACCGACATCGCGCGGTCGGTCGTCACGGACTGGTCGACCGCGGCCGTCAACGCCGCGCCGGGGCCGACCTCCAGAAACACGCCGGCGCCCAGCGATTCGGCCAGCTGCACGCCGTCGACGAACCGCACCGGCCGGCGCACGTGGTCGACCCAGTACGCGACCGACCCATAGTCGGGGCCGGCCAGCTGCCCGGTCAGGTTGGACACCAACGCGATCCGCGGCTCGCGGGCCGACACTCCGGCCGCCACCGCGGAGAAGTCCCCCATCATGGGTTCCATCAGCGGCGAGTGGAACGCGTGCGAGACCGCCAGCTGCCGCACCCGGGCGCCGCCGTCCGCCAGGCGGTCCGCGACGGCCTTCACCGCCGACTCCGATCCCGAAAGCACCAGCGATTGCGGACCGTTGACCGCCGCGATGCCGACCTCAGCGTTCAGCAGGGGCGCCACGTCGGCCTCGGTGGAGGTCACCGCCATCATCACCCCACCGGGCGGCAACTGCGCCATCAATCTGCCCCGGGCCGCCACCAGTCGCGCCGCATCGGGCAGCGAGAGCGCGCCGGCGACGCAGGCCGCGGCGATCTCCCCCACCGAGTGGCCGATCACCACATCCGGCGTGACGCCGAAAGATTCCCACAGCGCGGCCAACGCGATCTCCAGCACGAACAGCGCCGGCTGGGCAAATTCGGTGCCCTGCAACAACTCCGCGTCGGTACCCCACATCACCTCGCGCAACGGCAGCCGGGAGTGGCCGTCCACCGCGGCCACGGCCTCGTCAAAGGCCCGGGCGAACACCGGAAATCGTGCGTACAAGGCGGCACCCATGCCCAGCCACTGTGAACCCTGACCGGGAAACACGAACACCCGCTTGCCCACCGAGCGGGTGCGCCCGGTGATCGCGCCCGGGACCGGCGCCCCGGACGCCAGCCCCGTCAGCCCCGCCATCAAGCCCGCACGATCGGCGCCGATCAGCACCGCGCGGTGCTCGAACGCCGCCCGGGTGGTCGCCAACGACCATCCCACGTCCACCGCGGGCACACCCGGGTCGGCGCCCAGGTGGTCCAGCAGGCGTTGGGCCTGACCGGCCAGCGCATCGGGCGACCGGGCCGAAACCACCCACGGCACAATCGGATTCGAGCCGTCGCGCGGGGGCTCGCCGTCCGGCTCCGGTCCGGGTTCGGCGGGGGCCTGCTCGACGATCACGTGGGCGTTGGTGCCGCTGATCCCGAAGGAGGAGACGCCCGCCCGCCGCAGCCCGCCGTGATCCGGCCACGGCCGCGGCTCGGTCAGCAGCGACACCGCGCCGGCCGACCAATCCACGTGCGGCGACGGGACATCCACGTGCAGCGTCTGGGGCATCACCCCGTGCCGCATCGCCTGGATCATCTTGATCACCCCGGCCACGCCCGCCGCGGCCGAGGTGTGGCCGATGTTGGATTTGATCGATCCCAGCCACAGCGGCCGGTCCGCCGGGCGATCCTGCCCGTACGTCGCGAGCAGCGCCTGCGCCTCGATGGGGTCGCCGAGCACCGTCCCGGTCCCGTGCCCCTCCACGACGTCCACGTCCGCCGCCGTCAACCCGGCGCTGGCCAACGCCGCCCGGATGACCCGTTGCTGCGACGGCCCGTTGGGTGCGGTCAAGCCGTTGGACGCGCCGTCCTGGTTCACCGCCGTGCCCCGCAACAGCGCCAGGACCGGATGTCCGAGGCGCCGCGCGTCGGCCAGCCGCTCCAGCACCAGCACGCCCGCGCCTTCCGACCACGAAGTCCCGTCCGCCGCACCGGCATACACCTTGCAGCGACCATCGGGCGCCAACGCCCGTTGCCGGCTGAACTCGACGAACGCCGCGGGGGTCGCCATGACGGTGACGCCACCGGCCAGCGCCAGGTCGCATTCCCCGGACCGCAACGACTGCGCGGCCAGATGCATGGAGACCAACGAGGACGAGCACGCGGTGTCCACCGACACCGCCGGCCCTTCCAGCCCCAACACGTACGACACCCGGCCCGAGGTGACGCTCAGGGTCGAGCCGGTGAGGCCGTAGCCCTCCAGCTCGCCCTTCACCTCGCCTCCATATCCGGCGTGGATGACGCCCGCGAAGACTCCGGTCGCCGTGCCGCGCAGCGCGAAGGGGTCAATTCCCGCGCGCTCCAACGCCTCCCAGCAGATTTCCAGCATCATCCTTTGCTGCGGATCCATGGCGAGCGCCTCGCTGGGCCCGATGCCGAAGAATCCGGCGTCGAATTCACCTGCGTCCTGCAGGAAGCTGCCGTGGCGGGTGTACATCTTGCCTTTGGCGTCCGGATCCGGGTCGTAGAGGCCCTCGACGTCCCAGCCGCGATCGAGCGGAAAGTCCGATACCGTGTCCCGGCCCTCGACGACCAGCTCCCACAGGGCTTCCGGCGTGTCCACCCCACCGGCGTAGCGGCAGGCCATGCCCACCACCGCCACCGGCTCGGACAGCCGGCCTTCCAGTTCCGCGACGCGCCGCCGGGTCCGCCTGAGATCCGCCGTGAGGCGTTTCAGGTAGTCGACGTGCTGCGCGGTGCCCGGCATCGTCGCTCCCGGCGGGGGGTCAGCGGCCGAGTTCGTCATCGAGGATCGCAAAGAGTTGGCTTTCGGTGGCGGCTTCGAGGTCATCGTCGAGGGGTTCGGAGTCGGGCGGGTCGCCCGGCGCAATGGCGCTGAGCAGCGTGTGGATGCGGGCCCGCAGCGCCGAGCGCTCGTCGGCACTCCAGTTGGGCGCGCCCAGCAGCGCCTGCAGTTCGCGGGTGATGTCGTTGACGCGGGCCATCAGGTTCGGCTGGACGTCGGTGTCCGACCCCGCCAGTTGGGTGTCCAGGTGTCCGGCCAGCACGGTCGGTGTCGGGTAGTCGAAGATCAGGGTCGGCGAAAGGGTAAGGCCCGTGGCGTTTTTGAGGCGGTTACGCAGTTCGACGGCGGTCAGCGAATCGAAGCCGAGCTCCTGGAACGCGCGGCCGACATTGATGTCGGCCGGGTTCGACACCCCCAACACCATCGCGGCGTTGCCGCGAACGAGGTCGACCAATTCGCGCTGCCGGGCTTCGGGGCTCAGACCGTGTAGGCGCGCGCTGAGACCGGTGCCGGACGCGGCGATGTCCGTGTCGTCGACGACGCGCCGCGCCGGGCCGGCGGCGAGTTCGCGCAACAGCGGCGGCAGCGCGGCGACGTTGTCCGACAGGGCGGCCCGGTCCAGGCCGGCGGCCACCAACACCGGCCGGTCGGCGAGCATCGCGGCGTCGAACGCCGCCAGGGCCTGCCCGGTGGACAGCGGCGCCAGCCCGATCCTGCTCATCCGCGCCTTGTCCCGGTCACCGAGGTGCGCCGTCATCGCCGAGGCCTGCTCCCACAGGCCCCAGGCCAGCGACAGGCCCGCAAGGCCGTGGGCGCGCCGGTATGAGGCCAGCCCGTCGAGGAAACTGTTGGCCGCCGCGTAGTTGGCCTGCCCCGGGGTTCCCACGATCCCGGCCATCGACGAAAACACCACGAACGCAGACAAATCCAGGTGCCGGGTGAGCTGGTGCAGGTTCCAGGCCCCGTCGACCTTGGCCCGCAGCACCGCGTCCACCCGATCCGGGGTCAGCGACGAGATCAATCCGTCGTCGAGGATCCCGGCGGCGTGGACGACACCGCGCAGCGGATACCGCGCCGGTATCCGGGCCAGCATCGCCGCCACCGCGTCAGGATCGGCGGCGTCGCAGGCCTCCACCGTCACCTCGGCGCCGGCCCGCTGCAACCCGTCCACCAATTCCGCGACCCCGGCCGCCGCCGCGCCGGCACGGCTGACCAGCACCACGTGGGCCACCCCGTAACGGTCGACGAGGTGGCGGGCCAGCGCCGAGCCGGCCATCCCGGTGCCGCCGGTGATCACGACGGTGGCCCCCGCCAGGCCGCCGCCGCACCCGCTGAGCACCTCACCGGGTCCCGACGGAACGGTGAGCGCGACCTTGCCGATGTGGCGGGCCTGGCTGACGTACCGGTAGGCCGCCGAGGCGCATCGAACGTCGAACGTCTTCTGCGGCAACGGTATTAAGACCCCGGCCGTCAACAGCCCTACGATCTCGGCCAGCATGGCCGCGGTGCGGTCGGGGCCGGCCTCCAACAGGTCGAAGGCCCGGTACTGGGCGCCCCGGTACTGGTCGGCGACGACGTGCGGGTCGCGGACGTCGGTCTTGCCCATCTCGATGAATCGCCCGCCCGCGGCCAATAGCCGCAGCGACGCGTCGGTGAACTCGCCTGCCAGGGAATTGAGCACCACATCGAAAGGCCGGTCGCCCGCCACCGCACGGAACTTCGCCTCGAACTCGAGCGTGCGCGAATCCCCGATGTGTTCGTCGTCGAATCCCATCGCGCGCAAGGTATCCCACTTGCCGCGGCTGGCGGTGACGAATACCTCCGCACCCCAGTGCCGCGCCAGTTGGACCGCGGCCATGCCCACTCCCCCGGTGGCGGTGTGCACCAATACCCGTTCCCCGGCCCGCAGCCCCGCCAGCACCGACAACCCGTACAGGGCCGTGAGGAACACCACCGGCACGCCCGCCGCCACGACCAGCGACAGCCCCTGCGGCACCGGCGTCACCAATCGCTGGTCCACCACCGCCTCGGAGCCGACGACCCCCAACAGCCCCATCACGTGATCACCGACCGCCACGCCGGTCACGTCGGGGGCGACCTCGACGACCACACCGGCGCCCTCGGCGCCCAACCGGCCGCCGCCGGGATACATCCCGAGGGCCACCAGCACATCGCGGAAGTTGACGCCGACCGCGGCCACCGCCACCCGCACCTGTCCGGCGGTCAATTCGGCTCGCGGGCAATGGCTTACGACCAGGTCCTCCAGGGTGCCCTCGCCACCGGCGTCCAGCCGCCAGCCACCAGCCGGCAGGCTGACCGCGGAGTCCGCTCGCGCCGGCCGCAGCCGGGCCGCGTAGGCGACGCCCCGGCGGACCACCACTTGCGGTTCACCGCAGCCGATTACCGCGTGGGCATCCAGCGATCCATCGGAGTCGATCAGCACCATGCGGCCCGGGTGCTCGGCTTGGGCCGAGCGCACCAGGCCCCATACCGCGGCGCCGGCCAGGTCCGAAACGTCTTCCCCGGCAAGCGCGACCGCCCCGCGGGTCTGCACGGCCAGCACCCCGGCACCGTCGGCGCGCAACCACGATTGCAGCACCTCCAAGGCTTCGGTAGCCGCCGCGTGCACCGACTTCACCACGTCGCCCGCATGATCGGCCACCTCCCACAGCGTGGCCTTCGCGCCAGCGCTGTCGCCGCCCAGTGAGATCGGCGACCAGGTCACGTCGAGCAATCCCTCGGCGAGCGGACGCCGCTCGGGGGCCGCCGCGACCGTCAACTGCTCGGCGGAGACCGGGAGCATCGCCAGCGAGCCCACCGACAGCACCGGCAGCCCCGCGCCGTCCGCCAATTCCACCGAGACCGCCCCGGCGCCGGCCGGCGCGATGCGAACGCGCGCCCGCGCGGCGCCCGACGCGTGCAACGACACGCCCTGCCACGAGAACGGCAGCGCGGTCTGGTCCTGCTCGCCGGCGACACCGATCGCGTGCAGCGCGGCGTCCAACAGCACGGGATGGATGCCGAAGCCGCCTTCGGCCGCGGCGGCGTCATCGGGCACGGTGACCTCGGCGAAGATCTCGTCCCCGCGCCGCCACATCGCCCGCAATCCCCGGAATGCGCGCCCGTATTCGTAGCCGCGCTGCGCGAGCCGGGCATAGGCGTCGGATACCTCGACCGCGGCCGCGCCGACGGGTGGCCACACCGAGAGGTCCGCGGCCGGCGTCACCACCCCCGGCCGCAACAGGCCCTCGGCATGCAACACCCACTCCGAACCCGGCTGCGCGGCATCCGAATACACCGACAGCCGCCGCTGACCCGACTCGCCGGGCGCGCCGACCACCAGTTGCACCTGCACACCGTCAGCGGCGGGCAGCACCAGCGGCGTCGACAGCGTCAACTCGTCGAGCACTCCGCAGCTGACCTCGTCACCCGCACGGATGGCCAGCTCGACGAATCCCGCACCCGGGAACAACACCGTCTCGCCCACCGCGTGATCGGCCAACCACGGGTGGGCGGCCGTCGACAAGCGGCCCGTCAGCACCACACCGCCGGAGTCGGGGCGCGGCACCACCGCGCCGAGCAGCCCGTGTTCGGCGCCGTCGACGCCCAGGGTGGCGACGTCATACGATCCGGTCGACCCGCCGGGAAGCCAAAAGTGTTGCCGCACAAACCCGTATGTCGGCAGGTCGACGCGCCGGCCGCCCAGGCCGGCAAGCGCGGCACCCCAGTCCACAGCGACGCCCGCCACAAACGCCTGTCCGGCCGAGAGCCAGAAGCGGTCCAGGCCGCCGTCATCGCGGCCCAACGACGGAATCACGCAGCCCTGTTCGCTGTCGGGCATCGTCTCTTCGATGGCGGCCATCAGCACGGGGTGCGGGCTGGACTCGATGAACGACTGATAGCCCGCGTCGCACGCGCTGCGTATCGCCCGCTCGAATTGCACCGTCTGCCGGATGCTGCGGAACCAGTAGTCGGCGTCCAGTCCCGCGGTGTCCATGAGCTCACCGGTCACGGTGGAGAAGAACGCGACCGAGGACGACCGCGGCGCGATGCCGTTCAGCGCCGCGGCGAGCGGCTCCCGGATCGCGTCCACCGCAGCGGAATGCGAGGCGTAGTCGACGTCGATGCGGCGGGCGCGAATGTTGTCGGCTTCGCACCGCTGCATCAACTCGGTCAGCGCGTCCACCTCGCCGGACACCACCACCGCCGAAACACCGTTGACCGTGGCGATATTCAAGCGCTCACCCCATGCCGCGATCAGTTGCTCCGCGCGCGGCAGGCCGCAGGCCAGCGAGACCATGCCACCCCGGCCCGACAACCCCACCAGCAGCTTGCTGCGCAGCGCCACCACCCGGGCGGCGTCTTCGAGCGACAGCGCCCCCGTCACAGAGGCCGCCGCGATTTCGCCCTGCGAATGGCCGATCACGGCATCGGGGGTCACACCCACCGAACGCCACAACTCGGCCAGCGACACCATGACCGCCCACAGCGCCGGCTGCACCACGTCCACCCGGTTCAGTCCGGGCGCGGCCGGCGCGCCGCGGATCACGTCGATCAGCGACCAATCGACGTGTTCGGCGAGCGCGTCAGCGCAGCGGTGCAGGTGCTCGGCGAATACCGTTGAGCTGTCCAGCAATTGGGCGCCCATACCGGGCCATTGCGATCCCTGGCCGGGGAACACGAACACCGTCTTGCCGGGCGACTGCGCCCGCCCCGCCGCGACGCCGGCGCCCTGTTCGCCGGCCGCCAATTCGGCCAGCCCGCGCAGCAGCTGCGCGCCGGTGGCGCCCACGATCACCGCGCGGTGTTCGAAGCGCGACCGCGTCGAAATCAGCGACCAGCCCACGTCGACCACCCGCAGAGCGGGGTGGGCCTTCACGTGCGCCAGCAGCCGCGCCGCCTGGTTCGACAGCGCCTCGGCCGACCTGGCCGAGAGCACCCACGGCACCACCACGTCATCGCCTGAGGGCGCGGCGCTTTCGGGCTCCGGTGCATATTGCTCCACGATGACGTGCGCATTGGTGCCGCTGATGCCGAACGACGAGACGCCCGCGCGGCGCGGCCGGTCAGGCGTCGACCAGGGGCGCGCTTCGGTCAGCAGCGACACCGCCCCGGCCGACCAGTCCACGTGCGGCGTCGGCTCATCCACGTGCAGTGTCTTGGGCATCACCCCGTGGCGGATCGCCTGCACCATCTTGATCACTCCGCCGGCGCCGGCCGCGGCCGACGTGTGACCCATGTTGGATTTGATCGACCCCAGCCACAGCGGCCGATTCGCCGGCCGGTCCTGCCCGTAGGTCGCCAGAAGCGCTTGCGCCTCAATCGGATCCCCCAGCGTGGTGCCGGTGCCGTGCCCTTCCACCAGGTCCACGTCCGCGGTGCCCAGCCGCGCGTTGGCCAGCGCCGCCCGGATCACCCGTTGCTGTGAGGGCCCGTTGGGCGTCGCCAGCCCGTTGGACGCGCCGTCCTGGTTCACCGCGGAGCCCCGCACCACCGCCAGGACCGGATGCCCCAGCCGGCGCGCGTCGGCCAGCCGCTCCAGCACGAGCACGCCGACGCCTTCGGAAAACCCGGTGCCGTCGGCCGCGCCCGCATAGGCCTTGCACCGGCCGTCGGCGGCCAGCGCCCGCTGCCGGCTGAATTCGATGAACATCGCCGGTGTGGCCATCACCGTCACGCCGCCGGCCAGCGCCAGATCGCACTCGCCGGAACGCAACGACTGCGCCGCCAGATGCAGTGCCACCAACGACGACGAACACGCCGTGTCGACCGAGACCGCCGGGCCCTCCAGCCCCAACGAGTAGGCCACCCGCCCGGATGCCACACTCAGCGTCGAGCCGCGCAGGCCGTACCGCTCCAGGTGTCCCGGCACCCGGCCCTGGCCACCGTAGGAGCCGTGGAAGATCCCGGCGAACACGCCGGTCGACGAACCGCGCAGGGTGACGGGGTCAATTCCGGCCCGCTCCAACGCCTCCCACGAGACCTCGAGCAGCAGGCGTTGCTGCGGGTCCATCGCCAGCGCCTCGCTGGGGGCGATCCCGAAGAAGGCGGCGTCGAATTCCCCGACCTCCGAAAGGAACCCACCGCAGCGCGCATACGACTTCCCGACCGCGTCCGGATCCGCATCGAAGAGCCCGGCCAAGGCCCAGCCGCGGTCCGACGGGAACTCCGAGACCACGTCGCGGCCCTCAACCACCATCTCCCACAACGCCTCTGGCGAATCGACACCACCGGGATAGCGGCATCCCATGCCGACGACCGCGACGGGTTCGGTGGTGGCGGCAAGGTATTGGCGGTTCTCGCGCTTGAGCCGCTCGTTATCCTTCAGCGATTGGCGAAGGGCCCGGACGAGCTCCTCGGTGTTGCCGTTCATCGAACGCGGCCTTTCGTGTCACTCACAGCGCCAGTCGCCCATGGGCCCTTTCGACCCACCGCCACAAACTCGCCACCGCCCCAAAAGGGCGCCTCAGGGCAGGAATGGAAGTACACGAGCGACCATCAGTGCCAACGCAACAACACCAGTTCGGAACAGAATCCCGGTCCCATCGCGAGCATCAGGCCGGGACTTCCGCTCGGCGGCGGCTTGGCGAGGGTGTCGCGCAGCACATGCAACACCGACGCCGACGACAGATTGCCGATCTCGCCGAGCGAACGCCAGGTGAGTTCCAGGGCCTCCGGCGGCAGGCTGAGCGCGGCGTTGATCGCCTCGATGACCTTGGGGCCGCCGGGGTGGCTGACGAACGCGCCGATGTCGGTCGGGGTCAAGCCGTGGCACCGGAGAAACTGGGTGACGTCGTCTTCGATGTATTGCTCGACGACGGCCGCGACGTCCTTCGACAGCACGAGCTCGAACCCGCCCGATCGCACATCGAAGCCCATGGTGCGCAGCGAATCGGGGTACAGATGACTGCGCGAATCCAGGACGCTGGGCCCGCCGGCCGCAAGGTGTTCGGCGCGCCGGTCGCCCACGGCCACCACCGCCGCGGCCCCGTCGGCGAACAGCGCGCTGCCGACCATCCCGGCCAGCGACGGCTTGTATCCGGGATAGGTCAGCGAGCACAGCTCGACCGAGACCAGGGCGGCGACGGCGTCGGGCGCACCACGCAGGTAGTCGTTCGCGCGGGCCACCCCGGCCGCCCCGGCCACGCAGCCGAGCCCGAACAGCGGCACCCGTCGCACGTCGTCGCGCAGGCCGAGCCGCGCGGCGATCCGGGCGTCCACCGACGGCACCGCCAGCCCGGTGACGGTCGTCGTGATCAGCACGTCGACGTCCTGCGGCCGCAGTCCCGCCTCGTCGAGCGCGCCGGACAGCGCCTCGCAGCCGAGGTTCACGGCATGCTCGGTGAAGATCCGGTTCGCCATGCCGAAGTCGCTCAGCGTCGGGTATTGCTCGAGCGGCAGCACCAGGTGGCGGCTGTCGACTTTGGCGCTGGCATGCAGCTGCCGGACGATGTCTTCGTAGCCCGCGAACTCGGGAATGCTGACGAAGAAGTCGGTGAGGTCGCGCTGCGAATAACGGTGCGGCGGTAGCGCACCGAACACGCCGGCGACGACGCTCATTGCCTTCCCACCCCTTGGTCACGGGGATCCGGCCCGCAAGGTTCATCCGGATCTCTTTGAGCCCGCAGTCTAGTCGGCATGGCGGCGCCGGGCGGCGAAACCGATCTCATCTCAACGGCTCCCACTCGACAGGTCTTCGAGCCGTTCCTTGAGCCGTCCGGCGCTGGCCAGGACGTTTTCGATCTGCTCGGCGACCCGGACGGGCGCGGTGCCGCCCCACGCGTCCCGCGAGGCCACCGAGCCCTCGATCGTCAAAACCTCACGAACCTGCGGCGTCAGGTCACCGCTGATGGCGGCCAGCTCGTCGTCGGTCAGCTCGTCGAGCCCGACGCCGCGCTGCTCGGCGGCGCGCACGGCGGCCCCGGCGGCCTCGTGCGCGGATCGGAACGGCACCCCCTGGCGCACCAGCCATTCGGCGATATCGGTGGCCAGCGTGTACCCGGCGGGCGCGAGGGCGGCCATCCGATCGACGTCGAACGTCAGGCTGCGCACGAGCCCGGCCATCGCGGGCAGCACCAGCTCCAGCTGGGCGACCGAATCGAACACCGGTTCCTTGTCTTCCTGCAGGTCACGGTTGTAGGCGAGCGGCTGGGCCTTCAGCGTGGCCAGCAGGCCGGCCAGGTTTCCGATCAGCCGCCCGGATTTGCCGCGGGCCAGCTCGGCGATGTCCGGGTTCTTCTTCTGCGGCATGATCGAGCTGCCGGTGGACCACGAATCGTGCAGGGTGACGTAGCCGAATTCGGTCGAGCTCCACAGGATGATGTCCTCGGCCAGCCGGGACAGGTCGACGCCGATCATGGCGAAGACGAACGCCGCCTCCGCGGCGAAATCCCGCGATGCGGTCGCGTCGATGGAGTTGTCGGCGGCGGCCGCAAATCCCAGCTCGGCGGCGATCGCGCCGGGGTCCAGCCCCAGCGAGGATCCGGCCAGCGCCCCGGAGCCGTACGGGGAGATCGCGGCCCGCTTGTCGAAGTCGGCGAGGCGGTCGACGTCGCGCAGCAGCGGCTGGGCGTGCGCGAGCAGGTGGTGGGCCAGCAGCACCGGCTGCGCGGACTGCAGGTGGGTCTTGCCGGGCATGATGGCGTTCGGGTGGGCGGCGGCCTGGGTGGCCAGCGCGCCGACGACGTCCAGCGCCCCGGCGGCGACTCGCCGCACCGCGTCGCGCAGCCACATCCGGAACAGGGTGGCCACCTGGTCGTTTCGGGAGCGGCCGGCACGCAGCCGCCCGCCAAGGTCGGGCCCGACCCGGTCGATCAGTCCGCGTTCCAGCGCCCCGTGCACGTCCTCATCGGTGACCAGCGGCGAGAAGCTGCCGTCGGCGACGTCCTCGGCGAGCTGGTCCAGGCCGGCCAGCAGCCCGTCGCGCTGCTCCTCGGTCAACAGCCCGGCCCGGAACAGGATCACGGTGTGGGCCCGCGAGGCGACGATGTCGTAGGGGGCCAGCACCCAGTCGAAGTGGGTGGACTTGCTCAGCGCGGCCAGCGCGTCCGACGGGCCGTCCGCAAACCGCCCGCCCCACAACGACCCCTCGCGAGTGCTCATCTACCCGCTCCTGCGCCGCGAGTGTGAATCCTGCGACGGCTCGAGGGCGTGTCGCGTCGTGGAATGCACAGTCACGCCTCGGTGGCCTGGTCCCGGCGGGACGCGATCTTCGACGACAGCCCGTGCACGTAGACGAAACCCTTGGCGGCCGACTGGTCGAAGCTGTCGCCCTCGTCGTAGGTAGCCAGGTTGAAGTCGTACAGCGATTCGGCGCTGCGCCGCCCGTTGACCGCAATGTGGCCGCCGTGCAACACCATTCGGACCTCACCCGTCACATGTTCTTGGGTCTTGTCGACGAAGCTCTCCAGCGCGGCCTTCAGCGGCGAGTACCACAGCCCGTCGTAAACCAGTTCGGCCCAACGCTGATCGGTGTGCCGCTTGAACCGGCCCAGCTCGCGCTCGAGCGTGACGTGTTCGAGCTCGGTGTGCGCGGTGATGAGCACCATGGCGCCGGGCGCCTCGTAGATCTCGCGGCTCTTGATGCCCACCAGCCGGTCCTCGACGACGTCGAGGCGGCCGACGCCCTGCGCGCCGGCGCGGGTGTTGAGTTCCTCGATGGCCCCCAGCACCGACACTCGCTTGCCGTCGATCGTCACGGGTACGCCGCGCTCGAACCCGACGACCACCTCGTCGGGGGTGCTCCAGTTCAGCGTGGGGTCTTCGGTGTAGGCGTAGACGTCCTTGGTCGGCGCGTTCCAAAGGTGTTCCAGGAAACCGGTTTCCACCGCACGGCCCCACACGTTCTGGTCGATGGAGAACGGCGAGCGTTTGGTCACGTTGATCGGGATGGCGTTCTCTTCGGCGAACGCGATCGCCTTCTCGCGCGTCCAGGCGTAGTCGCGGACCGGAGCCAACACCTCGAGATCGGGTGCCAGCGAACCGAATCCGACCTCGAACCGGACCTGGTCGTTGCCCTTGCCGGTGCAGCCGTGCGCGACGATGCTACCGCCGTGCTCGCGGGCCGCCGCCACCAGGTGCTTGACGATCAGGGGCCGGCTGATGGCCGACACCAGCGGGTAGCGATCCATATAGAGGGCGTTGGACAGGATGGTGGGAAGGCAATAGCCCTCGGCGAATTCGTCGCGGGCGTCGACGACGACGGCCTCCACCGCCCCGCAGTCCAGGGCCCGCTGGCGGATGACCTCCATGTCTTCGCCGCCCTGGCCGAGGTCGATCGCCACCGCTACGACCTCACGGCCGGTCTCCTTGCCGATCCAGCTGATGGCCACCGAGGTGTCCAGACCGCCGGAATACGCCAGGATGACGCGTTCTGACATGAACCAATCTCCTTAGGTTGAAATCGCTTACGTGAGTTTTTCCAATGTGGTGGCCAGTTCGGCGCCGGTCATCGGCTCTCGAGCGGCCACGAAGACGGTGTCATCGCCGGCGATGGTGCCGACGACGTACGGTAGCGCCGCGCGATCGATCGCGCTGGCCAAATAGTCGGCGGCGCCCGGCGGTGTACGCAGCACCGCGAGATTCGCGCTGGCGTCGGCCGACACCAGCAGCTCGCTCAGCAGCCGCGACAGCCGCGCGGTCCCGCCGGACACGCCGCGCACCGGGTTGCCGTCCTCGGGGACCATGTAGACGCCGACGCCGCCGTCGGCACCACGCAGTTTCACCGCGCCCAGCTCTTCCAGGTCACGCGACAAGGTGGCCTGGGTGACCTCGATGCCCTCGTCGGCGAGGCGCGCCGCCAGTTCGCTCTGGCTGCGCACCTCGGCCGACGACAGGATCGCCACGATGCGGGCCTGCCGGCCGGCCCGGGTGGTTTCGGGGGTTGTTTTCGAGCGGGTCATGATCGCCGCTCCAAAAGCCACACCAGCAGCGCCTTTTGGGCATGCAACCGGTTTTCGGCCTCGTCGAAGACCACGCTGGCCGGGCCGTCCATCACCTCGTCGGTGATCTCGTCGCCGCGGTGAGCCGGAAGACAGTGCAGCACAATGGCTTCCGGGTCCGCCAGGGACAGCAGGTCCGCGTTGATCTGATAGGGCCGGAACGGCTTGACCCGGTCCAGGCCGTCGTCCTCCTGGCCCATCGACGTCCAGGTGTCGGTGACCAGGACGTCGGCGCCGCGCGCGGCCGCCGCGGCGTCGGCGGTGACGGTGACCGAGGCGCCGGTGTCCTCGGCGCGCCTGCGGGCCGCCGCCACGAACGCCGGATCGGGGGCGAAACCATCCGGGGCGGCGATGGTGACGTGGACGCCGGCGGTGACCCCGCCGAGCATCAGCGAGTGCGCCATGTTGTTGGCGCCGTCACCGAAATAGGCCATCCGCAAACCGGTCAGCGAGCCCTTGCGTTCGGCGATGGTCTGCAGATCGGCGAGCACCTGGCAGGGGTGGAACTCGTCGGAGAGCGCGTTGACCACCGGCACCGTCGCCGCCCCGGCCATCGCCTCGAGGCGCTCCTGCCCGAACGTGCGCCAGACGATGGCCTCGACATAGCGCGACAGCACCCGCGCCGTGTCCTCCAGCGTCTCGTCGCGGCCCAGCTGCGTGCTGCGGGCGTCGACGACGACGGCGTGCCCGCCGAGCTGGGCGATGCCCACCTCGAACGAGAACCGGGTGCGGGTGGAGTTCTTGTCGAACAGGACCGCGACCCCGCGCGGTCCCTCCAGGGGACGCGCGCTGAACGGGTCCTTCTTCAGTTCGGCGGCCAGTTGCAGCACCTCGGCCTGCTCGGCGGGCGACAGGTCGTCGTCGCGCAGGAAATGCCTAACCACGTGCAACCCCCTCGAAAATGGCCGGCAGCGCGGTGACGAAGGCGTCGAGCTGGTCTTCGGTGATGATCAGCGGCGGCGCCAGCCGGATGACGTCGGGCGCGGCGGCGTTCACCAGGAATCCGGCCTCCCGCGCGGCGGCCTCGGCGTCCTTGGCCCGCGGCGCGGTGAGCACCACCCCGCACAGCAGCCCGCGCCCGCGCACGTGGTCGACGAGCGGGTGGCCGAGCGCCTCGATGCCGTGCCGCAGCGACTTGCCCAGCACCTCGGCGTGGCGGACCAGGTTTTCGGACGCCAGCACCCGCAGCACCGCCAGCGCCGCCGCCGTGCAGACCGGGTTTCCGCCGAAGGTGCTGCCGTGCAGGCCGGGCGTCATCAGCTCGGCGGCGCGCCCGACGGCCAGGCAGGCCCCGATCGGCAGGCCGCCGCCGAGCCCCTTGGCCAGCGTGACCACGTCGGGGGTGATGCCGTCGTGCTGGTGGGCGAAAAACGTTCCGGTGCGGCCCATCCCGGTCTGCACCTCGTCGAGCACCAGCAGCGCACCGTGCCGCGCCGTGACATCGCGGGCGGCGGCCAGGTATCCCTCGGGCGGGACGACGACGCCGCTTTCCCCCATGATCGGTTCCAAAAACACCGCCGCCGTGTCGTCGCCGACCGCCGCGGCCAGCGCCGCGGCGTCGCCGTACGGCACGTAGGTGACGTCGCCGGGCAACGGGGCGAACGGCGCCCGCTTGCTCGGCTGACCGGTGAGCGCCAGCGATCCCATGGTCCGGCCGTGGAAAGCCTCTTGCGCGGCAACCAGTTTGGTGCGGCCGGTGAGCCGGGACAGCTTGAACGCCACCTCGTTGGCCTCGGTGCCGGAGTTGCAGAAGAACACCCGCGCCGGCGTTTCTTCGGGCGCGCCCAGCAGCGCGACCAGTTCCTCGGCCAGCGCGATACCGGGTTCGGTGGCATACAGGTTGGACGTGTGCCCCAGCGTCGCCATCTGGTGGGTGACCGCCTCGATGATCGCGGGGTGGCGGTGGCCCAGGATATTGACCGCGATGCCGCCGAGCAGGTCGAGATAGCTCTTTCCGTCCGCGTCGGTGACCACGGCCCCGTCGCCACTGGCCAGCGCCATCGCGGGGGTGCCGTAGTTGTTCATCATCACGGCTTCCCACCGCCGCTTCAGGGCGTCGGTATTACTCATGCCGGTACCACCTTGGTGCCCGTGCCCGCGTCGGTGAAAAGCTCCACCAGCACACAATGTTCGACCCGGCCGTCGATGACGTGCGCGCTCGGCACGCCCGCGGTCACGGCCCGCAGACACGCTTCGACCTTGGGAATCATGCCCGCCTCCAGGGTGGGTAGCAGTTGCGACAGTGTGGCCGTGTCGATTTCGCTGACCAGCGAATCGCGGTCGGGCCAACTCGTGTACAGGCCTTCGACGTCGGTGAGCATCAACAGCTTCTCGGCGTGCAGCGCCTCGGCCAGCGCCGCCGCGGCGGTGTCGGCGTTGATGTTGTGCACCACACCCTCGGCGTCCGGCGCCAGCGTCGACACCACCGGAATGCGCCGTGCGGCAATAAGATCCAGCACCGCGGCGGTGTTGACCCGCTCGACGTCTCCGACCAGGCCGATGTCGGTGGCCACGCCGTCGACGGTGACGCTGCGCCGCACGGCGGTGAACAGCTGGGCGTCCTCGCCGGTGATGCCGACGGCGTACGGTCCGTGCGCGTTGATCAAGTTGACCAGTTCGCGACCGACCTGGCCGAACAACACCATCCGCGCCACGTCGAGCACTTCCGGTGTGGTGACCCGGAATCCGCCCTTGAAGTCACCCTGGATGCCGAGCCGGCGCAGCATCGCGCTGATCTGCGGGCCGCCGCCGTGCACGACGACGGGGTGCACGCCGCAGTTGCGCAGGAACGCCATGTCGGCGGCGAAGGCGTGCCGCAGGGTGTCGTCGGTCATGGCGTTGCCGCCGTACTTGATGACGACGATCTTGCCGTGCAGCTGCTTGAGCCAGGGCAGGGCCTCGGCGAGCACCTGCGCCTTGACTCCGGTCGACAGGGCTTCGGTAGAGGAACTCATGAGCTGTACGCCGAATTCTCTTCGACGTAGCCGTGCGACAGGTCGGTGGTCCGGATGGTGGCCCGGCCGTCGCCGAGCCGCAGGTCGACGGTGATGTCGATGTCGGCCCCGGAGAGGTCCACCTCGCGCGCGCCCGGCGCCCCCACCCCGTCGGCGAAGACCGCGGAACCGTTGAACGACACCGTGATCCGATCGGGATCCAGGGGTATGGGCGCGATGCCGACGGCGGCCAGGACCCGACCCCAGTTGGGGTCCGAGCCGAACACCGCCGTCTTGACCAGGCTGTCGCGGGCGATGGTCCGCGCGGCGACCAACGCGTCGTCCTCGGAGGCGGCGCCGGTGACGGTGACGTTGACGCGTTTGGTGACGCCCTCGGCGTCGGCCTGCAGCTGGGCGCACAGATCGTCGCAGACGCGCAGCACGGCGTCGGCGAGGTCGCCCTGGTCCGGGGTGATCCCGCTGGCCCCCGAGGCCAGCAGCAGCACCGTGTCGTTGGTCGAGCACGCGCCGTCGATGTCGAGCCGGTCGAACGTGCGCGCGGCCGCGTGGCGCAGCGCGGCGTCCAGCGCCGCCGCGTCGACGGCCGCGTCGGTGGTGAGCACGCACAGCATCGTCGCCAGCGACGGCGCGAGCATGCCCGCGCCCTTGGCCATCCCGCCGATCGTCCAGCCGCCGGGGTGATGCAGCGCAACCTGTTTGGGCACGGTGTCGGTGGTCATGATCGCCTGGGCGGCGTCGTCGCCGCCGGACAGGCCGCCGGCCATGTCCTGCACGATCGCGCGCACCCCGGCGAGCACCTTGTCCATCGGTAGCCGGTCGCCGATCAGCCCGGTGGAGCACACCGCCACCTCGATGGCGCCGGTCTCGGTGCCCCAGTCCGACAACGCGGCCGCGACGGCCTCGGCCGTGGCGTGGGTGTCCTGGAACCCGCCCGGCCCGGTGCAGGCGTTGGCGCCGCCGGAGTTGAGGATCACCGCGCGCAGCGCCCCGGTGCTCAGCACCTGCTGGGACCACAGCACCGGCGCGGCCTTGACCCTGTTGCGGGTGAACACCCCGGCGGCCGCGTAATCGGGGCCCTCGTTGAAGACCAGGGCCAGGTCGCGCTTGCCCGAGGCCTTGATGCCGGCGGCGATGCCCGCCGCCCGGAATCCGGCCGGCGCGGTCACGCCCTGCTCGCGCACCAACCGCGGCGTCTCGATGCGCGTCACGGCGCCACCCCGATCACCGAAAGGCCTTCGGACTCCGGCCAGCCCAGCGCCAGGTTCATCGACTGCACGGCCGCCCCGGACGTACCCTTGACCAGGTTGTCGATCGCGGCGATCGCCACGAACGTCTGGGCCGCCTCGTCCACCGCGATCGCGATGTGGGCCGCGTTGCTTCCGATCACCGCCCCGGTGCGGGGCAGTTGACCGTCGGGCATCAGATAGATGAAAGGTTCTGCGTCGTAAGCCTTTTCGTAGGCTTCCCGCAGTTGCGACAGTGGCGCGCGGGTGCGGGCGGTGCAGGTGGCCAGGATTCCGCGCGACGTCGGGATCAGCACAGGGGTGAAGGACACCGTGACGTCGCGGTCGGTGACGGCCGCCAGGCCCTGGGTGATCTCGGGGGTGTGCCGGTGCGCCCCGGCGATGTTGTAGGCCCTCGCCGATCCGATGACCTCGGCGCCCAGCAGGTCGGGCTTGGCGGCCCGCCCGGCCCCGGAGGTGCCGCTGACGGCGACCACCGTGACGGCGGGCTCGATGAGGTCCTCGGCCACCGCGGGCAGCAACGCCAGCAACGCCGCGGTCGGGTAACACCCGGGGACCGCGATGCGTCGGGCGCCGCGCAGCCGCTCGCGCGCGCCGGGTAGCTCCGGCAGCCCGTAGGGCCAGCTGCCGGCGTGCGGGGAGCCGTAGAACCGCTCCCACGCGGCGGCGTCGGTGAGCCGGAAGTCCGCGCCGCAGTCGATGATCAGGGTGTCGGGGCCGAGCTGAGAGGCCAGCGCGGCCGAATGACCGTGCGGCAAGCCCAGGAACACCACGTCGTGGCCGGCGAGCGCGGCGGGCTCGGTCGGCTCGACGACGCGCTGGGCCAGCGGCGTCAGGTGCGGATGGTGCTCGGCGAGCGTGCTGCCGGCACTGGCCGCGGCGGTCAGCGCGCCGATCGAGAGGCGCCCCTGGGCATAGGCGGGGTGCCCGAGCAACAGGCGGAGGATCTCACCGCCCGCATAGCCGCTGGCACCGGCAACTGCCACCTTGATCACGTCGGCCATTTCGACGATTCTGCATGGTTATGCAGTCCTTTGCAAATCCATTCCACCTAGGTGCGGAGCTCGGCGCCGACCGACTCGGCGGCCCGTCGCACGGCGGCGTCGCGGGCCGCGGTGGCGTCGTCCTCGGTGAGGGTGCGATCCGCCGCCCGGAACCGCAGCGCGAAGGTCAGCGACTTGCGGTCCTCGCCGATCTGCGGGCCCGTGAAAACGTCGAACAACTGCAGGTCTTCCAGGAGCTCCCCCGCGCCTTCGCGCACGGCGTCCGCCACCGCGGCGGCCGGGACGTCCGCGGACACCACCAGGCTGACGTCCTGGAAGACGGCCGGGAACGGCGACACCCGGGGCGCGGGCAGCGCCGCGACGAGGGGGATCGCGTCGAGGTTGAGTTCGAGCGCGCACGTGCCCTTGGGCAGGCCGGAGCGCTCGGTCACGGCGGGATGCAGCTGGCCCGCGTACCCCACCGTCGTGTCGCCGACGAGCACCTCGGCGCACCGGCCCGGATGCCAGGGCAGCTGCTGCGCCGCCCGCAACCGCACGTCGATTCCGGCGGCGCGGGCGATGATGCGCACCGCCTCGAACGCGTCGGCGGCCTCGGCGCGCCGGCCCGGCCCCCAGGGGCCGCGCCGTTCCCGCAGGCCGGTCAGCACCGCGGCGACATGCTGCGGTTGCCGCGGCAACGACGCGTCGAGGGTGGCGATCTCGCCGTCGGTCGGCCGCCGGTCGACGGGAATCAGCGTCACGCCGCGGGTCTCGGCTGACGGCTGCACCACCTGGGCCAGGGCATAGAGCGAAACGTCCACCAGGCCGCGGGATACGTTGCGCACCAAGGCTTCCAGCAACGCCGGCAGCAGCGTGGTGGCCAAGTGCGGTCGGTCGGCCTCCAGAGGATTGAGCACGGTGGTCGCGACCCGCCGCGGATCGTCGGCCGGCAGGCCCCACAGGTCGAACACGCCGGCTGGCAGAAACGGCGTCGGCAGAATCTCGACGTAACCGGACTGGGCCAGCGACTTGCCGATGGCGCGGCGGCGTTGTTGAACGGCGGACAGGCCGCGGCCGGCCGGCGCCGACGGCAGCACCGACGGGATGACCTCGAGCCCCTCGAGCCGCAGCACCTCCTCGACGAGGTCGGCGGGCTGCACCAGATCGGGGCGCCAGCTGGGTGGGGTCACCGTCAGCGTGTCGCCGTGTTCCGCTACGGCGGCACCGATTTGGGCGAGCCGCTTGGCGGCCGTTCCCGGGGCATAGGTCACGCCGGCGATGCGGCCGGGCAGGCCGGCGTCGATGTCGATCGGCGTTCCGGCCCAGTCGTCGCGTGCCGGCTCGCCCCGCCAATCGGTCAGCGTGTCGGACACCGCCCCGCCGGCGATCTCGGCGAGCAGCGAAGCGCACCGATCCAGGGCGGCCACGGAAATGGCCGGATCCACGCCCCGCTCGTAGCGGCGGGCGGCCTCGCTGGGCAGGTGCAATCTGCGCTGGGTGCGCGACACCGCGGCGGGGTCCCAGACCGCGGCCTCGAGCAGCACGTCGGTGGAGTCGGCGCGCACCTCGGTGCTGGCCGCGCCCATCACGCCGCCGATCGCGGTCGTCGCCGTGTCGTCGACGATCAGCACGTCGGCCGGTTCGAGTTTGCGCTCGATGTCGTCGAGGGTGACGACGGTCTCGCCGGGCCGGGCGAAGCGCACGCCGAAGCCGCCGGTGATGCGGTTGCGGTCGTGGGCGTGCATGGGGTGGCCGAGTTCGAGCATCACGTAGTTCGTGACGTCGACCGCCGGCGAGGTCGCGCGGATGCCGGAGAGCAGCAGTCGGCGCTGCAGCCACCAGGGCGACACGGCCGCGGGGTCGATGCCGGTGACCGGGCGCAGCGCGAACCGCCGCACCCCGGTGTCGGGCTGCACCGTCAGCGGCCAGGCCTCCCCGTTCGCCGGCAGGGGCTTGACGTCGGCCGGGTCGACGAAGTCCAGGTCGTAGGCGCAGGCGATTTCGCGGGCCAGGCCCCGCAGCGACATGCCGTAACCGCGGTCGGGGGTGATGGCCAGGTGGAAGATCACGTCGTCGAGTCCCAGCGCCGCGGCGCCGTCGGCTCCGGGTTCGGCGGTGCCCGGCGGCAGCACCAGGATCCCGGAATGGTCGGCACCCAAACCGAGTTCGGCCGTCGAGCAGATCATCCCGTCCGATGCGCGTCCGTAGGTCTTGCGCGCGGCGATGGCGAAGCCGCCGGGCAGCGTGGTTCCCGGAAGCGCCACCACCACGAGGTCGCCGGCCGCGAAATTCGTTGCACCGCAGACGATCTCGCGGTCTTGTCCCTCGCCGACGTCGACATGGCAGAACCGGATGGGCTTCTTGAAACCGGTGAGCTCCTCGATGTCGGTGACGCGGCCCACCGTCAGCGGGCCGTCGACGGGCCCGAGGGTGAGGACCTCTTCGACCTCGTGGCCGATGTCCACCAGCGTCTGCTCCAGCTCGGCGGGGCCGGCATCCCAACCCGGCGCGCCGGCGTTCACGACCTCGCGCAGCCAGCTGTACGGAACGCGCATCAGGCACCCACCCCGAACGGCAGCGAGAACCGGACGTCGCCCTCGACCATGTCGCGCATGTCCGGAATCCCGTTGCGGAACTGCAGCGTTCGTTCCAGGCCCATGCCGAACGCGAAGCCGGAGTACTCGTCGGGGTCGATTCCCGCCGCGCGCAACACGTTCGGGTGCACCATCCCGCAGCCGCCCCATTCCACCCAGCCGGGGCCGCCCTTCTTGCCGACGAACCACACGTCGACCTCGGCGGAGGGCTCGGTGAACGGAAAGAAGTGCGGGCGGATGCGGGTGCGCGCCTCGGGGCCGAATTGGGCGCGCGCGAACGCATCCAGCGTGCCCCGCAGGTGCGCCATCGACAGGCCGCGGTCCACCGCCAGGCCCTCGACCTGATGGAAGACCGGGGTGTGGGTGGCGTCGAGTTCGTCGGTGCGGAACGTGCGGCCGATCGAGACGATGTAGACGGGCAATTCGCGCGCCAGCAGCGTGCGCACCTGCACCGGCGAGGTATGGG
Source organism: Mycobacterium sp. WUMAC-067 (assembly GCF_020217485.1). Taxonomy (GTDB): domain Bacteria; phylum Actinomycetota; class Actinomycetes; order Mycobacteriales; family Mycobacteriaceae; genus Mycobacterium. The sequence continues at coordinate 87,054 of NZ_JAEKMI010000004.1, read as the reverse complement.
TGCGCAACAGCTGCCGGGAGTCCTCCGGCGCGATGTAGAAGGTGTCCTGCTCGCTGCGCGCCGGGTGGTCGGCGGGGAAGTTGAGCGCGTCGAAGTTGAACTGCTCGCTCTCGACCTCCGGGCCCTCGGCCAACTCCCACCCCATCGCGATGAAGGTGTCGGCGATGTGTTCGGCCAGGATCGTGATCGGGTGCCGCGCCCCGATCGGCTGCCGGGTCGACGGCAACGTCACGTCGATGCGCTCGGCGACCAGCACCGCGGCGTCGCGTTCCGCGCGCAGGACCGCGAGGCGGTCGTCGTAGCCCTGCTGGGCCTCGCCTCGCGCGGCGTTGACCCGCTTACCGGCGTCGGCGCGCTCGCCTTTGGGAACGCTTCCCAGCGCCTGGCGCGCCAGGGCCAGCGGTGAGCGGTCGCCGAGGTGCTCGGTCTTGACGCGCGCCAGGGTGTCGAGATCGTCGGCCAGTGTGAAGGCCTGCCGGGCGGCGTTGACCGCCTCGGTCAACGCTTCGGGCGACAGGTCGACGGGTTGCTCACCCACGCGGCGACATTCTCCTTGCTGACGAGGCTGTTAGGGCTGCCGGCATCGATCGTGCTTTCCGCGCGGCACGGGTCGAGTGCTGATCATAGTGATTCGATGCCTGGCGCCCGGCGGGCGCTGGGCAGTTGCCCGGCGGGGGTCAGCCGGCGACGGCCGGCGCCGGACCGGGCAGCGCGCCGTCGCCGTCCAGCGGCGCGACCGGGAGGCCCCGGCCGGCAACGAACTTCGCCCCCGCGTAGGCGACCAGGGCGCCCAGGAGACCGAACACCGGCGTCGCCGCCATGGTCCCCCAGTGGTGGGCCAGCATCAGGAAACCGAAGCCCGACGAAGCCGCCAGCATCAGGTACCGGGCCGGCGTCCAGTGGATCGGCTGCCGGAACCGCGCCGACACGAGCACGCCCAGGATCACCGCGACGGTGTGGCCGGCATCGGTGAAGTCACCGCCGACGATCGCCGAGGCGATGCCCGCCGCCACCCACCAGCCGACCCAGGCGGCCCGCCAGCGCGACGGGATCACCGCCGTCATCGCGCCGAGCACCGCCAGCGCGCCGTAGCTCATGCCGACGTCGCTGGCCCGGGTGATCGACACGGGCAGCCACCCGAACTCGACGGCCCCGGCCAGTGCGGCGGCCACCAGCAGCGTCGCGCCGATGTGGCCGACGAGGAACGCCACCACCAGCCGGATGGTGCGCAAATGCAGCTCTGCCAGCGCCAGCAGGCAGGTCAGGAAGGGCAGCCAGAAGTAGAGCGGACCGGCGTCGACCACCAGCGCGCTGCCCAGCAGCGTGCCGAGGTGTCCGTGGGCCAGGTTGTGCACGTTGGTGCTGGCACGCGCGACGATGACGTCATGCGCGTCCGGGCCGAGCACCAGGATGGCGCAGCTGATGGCAAGCAGCAGCGCCGCATACCCCACGGTGAATTGGACCCGGGCGAGCCGGGACACGATGCCCCCTAGCATTGGCACCCATTATGGCTGCGAATTTGTTTCGGCTGTGTCATCAGAGCCTGACAACTCCCTAAAAGTCTTGAGGCGATATATCGCCAAGTCGGCGGGCATGCCGGCGGGTTTCGGCCCGAAAACCGGTTTGCGGGTGCGCTTGGCCTCGACGCCCAACGCGTCCAGCTCGCTTTGCGGTATGAGATCTAACGTTGAACTCGACACCATGATTCCACCTTTGGTGGCCCGTTCCATAACTCGTGCGGCGATATTCACATCCACGCCGAGCCAGTCCGCGGCCAGCCGCTGCGGTCGTCCGGTGTGGATGCCCACGCGCATCCGCGGCGTGTAGCCGTCCACCTCGACCGATTGGAGCGCCTCCTTGGCGGCCAGCACGGCCCGCACGGCGACCATCGGGTCGCCGAACACGGCCATGAGCCCGTCGCCCATGCGTTTGACGATGTGCCCGCCCGCGTCGAGCAGTGGCGGCTCGAGCGCCCGCGCCACCTGACGCAGCAGCACCAGCGCCGCGTCGTCGCCGGCCTGCAAGGACCACGTCGAAAACCCGACCAGGTCGGTGAAGACCAACGTCACCTCGGGATTGGCCGGCCGCCGGGAAACCCCCTCGGTCAGCGCCTGCCACACCTGCAGCACCCCGAGGCTGACCTCGCGCGACACCGCGTCGCGGTCCCCCAGCAGCCGATCGGCCGCACGCGCCGCGGCGCGCGGACCGCCATCGCCGGCCGTGGACAGCGGATCGCCGAACTCGGGGTCCCCGGGCAACAGCCGGCGCGCGCGCCGGACCAGGGCGACCGCCCCGGGGCTGTGATTCCGGCCGTGCAGCCATTGAGTCGCGTTGTGCACCGACAGCGGTGAACGCCGCGGGGCGGAGTGCGCCGCCGGGGATTCGCCGGGCTCGCCCGGATCCAGATCGCGACGCGCGAGTTCCACCTGGCCAGGTTATTTGGTTTCGTCAGAGGCAGGCAACGACGGCCCCGCCGGGTGTGTCACAAGTCGCACCTCGCCGCCCGATCACGGTGGCGGCACACCGGTGTGGAAGCTCGATAACAGCCGCGCGGACACATCGCCGAAATCGTAGACAACATACGTTGTCAAAGTTATCGTGAGGCCAATCGGTGCAGGAGGCCGCGATGACTGGCAGATCGACTACATCCGCTGATCCGCTCGGACCAGATTCCCTGACCTGGAAGTATTTTGGCGATCTGCGCACCGGAATGATGGGTGTGTGGATCGGGGCGATCCAGAACATGTACCCCGAACTCGGGGCGGCCGTCGAGGAGCATTCGATCCTGCTGCGCGAGCCGCTGCAGCGGGTGGCCCGGTCGGTCTACCCGATCATGGGTGTGGTCTACGACGGCGACCGCGCGGCCCAGACCGGCCAGCAGATCAAGGGCTACCACCGCACGATCAAAGGTGTCGACGCGGAGGGGCGCCGCTATCACGCGCTCGATCCCGACACCTTCTACTGGGCGCACGCCACGTTCTTCATGCTGATCGTCAAGGTGGCCGAGTACTTCTGCGGTGGCTTGACCGAGGCCGAGACGCGCCAACTGTTCGACGAGCATGTGCAGTGGTACCGGATGTACGGGATGAGCATGCGGCCGGTGCCCGGGTCGTGGGACGAGTTCCAGGAGTACTGGGAGCGCGTCGGTCGCGAGGAGTTGGAGATCAACCAGGCGGTCCTCGACATCTTCGACATCCGGATTCCCAAACCCAAGTTCGTGCTGATGCCGACCCCGGTCTGGGACCAGATCTTCAAGCCGCTGGTGGCCGGGCAGCGCTGGATCGCGGCCGGCCTGTTCGAGCCGGCGGTCCGCGAAAAGGCCGGAATGCGTTGGACTCCGGGCGACGAGGTGCTGCTGCGGTTGTTCGGCAAGATCGTCGAACTCGCGTTCCTTGCGGTGCCCGACGAGATCCGGCTGCACCCGCGCGCGCTGGCGGCCTACCGCCGCGCCGAGGGACGACTGCCCAGCGACGCGCCGCTGGTCGAGGCCCCGCCGTTCATGGCGCCGCCGCGTGACCGGCGCGGACTGCCGATGCACTACTTCCCCCCGCCGCCCAAGTTGCCGTTCGACCCCGCCCTGCAACCGGCCCGCGCGCTGCTGGAACGCGCCGGATCGCTGGTACACACGACGTTGTCGCTGGCCGGACTGCGCGCCGGGCGGGGCCGCCCGAAGCGAGCGGTCAGGGCCGCGTAGGCAGTTTGAGCGCCCGCGCGCTCTGGTACAGACAGATGGCCGCGGCCGACGCCACATTCAGGCTCTCGGCGCCGCCGGACATCGGGATGCGCAGCCGGTGGTCGGCCGCCGAGGCGATTTCGCTTGCCAGGCCGTGGGATTCGGGCCCGAACAGCCACGCCGTCGGCCTGCCGAGCAGGTCGCCGGCCCGGTCCAGCCGCTGCTCACCATCCACGGTCGTGGCCAGCGCCTGCAGGCCCGCGGCGCGCACCGCGTCAACGGCGGCCAGGGTGTCGGGCGCGGCGACGACGGGGATCGAGAAGATGCTGCCGGCCGACGCGCGCAGGCATTTGCCGTTGTACGGATCGACACTGTGGCCGCCGAGGATCACGCCGGCCGCGCCCATCGCGTCGGCCAGGCGAATGAGGGTGCCGGCGTTGCCCGGCTCGCTGATCTCGACGGCGACCGCGATCAGCTGCGGCGACCCGGCCAGTATGTCGTCGAGGCGGGCCGCCGGCACGTCGCACACCGCGACCAGACCCGCCGGGGTGACGGTGTCGGAGAGGGCCTTCGCGGCGCGCTCGGTGACCGGGTGGACCGGGCAGTCCAGGGCCGCGAGCAACGACGCATGGCGCTGCCGGGCGGCTTCGGTGACAAAGACGTCGCGGACCAAGTCCCGTCGGGACGCGGCCTCGACCAGGTTGGGGCCTTCGGCGAGGAAACGCCCCGCCCGACGGCGGCCGACGTGGCGATGCAGTTTGACCGCCGCGGCGACCCTGGCTGAACGTTCGGTCAGCACCTGCCGGTCAGGCATGTTCGGTCGGGCCGGTTAGGCGGCTTCTCCCGAATCCGAGGGAGCGTTGACGTCCTCGGGCAGCGCGGCGCGGGCGATGTCCACCAGCGCGGTGAAGGCGGCCGGGTCCGCGACCGCGATGTCGGCCAGGTTTTTGCGGTCCACCTCCACACCGGCGGCCTTGAGGCCCTGGATCAGCCGGTTGTAGGTGATGTCGTTGGCGCGCGCCGCCGCGTTGATGCGCGAGATCCACAGCTTGCGGAACTCGCCCTTGCGCGCACGACGGTCGCGATAGGCGTACTGCAGCGAATGCAGCTGCTGCTCTTTGGCTTTGCGGTAGAGCCGGGATCGCTGGCCGCGATAGCCCTTCGAGGCCTTCAGGATGCTGCGCCTCTTCTTGTGGGCGTTGACCGCCCGCTTCACGCGTGCCATTGGATTTTCCTACTCTCGTTCATGCGTAGTGGGTCGATAAAGGGGGTCGCCGTGCCAGCTCGCGCTGCGGGTCTGGCCGGCGCGGTGGTCAGCCGTTCAGCAGCCGGTTGATCCGCTGGGTGTCGTTGGCGGCCACCACGGTGCGGCCGTCGAGGCGCCGGGTCCGTTTCGTCGGCTTGTGCTCGAGCAGGTGCCGGCGGTTGGCCTTCTGCCGCACGATCTTGCCGGTTCCGGTGCGCCGGAAGCGCTTTGAGGCCCCGCTGTGGGTCTTGGCTTTGGGCATGTTTCCTCTAGTTCTCGCTTGGTTCTCGCTGTTAGGTCAGTTCGATGACGGTTCGGCGTCGGCGGCGGCATCGGAATCCGGTGCCGCGCCGCCCCCCAGCTCTTCGGGATGCCGCGCCCTCGCGCGGGTCTTCGCGCCGCGGTGCGGTGCCAGCACCATCGTCATGTTGCGGCCGTCCTGCTTGGCGGACGTCTCCACGAAGCCGTATTCGGCGACGTCGGCGCCCAGGCGCTGAAGCAACCGATAGCCCAGCTCGGGCCGCGACTGCTCACGCCCGCGGAACATGATCGTGACCTTCACCTTCGATCCCGCCTCCAGGAAGCGGATGACGTGGCCCTTTTTGGTCTCGTAGTCGTGATCGTCGATCTTGGGTCGCAGCTTTTGTTCCTTGACGACGGTCTGCTGCTGGTTCCGGCGGGATTCGCGCGCCTTTTGCGCCGCTTCGTATTTGAACTTGCCGTAGTCCATGATCTTGCAGACCGGCGGCCTGGCGTTCGGGGCAACTTCGACAAGGTCGAGATCGGCGTCCGCAGCGACACGCAGTGCGTCTTCGATGCGCACTATGCCTACCTGCTCTCCCCCTGGGCCAATCAATCGGACTTCAGGTACGCGGATGCGCTCGTTGACGCGGGTCTCAGTGCTGATGGGGCCTCCCTTGTTGGGCTTCTGTGTGTCCTGCAATGACGACCGGTGACCTGGGTTCGTCGGGAAGCAGCGGCGGAGACACCACACCACGAGCAAAAAAGCCCTGCACAAGCAGGGCCCAATGCCGACCGATCACGTCCGAGAACTGCTCGGGCCGCCCGCGCTACGCGCGGAACAGGCATACACGTTGCCTGTGACCGGACCGTCGAACCTTTGACGATCCGGACAGGGATCTCGTCGGTCCGCGGTGGGAGTGGGACTCCACTTAACTGTTCCTGGCGTTCGCCGGGATGGTCGCAGGCGCCAGTTTAGCAGCCTTGAGGTGCCTTTTAGCACTTCGCCGGTCGACGGCGCTGCAACGGCCACCAACCGGGCCCGAAAACGACGTCCAAACTCGTGCCCGCCACTCTTAGCGCTTCGGCAAGCTTTTCACGGATTGAGGGCATATCCTCGCGGTCTGTGACACTCGCTTCTCCTCGTTCAGGTCCCCGTTCGGGGCCGAGCTCGGGGCCCCGTGGCCGGGCGAACTCGCGGTATCGCTGGGTGCCGGCGGCGGCCGGATGGACCGTGGGTGTCATCGCCACCGTGTCGCTGCTGGGCAGTGTGTCCCCGCTGATCCGGTACCTGATCAAGGTCCCGCGCGAGTTCATCAACGACTATCTGTTCAACTTCCCCGACACCAGCATCGCGTGGTCGTTCGTGTTGGCCTTGCTGGCCGCGGCCCTGACCGCGCGTAAGCGGATCGCCTGGCTGCTGTTGCTGGGCAACATGATTCTCGCCGCCGCCCTGAACGCCGCCGATATCGCCGCCGGTGGCAACACCGCCGCCGAGATCTTCGGCGAGAATCTCGGGTTCTCCCTGCACATCGTCGCGATCGTCCTGCTGGTGTTGGCCTATCGGGAGTTCTGGGCCAAGGTCCGCAGAGGCGCGCTGGTCAAGGCGGCCGGGGTGCTGGTGGCCGGGGATGTGGTGGGAATCCTGGTCTCCTGGGGGCTGGTCGAGTTGTTCCCCGGAACGCTCGCCCGCCCGGATCGCCTGCCCTACGTGGCCAACCGGGTGGTCGGGTTCGCGCTCGCGGATCCGGACCTGTTCACCGGCCGGCCGCACGTGTTCCTCAACGCGATCTTCGGTCTGTTCGGCGCGCTCGCGCTGATCATGGCGACGATCGTGCTCTTTCAATCTCAGCGCGCGGAGAACGCGCTGACCGGAGAGGACGAATCGGCCATCCGCGGGCTGCTCGAGCTGTACGGCAAGAACGACTCGCTGGGCTACTTCGCCACCCGCCGCGACAAGTCGGTGGTTTTCGCCCAGAGCGGGCGCGCCGCCATCACCTATCGGGTCGAGGTCGGCGTCTGCCTGGCCAGCGGCGACCCGATCGGCGATCCCCGGGCGTGGTCCCAGGCCGCCGACGCCTGGCTGGGTCTGTGCCAGACCTACGGCTGGGCCCCCGGCGTCATGGGTGCCAGCACCCAGGGCGCGCGGACCTATCGCGAAGCCGGCCTGAACGCGCTCGAGCTCGGCGACGAGGCCATCCTGCGGACCGCGGACTTCAAGCTGTCCGGCCCCGATATGCGCGGGGTCCGACAGGCCGTGACCCGGGCCCGGCGGGCGGGGCTGACCGTGCGGATCCGGCGGCACCGCGACATCGGCGCCGACGAGATGGCCGACACCATCACCCGCGCCGACGCCTGGCGCGACACCCAAACCGAACGCGGCTTTTCCATGGCGCTGGGCCGCCTCGGCGATCCCGCCGACGGGGATTGCCTGCTGGTCGAAGCGCTGGACCGGGACGGCGCCGTCGTCGCGATGCTGTCGCTGGTCCCGTGGGGAACCACCGGTGTCTCCCTGGACCTGATGCGCCGATCGCCGCAGTCGCCCAACGGCACCATCGAGCTGATGGTCAGCGATCTCGCACTCAACGCGGAAACCCTTGGCATCACCCGCATTTCGCTGAACTTCGCGATGTTCCGGTCGGCATTCGAACAGGGCGCCCAGCTCGGTGCGGGCCCCGTCGCCCGGCTGTGGCGCGGGTTCCTGCTGTTCTTCTCGCGGTGGTGGCAGCTGGAGACGTTGTATCGCTCCAACATGAAATACCAACCCGACTGGGTGCCGCGCTATGCCTGCTACGAGGACGCCCGCCTGATCCCGCGGGTCGGGGTCGCCTCGGCCCTCGCCGAGGGCTTTCTCGTCCTGCCGTTCGGCCGGCGCAAGCCGCACACCGGTCATCACCCGGCCGTTCCCGCCCGGCTGGCCGAGTCCGGGCTGCTGCACCACGACGGGAGTGCGCCCGACGTCAGCGGGCTGCAGCGACGCCAGGAGTCGGCCGACGAGGAAGAGGCGAGGTCCCGACTGCCCGAACAGGTTCGGGTGCGCCTGGCCAAGCTGAAAGTGTTGCGACGCAACGGCATCGACGCGTATCCGGTGGGCTGTCCGCCCAGCCACTCCGTCGCCGCGGCGCTCGATGCGGACGACCGGGAGGCGATCACGGTCTCCGGCCGGATCCTGCGGATACGCGATTACGGCGGGGTGCTGTTCGCCCAGCTGCGTGACTGGTCGGGGGAAATGCAAGTGCTGCTGGACAATTCGCAGTTGCAGCACGGGCGAACGGCTGACTTCACCGCGGCGATCGATCTCGGCGACCTGGTCGAGGTCGCCGGCCACATGGGCTTTTCCAAGAAGGGAACCCGCTCGCTGATCGTCGGCGACTGGCGGATGATCGGTAAGTGCTTGCGGCCGTTGCCGAACAAGTGGAAGGGACTGACCGACCCGGAGGCCCGGGTGCGGACCCGATATGTCGACCTGGCGGTCAATCCCGAGTCGCGGGAGTTGATCACGGCGCGCAGCGAGGTGTTGCGCTCGGTCCGGCAGACGCTGTTCGGCAAGGGGTTCATCGAGGTCGAGACGCCGATCCTGCAGCAGATCCACGGCGGCGCCACCGCCCGGCCGTTCGTCACGCACATCAACACCTACGACATGGACCTGTTCCTGCGGATCGCGCCGGAGCTCTATCTCAAACGGTTGTGCGTCGGCGGCGTCGAGCGGGTCTTCGAGTTGGGCCGGGCCTTCCGCAACGAGGGCGTCGACTTCAGCCACAACCCGGAGTTCACCTTGCTGGAGGCCTACCAGGCGCACGCCGACTACAAGGTCTGGATCGACGGGTGCCGCGAGCTGATCCAGAACGCCGCGCAGGCCGCCCACGGCGAGCAGACCGTCATGCGCCCACGCGACCAGGGCGCCGGTGGCCGCCTCGAACCGGTCGACATCTCCGGCCTGTGGGCCGTCAAGACCGTGTACGACGCCGTCTCCGAAGCGCTCGGCGAGCACATCGACCCGTCCACGCCGCTGGCCGCCCTGCGCAAGCTGTCCGACGCCGCGCACATTCCGTACCGGGCGCAGTGGGATGCCGGCGCGGTGGTGCTGGAGCTGTACGAGCACCTGGTGGAGGACCGGACGGAGGAACCGACGTTCTATATCGACTTCCCGACATCGGTCTCGCCGCTGACCCGCCCGCACCGCAGCGAGCCCGGCGTCGCCGAACGGTGGGACCTGGTGGCGTGGGGTGTCGAGCTGGCCACCGCCTACAGCGAGCTCACCGACCCGGTGGAACAGCGCCGCCGCCTGCAGGAGCAGTCGTTGTTGGCCGCGGGTGGCGATCCGGAAGCGATGGAGCTCGATGAAGACTTCCTGCAGGCGATGGAATACGCGATGCCGCCCACCGGCGGGCTGGGGATGGGCGTCGATCGCCTCGTCATGCTCATAACGGGCCGCAGCATCCGGGAGACGTTGCCGTTCCCGCTGGCCAAACCCCATTGATCGAGGTCAGGAACATTCGGTCCGTCGTGCGCGAACATTAGGCAAACAGGTTCCAGGCCGGTAAACAATAGATCACAATGACTCACGTGACAGCCTCGACGAACGGTGCACCCGCGCAGTTCCTGGCTCTTAGTCACACCTCGCTGATGCATGGCTGGGTGCCGACGACGATCCAGGTGCTGGCCGCGGTCGTGCTGACGTCGGCGGTCGGCTGGCGGTCTCGTCGCTGGCGCACGGTGCGGATGCCGGCGGCCGCGCTGGGCGGCGCAACCGTGGCCTACCTGACGCACTGGTACATCGTCGACCATGGGCTCTCCGAGGAACCGGCGCCGGCGGCGCTCTGGGTCTGGATCGCGCTGACGGGCATGGCGGCGGCGGTGCTGGTTCTGGGATGGCGCAGCGCGCGCCGCTGGCGGCGCGGCGCGGCGCTGCTGGCCGTGCCGTTGTGCTTGCTCAGCGCGGCGCTGGCGCTCAACCTGTGGGTGGGCTACTTCCCCACCGTCCAGTCCGCGTGGAGCCAGCTGACGTCCGGCCCGCTGCCCGATCAGACCGACCAGGCGACCGTTACCGCGATGGCCGCCAAGGGAACCCGGCCGCCGCACGGCACCGTGGTGCCCGTCGCGATCCCCTCGGACGGGTCGCACTTCAAACACCGTGGCGAGCTCGTTTATCTGCCGCCCGAATGGTTCGCCACTTCCCCACCGCCGCCGTTGCCGACCGTGATGATGATCGGCGGGCAGTTCAACACGCCGGCGGACTGGACGCGTGCGGGCAACGCGGTCAAGACGATCGATGACTTCGCGGCCGCGCATGGCGGTAAGGCGCCGGTGTTCGTGTTCGTGGACTCCGGCGGCGCCTTCAACAACGACACCGAATGCGTCAACGGGGTTCGGGGCAACGCGGCCGACCACCTCACCAAAGACGTCGTGCCCTATATGGTTTCGGCGTTCGGCGTCAGCCCGCTCCGGTCCAACTGGGGCGTGGCGGGCTGGTCCATGGGCGGGACCTGCGCCGTGGATCTGACCGTCATGCATCCCGACATGTTCAGCGCGTTCGTCGATGTTGCCGGCGACTTCTTCCCCAACGCCGGCAACAAGGCCCAGACCATCGCCCGGCTGTTCGGCGGAAACGCCGACGCCTGGGCGGCTTTCGATCCGTCCACGGTGATCAACCGGCACGGACCGTACCGCGACGTGGCCGGGTGGTTCGCGATTTCGTCGGACGGCCCGGCGGCGGGGCGCCGCGACATCCAGCTGACCGACAGCGGCGCCATCCGTCTGGCGGGACGTGAGGCGGCCGCCAACCCGGCGAATCAGACCGCGGCCGCCTATTCGCTGTGTGCGCTCGGCCGTGCCAACGGAATCGACTGCGCGGTCGTCCCGCAGCCGGGCAGGCACGATTGGCCGTTCGCGGACCGCGTGTTCGCGGCCGCGCTGCCCTGGCTGGCCGGGGCGCTGGGCACCCCGGGCATTTCGCGGACGCCGCTGCCCGCCCCGTCCGCGCCGGCCGGTGGCGCCCCGGTCGTCGTTCCGGCCGAACATTCCAACACCGCGATGCGGTAGCGCGGGTGTTATCCGTTGCGCGCGTTCGGCGTGCGGTCTTCGCGCGGCACTGCCATCCGTGGAGCGCGTGGAGCCGCTGGGCGAGCACGCCGTTGATTCTGGTCCCGCCATGGACGCGGCAATGGAGCCACGCGGTGTGGATTGCGTTGTGGCTGGCCGTGAACCCGTTCATTTTCGGCGAGCCCGCGCATCACCGCGCATGGTCGACGCGGGCCATGCTGGGCGAGGAGCTGTGGATCAGCCGCCGCCCGCGCGATGCGGCGACAGCGGTCAGCGGGGCGACGTCGGCCGCCGCATTGGGCGCGGTGCTCGCCGCCCGTCGCCGCCGGCTGCGGCCGGCGCTGATCGCGGTCGCCGTGCAGATGGCGCTGACCCTGGTGTACTGGCAGCAGATGGTGCGGTATCTCGAGCGGCAGTCGCGGTAACGGGACCTCGTGCACGAGAACGCCGTTCGCCCGGGCCGCGCGCGGCCGTCAGGCGCGTGCCCGCGCGGAGGCCGCGGCGCAACGCAACCGCGGCAGTGATACGCAGATATGGTTATCCGATACCGCCATATCGTGACGCGATGCGGGTGTATTGTCCGGCCGTGGGACCCACCCGGTTGTTTCCGTACGACCCGCCCCCTCCAGCAGAACCCTCACCCAAGGAGCGCATTCGCGACGCCGCATTGAGCTGCTTTGCCGTTCGCGGCATCGCCGCCACGACGCTGCGCGCGGTTGCCGAGACCGCAGGGGTTTCGATTGGGCTGGTGCAGCACCACTTTCGCACCAAGGCCGCGCTGAGCGCCGCCGTCGATCAGTACGTCCTGCAGGCGGTTAGTGAGGCGTTGGAACCCGCTACGCTGCCCGAGCCACCCGCCGACAATCTCAACGAGGCCGGGCGCCGGCTGACCGCGCTGATGGTCGAACGTCCCGACGTGATGACCTATCTCGGACGCGCGCTCGCCGAGGGTGGCGCATTGGGTTCGGTCATCTTCACCGGGCTGGTGGGTATCAGCGCGGGCCAGGGCGACCAGTTCGGGCAACAGGGCAAACTCCGACCCGACCTGGATCCCGACTGGGGAGTGCTCAACCCGCTCATCCTGCGCATCGGCGCCATCATTCTGCATCCCTACATCGAACTCTACCTGGGTGAGTCGTTCTTCACCGCGCCTCAGCTGCGACGCTGGGACGCCGCGGTCACCAGCCTGATACGGCGAGGGCAATTCCTCGAGCAGACGGAGCCGCAGGATAAGGATGTCATCGCCTGGTGAGCGGCCAAACGCAGCGTTACGGGGGCCGACACGCCGGTCAGGTGCTATACACGAAACACCATGGACGAGCGCACCGTAACCGCGTACAGCGCACAAATTCTCGACTCCGATGAGCCCGGCGATCGTCTGGTATTGGACCGTCTTCGAACCGATCCCACCATCGAGGTCGTCGATCGACTCGACGCCCAACTGACTAACCTGCGCGGTCTCCACCCGGCGCCGGATTCGACACTTCTCGGCGAAGGAACCCGATGGGCGTACTACCCGTGGCGGCGTGCCGTCGTTGCGGTGCTGGGGCCGCGCGGATTTCGGGCGTTACGGCTTGATCGCAACAGAAACAACATCACCATCGCGGAACAAGCCCGGCTCAGCTCGCTGACCATCGGCGTCGCTGGTCTTAGCGTCGGCCATGTCATCGCGCACACCCTGGCGGTTCAGGGATTGTGTGGCCGCCTTCGGCTGGCAGATTTCGATCATTTGGAACTGTCGAACCTGAATCGAGTGCCGGCCACTGTGTTCGACCTCGGGCTGAACAAAGCTCACGTGGCGGCGCGCAGGATTGCTGAGCTCGATCCCTACCTGGCGGTGGACGTGCTCGACACCGGGATTACCGCAGACACCATTGACGCGTTCTTGGATGGACTGGACATCGCCATCGAAGAGTGTGATTCGCTCGACATGAAGGTCGCGTTGCGGACGGCGGCCCGTGACAGGCATCTCCCCGTGTTGATGGCGACCAGCGACCGGGGACGCGTCGATGTCGAACGCTTCGATCAAGACCCTGAACGTCCGATCATGCACGGATTGCTGGACGAGCTCGACGTCGAGTTGGTGGCGGGCATGAGTACCCGGGAGAAGCTCCCGCACATGCTGCGTTACGACGAAGCCGGGCACATCTCGCCGCGCACTGCCGCATCGCTCATCGAGATCGACCGGTCGCTCTCGACGTGGCCCCAGCTAGCATCCGATGTCATTGTGGGCGCGTCGGCGTTGGCGGAGGCTGTCCGCAGAATCGGACTGGGCGAAAACCTGAAATCCGGCCGGTGCCGCATCGACACGGGCTGGGCGCTCGATCAATTGGGCGAGGTCGAAACGGCCCAGCATCGCCCTGCGCGTGACAACGAGCTTGGAGATAACCCGGCACCTCCCGCAGTCGACGACACGATCGTCGCCGCCGCGATGCGCGCCCCCTCGGGGGGAAACAGCCAGCCGTGGCGCATCGACGCGCAACCGACCGAGCTCACCATAAGCGTTGCCACAGAACATACTTCGACGATGGACGTGGGCTTCCGCGGCAGCGCTGTCGCAGTGGGCGCCGCGTTGTATAACGTGAGAATCGCCGCCGCCGCCCGTGGGATGCTCGGCCCGGTGAGTGTATCCGAAGGCGGCGCCGGGCCTCCGCTGCGGGCCACCATGCACTTCGGAAACGGTAGCGACCCGGCCCTGGCCGATCTTTATGAACCGATGCTCGTGCGCGAGACCAACCGTCATCGCGGAACAGCTCAGTCACTCGACCATCAGACGACGAAGTTACTCGCCGTGACGGCCGAGCGGGAAGGCGCGCGCCTGCACCTGCTCACCGAGCGAGACGACCTTTTGCGGGCCGCAACGATTTTCGGGGCGGCCGACCGCATCCGGTACTTGACGCCGCAATTGCACACAGAGATGGTTTCGGAACTGCGCTGGCCCGGGGATCCAGAACCCGACACGGGTATCGACGTGCGATCTCTCGAACTCGACGCCAGCGACTTGGCGTTGATGGATATCGTGCGGCGGTCCGATGTCATGGCTTACCTTGCGGATTGGAACGCCGGCAGTGCGCTGGGCGACGGCATGCGCGACGAAGTCCTCACGAGCTCCGCGCTGGCGGTGCTCACCGTGACCGGGGGGTGCCTGAGCGACTACGCCCGCGGCGGGTCGGCCGTTGAGGCGGTATGGATCGTCGCCCAGCGCGAAGGCCTCGCTGTCAGGCCGCTGTCGCCGGTTTTTCTGCATGCGCGAAGCGCTGCCGATCTCAATGAGTTATCGGCTGGCTTCGCCGGCGAATTAGCGCGATTACAAGACGATTTTGTGCGCCTCATCGCGACCGATACAGAGGAATCGATCGTGCTGGTCTTGCGCTTGACCTCCGCGCCGCCACCGTCGGTGTCCAGTCGCCGCAGCCCGAGCCGGGTCCGCTCTGGGCGCCCTGATGCGCCCGTCGCGTGACGAGCGCCTGGGGCCATCGGACCTCAGAACGGTTTCGCCGTGAATCCCCATCGCAACAAAGCCGACTCGCGGCGGGCTTGACGGCTCAGCCGGGGATCACGCGTGCCGGTCGGCGCGTTCGGTTCGCCGCGCGCGCCGAACATCCAGTACGCCTGCAGGTAGGGCACCGGTGTCGAATGACCGCGGCGCATGCCTTGCAGACCCGCTGCGGCAAGCTCTTTCGACAGTTCCGCGATCGTGAACGCCGCCGCCTCGCTCGCAATGGCATCTTGGCGCAGGACGGCGGGCGAGGCGGGGTCGGCGATCTCCAGCATCTTGGGGGCGGCTGCCGGGTCCCGGAGGCGCTGAAAATCGGAAATCCATATTGCGGCCCCGCTGCGGCGTTGGATGGCAGCGATCTGCCCAAGGGCGCCGCGCAGCGTGTCGAAATCCGGTAGCTGATGCAGTGTCCACATGCAGGAGATGGCGTCCCACGGACCGGTTGAAACCCGTTCCGGCAACGCCGTGATGTCCTCCAGGCGCAGTTCGACACGTTCTCCGAGGCCTTCGGCTTCGAACAGCTCCCGCGCCGTGGACAGCATGTTGGGGGCGAGATCGACGGCGGTGGCCCGGATGTCGGGCCGTCGGCGCAGGACGGCACTGAGCGCACGGCCGGAGCCGACGCCGAGATCCAGCAAGTGGCCTCCGGGTGGCAGCAGCGCGTCAAGCGCGCGCGCACACAAGTCGTACACCGCGCACATGCCGGGATTGGATGCACCACCAGTGTGGAACTGTGCGACGGACTCCGGATCGTCCACCACCATCGGCTCAGGAATGCGCTCCCGCCCCGGCGGATGCGACCGCTCACGCAAAACGATCCCAGGCATTCGCCATAGCGGCCGAATTCTCTTCACCCTCAACCTTTCATGGGTCCGCGTGATCGATTTCTCGTCAGGCTCTGGCGGCAGTCAGGTACCCGGCCGAAGTGTCGTAGATGATTATTAACCTGTCTGCGCAGTCTGCACTGGCGTCCCATTGAATTTCGCTGCGTCGAAACGGACGTCCTGGAATACTTGTCCGGTCAGCGGGGGCCGCAAAGCTTTCGGCCTGCGCGGTCGTTCGACCGGCGTAGGCAACAGCATTATCCGCAGGAGGTAGGCGTGGTTCAGGCCCTTGCACGTGACGGAATCGAATGCCTGCCCCTGCCGCCGGTGAACCCGATGCCTTACCGTCAGCGCCTCGCGGCGGTGCGGGAATTCAGCACGGGGACCGAACGGCTGCGTGACGCCGGCGGGCGGGTGACGTCGTTCAAGTTAGGGCCGCGATGGCTGATGCCCCCGATGGTGTTGGCGACGTCTCCGGAGGCCATCCGCGACATCCTCAGTACCAAAGACGATTCCGTGGACAAGACCACCCCGGTATTCGACCAAGTGCGCCGCGTCATCGGCGCCAGCCTCACCGATCTTCCCTTCGAGCAATGGAAGCCACGCCGGCGCACCCTACAGCCGGTGTTCACCAAGCAGCGTGTGAGCGAGTTCGGCGGTCACATGGAGCAGGCGGCGCAATCGGTGAGCGAAGGCTGGCATGAGGACGCCCTGATCGATTTGGACGCCGAATGCCGCACGATCACGTTGCGCGCGCTGGGCCGATCGGTGCTCGGACTCGACCTGGAACAACGGGCCGACGAGGTCGTCGAGCCATTGCGGATCGCGTTGGCCTACGCGGTCAGGCGCGCGACGCGCCCGCTACGCGCGCCGCGCTGGTTGCCCACGCCGGCGCGTCGGCGCGCGCGAGCGGCAAGCGCCAAACTTCACGCCCTGACGCAGGAGATCCTGCGGGACTGCCGCGCCGATCCGACGCGAGTCGCACCCCTGGTCCATGCGCTCCTCGCCGCCGAGGATCCAGAGACCGGAAAACGGTTGTCTGATGAGGAGATTTGCGACGAGCTGGTGATGTTCCTCTTCGCCGGCCACGACACCACGACGACGGCGTTGACGTATGCGCTGTGGTCTCTGGGACACCACGCCGATTGCCAGGACCGCGTGGCTGCAGAAGTCGCGGCCCTGCCGGATCGGCCGCTGACGTCCGACGACATTCCGCAGCTTGGCTACACGGTGCAGGTGATACGGGAATCGTTGCGCCTGTGCCCCCCGGCGCCCACGGGGACACGCATGGCCTGCCGAGACGTCGAGGTGGGCGGCTACCGGGTGCCCAAGGGCACCATGCTCATTGTCGGGAGAATGGCCGTACAACGCGACCCCCTGCTTTGGGACGATCCGCTTCGATTCGACCCGGATCGGTTCAGCCCGGAGAGCTTCAAAGCTCTCGATCGGTGGCAGTACGTGCCATTCGGCGGCGGACCGCGCTCGTGCATTGGCGACCATTTCGCCATGCTCGAAGTCACGCTCGCCTTAGCGACACTCATCCGCGGAGTCGAAATTCGCTCACTCGATGACGAATTTCCGCTCGCGTTGCACTTCACCATGATTGCCGGCGGTCCGATCCGTGCTCGCGTTCGCCCGCGCCGCTAACCCAGCTAACAGTCGTGGGCCGTAACTTCCGACGGCTGGGTCAGTAGACCGTCCGAAGGATCCATCCGGCGGCGCCGCGTCCCCTCGTCGAGACGCCTCTCGGTACCGATTCCACGCGACCCTGATCACACTCGGGTGTTAACGTGAGCGAATCATTGCTAGAGGCGCTATGCAATGCCAAACGCCGCGCACCGGATACCGCTACGGTTAGGGCAATGTCGGGCACCCTGGACCACCTGGTCACCGCTGCCGCTGCCGAATTGATGGCGGCCACCGCGGCTGACTCTGCCGCGATCAGCCAACGCGTGCTGGGCAATCTGGTTCGCGACCTGGGTGTGGACTTCAGCTTCCTGCGACACAACGATCACTCCATCCGCGCGACCGTCCTCATCGCCGAATTCCCGCCGCGTAACGCCGACCCCGACCCGATCGGCCTGGTGTATTTCGCCGATGCCGACTCCATCTTCGCGCGGACCGAACACCTCAAGGTGCCCGAAGTGGTCCGCCCCGAACCGGAGAACGCCGACTATCAGCACCGTATCGAAGAGGGCACTGGAGCTCCCGCGGTCTCCCTGGCTGCCGTTCCGCTGCTGTCCGGCGACGTCACCACCGGCACGATGGCCTTCGGCAAGCTCGGAGACCGTGAATGGTTACCAGAAGAACTCAATGCGCTACAGGCGATCGCCGCGCTTTTCGCGCAGCTGCAGGCCCGCGTCGTCGCCGAGCAACAGATCCACTACCTCGCTGAGCACGATGAACTCACCGGGCTGCTGAACCGCAGGGCGCTCATCGCGCACCTCGACAACCGGCTGGCGAAAGGACAGCCGGGCCCCGTTTCGGTCATATTCCTCGCCATTGACCGCTTCAAGGTCATCAATAGTCGCCTCGGCCAAGACGCCGGCGATCGATTTATCGAGGCGTTCGCTGCGTTACTTCGTGAGGCCACCCAGGTTCCATCAGTCGTCGCCCGCTTCGGCGGCGACGAGTTTGGCGTCGTGCCATCCGCGGCCATGGATGTCGAGGCGGCTGAAACGTTCGCACACTCATTGCACGGTCGGGTTCGCCAACAAATACCCATCGACGGTGAGATGCTCAGTCGCACCGTAAGTATCGGCGTCGCCGCAGGCCTACCGGGGGACGAGACCACGTCAGACCTGCTACGGCGGGTCGACCAGGCCACCCGGTCGGCGAAGGCTTCCGGCGGCAACAACGTCGCAACGTTCCGACCGGAGATGTCTACCACAGACATGATCCGCAACGACATTGAGCTGCATCTGGAAGGGATGATCGAGGGCGGTGGTGGCGCGTTGGTGCTCCATTATCTCCCGGAGTTCGACATGCGTACCGGCGAGATCCTCGGCACTGAGGCGTTAATTCGTTGGCAACACCCAACTCTGGGTTTGTTGATGCCTGATTCGTTTATCCAGGTCGTGGAGTCGATCAACCTCGGTGCCAAACTCGGCCGCCTAGTAATGCGCTCTGCATGTGCGCAATTCGGACTCTGGCGGTCACACGGTGTCGGGGAGGGCACGGTGCTGCGGGTCAACGTATCTCCCGTACAGCTCGTCACGGCCGGCATCGTCGACACCGTTGCGGCCACCCTCGACGAGTTCGGGCTTGATCCCAGCACCGTCTGTCTGGAGATCACCGAAAGCGTTGTGGTCCAAGATATCGACGCAACACGTCAGACGTTGTTCGCGTTGAAGGACGTTGGAGTACAGATCGCCATCGATGACTTCGGCACCGGCTACAGTGTGTTGACATATCTGAAATCTCTTCCCGTCGATTCGCTCAAGATCGACAAGGGTTTTGTCCAGAGTCTCGATACCAACGCCGGTGATCTGGCGATCGTGCGCTCGACGATGGCCCTGGCTGACGCATTCGGGCTCGATGTCGTGGCCGAAGGGGTGGAAACCGTGGCCGCCGCCGAGAGGTTGCTCAGCCTGGGCTGCCATCGCGCACAAGGCTTTCTGCTGTCACGGCCCCTCGACAGCGCGGCAATGGAGTCGCTGCTGGCCAAACGCGTCATACCGATGAACTTCTCCAGCACGCGGTTTTCCGGAACGGGAAACGCGGTTTAGACCCGCCGAACGCCCAACGCGGGCAGACGGTCGGCCGCTCAGGCGCGACGTTGGAACAAGTAGTAATTCGCCGGGGTTTTCTTATCGTCGAGTTCCTGCTCGTCGCCCGTGAACAACAGCGTCCAGCCGGCGGCGAAGCGCCGTTCGATCTCGGCGTGATCAATGCCCGGCACGCCGAACCGGCCCCCGGGAGGGAATGCGGCAATGAACAGCCGTGCGTCGGGTGCCGCCACTGCGGTGACTTCCCGGACGTACGCCTCACGGTCGCCGCCACTCATGTTGTGGATGCAAGCGTTGTCGACGATCAACTGGAAGCCCGTTCCGATCCCGGACTGACTCAGCTGCGTCACATCGGCACGGGCAAAATTGACCGAGACATCGGCGTTGCGCGCCTTCGCCCGCGCCTTTTCAAGAGGTTTCGCGACGTAATCGACCCCTGTGACCTCCCAGCCCTGCTGGGCGAGGTAGATGGCGCAATCTCCGGTGCCACATCCCACGTCGAGAGCCTGGCCCTTGGGAAGCGCAGGTGTGTCACCGGTTCCCTCGACCAGATCCCGCAGAGGCTGCCCGATCGGATGGCCCTCCCACGGCGTGAAGCCGACCCGGTAGAAGAACCGAAATCGCGTGTGTCGAGAAGCCATAGCCGCAATGATGGCATTCGCGGCAACCGGCCCGTCTCCGACCCCCGATCCGCATCGTCGCGCTGGGCGCCGTGCGCGCCGGCGACCTCGACATCGCGCGTCGCGGGCCCGGTTCTCGTCGACCTCGGCGGGCATAGCCGCGGCGGCTCGCGAAGTACCTCGACGTAACGCTCAGTCGCGCAACGTCATCGCGAGCAAATTTGCGGTCTGGATGTTCGTCATCGTGGCCGCTATCCGCGCGGAGCTCATTGTGCGACACCGCCTTCCCGGTTTCACCGTGGACGCGGCGACGTCACGCTTGGGCTCAGCGATGGGCACGACACGACCCTAGAACACTTCGCAGCCAACCGGGACCGCGTCGTCAAGACGTCAGTTCTTCCAATGCCGAAAAGCGGCTGAGGATTTCGGCGTTCTCGGCGCACATCAGCTTGAATTGCCCCGGCTCTGCATGGGTGGAAAGAGTGCGCCGATCCCACCACATCACTTTGGTTCGGTAGTTTTCATTCGGATAGGCCGCCGCCGGAACGCGCGCGGCCACGACGCCCCCGGAGGATTGCCACTGCTCCAGCACATGGGCCGCCGCGGTAGCCATCACGAATTGAGCACCCAGCAGCGTCATCGTCGGCAGGGCCGTGCGGGCCAAAACTCGCGAAAGCGACTGATTGCCATATTCGCGGGAATTGGCCCAGGCGCTTTTCACCTCCACAACACCAAACGGAAGCCGGTTGGCGATCATATGGCGCAACAGGGAAAGGCCCGGGCTGCCTTTCCACTCCACCAGAGCGTGCGAGTCCTCCGGCGAGCGCAAGGGCCCCACGACGCGCGTGCCCCCGACCACGCGCCCCTGCGGGTCAAGCGCGGCGAAGAACAGCGCCGTGTCCGCACCGTCCGCAATGGCGTCCACGTCGAGCACCCAATCCAATCCGTGCCTGCGATAGCTGTCCAGCGCGCCTTCCAGGTATTGATTCCACAGCGCGGGCTCCGCCCTCGGCGTGGACGCGACGACCCAACATCCCGTCGCGTGGTCGCGCCAACCGGACACACTGTCCGACCGCGGGGCATCAAACACTCTTGCTTCGAGCTGAGCCGCTTCCATGGGTTTGCCTCCACTATTAACCGTGCGATCCGCACTATTTCTTGAACGCGTCTTGAATCGTTTTCTCAATTCGACTCGCGACAAATAACCAAGGAGATTGTGGCATAAGTAGCTAATGGCAGCCGCGCAGCGCGGGTGAAAATTTCAACGCGCGCTTGCTCAGCGGCGCAGGGGATTTGACGAAAACGTCAGCTACCGTTCAGTAACCGGCGACGGCGGGCCGATTTATGGTTAACGCCGGCGTGCGGCTAGAGCACCCGAAATGCGACGCACAGCGACTCCAAGAACTGACAACGGATGTTGCCTATTTCGACAGCTGCGCGCAGTACCGTGGCGGTATGCCCGACGAACCGACCACTGAAGGCGTCGCCGATGCCGGATACGACGACGCCGGTGTGCCTACGTTCGAGTCCGTGCGCGACAAGATTGAGGCGAGGTACTCGACGGCACAAGGCTCCGCCGAACTCGATGCGGAGTCACCCGAGGGGCGCTCGGTCGAGGACGAGTACGACGAACGCCGGCGCGCCGCGGCCGAGCGGCTGGCCCAGATCCGCGAGTCGATGCGACGGGACGGCGACGCGTGAGGAACGCGGGGGCTACGCGGCCGTTGAGGGATTTGCCAGATGCCTTGCCCGACAACGCTATCGGCTGCTACCGCGAAAACGGGCTCAGGCGGTGGCTTTGCGGCGCCGGGTCGATCGGCGCGCGGGAGCGCTGGCCGGCGGTGCGCTGCGCCCGATGACCTCGGCGAGGAACTTCCCGGTGTAGCTCTCGGGCACCGCCGCGACGTCCTCCGGAGTGCCTTCCGCGACAACGGTTCCGCCCTCGGCGCCGCCTTCCGGGCCCATGTCGACGATCCAGTCCGAGGTCTTGATGACGTCCAGGTTGTGTTCGATGACGATGACCGTATTGCCCTTGTCGACAAGGCCGTTGATGACCTTGAGCAGCTTGCGGATGTCGTCGAAATGCAGCCCCGTGGTGGGCTCGTCGAGGATGTAGATGGTGCGTCCGGTGGAGCGCTTCTGCAGTTCGGCGGCCAGTTTGACGCGCTGCGCCTCGCCGCCGGACAACGTCGGCGCCGGCTGGCCGAGCCGCACATAACCGAGACCGACGTCGACCAGGGTGCGCAGATAGCGGTGGATGCCGGTGATCGGCTCGAAGAATTCGGCCGCCTCCTCGATGGACATGTCCAGCACCTCGGAGATGGTCTTGCCCTTGTAGTGCACCTCGAGGGTCTCCCGGTTGTACCGGGCGCCATGACACACCTCGCACGGGACGTACACGTCGGGCAAAAAGTTCATCTCGATCTTGATGGTGCCGTCACCGGTGCACGCTTCGCAGCGGCCGCCCTTGACGTTGAACGAGAACCGGCCCGGTTGGTAGCCACGGACTTTGGCCTCGGTGGTGGCGGCGAACAGGGTGCGGATCTTGTCGAACACGCCGGTGTAGGTGGCCGGATTCGACCGCGGCGTGCGCCCGATCGGCGACTGGTCCACCCGCACCAGCTTGTCCAGGTGGTCAAGCCCGGTGACCCGGGTGTGACGCCCGGGAACCTGCCGGGCGCCGTTGAGCCGGTTGGCCAGCACCGCCGCGAGGATGTCGTTGACCAGAGTCGACTTGCCGGACCCGGACACGCCGGTCACCGACGTGAGCACCCCGAGCGGGAACGAGACGTCGATGCCGCGCAGGTTGTGCTCGCGGGCGCCGACGACGGTGAGCTGACGGCGCCGGTCGACGGGACGCCGGATCGCCGGCATCTCGATGCTTTCCTTGCCCGACAGGTAGGCGCCCGTGATCGAGTCCTTGTTGGCCAGCAGCTCGCTGTAGGTGCCGCTGTGCACGATCTGGCCGCCGTGCTCGCCGGCCCGCGGGCCGATGTCCACGATCCAGTCGGCGTGCGCGATGGTGTCCTCGTCGTGCTCGACGACAATCAGAGTGTTGCCCAAACCCCTTAGGCGAGTGAGGGTTTCGATGAGGCGACGGTTGTCGCGCTGATGCAGCCCGATGGACGGCTCGTCGAGCACGTAGAGCACGCCCACCAGACCGGACCCGATCTGGGTGGCCAGCCGGATGCGTTGCGCCTCACCGCCGGACAGCGTGGCCGCCGCGCGGGACAGCGACAGATATTCCAGCCCGACGTCGAGCAAAAAGCCCAGCCGCGACTGGATTTCCTTGAGCACCTGCCCGGCGATCGCCTGCTCGCGCGGCCCCAGGGTGAGGGTGTTGAGGAAGTCGGCGCAATCGGAGATCGACAGCTCACAGACCTCGGCGATGGACTTCTTGCCGCGATTCCCCGCGCTCAACGACACGGCCAGGATCTCCGGCTTGAGCCGGGTGCCCTCGCAGACCGGGCACGGCACGTCGCGCATGAAGCCCTCGTAGCGTTCCTTCATCTGCTCGGATTCGGTCTGCGCCATCTTGCGCTGCAAAAACGCCAGCACGCCCTCGAAATCGGCGTAATACGACCGGGTTCGGCCGTACCGGTTGCGGTACCGCACGTGCACCTGATGGTCGGAGCCCTCGAGGATCGCCTTGCGGGCCTTGGCCGGCAGCTTGCGCCACGGGGTGTCGACGTCGAAGCCCAGCTCGTCACCGAGCCCGGCCATCATCCGGGTGAAGTACTCCCCCGTGTGGCCCGTCGACCACGGCGCCACCGCGCCCTCGGCCAGGGTGCGCTCGGGGTCGGGCACCACCAGGTCGGGGTCGACCTCCTTGCGGATGCCCAGCCCGCTGCACTCGGGGCAGGCGCCGTACGGCGAGTTGAACGAGAACGACCGCGGCTCCAGGTCGTCGACGGCCAGCGCGTGGCCGTTGGGGCAGGCCAGCTTCTCGGAGAACCGCTGCTCGCGATTGTGGGCGTCGTGCTCGTGATCGACGAACTCGAGCACCACGATGCCGTCGGCCAGATTCAGCGCGGTTTCCACCGAGTCGGTGAGCCGCTGCTTGGCGCTGGCCTTCACGGTGAGGCGGTCCACCACCACCTCGATGTCGTGCTTCTCCTGCTTCTTCAGCTTCGGCGGATCGGTCAGCGGATGCACGACGCCGTCGACCCGGACCCGGCTGTAGCCCTGGGCGTTGAGCTTCTCGAAGAGGTCGGCGAACTCGCCCTTGCGGGTGCGCACCACCGGGGCGAGCACCTGGAACCGGGTGCCCTCCGGCATCGCCAGCACCTGATCCACGATTTGCTGCGGGGTCTGGCGGGCGATCCGCTCACCACACACCGGGCAGTGCGGGGTGCCCGCGCGCGCGTACAGCAACCGCAGGTAGTCGTAGACCTCGGTGATGGTGCCGACCGTCGACCTCGGGTTGCGGTTGGTGGACTTCTGGTCGATGGACACCGCCGGGGAGAGGCCCTCGATGAAGTCCACGTCCGGCTTGTCCATCTGCCCGAGGAACTGGCGGGCGTAGGCCGACAGCGACTCCACGTAGCGCCGCTGCCCCTCGGCGAAAATCGTGTCGAAGGCCAGCGACGACTTGCCCGAACCCGACAGCCCGGTGAAGACGATCAGCGCGTCGCGGGGCAGGTCGAGGTCGACGCCGCGCAGGTTGTGCTCGCGGGCGCCCTTGATGATCAGACGGTCAGCCAACGCTGCCCCTCTCAGGAACTATCGGCAACTTTCCGTAGCCGCAAAGCCGATCCGGATCGGAATTGCGCACGGCGCATTCCATGCTATGTGTCCATACCGACAAGCAGCGTGTGACCAGTAACGTGGCCGCTATGACTGCCCAGGACGGCCCCACTGACAAGCTCGTCGACAACTACACGGGACACGTCGACCCTGGTACCGCGGCCCGCCGGACCCTACCCGGCGCCACGATCATAAAGGCGTCGGTGGGCCCCATGGACAACAATGCTTATCTGGTGACGTGTTCCGCCACCGGCGAAACACTGCTCATCGACGCCGCCAACGATGCCGACGACCTGATCGGCCTCATCCGGCAGAACGCGCCGAAGGTGTCGTTGATCGTGACCAGCCATCAGCACTTCGACCACTGGCAGGCCCTGGACGCCGTGGCCAAAGCGACTGGCGCGCCGACCGCCGCCAACGAAATCGACGCCGAGGCGCTGCCGGTCAAGCCGGACCGTTTGCTGGCGGGCGGTGACACGGTGCGGATCGGCGAGCTGAACTTCGACGTCATCCACCTGCGGGGTCACACCCCCGGATCGATCGCGCTGGCCCTCGACGGACCCGCGACCGGCGGGGTCACGCAGTTGTTCACCGGCGACTGCCTGTTCCCGGGCGGCGTCGGCAAAACTTGGCAGCCCGGCGATTTCGAGCAGCTGCTCGACGACGTCACCACCCGGGTGTTCGACGTGTATGACGACTCGACCGTCATCTACCCCGGCCACGGCGACGACACGGTGTTGGGCGCCGAGCGCCCCCACCTGAGCGAATGGCGGGCGCGGGGCTGGTAGTCGCCGGCAGGCCGGGCTTCTACGTCGTGGTGTGCACGATCAGGACGTCGGTCTTGGCCCGCCGCGACACGTTGGCCGGCACCGATCCCAGCAGCCGGCCGGCGATGGTGCTCAGACCGACGTTGCCGACCACGAGCAGGTCAGCGTGCTCTTCCTCGGCGAGATGCACCAGCGCGTCGACCGGCGCCCCCACGATCGGGCGCTCGTCGATGTTTTGCGCACCGGCCGCCTGGGCGCGGTCCTTGGCGTCGCGCAGAATCGCGTAAATCGGCGCGGTGCCCGAAACCTTGTAGCTTTCATCCCGGAGGGCGTCGGCGGCCCGGGCGTCCTCATGTTGGGGCAAGTACGCCGAGGCCACGATCAGCTTGGCGTCCGGCCCGGCGATCTGCGCCGCCTTCTCCACCGCGCGCATCGACGAGTCCGAGCCATCGGTTCCTACCACCACAGTCCGATAGGCGCCCATTTACCCTCCCAGTTTCGGTTGGTCAGCCAACCCAAGACAGTATCGCGTTTGCTCGATGCAGAGGAGATAGATGAACGACACGGTGTGGCGTGGCGCACCCGCGATTTGCGGCGTCTGGCTGCACCAACGGACAATATCGACAATGAAGAAACAATCGCATGCTCGGGGCGATAACGGAAAGCGTTGCATGACGCCGCTTTTCGTGAATACGGGCGCGAACTGCGAATGCGGCGGGTGCTGTTTGTGACCGGCCCGACCGGCCGCGCCCTACAGTAACAATCATCATGTCCATGCCCACCCTCGAGCCGATTTTCGAGCCGCGCGCCGGGGATGTTGTCGACAAATCCGTCGCCGAGCGCCCCCGCGGCAGGTTGCTCGACCCGTGGGCGATCGCCCTGTTCGCCACCGTCGTCAGCGCCGCCTGGGCCTGCCGGCCGTCGCTGTGGTTCGACGAGGGGGCCACGATCTCGGCCGCGGCGAGCCGGACGCTGCCGGAGCTGTGGCGGCTGCTGGGCCACATCGACGCCGTGCATGGGCTGTATTACCTGGTGATGCACGGTTGGTTCGCGCTGTTTCCGCCCACCGAGTTCTTCTCTCGGCTGCCCAGCGCGCTGGCAGTGGGCGCCGCCGCCGCCGGGGTCACGGTGTTCACCAAGCGGTTCGCGACGCGGTCGACGGCGGTGTGCGCCGGCGTCGTCTTCGCCATCCTGCCCCGCACGACGTGGGCCGGCATGGAGGCGCGTTCGTATGGCTTCGTGGCGGCCGCGTCGGTGTGGCTGACGGTGTTGTTCGTGGCCGCCGTCCGGCGCAACAGGCCGCGCTGGTGGATTTGCTACGCGCTGGGATTGATGCTGTCGATCCTGCTGAACGTCAACCTGCTGTTGCTGGTGCCGGTGTACGGCGCGATCCTGCCCCTGCTGCTCCCCGCGGGGGCCCGCAGGTCCCCGGTCTTGTGGTGGGCCGGCAGTTCGGCCGTCGCGGTCGGGGCCATGGTTCCGTTCGCGCTGTTCGCTCATGGCCAGGTGTGGCAGGTCGGCTGGATCTACCCGGTGAGCTGGCATTACGCGTTCGACATCATCCTGCGGCAGTACTTCGACCACAGCGTCGCTTTTGCCGTGCTGAGCGCGGTGCTGATCGTCGCGGCGGCGCTGTCCCGGCTGGCCGGTGCGCCGGCCCCGGCCGGCGACACGCGCCGCTTGCTGATGCTCTGCGCGGCGTGGATGGTCATTCCGACCGCGCTCATCGTCATCTATTCGGCCGTCAGCGAACCGATCTACTACCCGCGCTATCTGATCTTCACCGCGCCAGCGATGGCCATCGTCCTGGCCGTCTGCATCGCCACGCTGGCGCGCCGGCCCTGGCTCATGGTCGCCGCTGTGCTGCTGTTCGCCATCGCCGCGGTGCCGAATTACCTGTTCGTCCAGCGCTGGCCGTACGCCAAGGAGGGCTGGGACTACAGCCAGGTCGCCGACCTGATCGCCTCACACGCCGCCCCCGGCGACTGCCTGATGGTCGACAACACCGTGCCGTGGCGGCCCGGCCCGATCCGGGCGCTGCTGGCCACCCGGCCGGCGGCCTTCCGGTCGCTGATCGACGTCGAGCGCGGCGTGTACGGCCCGAAGGTCGGCTCGCTGTGGGACGGCCACGTCGCCGTATGGCTGACCACGGCCAAAATCAACAAATGCTCGACCATCTGGACCATTACCAACAAAGACGTGTCGCTGCCCGATCACCAATCCGGACATGCGCTGCCGCCCGGAAGCGCATTCGGGCGCGCCCCGGCGTACCGATTCCCGGGCTACCTCGGCTTCCACATCGTCGAGCGCTGGCAATTCCACTACTCGCAGGTGGTGAAGTCCACGCGGTGATCGCCGACCGGCTCAGCCCACGCTGACGACCGGCCGCGCCTGGCGCGTGGCGCGGGTCGCGGCGTACGACACCGCCACACCGGCAGCGCTCAACGCGGTGAAGACCGTAAACAGCAGGTGGGCCGCCATCGCCTCGCCGCCGGTGGCGGTGTTGACGACGACGCCGGCCAGCCCGGCGCCGATCGCCGCGGAGGTCAGCTGGACGGTGTTGATCGCCGCCGAGGCGGCGCCGCCCTCCGCGGGATCGTCGACGCTGGCCATCGCGCGGGCCGACAGGTGCGGCCAGGCCATCCCGATCCCGACGCCGGCGACCAGCAGGGCCACCGCCCACAGCGCGGCGGTCCAGGCGGATCCGTCGCCGTGCCGGGCCACGGCCCCCAGCGCCAGGCCGGACGCCGCCACCAGCGGCGCCACCATGACCACCCGCCCGATCGTTCGGGGGTTTTCCAGCGAGGCGCTGACGATTTCGCTGACCGTCCACCCGAGGGCGAGCGCGGCACCCAGGAATCCGGCCGCGATCGGCGTCAGATGGGCCAACCGCTGCCCGAACAGCGGCACGTACGTGTTCACCATCGCCGCGCCCATCAGGACGCCCATGGTGAGATAGATCCACTTCAACGGCCCGGGAGAGAATACGCTGGGCGGCAAAATGGCCGCGTGCATGCGCCAGTCGACGATCACGAACAGGACGACAAGCAGGATGCCGGCCGCGAGCAGCCCGTACGTCGCGACGGTGTTGCGCGGAATCTGCGCGGCGCTGACGGCCAGTGCGGCCACACCGATGATCAGGAGCGACCACACGGGCACCTTCATCCGCGGGATGCCGTTCGTCGGGTCGACGCGGGCCAGCGCGACGGGCACCAGCATCGCCATCAGGACGGTCAGTACGGCCATCGCGACAAAGGCCCACCGCCAGATGCCGAGCTGCGCGAACAGGCCGCCCGTCGTCGGGCCCACCACGGTCGCCACGCCCCACATCGCCGACACCAGCGCGGAGCCCCGCGTCCACAGCCAGCGGGGCAGCGCGGAGTTGATCACCGCATAGCCCAGGCCGGCCAGCAGCCCCCCGGCCACCCCCTGCATCGCCCGTCCAGCAATCAAAACATGCATGGTGGGCGCGGCGGCGCAAACCAGGCTGGCGATGCCGAACACGGCGAGTCCGAACAAATACGACGACCGCGCCCCGACGCGCAGCAGCATCGGATTGACCATCGTCGCCGCGACCACCGACCCGACCAGGTACAGCGTCGTCACCCACGCGTAGAGCCGACTTCCGCCGATCTCGGCGATGGTGTTGGGCAACAAGCTGGTGGTCAGGAACTCGTTGGTGGCGTAAAGCGCTACCCCGCCGGCCAACAGGATTGACGTCCTCAGATACCTGGCGCCCAGCAGCTCTCGCCAGCCGCCGGTGATAGTCGCCGCGTCGGTCACCCCTCTACCGTATGGGGTGCGGCGGGGATACCGGCCGGAGATCGGTTGCCAGCAAACTCATTTCAGGCCGGCGGCGTCCATCCCGCGCAGTTCCTTCTTGAGGTCGGCGATCTCGTCCCGGAACCGCGCGGCCAGCTCGAACTGCAGGTCGCGGGCGGCGGCCATCATCTGCGCGGTCAGGTCCTTGATCAGGTCGGCCAGCTCGGCGCGGGGCATGCTCGCGGTGTCGCGCCCCTCGAACACCCCGGCGCTGACCGCGCGGCCCGGCTCGCCCTGTGCGCGCCGACCGCGGGACGCATTGCGCCCTGACCCGCCGATCTCCACCGTTTCGCTGTCGTCCGCCTCGCGATAGACCTGGTCGAGGATGTCGGCGATCTTCTTGCGCAGCGGTTGCGGGTCGATCCCGTGGGCCTCGTTGTAGGCGACCTGCTTCGCCCGGCGCCGTTCGGTCTCGTCGATCGCCTCCTTCATCGAGTCGGTGATCGTGTCGGCGTACATGTGCACTTCGCCGGAGACGTTGCGGGCGGCGCGGCCGATGGTTTGGATCAGGCTGCGCGCCGACCGCAGGAACCCCTCTTTGTCGGCATCCAGGATGGCGACGAGCGACAC
Source organism: Mycobacterium sp. WUMAC-067 (assembly GCF_020217485.1). Classification (GTDB taxonomy): domain Bacteria; phylum Actinomycetota; class Actinomycetes; order Mycobacteriales; family Mycobacteriaceae; genus Mycobacterium. The sequence continues at coordinate 57,277 of NZ_JAEKMI010000004.1, read as the reverse complement.
CTCCGGCAGGTCCAGACCCTCGCGCAGCAGGTTGATGCCAACCAGCACGTCGTACTCGCCGAGCCGCAGCTGGCGCAACAGTTCCACCCGGCGCAGCGTGTCGACCTCCGAGTGCAGATAGCGCACCCGGATCCCCATCTCGAGCAGGTAGTCGGTGAGGTCCTCGGCCATCTTCTTGGTGAGCGTCGTGACCAGCACGCGCTGGTCGGCGTCGGTGCGCTTGCGGATCTCGCCGATCAGGTCGTCGATCTGCCCCTTGGTCGGCTTGACCACCACCTTCGGGTCCACCAGGCCGGTGGGCCGGATGACCTGCTCGACGAACTCGCCACCGGACTGGCTGAGCTCGTAGGGGCCCGGGGTGGCCGACAGATACACCGTCTGCCCGATGCGGTCGGCGAACTCCTCCCACGTCAGCGGGCGGTTATCGCACGCCGAAGGCAACCGGAACCCGTATTCGACCAGGTTGCGCTTGCGCGACATGTCGCCCTCGTACATGCCGCCGATCTGCGGCACGGTGACGTGCGACTCGTCGATGACCATCAGGAAGTCTTCCGGGAAGTAGTCGAGCAGGGTCGCCGGCGGCGAGCCCGCCCCCCGGCCGTCGATGTGGCGCGAGTAGTTCTCGATGCCCGAGCAGAACCCGACCTGGCGCATCATTTCGATGTCGTAGTTGGTGCGCATCCTCAGGCGCTGCGCCTCGAGCAGCTTGCCCTGGCCCTCCAGCTCGGCCAGCCGGGCGGCCAGTTCCTCCTCGATCGTCGAGATGGCGTGGGCCATCCGCTCGGGACCGGCCACGTAGTGGGTGGCCGGGAAGATGCGCAGCGAGTCGACCTGGCGGATCACGTCGCCCGTCAGCGGGTGCAGGTAATACAGCGCCTCGATCTCGTCGCCGAAGAACTCGATGCGCACCGCCAGCTCTTCGTAGGACGGGATGATCTCCACCGTGTCACCGCGCACCCGGAAAGACCCGCGGGTGAAGGACAGGTCGTTGCGGGTGTACTGGACGTCGACCAGCAGCCGCAGCAGCCCGTCCCGGGGCACCTCGTTGCCGACCCGCAGCTCCACCGAGCGGTCCAGGTACGACTGCGGTGTGCCCAGGCCGTAGATGCACGACACCGACGCCACCACGACCACGTCGCGCCGCGACAGCAGCGACGACGTCGCGGAGTGCCTCAACCGCTCCACGTCGTCGTTGATCGAGCTGTCCTTCTCGATGTAGGTGTCGGTCTGCGCGATGTACGCCTCGGGCTGGTAGTAGTCGTAGTACGACACGAAGTACTCAACGGCGTTGTGCGGCAACATCTCCCGCAACTCGTTGGCCAGCTGGGCGGCCAGCGTCTTGTTGGGCGCCATGACCAGGGTCGGCCGCTGCAGCCGCTCGATGAGCCAGGCGGTGGTGGCCGACTTCCCGGTGCCGGTGGCGCCGAGCAGCACCACGTCGCGCTCCCCCGCCCTGATCCGGCGCTCCAGCTCGTCGATGGCCGCCGGCTGGTCCCCTGCAGGATCGTGCGGGCTGACCACTTCGAAGCGGCCGCCGACGCGCACCAACCCCGCCACGGCCTCTTCCGCCGGGCGGTATTCCGAATGAGCGACTACTGGATGTTCCGTGGCAAATGCCATGCCACCAGGGTAGAGGCGCTCACCGACAAGTGCGTTGGAGCTGGTCTTTACGAGCCGGCGCGCTCATAGGGGTGGCCATCGCCCGCGGCCGGTCGTGTCCACACCGCGCCGCGCGGCCGTCCCCGGCTATCCCGCGGGACGCGTCCACGTCCGGGTGACCGGATCGCATTGCAACAGGTAGCCGTCGCTGGAGGTGCTCATGGCGAACACCGAGGTGCCCGGCCGGTCGCACGAGCTGCCGGCCGCGTGCACGCCCATCGTGATGGGCGCCTTGGCCCAGCTGCTGCCCTCGCACACGATCTGCTCGTTGTTGGTCGGGTCGTAGGCGACCTTGCCGACGTCGGCGCACAACCCGCCGAGCACGGGCGGCGCCGGGGCGGCCGCGGTGGCCGAGGTGTTGATGACCTGGGTGGGGTCGCCCAACGCCACCCCGGCCGGCGCGGCGCCCGCCCGGGTGGCCACCACGGGCACCCGGACCACCGCCCCCTGAGCGCCGCACTCGTCGCTGAGCACGGTCTCGGTCTCCGTGCCCCGCAGCGTGCCGTCGGCCTGCGGCGCCAGCGACCACGCGACGGTCTCCTGCTGGGTGGCCGGGACCCGTCCGTTCGGCTGGGCGCAGCCCACCCGCAACGGCTCGGGCGCCCCTTGCCAGTAGCCACCCACGTAGCGCAGGGTGTCGGCCTGGCCGCCGCCGGCGGTGCTGGCCAGTTGGTGCGTGGCATCGTCGAGCTGGGTCCCGGTCGCCGCGCATCCGTTGGTCGTACAGGCCGACCGGAACGCCCACCAGTCGGTGGTGGCCCCGCGGTGGCGGATGCCGATGCCGTTGGTGGTCCGCTTGGTCTGGTCGTAGTCCAGCCGGTACGTCCCATTCAGCGCCGGTCCCCCCGCGGTAGGCGCGGCACTCGCAACGGGGACCGACGGTTTGGACGCGAGCGTGGGGTGGGGCGGCGGCGCGGCGGGCTCGACGGAGTACAGGATCGACCAGGTCGCCGCGACGGCCACGAGCACCGCGCACACCAGCGCCGCGGCCCACCGGGTTTTCGACGAAAAGCGGTGGTTCAAAGCCGCCAGGGCGCCACCGGGCCCGCGCCGGCGGTGCGGTGTCAACGGAACGGCGCGCGGCGGGCGGCGGCCCGCTTCGGAGAACTGCTCGCTGACGGCGGTCGCGAACTCGCGGCACCGCGCGAACCTGTCCTCGGGCCGTTTGGCCAGCGCCTTCGAGAACACCTCGTCGAGCCCCGCCAGATCCGGCCGAAAATCGCTGAGCCGAGGAGGGGCCTCGTGCAGGTGCTGGCTGATCACCGCGATCGGGTTGGAATGCTGGAACGGCGGGGCACCGGTGAGCAGGTGGAAAGCCGTTGCCGCCAAAGCATATTGGTCGGCCCGCCCGTCGATAGGCGCACCCGCAAGCTGCTCGGGTGCCGCGTAGGCCACCGTTCCCACCGCGACATTGGTCTCGGTGATGCCGCTCACGTCACCCAGGTGACGTGCGACACCGAAGTCCGCCAACAGGATTCGGCGCTCCCCGTCTTCGGGATGGGTGAGCAGGATGTTGGCGGGCTTGACGTCGCGGTGCAGCAGGCCACGGTCATGCGCGTAGTCCAGCGCGCCCGCGACCGCGTGCACGATGGCGCCCACCTCGTGGATCGGCATGCCTTCGGGGTGGCCCTCTTTGACCAACCGCGACGCATCGGTGCCCTCGACATAGTCCATCGAAATCCACAGATGCCCGTTGAATGCGCCGCGGTCGTGGACGCCGACGATGTGCGGATGCCACAGCGTCGCCGCGAGATCGGCTTCCCGGTTGAACCTTTCGCGGAACTCGGGATCGGCCGTCACCGCCTCGGCGAGAACTTTGATCACGTCGCGGCGCGGCAGCCGGGGATGCAACGCCAGGTAGACCTCGGCCATACCGCCGGCGCCCAGCTGCCGCAAGATCGTGTAGCCGGCGAAGGACGCGCCGTTTCCCACCGCAAGACGCGGCGCACTGGACTCGCTGCGCGGTTGTGCCGCTTCGGGTTCCGCGTTCGGCGCGGAACTTACCGGTGGTATCCGGCGAAACAGCTGCCCGATCGGCATGGCGGGCAGCGAGTGAAAACCCGCGCGCAGGGCCTCACGGGCCTGGCGCGGGTTGCCCAGCAGTCGTCGCCCGGTGCCGATGCGCCGGGTCGTTCGCTTGTGCTCATCCATTAATCGCTTGGCCCCCTCGTTCGAATAATGCCGCACGCCAGTGGGCGATTCGACTCAGCCGACTATGAAAGCGCTATGAATCGCCGAGCCGAAACAAAGGGAAGTCACAGCCGGATCTCATCGAAGCATGGCCGGCGCGGCCCGATACTTGAGTGGTGACTCGACCCGCCCCGCCCCTCCTGACGATTCGGCACGACGGGTCCCAACGATCCTTCGCGGCCGGACACGAAGTGGTCGTCGGACGCGACGTGCAGGCCGACGTGCGGATCGCCGATCCGCGAATCTCGCGCGCGCATCTGATCCTGCGTTTCGACCAAGGCCGCTGGCTGGCAATCGATAACGGCTCCCTGAACGGGACCTATCTCAACGGTTACCGGATGCCGGTCATCGACATCCACGACGGCCAGAGCATCCACGTCGGGAACCCGCGGGGCCCGCACCTGACCTTCGCGATCGGGCCCCGCCAGGGCCACGCCGGCCGCCCGGCCCGCACCCGGCCCCGCCACGATTCCGGCCCGCCGACACTGGCGTGGTCCGCGCCGGGCGCGCAACAGAACGTGCCGCATCGGCCGCCGGCGGGCCGGGGCGGTCCACCCGAGCCGCCGACCGTCGTCCACTCCGTTTCACCCGCAACGGAATTCACGGTGATCGACGCCAAGACGGCCGACGTGTCGAACCTGGCGACGCGTTTTGTGAGATTGCTCTCCCCGCGCGCGTCGTCCGCCGCGGGCACGACCGGCGCCATGACCATCGGGCGTGCCCCCGAAAACGACATCGTCGTCCCCGACGTGTTGGCGTCGCGTCAGCACGCGACCTTGGTCCCCACGCCGCTGGGCACCGAGATCCGGGACAACAGCGTCAACGGCACGTTCGTCAACGGCACCCGGGTCGGGTCGGCGATCCTGTCCGAGGACGACGTCGTCACCATCGGCAACGTCGACCTGGTCTTCCGCGCCGGCACGCTCACCCCACGCAGCGAGGCCGCGACGCGCAGCGGCGGTCTCGAGGTGCGCAACGTCAAGTACGTCGTGGACAACGGAAAACAACTGCTCGACGACATCTCGCTGATCGCCCGTCCCGGAACACTGACCGCCGTGATCGGCGGGTCGGGCGCCGGAAAGAGCACCTTGGCCAGGCTCATCGCCGGCTACACCACCCCGAGCTGGGGCTCAGTTACGTTCGAGGGACACAACATTCACGCCGAGTACGCGTCCCTGCGCAGCAGGATCGGCATGGTGCCCCAGGACGACGTGGTGCATCGCCAGCTGACCGTCAACCAGGCGCTGGGCTACGCCGCCGAGCTGCGGCTGCCGCCCGACACGGGCAAAGCGGACCGCGCCAAGGTCGTCGCCCAGGTGCTCGAGGAGCTCGACCTGACCAAGCACGCCGACACCCGCGTCGACAAGCTCTCCGGCGGGCAACGCAAACGCGCGTCGGTGGCGCTCGAGCTGCTGACCGGGCCGTCACTGCTGATCCTCGACGAGCCCACCTCGGGCCTGGACCCCGCGCTCGACCTGCAGGTCATGACAATGCTGCGCCAGTTGGCCGACGCCGGTCGCGTCGTGCTGGTGGTCACGCACTCGCTGTCCTACCTGGACGTCTGCGACCAGGTGTTGCTGATGGCCCCCGGCGGCAAGACGGCCTACCGCGGCTCGCCCGAGCAGATCGGCGACGCGATGGGGACCACCAACTGGGCCAAGATCTTCACCCAGGTCGGCGCCGACCCGGACGAGGCGAACCGTCGCTTTGTAGAACGGAGCGAGGCCCAAAAGCGCGTGCCGGACAAGGCCGATGAGCCCAGCGGCCTCGGCGAGCCGGTGCACACCAGCGTGCGACGCCAGATCTCGACCATCGCCCGACGGCAATTTCGCCTCGTCGTCGCCGACCGCGCCTACTTCGTCTTCCTGGCGCTCCTGCCGTTCATCCTGGGTTCGCTGTCATTGACCGTCCCGGGCAGCAACGGATTTCGTGCGCCCGGGCCGAACGCGGGAACGCCCGACGAGGCCGCACAGATACTTGCCCTGTTGATGCCGGCCGCGGCATTCATGGGCACCGCCTTGACGATTCGCGACCTGGTCGGCGAACGGGCCATCTTCCAGCGGGAGCAGGCTGTCGGCCTGTCGACCACCGCCTACCTGCTCGCCAAGAGCGCGGTGTTCTGCGCGTTCGCCATCCTGCAGTCGGCGATCGTCACGGCAATCGTGGTGGCCGGCAAGGGCGCACCCACGCGCGGCGCGGTTCTGTTCGGCCACTCCACGCTCGGGGCCACCGTCGAACTGTTTGCCACCGTCGCCGCGACGTGCGTCGCGTCGGCCATCCTGGGACTGGCCATCTCGTCGCTGGTGCGCTCCAGCGAGCAGATCATGCCGCTGTTCGTGGTGACCGTGATGGCGCAGCTGGTGCTGTGCGGCGGCATGGTGCCCGTGACCGGCCGGCTCGGCCTGAACCAGCTGTCCTGGGCGATGCCGGCGCGCTGGGGCTACGCCGCCGCCTCGTCGACGGTCGACCTGCGGCACCTGGTGCCCGATTCGCTGCTGTCGCAGGACAGGTTCTGGCAGCACACGCCGAAGAGCTGGCTGCTCGACATGGGCATGCTGGCCGCGCTGTCGCTGCTGTATGCCGGCTTTGTGCGGTGGAAGATCCGGTTGCGCCGGTAGGGTGACATCATTCAGGAGGAAAAGCGACATTCATCCACCGAAACACGAAACGTTCGACCTAGCGGGCCGCACCAACACCGATCCCAAGGGCATTGTGCGGGCCGTGGACGAGTATGCGGTGCGCCCGTGGGGTCTCTACGTCGCGCGTCCCACCCCCGGCCGCGCCCAGTTCCACTACCTCGAGTCGTGGCTGCTGCCGTCCTTGGGCTTGCGCGCCACGGTCTTTCACTTCAATCCCGGCCATGAACGCGACCACGACTACTACCTGGATGTGGGCGAATACACGCCGGGCCCCGAGGTATGGCGCTCCGAGGATCATTACCTCGACATCGAGGTCCGCACCGGTGCCCGCGCGGAACTGGCCGATGTCGACGAGTTGCTCGACGCGGTGCGCCACGGCCTGCTGACCCCCGAGGTCGCGGAGCTGGCGGTGCAACGCGCCGTGGCCGCGGTGGATGGATTGGCCCGCAACGGCTATGACCTGTCGCGGTGGCTGGCCGGCGGCGGCATGGAACTGACCTGGCTCAGCTCAACGGGAGTTTGAGAAACGGTGTGGTCGTGGGTTGGGCGGAGCCCTGCCCCGGTTCGGCCGTCACCGCGAGCACGGTGCTGTGCCCCAGGTTGGGCACGATGGCGGTGGTGGACGGCTTGACGGTGTCGGCACCCATGGTGCCCGCCGGGCGCGGCCCGTTCTGGTCGATCAGCCACATCTCGTAGACGCTGTCGGGCAGGGGCGGCGCGACGTTGTTCAGCACGACCACCGCCGCGTTGCGTTGCCGGGAGAACACCACGGTCGCGGTGCCACCGGCCGGCAGCTCGGCGGTCGCGGTGTGGACGTCCGGCGCGGCGAAGACGGCCTCCGCCGTCGATGTCGTCGGCGTCGGGCGGAGCGCCACGGTGACGCCGGTAGCGATCACCGCGGCGACCACGGCCGCGGCGGCCGCCAATGCCGCTGTGCGCCAACGTATCCGGCCGGAGCGACGGGGTTCGACGGCCGCCAGCACTTTGGCGCGCAGCCTCGGGTGCGGATCCAGTTCGGTGTGCGCCGACACGACCGCCATCGTCTCGCGAACCGCCCGCACTTCGGCGTGAAATTCCTCGGCGACCGACGGCGGCGCGGCCGCGACGCGTCGCTCGATATCCGCGCGTTCGGCGTCGGAGACGGCGTCGAGCGCGTACGCCGCGGCCAGCTCGAGCAGGGTGAAATCGGATGGGTCGGTCATGGCACATCCAAACAACGACGGAGTTTGCGCAAGGCATCCCGCATCCGCGATTTGATCGTCGACGGGTTCTGCGCAAGACGCTCGGAAACCTGAGCGTAGGTCAGGCCCTGGTAGTAGGCCAATTCGACGCATTGACGCTGGGCGTCGGTCAACCCCTGCAGGCATTCGACGACCCGGTCGCGCTCGTCGCGGGCCATCGCGGCGTCGGCGACGACGTCGCGGTCGCGCTCGACATCCGCGGCGCCGTAGCGTGATTCGCGATCCGTCGCCGCTTGTTCGGCACGGACCCGGTCGACGGCCCGCCGGTGCGCCAGCGACAGGATCCACGCCACCGCGCTCCCCGCCGCCGGATCGTAGGCCCGGGCGTTGCGCCACAACTGCAGGTAGATCTCCTGGGTCGTCTCCTCGCTGTATCCGGGATCGCGAAGCACCCGGAACACCAGCCCGAAGACCCGGGCGCGGGTTTGGTCGTAGAGTTGCGCGAACGCATCGGTGTCCCGGTCGGCCACCCGGCGCAGCAACGTATCGAGCTCGCCGCTGACGCGCGCCGAACTACCCATGGCGCGATAGCGTAACGAGTCCCGCGGCGCCGCGCGCACTCGCGCCGTTCGAGCGGCTGCGAGGACCTCCATAACTGGTATTCGGGGCCGCCCCGGCCGCGGACGTTGCGAGAAATCGCACCGCGGCCGCCGGGCGGCCCGCACCTGTTGTGCGCCCCAATTTCCGTCCCCCGCCCCGTCGTTTCCGAATAACTGCGGTCCGGCCGAAATACGGCGGCACAAGGCCGCCCATGACGAAGGAGTCGAACGCAATGACGAACGCTCGCGCAAGGACGGTCGCGGCCACGGGGCTGGCGGCGACCGCACTGTTAGTCGGCTTGTCAGGATGTTCCAGTGACAAGTCGGCGTCTGGGCCGACAACCAGCAGCATGACCAGCAGTATGACCGCGCCTTCGACAACGTCGGGCGCCGCCGACCCCGCCGCTGACCTGGTCGGCCCGGGTTGCGGGGACTACGCGAAGCAGAACCCCACCGGCCCGGGCTCGGTGGCGGGGATGGCGCAGGACCCGGTCGCCACCGCGGCGTCGAACAATCCGATGCTCACCACGTTGACGTCGGCCCTGTCGGGCAAGCTCAACCCCGACGTGAACCTCGTCGACACCCTCAACAACGGCCAGTACACGGTCTTCGCGCCGACCAACGCCGCCTTCGACAAACTTCCCGCGGCGACGCTGGACAAGCTGAAGACCGACGCGCCGATGCTCAAGAGCATCCTGACCTATCACGTCGTGCAGGGACAGACGAGCCCGAACAAGATCGACGGCAGTCACGCGACCCTGCAGGGCGCCACCGTGAACGTGACCGGCCAGGGCAATGGCCTCAAGGTCAACGACGCCGGTCTGGTGTGCGGAGGGGTGCACACCGCCAACGCGACGGTGTACATGATCGACACCGTGCTGATGCCGCCGGCCCAGTAGGTCCTTCGGAGCATCGGCCTTCGGCGCGCCTGCCGTGGGCGCACCAGACTCGATGCGATCCATGACCGGGCCGGCTGCGAATAGCAGTCATGTTGACTCTCGCGCTGATCGGCTTCGTCGGAGGCTTGATCACCGGCGTGTCACCGTGCATTCTGCCGGTGCTGCCGGTGATCTTCTTCTCGGGCGCGCAAGGCACCGGCGGCGACGCGGCCGAACATTCACGCTCGCAACGGCTACGGCCCTACCGGGTGATCGTCGGCCTCGTTCTCAGCTTCAGCCTGGTCACCCTGATCGGGTCGACGCTGCTCTGGCTGCTGGGCCTGCCGCAGGACGCCATCCGGTGGGCGGCGTTGGCGGCCCTGGTCGCGATCGGGTTAGGCCTGATCTTCCCCAGGTTCGAACAACTCCTGGAGCGTCCCTTCGCGCGCATCCCGCAGAAGCAAATCGGCGGGCGCGGCAACGGTTTCGGTGTCGGCCTGGCATTGGGGGTGCTCTACGTCCCCTGCGCCGGTCCTGTGCTGGCCGCGATCGTGGTCGCCGGGGCGACCGCCTCGATCGGAACGGGCACGGTCGTGCTCACCTGCGCGTTCGCCATCGGTGCCGCGCTGCCGCTGCTGATCTTCGCGCTGGCGGGCCGGCAAGTGGCGCAACGGGTGGCGGCCTTCCGGCGCCGGCAGCGCGAGATCCGCATCGCCGCAGGCATAGTCACGATCGGGCTCTCGGTGGCGCTCGTGTTCAATGTGCCCGCGCTGCTGCAGCAGGCGATCCCCGACTACACCGGCGCGCTGCAGGACAAACTCGCCGGCGATCAGCGGGTCCGGGAAAAACTCAACCTGGGCGGCGTCGTCAACGATCAGAACGCGCAGCTGTCCCGCTGCAGCAACGGCGCCACCGAGCTCGAAAACTGCGGCCCGGCGCCCGATCTCAAAGGCCTCGCCGGCTGGCTCAACACCCCCGGCGGCGCCCCGATCGACCTGAAGTCGCTGCGCGGCAAGGTCGTGTTGATCGACTTCTGGGCGTACTCGTGCATCAACTGCCAGCGCGCGATCCCGCACGTCGTCGGCTGGTACCACGCCTACCACGACGACGGCTTCGAAGTCATCGGGGTGCACACCCCCGAGTACGCGTTCGAAAAGGTGCCCGGCAACGTCGCCAAGGGCGCCGCCGACCTCGGCATCACATACCCGATCGCGCTCGACAACGGCTACTCCACCTGGACCAACTACCGCAATCGGTACTGGCCCGCGGAGTACCTGATCGACGCGGACGGCACGGTGCGCCACGTCAAGTTCGGCGAGGGCGACTACCGCGTCACCGAGCGGCTGATCCGGCAATTGATCTCCCTCGCGGACCCCCGGGCCGCGCTGCCCCCGCCGGTGGACGCCGCCGACACCACCCCACGGCACCAGATGACCCCCGAGACGTACTTCGCCGTCGGCAAGGTCGTCAACTATGGCGGCAGCAGCCAATACGACGAGGGCTCAGCAACATTCGACTATCCCCCGGCCCTCGCGGCCGACAGCTTCGCGCTGCGCGGGCCGTGGACACTCGACTACCAGGGCGCGACCGCCGACAGCGACCAGTCCAGCATCAAACTCAACTATCACGCCACCAACGTCTACCTGGTCGTCGGCGGAACCGGGACCGTCACGGTGACGCGCGATGGCCGCTCCACCCCGCTGCCGATCAGCGGGCCGCCGACGTCACACCAGATCGTCGCCGGCGACCATCCCGACACCGGCGCCCTCGAGGTGCGTCCCGGCAAAGGGCTGCAGGTGTATTCGTTCACCTACGGTTGATCGCCACCAATCGCGCCGGTGGGCAATCCAACAACGCCGCGGCTCCGAATCCCCCGTAACGACGGCCGAAGGTGGCCGTCGACGAACCGGAGGGACCAACGCGATGAAACTGGACAAAAAAGCAATGGCGGCAACGGGGCTTGCCGCGGTGACCATGATGGGTTTCGCGATCACAACGTCCCCGCTGGCCGCGGCCGCCGACCTGGTCGGACCGGGATGCGGAGACTACGCGAGCGCACACCCCGACGGCCCCGCCTCAGTGCAGGGCATGTCGCAGGTGCCCGTCGCGGTGGCGGCCTCCAACAACCCGATGCTCACGACGCTGACTTCCGCGGTGTCCGGCCAGCTCAACCCGCAGGTCAATCTCGTCGACACCCTCAACAACGGTCAGTACACGGTGTTCGCGCCGACCGACGACGCGTTCAACAAGCTGCCGGCCTCGACGGTCGACCAGCTGAAAACCGACTCCGCGATGCTGAACAAGATTCTGACCTACCACGTCGTGCAGGGCCAGCTCAGCCCCGCGAAGGTGATCGGCAGTCACCGCACCCTGCAGGGTGCCGACCTGGCCGTCAACGGTCAGGGAAACAACTTGACCGTCAACAACGCCGGCGTGGTCTGCGGCGGGGTGCCGACCGCCAACGCCACGGTGTACATGATCGACACCGTTTTGATGCCACCGGCGTAGCGCGGCCGGGGCTACCCTGGCGCCATGATCGCGAGGCCGGCGCGCACTGGGTATGCCCCGAGATGGTGGTTCAGACCGGATTCAGCGAGTGGACGCGCAATAGCAAGTCGCGTCATCCGCGCTACCTCGGTGTGCGCACCGACAAGGAACCCGGCGAAGTCGTGCGGGAGACGCACTGATGGCTGCTGAACCCGGTTTCATCCAGCAGGATTTCCGGGCCGACCGGTTGATCATCCGGGATCTTCCCAAACCACTTGTCGGACAACCGGATTCGTGGGCGAACATGTCGAGGCACGTCCGCTCCCCGGCGGGCCCACTGCGGCGCGTGGCGAAGCTGCGTGCCTGAACTGCCCGACGTGGAAGGGTTCCGGCGGCAACTGGCCGCCGGGTTGCCGCGCCGGCGGATCCGGCACGTGCAGGTGCACGATCCCGGGATCTTGCGTAACACCACCGCAAAAGCGTTCGCGCGCAGGCTGACCGGTCACCGATTCGCCGGTCCACGCCGGCACGGCAAGTGGCTCGTGCTGCCCACGGACGGCCCGACACTGCTGATCCACAGCGGCATGACCGGCCGCCCCTACTATGCCGCCAGCGGGGCCACCCGCGACCCCTACGAGCGGCTCGTGCTGGAGCTGGACAGCGGCGAACTGCGCTACGCCGACCTCCGCAAGTTGCGCGGGATATGGCTGGCCGACGATGCCGACGACATCACCCACGTCACGGGCCCGCAGGGTCCCGACGCGCTGGGCCTCGGCCTGCGCGAATTCCGCGCGGTGCTGAACTCCCGATCCGCACGCTCGCGCCAGCTCAAACCCACGCTGATGGACCAATCGGTGATCGCCGGCCTCGGCAATCTGCTGGTCGACGAAATCTGCTGGCGGGCCAGGATTCGGCCCACCGTGGCGGTCGCGGAATTGGGTGACGACGACGTGAAGACCTTGCATGCCGCGATGACGCGGGTGCTGCGCACCGCCGTGCGGCATGGCCGGGTGCCGGGTTTGCCACGCTGGCTCAAGAGGGTGCGTGACGAGCCCGACCCGCGCTGCCCGCGCTGCGGCACGCCGCTCGAGCGTGCCCGGGTGGGCGGCCGGGCGACGCTGTGGTGTCCGCGCTGCCAGCCTTGAAGCAATCCAGCGCAAACCATCTGGTTCGCAAATCACGCTGGTTGTAATGTCACCGGCTATGAGCTGCAAAGGCCGCATGATCCTGCCGATCGCCGCGGTCACGCTGATCGCCGCCGGCGCTCAGCTGAACCCGGCGACGGCGAGGGCGGATCTGCACAACATCACCTATCGCGCCAGGATCGACGGCGTCACGACGGGAAGTCAGGCCACGTTCGTGATCAACGGCGGCCAGACGAACACCGCCGGGCTGAGCTCGATGCCCGGCAACGCGTTCGAAGCCGACACGGTATTGCCCGACCCGCAGCAGGCCGGCATGCGCATCGTGCTGCACTTCCCGTACTCGGCGAACGTGCACTGCGAGATCGACGTGGACGACAACGTTTTCGTCCAGGCTGACCAAATGGTCAGGCCGGTGGCCGGGAACGCCGATCCCAACAACGGTGCGCTGCAGTGCGGGGCGCCGCTGCCCTAGCTAAGGGCGCCAGCCCGTCGAGTCGGCCCACTCCCAGGCCCGCCGGTAGGCGTCGAGGAACCAGCGCTCCTTGCTGTCGGCGTATATCGCAGTGTCGCCGCCGGCGAGCTGTTCGGCCGCGCGCTTGACGCTCAGGTACTCGGCGCGCGCGTCGGGGTCGGCCCTCAGCCAGTCGACGAACAGCAGCGCGAACTGCTGATTGGGGTGGCCGGAGACCCGGATATGCACGTTGGTAATCCGGCCCGGGTCGGCTGATTTGTGAAAGCGCTTGTGCCACAGCCCTGGAGCATCACTGTGGTCGTACCTCAGGTCGGTGCTGCGGGCAGTGTCCTTGGGAACATCCTCGCCGATGTGCCCGACGCGCGGGTAACCGGCGGATAGCAACGGTTCGACGAGTTCGTCGGCGACATCCAATGATTCGACCGTGATCTGGATGTCGATGACGTCCTTGGCCGGAAAATCCGGCACGGCCGTCGAACCGATGTGGTCGACGCGCAGCGCCCGGTGCCCGCAGGTCGTCTTGAGGCGGTTGAGGATTCGTTGCGCCTGATCCGGCCAGGTCGGGTCGGGCGGCACCAAACGGGCCGGCGCCCGGGCGATCTGGCGCGTGCTCAGGTTGTGGGCGAACGGCACGATGCGGTTGTCCCACACCTCCTGCGCCCGCCGCGCCAAGTCTTCCGGGCTGCCGGAGTTGTCCAACCAGATGTCGGCCACAGCGCGGCGCTGGTCGTCGCCGGCCTGCGCGGCGATCCTGGCGCGGGCATCGTCTTCGGCCATACCGCGTTGCTCGACCAGCCGCCGCAGCCGCAGCTCGACGTCGGCGTACACGATCACCACGAGCGGGAACAGCGGCGCCATCCCGGACTCGACGAGCAGCGGAATGTCCTCGACGACAACCGAATCCTCGGCCACCGACGCGATGATCTCCGCGCGGCGCTTCCCCACCAGGGGGTGGACGATCCCATTCAGCGTCTGGCGCGCCTCGTCGTCACGAAAAGCCTTGGCGGCCAACGCCGGACGATCGAGCGCTCCGTCCGGCAGCAGGATGTCGTCACCGAACGCTTCGACGAGCGCCGCCAGCCCTTCGGTGCCCGGCTGGACCACCTCACGCGCGATGACGTCGCCGTCGACGATGACGGCGCCGCACCGTTCGAACGTGGACGACAGCGCCGACTTGCCGGCGCCGATGCCGCCGGTCAACCCGATACGCAGCATGGCGTCCTCAGGAAGCGGTCACGCGTTGCCGGCGAGTTTCTCCCGCAGCGCGGCCAATTGGGCATCGCTGGCCAGCGATCCGCCCGCCTTCTCCGGGGGCGCACCGTTGCCCGGCGACTGCTCGCCGCCGGCGTGCCCGGCCGCCTCGGCCGCGGCGAACTTCTCCATCTGCGCGGTGTGCATCTTGTGCCGGCGCTCAGCCTCGGCGTAGCGGGCCTCCCACTCGGTGCGCTGCTTGTCGAATCCTTCGAGCCATTCGTTGGTTTCGGAGTCGAAGCCCTCGGGGAAGATGTAGTTGCCCTGCTCGTCGTAGCTGTCGGCCATGCCGTACTTCGCCGGGTCGAACTCGTCGGTGTAGTCCTCGTTGGCCTGCTTGAGCGACAGCGAGATCCGGCGCCGCTCCAGGTCGATGTCGATGACCTTGACCATCGCGTCGTCGCCGACGGCAACCACCTGGTCGGGGACCTCGACGTGGCGCTCGGCCAGCTCGGAGATGTGCACCAGGCCTTCGATGCCCTCCTCGACGCGGACGAACGCGCCGAACGGAACCAGCTTGGTGACCTTGCCGGGCACGATCTGGCCGATGGCGTGGGTGCGGGCGAAGTGACGCCACGGGTCTTCCTGGGTCGCCTTGAGCGACAACGAAACCCGCTCGCGGTCCATGTCGACGTCGAGCACCTCGACGGTGACCTCGTCGCCGACCTGGACCACCTCGGACGGGTGGTCGATGTGCTTCCAACTCAGCTCGGAGACGTGCACCAGACCGTCCACACCGCCGAGGTCGACGAACGCGCCGAAGTTGACGATGGAGGAGACGACACCCTTGCGGATGGCGCCCTTCTGCAGCTGGTTGAGGAACTCGCTGCGCACCTCGGACTGCGTCTGCTCGAGCCACGCCCGGCGCGACAGCACCACGTTGTTGCGGTTCTTGTCCAGCTCGATGATCTTGGCCTCGATCTCCTTGCCGATGTACGGCTGCAGATCGCGCACCCGGCGCATCTCGACGAGCGAGGCGGGCAGGAAGCCGCGCAGCCCGATGTCGAGGATCAGGCCACCCTTGACCACCTCGATGACGGTGCCCTTGACGGCCTCGTCCTTCTCCTTGAGCGCCTCGATGGTGCCCCAGGCGCGCTCGTACTGCGCGCGCTTCTTGGACAGGATCAGGCGGCCCTCTTTGTCCTCCTTGGTGAGGACCAGCGCTTCAACCTCGTCTCCCACGGAAACGACCTCGTTGGGGTCGACGTCGTGCTTGATCGAGAGCTCGCGGGCGGGGATGACCCCTTCGGTCTTGTAGCCGATGTCGAGGAGCACCTCGTCCCGGTCCACTTTGACGATCGTGCCTTCGACGATGTCGCCATCGTTGAAGTACTTGATCGTTTTGTCTATTGCGGCGAGAAAGTCCTCGCTGGAGCCAATGTCGTTGACGGCTACTTGCGGCGAGGTGACGGCGGGACTCGGCATATTGTTGGGGTGCTCCGGACAGGTTTGGTCGTAGGGACAATTGGGATTTACCCATCGAGGCTACTCGACTGTGCACACGCTGGCCAAACCCAGTCCCGGCGCTTCACCCCGTTCGGTGGGCCACCCGGTTGGTGAAGGCGCCGTGGTAGCTCATCGGCACGTGGAACGGCAGCCAGGCCTCCGCGATCGGACCGTCCGCCACGCGGGCCGCGTCGACCACCATTAACCTGCTGCGATGCTGCGATTCGTGGTATCCGACCGTGAGCAGCCAGCCGTCGTCCTCGGCCGTTCCGCCGGTGCGCGGCACAAACGTCGGCTCCACCAGCACGTCCCCGGGCGGGCAATACGTCTGAACCGCCCCGGTGCGGTGATCGATGCGTGCGATCCCCTGGCCCTCGAACTTCGCGGGGTCCTGGACGGTCACGTAGGACACGTCGTGCCGGGTCGTGGAACGCCGCTGGTCGATCTGGGGGAATTCGCACCCGAAATCGGCCAACGGTTCGCCGGACACCCGCCCCGACGGGGCGATCCGGAACCGCGTCAGCACCACGGCGTCGTCGATGGCCCCGTAGTTGTCGAGCTGGGCGATGTCCGACCGGATGTGTGCGGTGTATTTCTTCATGCCGGCATACGTCTGGGGCACGAACCGTGGCAGCTCGACGACGACGTCGTCGCCGTCGTCATAAGCGTTGGTGAAATGCCAGTGATAGAACGGGTCCGTCTCGGCCACCCGCACCCGGCCCCCGTCGCGCGGCGCGAGAACGAAGTACGACGGCGCGTGCGGCTTGAAACGTATGGAATCCCAATAGGATTGGCGGCCGGCCAGCGCCCACGGGTTGATGCGGAGCGGCGATACGACGAAGATCGCGTAGCGCCGGGTCAACGCCATGTCGTGCACCACGCCCATCCCGGGCAGCGGCACCGCGCGCAGGTAGCGGGTCACGCCGTTGGCGCCGGTCTCGTAGAGCCGCAGGCGCATCCGCGGCACCGCCTCGCCCGCCAACTCCCGCAGCCGGCGCCACCGCTCGCGACCGCCGGCCCCGCGCAGCACGTGGCGCAGGTCGATCCGCGGAAAGTACGGGTCGAACCCGAAGTTGATTTTGGTGTTGGTGGCCGGGTCGTAGGTGTAGTGCGCCGAATAGGCCCGGACCGCACCCTTGAGCGCCCCGCCGAGGTTTGACGGCCCGATGGTGTCCAGGGTGTCGAGATCGAGTTCGTGCGGCGGTCCGCCCTCCCAGAGCGCCAGCAGCTGGTTTCGGTTGACCATGACGCTGGTGTTGGCGGTGTTGGCGGGAAGCCGCAGCGCGTTCGCCAACGTGCCGCCGTCGCGCTGGTAGGCGAAGCCGCGGTCCACCAGGCGTCCGGCCGCCGTCGACCTCAGGTAGTGCTTGGTGCGGACGAAGCGGTTGCGGAAACGCACCCCCGATCCGTCGAGGACGAACGCGCTGACCATCCCGTCGGCATCGAAAATGCTCTCGACCTGCTCCGATCCGAGGGTCCAGCGGCCCGAGCCGTTCCGGTACAGGGTGCCGACCAGGCCGTCGGGGATCGTTCCGGTGATTTCGGTGACGTCGACATCGGTTTCGCCGACGATGTTTTCCCAGTAGCGCGAAGGAGCTTGAACCTCTGCCAGAACCATAAAAGACAGTCTGTCTATTATGATTGGGCGTTGTCAATGGTCTTGATGTCATCCGCGTTGAACGGCAGGGCCGCCCCGCCGTCCCAGCACAGTGCGGTGAGGTGTTCGACGAGCGCCTCCCGCGGCATGGTTCCCGTCCGGCACCACCATTCCGCGGCCGCAACCGCCGACCCGACGATGGCCCGCGACCAGGGCGCCGCCGCCATGCGCGCGTCCTCGGAGCCGGACGACGACGCCAGCATCCATTCGACCGCGCCGGCCAGCTGCTCGAAGACACTGGTCGACGGGTCGCCGGTCAGGGCCCGATAAAGGTTCGGCTCGGCTTGCATCCACGCGCTGATCACGTCGAAAAACAACGCCATCCGCTCCCGAAGGTCGGTGGAACCGGCTGCGCGAGTGGTGATTTCGGCCAGCAGTCGCTGCGAGGTGCGTTTGCTCAGCTCGGCCAGCAGCGCGTCACGGCCGGGGTACACGGCGTAGACCGCCGACCTGACGAACCCGGCCTCGCCCGCGATGTCGACCAGTCCGGCCGACGGGCCCTTGGCGCGGATCACCCGCTCGGCGGCGTCGAGGAGCTCCGAGCGCCGCTCGCCGGGATCCACCCGCGAGCCCGCCGGGCGACCTCGACTGCGCTTTGCCGTAGGCATGGACGGTGGCCTGTCAGTGCGCCGCAGCGTCCCAGCTGCGCCCGTAGCCGACCGAAACCTCGAGTGGGACGTCCAGCGGGTAGGCGCCGCCCATCTTGTCGCGCGCCAGGGCTTCGAGCTGCTCTCGTTCCCCCGGCGCGACCTCGAACAACAGCTCGTCGTGCACCTGCAGCAAGATCCGGGAGGACAGCCCGGCGTCCTTGATCGCCTGGTCGGTCTCGATCATCGCCACCTTGATGATGTCGGCCGCGCTGCCCTGGATGGGCGCGTTGAGCGCCGCCCGCTCGGCGGCCTCGCGCACCTGGCGGTTACTGCTGTCGAGTTCGGGCAGATAGCGGCGGCGGCCGAACACCGTCGAGGTGTAGCCGTCCTTGCGGGCCTGTTCCACGACGTCCATCAGGTAGTCACGGACCCCGCCGAACCGGGCGAAGTACTGCTCCATCTGGTCTTTGGCCTCTTCGGTCGAGATCTTGAGCTGGGCGGACAACCCGTAGGCGCTCAGTCCGTAGGCCAGCCCGTAGGACATGGCCTTGACCCGGCGGCGCAGTTCGGCGGTGACCTCCTCGATCGGCACGCCGAAGGCGCGTGAGGCGACGAACGAGTGCAGGTCCTCGCCGGTGTTGAAGGCCTCGATGAGCCCCGCGTCCTTGGACAAGTGGGCCATGATCCGCATCTCGATCTGGCTGTAGTCGGCGGTCATCAGCTCGCTGTAGCCGTCGCCGACCACGAACGCGTCGCGGATCCGCCGGCCGGCCTCGGTGCGGATCGGGATGTTCTGCAGGTTCGGCTCGGTCGACGACAACCTGCCCGTCGCGGCGATGGTCTGATTGAACGTGGTGTGGATGCGCCCGTCGGAGGCCACGGAATTCAGCAGCCCGTCGACGGTGACCTTGAGCCTGGTGGCGTCGCGGTGGGCCAGCAGGTGCTGCAGGAACGGGTGACCGGTCTTGTCGAACAGCGATTGCAGCGCGTCCGCATCGGTGGTGTAGCCGGTCTTGGTGCGCTTGGTCTTCGGCATCTCCAGCTCGTCGAAGAGCACCGCCTGCAACTGTTTTGGCGAGCCCAGGTTGATCTGCTTGCCGATCACCGCGTACGCCGCTTCGGCCGCGTCGCGGATCAGGTGGGCGAAATCGCTCTGCAGCTCGGTCAGCAGCTCCAAATCGACTGCGATGCCGGCGTTTTCCATCCCCGCCAGCACCCGCTGCACCGGCAGCTCCATGCCGCTGAGCAACGAGGTGGAGTTGATGCGGGCCAGCTCCTCGTCGAGCGCGTCGGCCAGATCCAGCACCGCCACGGCACGCAAAAGCAGCGTCTGCACCGCCTGGTCGTCGGTGCCGTCGGTGTCATCCAGTAGCGAAAGCTGTTGCTGTTCGGGGTTTTCGGCCCGCAACTCGCGCCGTAGATAGCGCAGCGACAGGTCGTCGAGGGAAAAGCTGCGCTGCCCGGGGCGCACCAGATAGGCCGCCAGCGCGGTGTCGGAGGTGACGCCGGCCAGTGCCCAGCCCCGCCCGGCCAGGTCGTGCATCGCCAGCTTGGCTTCGTGCAGCGCCTTGGGCGGGCCGGGGTCGGCCAGCCAGGACGCCAGCGCCGCTTCGTCTTCGGGGTCCAGCGTCGCGGTGTCGATGTAGCGGCCCTCGCCGTCGGCGGACACGATGGCCAGCGCGGTGGCGTCGGCGTCGTACGCCAGGTGGGTGCCGACGACGGCCAGCCCGAATCGCTTCCCCGAGCTGTGCTCGGCCAACCACACCGCCAGCTCACCCGCTTCCAGCGCGCCGCCGCGCACGTCGAAGCCCTCGTCGACCTCGGGCTCCACCGCGGCCAGGGTTTCGAACAGCCGGTCCCGCAGCACCCGGAACTCCAGGTCGTCGAAGAGCCGGTGGATCTGGTCGCGGTCCCACGGTTGCAGCCGCAGCGTGTCGGGCGTCTGGGCCAGCGGCACGTCTTTGACCAGATCGGTGAGCTCGCGGTTGCGGATCACGCTGGCCAGATGTTCGCGCAGCGCGTCGCCCACCTTGCCGCGCACCGAGTCGACGTTGTCGACCAGCGCCTGCAGCGACCCGTACTCGCCGATCCATTTGGAGGCGGTCTTCTCCCCCACGCCGGGGATGCCGGGCAGGTTGTCGCTGGGGTCGCCGCGCAGCGCGGCGAAGTCGGGGTACTGCGTGGGCGTCAGCCCGTACTTTTCGACCACGGCATCCGGGGTGAAGCGGGTCAATTCGCTGACCCCCTTGCGGGGATAGAGCACCGTGACGTTCTCGCTGACCAGCTGCAGGGAATCGCGGTCGCCGGTGACCACCAGCACGCGATAGCCCTCGTTTTCGGCTTGGGTGGCCAGGGTGGCGATCAGGTCGTCGGCCTCGAATCCCGCCTCGGCGAGCACCGTGATGCCCAGGGCCGCCAGGACCTCCTTGGTGATGTCGATCTGGCCGTGGAACTCGTCGGGCGTCGCCGACCGATTGGCCTTGTACTCCGGGTAGCGCTCGGAGCGGAAGGTCTGCCGTGACACGTCGAACGCCGCGGCGATGTGGGTGGGGGCTTCGTCGCGCAGTAGGTTGATCAGCATGGCGGTGAAGCCGTAGACCGCGTTGGTGGTCAGGCCGCCGCGGGTCTTGAAGTTCTCGGCGGGCAGCGCATAGAACGCCCGAAACGCCAGGGAATTGCCGTCCAGCAGCATGAGCGTCGGCCTGGTTTGTTCCTCGCTGGCCTTCGTAGCGGTTTTCGTGGCGGGCACGGCTTTCACTTTAGGCACCCGGTGCGACGAGTTACGCGCCCCGACCGTGCCGCCCGCAGAACTGCAACACGTTTCAGTTTTATGCGTGGGCTGGGTACGCTGGCCCGGTGCCAGAAGTCATCCGACAAGAACCGGCGGTGGATGGATGGTTCACCACCGAATCGACTAGTGAACAAGCCGGTGTCCCGCATCTGATCGGCAGCAAGTGCCCCGAATGCGGCACCTACGTCTTCCCGCCGCGGGAGAACAACTGCCCCAACCCGGGTTGCACCGGCGACGCGCTGGAATCGGTCGCGCTGTCGACGCGGGGAAAGTTGTGGAGCTACACCGAGAACCGGTACGCGCCGCCGCCGCCCTACCCGTCGCCGGACCCCTTTGAGCCGTTCGCCGTCGCCGCCGTGGAGCTGGCGAAGGAGGGCCTGATCGTGCTGGGCAAGGTCGTCGAGGGCACGCTGGCCGCCGACTTGAAGGTCGGCATGGAGATGGAACTGACCACCATGCCGCTCTACACCGACGACGACGGCGTGCAGCGCATCGTGCACGCGTGGAAGGTGGCGTGACGATGAGCGCTCCAGAACCGCTGTACATCTTGGGCGCCGGGATGCATCCCTGGGGCAAGTGGGGCAACGACTTCACCGAATACGGGGTGGCCGCGGCCCGGGCCGCGCTGAACGAAGCGGGCCTGGACTGGCGTCAGATCCAGTTGGTGGCGGGCGCGGACACCATCCGCAACGGCTACCCCGGGTTCGTCGCGGGTGCGACGTTCGCGCAGAAGCTCGGGTGGAACGGCGTGCCGGTCAGCTCGAGCTATGCCGCGTGCGCCAGCGGCTCGCAGGCGCTGCAGAGCGCCCGGGCCCAGATCCTGGCCGGCTTTTGCGACGTTGCCCTCGTCATCGGCGCCGACACCACGCCGAAGGGCTTTTTCGCCCCGGTCGGCGGTGAGCGCAAAAACGACCCCGACTGGCAGCGGTTCCACCTGATCGGCGCCACCAACCCGGTGTACTTCGCGCTGCTGGCGCGGCGGCGGATGGACCTCTACGGCGCCACGCTCGAGGATTTCGCCCAGGTCAAGGTCAAGAACTCGCGGCATGGCCTGCAGAACCCGAACGCCCGGTACCGCAAGGAGGTGTCGGTCGAGGACGTGCTGGCCAGCGCGGTGGTGGCCGACCCGTTGCGGCTGCTGGACATCTGCGCCACCTCCGACGGCGCGGCCGCGCTGATCGTGGCCAGCGCGAAGTTCGCCCGCGAACATCTCGGCTCGCTGGCCGGCGTGCCCTCGGTGCGGGCGGTCAGCACGGTCACCCCGAACTATCCGCAGCACCTGCCCGAATTGCCGGACATCGCAACGGATTCCACCGCCGCGGTGCCCGCACCCGATCGCGCGTTCAAGGACCATATCCTCGACGCGGCCTACGCCGAGGCGGGCATCGGGCCCGAGGACGTGAGCCTGGCCGAGGTCTACGACCTGTCCACCGCGCTGGAGCTCGACTGGTACGAACACCTGGGCCTGTGCCCCAAGGGCGAAGCCGAGGCGCTGCTGCGCAGCGGCGCCACCACCATCGGCGGCCGGGTTCCCGTCAACGCGTCCGGCGGGCTGGCCTGCTTCGGCGAGGCCATCCCCGCGCAGGCGATCGCTCAGGTCTGCGAGCTGACGTGGCAACTGCGCGGCCAGGCCACCGGTCGACAGGTGGAAAACGCCACGGTCGGGATCACCGCCAACCAGGGGCTGTTCGGGCACGGTTCGTCGGTGATCGTCGCCCGCTAGGGATTACGGCGGCTTTCGGTGTGAAGCCGCGGCTTTCGGTGTGCGGCCACGGCGCCCGCGCCCGGCGTGTCGTCGCCGTGGGCTCCCGGTCAAGGCCGTGGCTTCACACTCGAATCCCTGAGCTCACACTCGACTCCGTGAGCTCACACTCGGCCGCCGAAAGTTAGGCGTCCTTGGGCGGATCCAGAGTCTCCAGAACCACTTCGGCGACCCGCTTCATCGTCGTCCGCCGGTCCATGGCGGCCCGCTGAATCCACTTGAACGCCTCGGGCTCAGTCATGCCCTGCTCGGTCTGCAGCAGACCCTTGGCGCGTTCCACCAGCTTGCGGGTCTCCAGCCGATCGGACAGCGTGGCCACCTCGCGCTCCAGCTCCGCGATCTCGCCGAACCGGCTGACGGCCAATTCGATGGCCGGGATCAGGTCGCTGATGGTGAACGGCTTCACCAGGTAGGCCATCGCCCCGGCGTCCCGGGCACGCTCAACCAAGTCGCGCTGGCTGAACGCGGTCAACACGACGATCGGGGCGATGCGCTTGCTGGCTATCTCCGAGGCCGCGTCGATGCCGTCGCGGCGCGGCATCTTCACGTCCATGATCACCAGGTCCGGCTGATGGCGCTCGGCCAACTCGACGGCCTCCTGGCCGTCGCCGGCCTCCCCGACGATCTCGTAACCCTCCTCTCGGAGCATCTCCGCGAGATCCAGTCGGATGAGCGCTTCGTCTTCAGCGATCAGGACCCGGCGCGGCACAGCGGCGTCGGTGTCGGTCGTGGGGCCTGTCATGACGGACATTCTGTCGCGAACGCCTCAGACCAGCGTGCGCGGGGGCGGTGTGACAGCTGAGGACACCAAATCCTCTATGGTGGGAGGCTGCCTCTAAGGTAAGAGGCCGGCAAGCCCTCGTATCCCAACTGGCAGAGGAAACGGATTCAAAACCCGTCCAGTGTGAGTTCGAATCTCACCGAGGGCACCAGCAGCGCGGTCGGCAGCATCATCGGCGCCGCCGGCATTCCGGTACTGCAGTGGCGCGTCCGCCGGACGAAACCGGTTCACGGTTTTCAATTCGGCCGTAATACCTTCCAAAGGTATGGATTATCCCGTTTTTATAAACTGCGCGAATTTATGCCTTTTGTGTTGCAGCCGCAATATGCCGCTTAAAAGATCACTTGAATTCATAAATTGGCGCTTCGTCGGCGGGATTTCGACACGCGTGGCGACGGCACCGCATCGGGGCGGCAACGCCCCCCGTCGGCCTCGCGACGGCTCCCGGCTGATCACCCGGGACGCCGCGCGAGCGCGAACGGCTCAGTCGCCGAATGACCGCGTGACGCACACCTGGCCCGAAGCCGAAACCTCCG
Source organism: Mycobacterium sp. WUMAC-067 (assembly GCF_020217485.1). GTDB lineage: Bacteria > Actinomycetota > Actinomycetes > Mycobacteriales > Mycobacteriaceae > Mycobacterium. The sequence goes on along the minus strand of NZ_JAEKMI010000004.1, from coordinate 33,213 downwards.
GCCCCGCGGTGTAATTGCCGATGGAATCGCCGGCCACCCGTAGCAGCCAACTCGGATCACTACAGGCCATACTGCAGCCATCCATGAGCGCGGCGGCAAGGGCAATGAGCGACGCAAGAACGATTCTTCTGAGAACCGTCATCAGGCACCCCTTAGTCGAGGCGAACACGCGTCACGCAGAGCGTCCAACACGTGTTGAATAACCGAACCAAATGACTCGTAAACCCGACAAAAACCCGATAACAAGATGGTTATCAGATCCGGAAACTTACGGGGGCGAAAACGGCGATATTCATTAGACAGCCGACAAATACCCTGCTCAGCGGTTAGGCTTGCTGCGTGGCGGCCAAGGATTGTGGTGGCCCACCGCGATGGCCAGACGGCTCGTCGAAGCGCCCGGACTGTGTAGCCGCGGCGCGGGCCCAGTCGCGCGCCCGCAACCAGCACTACGCCGACAGCGCCGCGCGCCAATACCGGGTGCTCGCGATCGCCGCGTGGCTGGCCGTGCTGGTCTGCGTCGACTTCGTCGCTTTGCAGTTGATCACCGGAGTCTGGACCTGGCAGATCATCTCGATCAACGCCCTCGCCGCGATGATCTTCGCCGCGGTGCCATGGCTGCACCGCTTCGGTGCCCTCGTCGCGCCGCTGACCTTCATCGGCGCCGCCTACATCACGGTCTTCGTCAGCTGCTGGGACGCCGGCACGGGGACGGGCTCGCAGTTTTTCTTCTTGGTGGGCGCGTGCCTGGTGGTGCTGTTGCTGGGCATCGAACACACCGTGCTGGCGGCCGGCCTCACGGCGGTCGGGGCCGGGCTGGTGATCGCGCTGGAGTTCCTGGTCCCCCGCGACACCGGATTACAGCCGGCGTGGGCGCAGTCCATGACCTTCGTCGTCACCATCGTCTCGGCCTGCGTGATGGTGTTCGTGGCGGTGTGGTTCGCCCTGCGCGACACCCAGCGCGCCGAGGCGGTGATGGAGGCCGAGTACGAGCGCTCGGAAGCGCTGCTGGCCAACATGTTGCCGGGCAGCATCGCCGAGCGGCTCAAGAGCTCGTCGCGCAGCGTCATCGCCGACAAATACGACGAGGTCTCCGTTCTGTTCGCCGACATCGTCGGGTTCACCGAACGCGCCAGCACCACCACCCCGGCCGACCTGGTGCGGTTTTTGAACCGGCTGTACGGCGCCTTCGACGAACTGGTCGATAAACACGGCCTCGAGAAGATCAAAGTCAGCGGCGATTCCTACATGGTGGTCAGCGGGGTCCCGCGGGCCCGGCCGGATCACGCCTTCGCCCTTGCCGATTTCGCACTCGACATGGCCAATGTCGCTGCCGCACTGAAGGATCCGCACGGCGACGCGGTCGCGCTGCGGATGGGCATGGCCTGCGGACCCGTGGTCGCGGGCGTCGTGGGCTCGCGCCGATTCTTTTACGACGTGTGGGGCGACGCGGTCAATGTCGCGTCGCGGATGGAGTCCACCGATTCGGTCGGACGCATCCAGGTGCCCGAGGCGATGTACGAGCGGCTCAAAAACGAGTTCGTCCTGCAGGAGCGGGGCAGCATCGAGGTCAAGGGCAAGGGCGTTATGCGCACCTGGTATCTCATCGGGCGCAAGGCAGCCGAAGAGCCGACCGACCTGCGCACCGGGCGATCGCACACCGCCCACGTCTGATCAAAGTCCCTGTACGGTCCCTGTACCACGGCCCGCGTTTGTGCCAGACTGCGGCCATGACTATCTCCCCTGACTCTCCTGGAACCCACCCCATTCCAAGCTTGTTGCCGCATTTGTGGAAATCCGCTCTGCTGTCGGGAATTCTGTCGATCGTCCTCGGTGTCCTGGTGCTGGCGTGGCCGGGAATTTCCATCCTGGTCGCCGCCGTCGCCTTCGGCGTGTATCTGCTCATCACCGGTATCGCGCAGGTCATCTTCGCGTTCTCGCTGCACGTCTCGGCGGGGAGCCGGGTCCTGTTGTTCATCAGCGGGGCCGCGTCGCTGATCCTGGCGTTGCTCGCGTTCCGCCACTTCGGTCAGGGATACGCAATTCTGCTGTTGGCCATCTGGATTGGCATCGGGTTCATCTTCCGCGGTGTCGCCACGACGATTTCGGCCGTCAGCGACCCGCACCTGCCCGGCCGGGGCTGGAACATCTTCCTCGGCGTGCTCAGCCTGCTCGCCGGCATCGTGGTCGTGGCGTCACCGTTCGAATCGATTGTCACGCTGGCGATCGTGGTCGGCGCGTGGTTCGTGGTCATCGGGATCTTCGAGGTCATTTCGTCCTTCGGCATCCGCAAGGCGTCCAACACCCTCGGCGGCTGACACGGACGCCGGTGGCGCAGGCGCCGACCTATCTACTACACTCTGTCGTAGCCGTTGATCGGGCCTCCGCAGTCGGGAGATGACAGATGAATGTCGTCGATATTTCGCGGTGGCAGTTCGGTATTGTTACCGTCTACCACTTCATCTTCGTGCCGCTCACGATCGGTTTGGCCCCGCTGATCGCCATCATGCAGACGGTGTGGGTGGCTACCGGCAACACCGCGTGGTACCGACTGACCAAGTTCTTCGGCAAGCTGTTTTTGATCAACTTCGCCATCGGTGTGGCGACCGGCATCGTCCAGGAATTTCAGTTCGGGATGAACTGGAGCGAGTACTCGCGGTTCGTCGGCGACATCTTCGGTGCGCCGCTGGCGATGGAAGGGCTGTTCGCCTTCTTCTTCGAATCCACGTTCATCGGCCTGTGGATCTTCGGCTGGAGCCGGTTGCCGAAGCTGCTCCACCTGGCGTGCATCTGGATCGTCGCGATCGGGGTCAACGCCTCGGCGTTCTTCATCATCGCGGCGAACTCGTTCATGCAACACCCGGTCGGCGCGCACTACAACCCCAAGGCGCGGCGCGCCGAGCTGGACAGCATTTTCGCCCTGCTATCCAACAACACTGCGCAAGCGGCGTTTTCGCACACTGTGGCCGGAGCGCTGCTGACCGCCGGCACCTTCGTCGCCGCCGTCAGCACATGGTGGATGGTGCGCTCCCGCACGGCGGGATCCACCACCGAGGCCGCGGAAACCGAGGCCCGCAGCATGTTTCGCCCCGCGGCAATGCTGGGGTGTGGGGTGGTCCTGCTCGCCGCTGTCGGCCTGTTCTTCACCGGCGATCGCCAGGGCAAGCTGATGTTCGTCCAGCAGCCGATGAAGATGGCGTCGGCGGAGGCGTTGTGCCACACCCAAACCGACCCCGACTTCTCGGTGCTGACCATCGGCACCCACAACAACTGCGGCAGCGTCACGGAAGTGATCAAGGTGCATTACGTGCTGCCGTTTTTGGCCGAAGGCAAGCTCAGCGGCGTGACGCTGCAAGGGGTGAACGAGCTGCAGCAGCAGTACCAGCACCGCTTCGGACCCGACGACTACCGGCCGAATCTGTTCGTCACTTACTGGTCCTTCCGATTGATGATCGGATTCCTGGTGTTCCCCGTGGCGTTCGCCCTGGCGGTGCTGTGGCTGACCCGGGCCGGGCGAACCCCCAAGGGCCGCTGGGTTTCCTGGTTCGCACTGCTCACCATTCCCACGCCGTTCCTGGCCAATATCTCGGGATGGGTGTTCACCGAGATGGGTCGCCAGCCATGGGTGGTGGCCCCGAACCCGACGGGTGACCCGTTGGTCCGGATGACCGTCCGCGAAGGTGTGTCGAACCACGTGCCCGGCATGGTCATCACGTCGCTGGTGACCTTCACCCTCGTCTACGCGGTGCTGGCCGTCCTTTGGTTCTTCCTGCTCAAGCGCTACACCGTCGAAGGGCCACTGGAACACGACGCGGAACCCGCTCCCCCGCACGCACCCAGCGCTGACGAGGTGGCGCCCCTGTCGTTCGCCTACTAGAGGCGTGCCGGGGCTTATCGACGCCGAAAGGAGCTGATCGCAGTGGGACTGCAAGAAGTGTGGTTCGGCATCATCGGGATGCTGTTCCTGGGGTTCTTCATCCTCGAGGGCTTCGACTTCGGCGTGGGCATGTTGATGGAGCCGTTCGCGCGCGTCGGCATCGGCGAAGCCGAACCGTTGCGCCGCACGGCACTCAACACGATCGGGCCCGTGTGGGACGGCAACGAGGTGTGGCTGATCGTCGGTGGCGCGGCCATGTTCGCCGCCTTTCCCGGTTGGTACGCCACCGTGTTCTCCACGCTGTATCTGCCGCTGCTGGCGATCCTGTTCGGCATGATCGTGCGTGCCGTGGCGATCGAGTGGCGCGGCAAGATCGACGACACAAAGTGGCGCGGCTGGGCCGATTTCGGCATCGCCGCCGGCTCGTGGCTGCCGGCCGTCCTGTGGGGTGTCGCGTTCGCCGTCCTGGTCCGCGGGCTCCCGGTGGACGCCGCGGGCCGCATTCACCTGTCGATCGGCGACGTGCTGAACGCCTATACGGTCTTGGGTGGTCTCGCGACGGCCGGTCTGTTCCTGCTGTACGGCGCGGTGTTCGTCGCGTTGAAGACGTCCGGCGCGATCCGTGAGGATGCGTACCGGTTCGGCGTGTGGCTCTCGCTGCCGGTGACCGGACTGGTTGCGGGCTTTGGGCTTTGGACGCAGCTGGCGTACGGCAAGGACTGGACCTGGCTGGTGCTGGCCGTCGCGGTGGTCGCGCAACTGGCCGCGGTGCTGCTGGTGTGGCGGCGCGCCTCCGACGGCTGGGCGTTCACCTGCATCGCGCTGGTGGTCGCGGCCGTGGTGATCCTGCTGTTCGGCTCGCTGTATCCGAACCTGGTGCCCTCGACACTGAACAAGCAGTGGAGCCTCACCATCTACAACGCCTCCTCGACCCACTACACGCTCAAGGTCATGACGTGGGTGACGGCGTTCATGGCGCCGCTGACGGTGGTGTACCAAGCGTGGACGTACTGGGTTTTCCGGCAACGGATCTCGGCCGAGCGGATACCGGCGCCCATCGGTCTGGCAAGGCGCCCGTCCTGAGCGGTAACAACCGCGCGAGCCGGGCGCCGCTAGACCCGAGACTGTGGCGGGCATCGACGGCGCTGCGCCGCTACCTGCTCGCCGCGGTGGGCTGCGGGGTGCTGATCTCCGCCTGCGCGATCGGCTCGGCGATCGTGTTGGCGCGCATCGTCGCACACGTCGTCGACGCTCCCCCCGCGCGCGGCCTGCACGCCTGGTGGGGGCCGCTGTCAATCCTGGTGGCGCTGTGGGCAATTCGCGCGGTGACGCATTGGTTTCAGGCCCGGCTGGGGCAGCGGGGGGCCAGCGCGGTCATCGCCGACCTGTCCGGCCAGGTGCTCGATGCGGTGACCGCCAGGCAGCCGGGCGCACTCGCGGCGCAACGCGACGCCGCCGCCGTGGTGGTCACCCGCGGCCTGGACGGCCTGCGTCCCTACCTCACCGGATACCTGCCGACGCTGCTGCTCGCCGCGATCCTGACGCCGGCCACCGTCGCCGTGATCGCGGCCTACGACCTGAAATCGACGGCGATCGTGGCGATCACGCTGCCACTGATACCCATCTTCATGGTGCTGATCGGGCTGGCGACCCGCGACCGGTCGGCCGCGGCGTTGGCCGCCATGACCACCCTGCAGGCCCGACTGCTGGACCTGATCGCCGGCATCCCCACCCTGCGGGCGCTGGGACGCGGCGCGGGCCCCGAACAGCGCATCGCTGAACTCGCTGCCGCGCACCGCCGCTCGGCCATGGCGACGCTGCGGATCGCGTTCCTCTCGGCACTGGTGCTGGAATTGTTGGCCACCCTGGGGGTGGCGCTGATCGCCGTCGGCATCGGCCTTCGCCTGGTATTCGGCGAGATGACACTGACCACGGGCTTGACGGTGCTGTTGCTGGCGCCGGACGTGTACTGGCCACTGCGCCGCATCGGCGTGGAATTCCATGCCGCTCAAGACGGAAGGACCGCCGCCAGCGAGGCGTTCACCCTCATCGGCGAGCAGACCCCGTCCACGGCCGGGACACAGACGGTCGCCGCGCGCGGTGCGCGGATCCGCCTCGGACATCTCACCGTCGCCGGCCGCGACGGGCAGGCGCCGCACGATCTGAACGCGCTGATCGAACCCGGCACCGTGACCGTGCTGACCGGGCGAAACGGCGCCGGCAAAAGCACCACACTGCAGGCGATCGCCGGCATCACCGCACCCTCGTCGGGCCGGGTCACGGTCGCGGGGATCGATGTCGCCGATCTGGAGCCGGCCCGATGGTGGGGACAGCTGTCCTGGCTGCCGCAACGCCCGATGCTGGTGCCCGGCACCGTCGACGACAACCTGATGCTGCTCGGCGAGCTCGAGGACCGCGAAAACGCTTGCGCGGTATCGGGATTCGATGCGGTGTTGGCGGAGCTGCCCGCGGGGGGCGACACCCTGCTGGGGCGCGGCGGCGTCGGGCTGTCCCTGGGGCAGCGGCAGCGGCTGGGACTCGCGCGGGCGCTCGGATCGGCGGCCGCCGTGCTGTTGCTCGACGAGCCGACCGCGCACCTCGACGCACACACCGAGCAACGCGTCTTGCGGGCCATCGTGGAACGAGCCCGCGCCGGTGCGACCGTGATCGTGGTCGGGCACCGTGAGCCGGTGCTTGCCATTGGTGATCAGGTCGTCGAGGTGACCGCCGACCGTGGGGTGCGCTATGCCCCAGTCTGATTCGACGACGAGCCGCGCCGAACCCCTACTGGCCGCGGCGGCACTGTTGCGGCCCCGGCTGCCGCGGGTGCTGGCGGCGATCGCGCTCGGGGTGCTGTCGCTGGGCAGCGCGCTGGCGCTGGCCGGCATCGCGGCGTGGCTGATCACCCGCGCCTGGCAGATGCCGCCGGTGCTCGACCTCTCGGTCGCCGCGGTCGCGGTCCGCATGTTCGCGATCTCGCGGGCCGTGCTGCACTACTGCGAGCGCCTGGTCACCCACGACACGGCCCTGCGCGCGGCCGGCACCGCCCGGGTGCAGGTCTATCGACGGCTGGCGCGCGGACCCGCCGCGGCCGCCGTCCGGCTGCACAGCGGTGAACTGGTGGCCCGGGTGGGCGCCGACGTCGACGAGCTGGCCAACGTGTTGGTGCGCGCCCTGGTGCCGATCGGGGTCGCGGGGGTGCTGGCGCTCGCGGCCACCGCGGTCGTCGCCGCCATCTCGCCGGCGGCCGCCGCCGTCCTCGCCGTCTGCCTGCTGATCGCCGGTTTCGTCGCGCCCCGCCTCGCCGGCCGGGCGGCCGCGACCCAGGAAGACATCGCGCGGCACCATCATTCCGAGCGCGATACCGCGGCGATGATCGCTCTCGAACATGCGCCCGAGCTTCGCGTCGCCGGCCTGCTACCCGGCGTCATCGCTGAATCGCAACGCCGGCAACGTGCGTGGGGCGATGCCCTGGACGCCGCCGCCAAACCGGCCGCCATTGCCGAGGCGATGCCCACCGCGGCCGTCGGGGCCAGCGTGCTGGGCGCGGTGGTGGCCGGGATCGGTTTGGCGCACGCGGTCGCGCCCACCACACTGGCCGTGCTGATGTTGCTGCCGTTGTCCGCCTTCGAGGCGATGACGCCGCTGCCGGCGGCGGCCGTGCAGCTGACGCGGTCGCGGATCGCCGCGCGCCGATTGCTCGAGTTGGCGGCCGAGGCCCCGCGTGAGGCAGTCGAAACCACAAACGCAGCACCGAGACCCGTCGGCGCCGGCCGGTTGTCCGCCGACGTGCGTTCCGGTCACGGTGCGGCAGGCTCGATCCGCGTCGCGCTGGACTTACCCCCGGGCGCGCGGCTGGCCGTGACCGGCGCCAGCGGGTCGGGGAAGACGACGCTGCTGATGACGCTCGCCGGGTTGCTGCCGCCGCGCGATGGGCAGGTGCTGCTCGACGGCGTCGCCTTGACTCAGTTCGACGAAGGCGACTTGCGCTGCGCAATTGGCTTTTTCGCCGAGGACGCCCACATTTTCGCCACCACGATCCGGGACAACCTGCTGGTCGCCCGCGGCGACTGCCGAGACGACGAACTCACCGCGGCCCTGGGCGCCGTCGGGCTGGGCGCGTGGCTGGCCGGCCTGCCCGACGGCTTGGCCACGGTGTTGATCGGTGGCGCGCAAGCCCTTTCGGCGGGCCAGCGCAGGCGACTACTGCTGGCCAGGGCGGTCCTCTCGCCCGCGCGGATCGTGTTGCTCGACGAGCCCACCGAGCACCTCCACGTCACTGACGCCGAGCAGGTCCTGCGCGACCTGTTGGCCCCGGATTCCCGGCTGCTGTCCCCCGAGCGCACCGTGGTGGTGGCCACTCACCACCTGACCAAGGGAATCGGCTGCGACGAACTGCGCGTCGATCACAAAGCCTGAGCGCCAGGAGCTACCGCGTGTCCGCCCGGGGAGCGGTCAGCTGGCCGGGCGCTGCCGATAGGCGTCCGGGTGCTCCTCATACCAGCGGTTCTCGAGCTTGCGGACCCGCCCGCGTTCGACCTTGAGCCACACCAACCCGACCGTCATCGCCGCGACCGCTATCACGGCGCCGATCACACTGCGGCCTTCGTGACCCGTGCCGAGGGCGACGAGGCACCGAAAGACGGCGATCACGCCCACGAGCATGAACAGGTACCCCGGCCAACTCATCACGTCGATCAGCGACTCACCGGCATGCGGCCTCGTCGTCCTCGCATGGTCGATGGGGTCGCGAAACGTGTCACCCATGACAATTCCCTTTCCCCGTAGTTTCACCAGGGGGGCGTCCGGACAGTGCGTCGATCATGCGACCACGCACATGCGGAAGCCGACCATGTCTATGCCTTCAACGGTAGTCACCGAGGGTGAGAATGTTCTGTCTAGTAACTGGACAGCCGCTGCCAATCGGGCTGTCCCCCACCGCCGGCGGCGGGTTAGAGGTGTCGCCGGCGCGGCATGAACTCCAGCGACAACAGCACGAACAGCAGCGGGACGATCTGTGTCAGGGAGATCAGCGCGTACCGGCGCGTGTCGAGCGCGTGCCACTTGCGCACGTACCGGTACAGCGACTCCAGCGCGATCAGCGGGTCGAGGATGTGGGTCAGCCGGTACAAGACGCGCTGGGTCCAGCCGCGGTTCTTGTCGTCGAATATCTCGGGGAATGCGGCGAACGCGAGCGAAACCCGCTGTGCCCCATTGTCTTTACCGGCCATGATCATGTCGACGCTGAGCCGCTCGTCGAGTCCGTTGGGGGCACCGCGGCGCCGCCACGGGACGTCGAGGGTGATGTCGCTACCGCCGCCGGCCGTGGCGTATCGGTGAAATGCCTGCACCTTGCCCGCGGCGTCCCTGGCGATGATCAGCTGTATCCCGGGGAAACGGCCTTCCAACACGCCGTCGAGATTCATGTGGAATCCGCGGTCGGCATGCGCCCCTTTGGACGATTCCCGCACCACCTCGGTCAGCTCGGTCAGCAGCGCGTCGTCGAGCCCCTGCTCCGCCACGATTTCGGTTGTGACGCCGCAGTTATGGGTGCGCTTCACGGCCTGACGCAGGTTGCGGAACTTGCGGCCCACCATGTCGAAGCCCGACACGTCGACCACCACGTCGCGCCCAATCGGTATGGGCCACAACGTTTGTCCCAGTGTCGCCGAGTCGCTCCAGAGTTTGAGCCGCCGCTCGCCACAGCCCACCACCGCGATCCGCCATCCGTGGGCATGACAGGTGGCGGCGAAATCGGCCACCAGTTCCGGGAAGTGCGTCTCGTCGCCGATGGGGTCGCCGCTGACCACGGCGATTCCCATCCGCGTCCGGTAGGCCAGCGCCGCGGAGCCGTCGGCGGTGAAGTGGTAGCTCTTGCCGGTCTGCATGGTGAACGGCGCCAACGCGTCATCGCTGGTCGCATTGATCAACTCCCACACACGCGGCAGGTCGGCGGGCCGCGGGTGCGAGGTCATCGGCCACATCAACACCATGCCCGAGCTGGCGATCACGACGTCGCCGAGCAGGTCGAAGGACAACACGTGCAGGCCCAGCCCCGCCAGCACGAAAAGCGCGGCCGCGATGGCGTGCATCGTCGTCACCGGGCGGCCCAGGAACACGCCGCGCGCGATCCATGCCACCGCGATCAGCACCGTCACCGACCAGGCCAACCGATCCGCGAACTGCCAGTTGGGTTGGCTGTGATGACGAGCGAGTATCTCGATGAGCCAGCACGTCGCGCAGAGCAGGGCCAGGGCACCGATCAGGCGGGCCGCCAGTGAATCGGCCGAAACGACAACGCGTTCGCGCGCGCGAGGTCTTGCCGTGACGTCCACGACCGGCCCGTTCACACTTCACCTCCCGATGCGCTGACAACAGCTGGGCGGCGTGTCCGCCGCCTCTGCACCGAATACCCGGCTAGGTCAAAGTTACGCCCGATCAAGGCCCTACCGGGAGAGATTCGGGCGGATATCCTGCGGCTATTGGGTAACGGTTTATCGGCGAGAAGACGGAAAGTACTTCAGCACGCCCTCTTGCACCACGGTGGCGACCGGCTGCCCGGACCGGTCGAAGAAATGCCCGGTGCCCAGGCCGCGCGAATCCGCCGCCACGGGCGACGACGTCGAGTACAACACCCAGTCGTTGAAGTTGACCTGCCGGTGAAACCAAATGGAATGATTGGCCGACGCGGCGAAAATGCGGTCGAATCCCCAGGAAAGGCCGTGCGTGGTGATGACCGAGTCCAACACCGTGGTGTCCGAGGAATACACCATTGTCGCCGTGTGCAATACGGGGTCCTCGGGAACCTCTCCCAGCGCCTTGACCCAGACCCGGTTGTGGGGCAGCCGATCCCCCTTCGACCGCATCACCCAGGCGGGGTCGTTCGTGTAGCGCCATTCGATGGGCTGCAGGGCGTTGACGAAGTGCGGGACGGTGTCTTCGTAACCGCGCAGCAGTTCGCCGATCGTGGGCTGGGTGTGCGGTTCGGCCACCTGGGGCGGATCGATTCCGTGCTCGAGGCCTCGGCCGCCGGACATGAAGGAGATCATCGCCGAGCACAGCAACGTGCCGTCTTGCATCGCGTCGACGCGACGGTTGGCGAACCGCCGCTCGTCGCGCAGCCGGGTCACGCGGTATTCGATGTCCTTGCCGGTGTCGCCACCGTTGATGAAGTGCACCGATAGCGCGCCCGGGGGCAGGTCGTCGCGAATCAGGCTGCGGCTGGCCGCGACGAATGATTGCGACATGAGCTGACCGCCGAACGTGCGCATCGGGTTCTTGCTGGGGTGCGAGCCGATGAACAGGTCATCGTCGAGACGATCGAGGTCGAGTGTCGCCAGCAGCTCCTGGAAATCAGAATCGGTGCTGATGGCGGCCTCTCCTTCGGTCCGGGCGTTAAACGTCGTCCTCCCCGATCCGGTGCACATGGATCAGGTTGGTCGACCCTACTGTGCCAGGTGGCGCGCCGGCGACGATGACCACCAGGTCGCCGCGCTTGTAGCGGCCGAGTTCGAGCAGCGACTTATCGACCTGGCGGATCATGCCGTCGGTCGAGGTCATCATCGGGACGATGAACGTCTCGGTGCCCCAGGTCATGGCCAGCTGGCTGCGCACCTCGGGCCAGGCGGTGAAGGCCAGCAGCGGCAGCGGGGTGTGCAGGCGCGCGAGCCGCTTGACCGTGTCGCCGGACTGGGTGAAGGCGACGAGGGCCTTGGCGTCGAGCCGCTCGCCGATGTCGCGGGCCGCATAGGAGATCACGCCCCGTTTGGTGCGCGGGACGTGGGTCAGCGGCGGGGCGGCCGTGGAATTGTCCTCGACCGCGCAGATGATGCGCGACATGGTCCGTACGGCCGCCATCGGATACTTGCCCACCGACGTCTCCCCGGACAGCATCACCGCGTCCGCGCCGTCGAGGACCGCGTTAGCGACGTCGGACGCCTCCGCGCGGGTCGGCCGTGAGTTCTCGATCATGGAATCGAGCATCTGCGTGGCCACGATGACCGGCTTGGCGTTCTCGCGCGCCATCTGGATGGCCCGCTTCTGCACCAGCGGAACCTCTTCCAAGGGCAACTCGACGCCGAGGTCGCCGCGGGCCACCATGATGGCGTCGAAGGCCAGCACGATGGCTTCCAGATTGTCGACGGCTTCGGGCTTTTCCAGCTTGGCGATCACCGGAACCCGCCGGCCCACCCGGTCCATCACCTCGTGCACCAACTCGACGTCGGCCGGCGAACGCACGAAGGACAGCGCCACCAGGTCGACACCGAGATCCAGCGCGAAGGTGAGGTCCTCGATGTCCTTCTCCGACAAGGCCGGTGCGGACACGTTCATGCCCGGCAGCGAGATGCCCTTGTTGTTGCTGACCGGGCCGCCCTCGACGACGGTGCAGATGACGTCGTCGCCCTCGATGCCGTCGACCACCAGGCAGACCTTGCCGTCGTCGACCAGAACCCGGTCACCGATGGCGGCGTCCTCCGCCAGCCTTTTGTAGGTGGTCGACACCCGGTCGTGGCTGCCTTCGCAGTCCGCGACGGTGATCCGGACCGTCTCACCGTCGGCCCAGTAGGTGGGGCCGGTGGCGAAGCGTCCCAGCCTGATCTTGGGGCCCTGCAGGTCGGCGAGCACACCGACGGCGCGGCCGGTCGCGTCGGAGGCGACCCGGACCCGTTCGTAGGCGGCTTTGTGATCGGCGTAATCGCCGTGGCTGAAGTTCAACCGGGCGACGTCCATTCCGGCCTCAACCAGCGCCAAGATCAACTCGTCCGAATTGGTCGCAGGCCCAAGGGTGCAGACGATCTTTCCGCGTCTACTCACGCCGACCCAGCATAGTCGCGTGTAACCCCGACGGCCCGCACATAAGGGCGCCGCGCAGTGTGCTCTTACCCACCAAGAACGCTCGGAATCAACGGGAAGGCGGGCAAGTTACGCGCAACCGTCCAGACGACCGTCGCGACCACGACGGTCAGCAACGCCGTCCGCGACAGCGGCGAAGCGCCGCGTGCGCGGCGAACCAGCAGCCACGCGGCCAACATCGGGATTGCGGCCAGCAGAAAAACGTTGTCGTGGATGGCGGCCGCCAGGTCGCCGTGCACCACGTCATACGTCATGCGCAGCCCGCCGCAAAACGGGCAATTCCAGCCGGTGAGCCACTTGAACGGACACGGCGGATAGATCGAAGCGGGATTGTGCGGGTCGGCCAGCGCGACGTAGCCGAGCGCGCCGCCCAGCGCGAGGCCGGTCGCCGCCCCGGCATAGCCGAGAGGAGCACGCAGGCCGTGCGAGCCGGCATGCGCGGGTGGAAGGGCTGACCTCGCGTTGGTCACAGTGCTTCCAGCATGCCAGATTCGCGGCGCCCCGGCGCCCGGATCCGGCGCGCCGGTAGTGAGCGGGTAGTCAGCGGCCCGACAGTCGGTTCCGCAGTCGCGAGCCCCATCGCCGCCGGGCTTCTGGTTGATCCGAAACCTTTTCGGCGACGGGCTCTTCCGTAGCGGGTTCTGCGCTTTGGGCTTCCGGTTCTTCGGATTCGGAATCCTCTGCGTCGGCTTCGGCTTCCGGTTCTTCGGCTTCCGCCTCGTCAGCTTCCACCTCGTCGGCCTCTTCGGCTTCCGGTTCCTCGTCCTCCGCGTCGGCTTCCGCCTCGTCGGTCTCTTCGGCTTGCGGCTCTTCGACTTCCGGTTCCTCGGCTTCCGCGTCGGCCTCCGGCTCGTCGAGCTCGAGCTCTTCGGCCTCGGATTCCTCCCCCTCGGCCTCGTCGGCTACCGCCTCGGCCTCCGATTCATCCGCGTGCTCTTCGGCTTGCGGCTCTTCGACTTCCGGTTCCTCGGCTTCCGCCTCGTCGGATTCCGCCTCGTCGAGCTCGAGCTCTTCGGCCTCGGATTCCTCCGCCTCGGCCTCGTCGGCTACCGCCTCGGTCTCCGGCTCGTCGGATTCCGCCTCGTCGCCGCCCGTGTCGGCGACTTCCGCGCTCCCCACCGCAGATTCGGTCGGCACGTCGTCGTCGGCAGCACCCGCGGCACCGGCCGCACCCCCCGCGGCCGCGGCCGCCGCCACAGTCGCCGGCTCCAGTTCCGGCTCGGCGTATTCCTCGTCAACGTATTGGTTTCCGCGCAGGCTCTCGGGATCTTCGCGGCCCCTGGGCGCCGCCATCAGGTACACCACCGCCCCGATGAACACGAAAGTCGATGTGAACGAATTGATCCGGATGCCGGCGATGTGGGTGGCGGTGTCGTCGCGCAGCAGCTCCACACAGAAGCGTCCCACGCAATAACCAGCCACATACAGCGCGAACAGCCGGCCGTGGCCCAGCGTGAATCGTCGATCCGCATAGAGCAGAACGACGAAAATCAGTAGGTTCCAGAGCAATTCGTAGAGGAACGTTGGCTGCACGACCAATGCCACCTGGCCCGTGGAGATCCCGTCCAGCGAATGCGGGTCGATGTATCCCGAGGGGTCCCGGCGGTAGAAGATCTCCAGCCCCCACGGCAGTGTGGTCTCGCGGCCGTAGAGTTCCTGGTTGAAGTAGTTACCGAGCCGACCGATGGCCTGCGCCAGGATGATTCCCGGGGCGATCGCGTCGGCGAAGGCCGGCAGCGGAATGCCGTGCCGGCGGCACCCGATCCAGGCGCCCACGGCGCCGAGCGCCACCGCGCCCCAGATGCCCAAGCCGCCGTCCCAGATCCGTACGGCCGCGCCTAGTCCGGCTCCGCCCGGGCCCCAATAGGTGCGCCAGTCGGTGGCCAAATGGTAGAGCCGACCACCGATTAGCCCGAACGGCACCGTCCACAGCGCGATGTCGTAGATCACGCCGCGCTCGCCGCCGCGCGCCTCCCAGCGCCGGTCGCCGATCAGCAGGGCGGCCACAATGCCGGCGATGATGAACAGCGCGTAGGCCCGAATGGGCAGCGGCCCAACGTGCCAGACGCCCTGCGCGGGACTCGGAAAATAGGCGAGCAACGTCGTCACGACGCGACCGCCCTGTGGCGTACACCGGCGGCGAGTTCCTCAGTGAGTGCGCGCAATGCGGTCAAACCCCCGTCTCCGAGCGCCGACACCAGCGCGGAACCGACAATGACACCGTCGGCGTAGCCGCCGATCTGCGCGGCTTGCTCTCGCGACCGCACTCCCAGCCCGACACCGACCGGGATGTCCGATATCTCCTTGACTCTGCCCACCAACTCGGGCGCGGCATTGGATACCACGTCGCGCGCTCCCGTCACACCCATCGTCGATGCCGCGTAGACGAATCCGCGGGACGCCTCGACCGTCATCGCCAAGCGCTGCGGCGTCGAGGAGGGCGCCACCAGAAATATCCGGTCCAGTCGATGCTCCTCGGACGCCGCCAGCCACTGCCCGGCTTCGTCGGGAATCAAATCCGGGGTGATCAGGCCGTAACCGCCGGCCGATGCCAGGTCACGGGCGAAGGCGTCAATTCCGTAGCGCAACACGGGGTTCCAGTAGGTCATCACGACGGCGTGGCCACCGGCGGCGCTGATCGCCTCGACCGCCGCCAGGGTGTCGCGCACGCGCACTCCCCCGTGCAGCGCGGCCTCGGTGGCCTTGGCGATGGTCGGGCCGTCCATGCCGGGATCCGAATAGGGCACCCCGACTTCGACGATGTCGCAACCCGATTCGACCAAGGCGATCATCCCGTCCACCGAGGTCCGCACATCCGGGTACCCGGTGGGCAGATAGCCGATCAGCGCCGCGCGGCCGCCTTCGCGGCACGCCTCGAAGACCGGCCCGAGCCGGCTCGCTTCGCTCTGCTTGACGGTCATCGGTCGCTGGATCCCAACAGCCCGAACCACTGCGCGGCCGTCTCGACGTCCTTGTCCCCGCGCCCCGACAGGTTCACCACGATGATCGCGGCGTTCCCCAATTCGGGCGCCACCTTCAGGGCCCCGGCCACGGCGTGCGCGGATTCGATGGCGGGGATGATCCCTTCGGTGCGGCACAGGGCGCGGAACGCCTCCATCGCCTCGGAATCGGTGATGGGCCGGTACTCGGCGCGTCCACTCTCGCGCAGCCACGCATGTTCTGGGCCCACTCCCGGGTAATCGAGACCCGCTGAGATGGAATGGGATTCGATGGTCTGACCGTCCTCGTCCTGCAGCAGGTAGGAGAACGACCCCTGAAACGCCCCGGGGGAACCGCCGCTGAAGGTTGCGGCGTGCCTTCCGGTTTCGACACCGTCGCCGGCCGCCTCGAATCCGATCAGCCGCACGCCGGGATCGTCGATGAACGGGTGGAAGATGCCGATCGCGTTCGATCCGCCACCGATGCAGGCCACCACCGCGTCGGGCAGCCGGCCCGCCTGCGCCTGAATCTGGGCGCGCGCCTCGAGGCCGATGATGCGCTGGAAATCGCGGACCATGGCGGGAAAGGGATGGGGTCCGGCCGCGGTGCCGAAGCAGTAGAAGGTGTTGTCGGCATTGGTAACCCAATCCCGGAACGCCTCATTGATGGCGTCTTTGAGCGTCCTCGAACCGCTCTGGACCGAGACGACCGTGGCTCCCAGCAGTCGCATCCGTGCCACGTTGAGCGCCTGGCGCTCGGTGTCCACTGCGCCCATGTAGATCACGCATTCCAGGCCGAGCAGGGCGCAGGCGGTGGCCGTCGCCACGCCGTGCTGACCGGCCCCGGTCTCGGCGATCACCCGCTTCTTGCCCATGCGCTGAGCGAGCAGCGCCTGACCGAGCACGTTGTTGATCTTGTGAGAACCGGTGTGGTTCAGGTCTTCTCGCTTGAGGAAGATGCGGGCGCCGGCCTGCTCGGACAGGCGAGGCGCCTCATACAGCGGCGACGGCCGCCCGGCATAGTGCGCCTGCAGGTAATCCAGCGTGTCCAGGAAGTCCTGGTTGACGCGTTCCTTCTCGTAGGCCGCGGTGACCTCTTCGATGACGGCCATCAACGCCTCGGCGACGTAGCGGCCGCCGTACACGCCGAAATGGCCACCCGCATCGGGTTCGTGACGGGTGGGTTCGGCGATGGCTGCGCTCGGAAGCGGAAGGTCCGGGCGGGACAGGTCCACCATCACCAAGGCTCTACGCGGGGATGGCTCATGGGGTTCAACGTTACAGCGCAGGGGCTCTTCAGTGACGCAGCGACTAGCGAGACGGTTTCGGACAGGACGGATGGGTGCCCGCGGTCACCAGGTCGGCGACCGCGGCGCGTGGGTCACCGCTTTTGACCAGACCTTCGCCGACCAACACGGCGTCGGCGCCCGCGCCGGCATACGCCAGCAGGTCTCCGGTGCCGCGCACACCGGATTCGGCGATCCTGATCACGTTGCTGGGCAGCCCGGGAGCGATGCGCGCGAAGCAATCCCGGTCCACCGCCAGCGTGGCCAGATCGCGGGCGTTGACGCCGATTACGTTGGCCCCGGCCTTGAGCGCCCGGTCGGCTTCCTCTTCGGTGTGCACCTCGACGAGCGCCGTCATGCCCAGCGATTCGGTGCGGTCCAGCATCGACACCAGTGCGGACTGCTCCAGCGCGGCGACGATGAGCAACAACATGTCGGCGCCGTGCGCCCGCGCTTCGTGGATCTGATAGGGCTGCACGACAAAGTCTTTGCGCAAAATCGGTATCGAGACCGCCGCCCGAACCGCGTCGAGATCGTCGAGCGAACCGTGGAAGCGGCGCTCCTCGGTCAAGACGCTGATGATGCGCGCGCCGCCGTCTTCGTACGCCCTGGCCAGTTTGGCCGGATCGGCAATGGTCGCCAGGGATCCCGCCGACGGGCTGGCGCGCTTGACTTCTGCGATGACGCCGATTCCGGGCTCGCGCAGGGCGGCCATCACGTCTCGCGGCGGTGGCGCGGCCGCGGCGGCGGCTTTGATCTCGGACAGGCTGATGAGGGCTTCGCGCGCGGCAACGTCGGCCCGGACTCCTTCGAGGATGGAGTCAAGCACGGTTGCCGGACTCATGCCTGTCGTTTCCCTTCGCCCTGTCGCCCCGCTGTCATCGCACGGCCACTCGGTTGTCCCCAGCCGATCGCGACGACGTCAATGAAGGGTAGCGGCCCGCGGCTCGCGGCCCGTCACCGACCCTCGGTGTCAGACCCGCTCGGCCGATCGGTTGGGTCGCGCCCCTCGTCAAGCGCGTCCCAGATCATCCGCTCCGACATTTCCGGCGTCTGTCGCTCCTCCAGCATCGCCCCGTCGGCGTCTTTGCGTCGCGCAATCGAGCGGCGCGTCGCCGGCGTCGTGTACTTCGTCGCGCTGGAGCGGGCGGGCCCGGAGTCCGACGCCGATCGCATCAGCAGGACGGCCGCGATCAGGGCGCACGCCGCGGCGGCCACCGTGACCCCGGCGCCCCAGTACCGCCGCTCGCTTCCGACCAGGGACATCACCGAGACGTGCGCCAGCTCGGCGCCGCGCACCGCCACGTCGGGTAGCGCCCACAGGCTGATTCCCAGGTAGCCGACCGCCAGGCTGGCCAGCGCCAGCAGCCCGGCCAGCGCGCGCAGCAGCCAGCCGCGCACGGCGATGACCGCAACGGCCGCGGCCAGCATCAGCATCGCCAGCGGCAGCAGCGCCGTCGACCACGTCCCGCCGGACAGCGTCACCTCCTTGGGCGGCCCCAGCCCGTCGAACGACCGGATCACGACCCAGGGCAGGCGCGAGGCCACCCACAGCGCGCCCGCGGCCACCACGAGCGTCGCCTGGGAGATCCGGATCATCCACCGGCCGTCCAGCCGGCGCCGCTCGGCGCGGGCCTCAGTCATCGCGGCTCGCACCCGGCTCGGTCAGCGTCTCGGCGGCGGCGATCGCGCTGAGCACCGCGCGCGCCTTGTTGGTCGCCTCGGTGTACTCGTAGGGGCCGTTGGAGTCCGCCACCACCCCGCCCCCGGACTGCACGTAGGCGGTGCCGGCGCGCATCAGGGCGGTGCGGATGGCGATCGCGAAGTCGGCGTTGCCGGCGAAGTCCAGGTAGCCGACCACGCCGCCGTACAGGCCGCGGCGCGTCTTTTCGACCTCTTCGATCAGCTCCATGGCCCGCACCTTCGGCGCGCCCGACAGTGTGCCGGCCGGGAAGCAGGCCGTCACCGCATCCAGGGCGGTCCGGCCCTCGCCGAGCAGGCCGGTCACCGTCGACACCAGGTGCATGACGTGGCTATAGCGTTCGATGTGGCTGTAGTCCTCGACGCGGACGGTGCCCGGGGCGCACACGCGGCCGAGGTCGTTGCGGCCCAGATCGACCAGCATCAAGTGCTCGGCGCGTTCCTTCTCGTCGGCCAACAGCTCCTTCTCCAGCAGCTGATCCTCCTCGTCGGTCTCCCCGCGCCAGCGGGTTCCGGCGATCGGATGGGTGGTCGCGACGCCGTCGGCGACGGTGACGAGCGCCTCCGGGCTGGACCCGACGATCGAAAAGTCCGTTCCCCCAGTGTCATTCGGCACGTGCAGCAAATACATGTACGGGCTCGGGTTGGTCACCCGCAGCATCCGGTACACGTCGATCGGATCGACGTCGGTGTCCATTTCGAACCGCTGCGACGGCACCACCTGAAAGGCTTCACCCGCGGCGATCTGCTCGACGAGGTAGTCGACGATCTTCCCGTATTCCTCGACGCTGCGCTGCGCGCGGTAGCGCGGTTCCGGCCGGTCGAACGTGGCGACGGTCGACGACAGCGGCTGGCCCAGCGCCGCGGTCATCACGTCCAGCCGGGCGACCGCGTCGTCGTAGGCCTCGTCGACCCGCTCGTCGGTCCCGTTCCAGTTCACCGCGTTGGCGATCAGCGTGATGGTGCCCTCGTGGTGATCGACCGCCGCCACATCGGTGGCCAGCAGCAACAGCATGTCCGGCAGGCCCAGGTCGTCGACCGCCAGCTCGGGCAGCCGCTCCAGGCGTCGCACCAGGTCGTAGGCGAAGAAACCCACCATGCCGCCCGACAGCGGCGGCAGACCCGCGAGCGGCTCGGTGGCCAGCAGTTCGAGGGTGGCCCGCAGGGCCTGCAGCGGGTCGCCCCCGGTCGGCGCGTCCTGCGGCACCACGCCCAGCCAGATGGCCTCGCCGTCGCGCACGGTCAGCGCCGAGGGCGCGCCCGCCCCGATGAACGACCACCGCGACCAGGAACGGCCGTGCTCGGCGGACTCCAGCAGAAACGTGCCCGGGCGGTTGGCGGCGAGTTTGCGGTACGCCGACAGCGGCGTCTCGCTGTCGGCCAACACCTTGCGGGTCACCGGGACCACCCGGTGCTCGGCGGCGAGCTGGCGGAAGTCCTCTCGTGAGGTCGTCGCGGCGAGGTGGGCGTGCACCGCCCCATCCTCCCAGACGGGCTCGGCCGGCTCGCGAGCGTAACGTGGCTGCGCTTTTCGGCGCTGCAATTGGCAGCAGCGTTACGCTCGCGGAATGAAACCTGGTGAGACCGTCGCCGACTTCGAACTGCCCGACCAGACCGGCACGCCGCGCAAGCTCAGCGAACTGCTCGCGAGCGGGCCCGTCGTCCTGTTCTTCTACCCGGCCGCCATGACGCCCGGCTGCACCAAAGAAGCGTGCCACTTCCGCGACCTGGCCTCCGAATTCGCCGCGGTCGGGGCCAACCGGGTGGGCATCAGCGCCGACCCCGTGCAAAAACAGGCCAAGTTCGCCGACCTGCGGAAGTTCGACTACCCGCTGCTGTCGGACACCGACGGCACCGTCGCCGCGCAGTTCGGCGTCAAGCGCGGCCTGCTGGGCAAGCTGATGCCCGTCAAGCGCACCACGTTCGTCATCGACACCGACCGCACGGTCCTCGAGGTGATCTCCAGCGAATTCAACATGGACACCCACGCGGACAAGGCACTCGCAACGCTGCGCACCCGGTCCTAGCCGACCTCACGGGCTGATCGCCAGGAAGACGTAGGCGGCCAGCAGCACCAGGTGCACCTCGCCCTGCAGCCGGGTGGCCCGCCCGGGCACGACGGTCAGCACGCTGATCACGACGGTCAGCGCGAGCAGCACCAGCTGGATGGGGCCGAGGCCGAGCACCAGCGGCCCCTTCAGCCAGATCGACGCCAGCGCGATCGTCGGGATGGTCAGCCCGATGCTGGCCATCGCCGAGCCGTAAGCCAGGTTCAGGCTGGTCTGGATGCGGCCCTTGCGCGCCGCCCGGGCCGCCGCGAGCGTCTCCGGCAGCAGCACCAGCGCCGCGATGATCACACCCACGAACGACTGCGGCAAGCCCGCCACCGTCACCGCGTGCTCGACGGCCGGCGACTCCTCCTCGGCCAGGCCCACCACCGCCACCAGCGCGCAGAGCAGCAGCGCCAGGCTGCTCAGCGCCTGCCGCCTGCTGGGTGGATCCGCGTGACTCTCGTCCTCGAATACGCGCTTTTGGCCCCTCTGCGCGATCGGCAGGAAGAAGTTGCGGTGCCGCACGGTCTGGGTGAACACGAACAGCAGGTACACCAAGAGCGTGGCGATCGCGGCGAAGGTGAGCTGGCTGGGGGTGAACTCCCTGGCCGGGTTGCTGGTGGTGAAGGCGGGCAGGACGAGGCTCAGCGTGGCCACCGTGGTGACCGTGGCCAGCGCGGCGCCGGCGCCTTCGGCGTTGAACAGCGTCACGCCGTAGCGCCGCGAGCCGAGCAGCAGCGACAAACCGGCGATCCCGTTGGTGGTGATCATCAGCGCGGCGAACGCGGTGTCCCTGGCCAGCGTCGCGGCCTCGTTGCCGCCGGACATCATCAGGGTGACGATGAGGGCCACCTCGATGATGGTGACGGCGGCCGCGAGCACCAGCGACCCGAACGGTTCGCCGACCCGGTGTGCGACGACCTCCGCGTGATGCACCGCGGCGACCACGGCGCCGACGAGAAACAGCGCGGCGACCCCGACCAGTACGGGTCCCAGCGTCTCGCCCCATATCAAGGCCAGCACGACGACGGCAAGCACCGGAACAACCACGTTCCAGGACAAGACGTCCCGGGACAACCATTTCGACATTGCCTGCCATTCTTGTCGAAGTCATGCGCCGGCGCCCGCCGAAAGTGACTGTGGACACATCGGCGGGTGCGCGCCAGTCGGTTAGCGCTCCGGTTGCAGCAGCGAGTCGGCGTCGAAGCAGCTGTGATCGCCGGTGTGGCAGGCGCCGCCGACCTGGTCGACCGTCAACAGCACGGTGTCCCCGTCACAGTCCAATCGCACCGAATGGACGTATTGGGTGTGGCCGGAGGTCGCGCCCTTCACCCACTGTTCGCGCCGCGACCGCGAATAGTACGTCGCCTCACGGGTTTCCAGGGTGCGGGCCAGGGCCGCGTCGTCCATCCAGGCGACCATCAGCACGTCGCCGCTGCCGCGCTCCTGCACGACGGCGGCGATCAGGCCGCCGGCGTTGCGCTTCAGGCGCGCAGCGATCTGCGGGTCGAGCGTCATCGGACGGTGATCCCCTCTTTGGCCATGGCGGCCTTCACCTGACCGATGGTCAGCTCCCGGAAGTGGAAAACGCTGGCCGCCAACACCGCATCGGCCCCGGCCGCGATCGCGGGCGCGAAGTGTTCGGCCGCCCCGGCGCCGCCGCTGGCGATGACGGGCACGGTCACCGCCGAGCGCACCGCCTGCAGCATCTCCAGGTCGAACCCCGCCTTGGTGCCGTCGGCGTCCATCGAGTTCAACAAAATCTCACCCACCCCCAGATCGGCTCCGCGAGAGGCCCATTCGACGGCGTCGAGCCCCGTGCCGCGCCGCCCGCCGTGGGTGGTGACCTCCCAGCCCGACGGGGTGGGCACCGCACCCGGTGGCACGGTGCGGGCGTCGACGGAGAGCACGATGCATTGGGATCCGAACTGCCGTGCCATCTCGCCCAGCAGTTCCGGCCGGGCGATCGCGGCGGTGTTGATCGAGACCTTGTCCGCCCCGGCACGCAGCAACACGTCGACGTCGGCCACGGTGCGCACCCCGCCGCCGACGGTCAGCGGGATGAAGACCTGCTCGGCCGTGCGCCGCACCACGTCCAGCATCGTGGACCTTCCCGACGACGACGCGGTCACGTCGAGAAAGGTGAGCTCGTCGGCGCCTTCGGCGTCATAGGCGGCCGCGAGTTCCACGGGATCGCCTGCGTCCCGGAGGTTTTCGAAATTGACCCCCTTGACCACCCGTCCGCCGTCGACGTCCAGGCACGGGATCACCCGGACCGCGAGGCCGCTGTGGTTCGCGTGCATGTCAGTAGTCCTCCGGTCGGCCGGTGCTGCGCAACAGGTCGAGGATCTCGGCGTGCGCGGCGGGGCCCGCCGCCACCGCGGAATCCGACGCGGGACTCCACGGCTCGCCGGCCAAGTCGGTGACGACGCCGCCGGCGGCCCGCACCAACGCGACCCCGGCGGCGTGGTCCCACACGTGCCCACCGAAACTGATTGCCGCACCGAGGATTCCGTCGGCGACATACGCGAGGTCGAGCCCGGTGGACCCGTGCATGCGCAACCGCGACGAGACCCGGCTCAGATTCTCCAGCACCGCGATCCGGTAGCGGCCCGGGAACCGGCCGCGGGCGTCCGCGCTGAACGATCCCGCGCCGACAAGGGCGTCGGCCAGGTCGATCGCCGTCAGCGGCGGCTGCGGGGCCCCGTTCTTCCGCAGCGGTCCACCCGACACCGCGGTGTAGCGCTGGTCCATGAACGGCAGCCAGGTCAGTCCGGCGACCGGGTCGCCGTGGTGCAGCAGGCCGAGCAGGATCCCGGCCATCGGCGATCCGGCCGCATAGTTGAAGGTGCCGTCGACGGGATCGAGCACCCACACCCAGGGTGAGTCGACCGCCGAACCGCCGAATTCCTCGCCGTGGACGCCGATCCCCGTGGCCTCGACCAGCGCGGCGACCACCTGACGCTCGATCGCGAGGTCCACGTCGGTGGCGAAGTCGTTGCCCTTCTTGCGCACCGCGGAGTCGGCACGGTGCCCGGCGAGGAAGGGTTCCGCAGCGTCGTCGAGGATTGCCGATGCCGTCTCGACCAACGCGTCCAAGTCCATGCCGTCGTTACTCTCCGACCGAGGCCAGCGCCTGCGGCAGCGTGAATCGCCCGGCGTAGAGGGCCTTACCGACGATGGCGCCCTCGACGCCGCGCCCGGTCAGGGTCGCGATTGCGCGCAGGTCGTCCAGGCTGGACACCCCGCCCGACGCGATCACCGGGACGTCGGTGCGGTCGGCGACGGCCGCCAGCAGCTCCAGGTTGGGCCCGCCCAGCGTCCCGTCCTTGGTGACGTCGGTGACCACGAATCGCGAACAGCCTTCGCGGTCAAGGCGTTCCAGCACCTCCCACAGGTCGCCGCCATCGGTTTCCCAGCCGCGCCCCCGCAGCCGGTGCGACCCGGCCGGATGGCTCTTGTCGATCTGGACGTCGAGCCCCACGGCGACCTTGTCGCCGTGCTCGCTGATCGCCCGGGCGCACCACTGCGGGTTCTCCAGCGCCGCCGTGCCCAGGTTCACCCGGGCGCAGCCGGTGGCCAGGGCCGCCGCCAGCGAGTCGTCGTCGCGGATCCCGCCGGACAACTCCACCTGCACGTCGAGCTTGCCGACCACCTCGGCGAGCAGTTCGCGGTTGGAACCGCGCCCGAAGGCCGCGTCCAGATCGACCAGATGGATCCATTCGGCGCCGTCGCGTTGCCAGGCCAGCGCGGCGTCCAGCGCCGAGCCGTATTCGGTTTCACTGCCCGCCTTGCCCTGCACCAGGCGCACGGCACGGCCGTCGACCACGTCGACCGCGGGCAACAAGATCAACACGCTTTCTCCTTTGCACCGAGACTGCAGTGAGCTACGGGTTCTCTCGGCGTTTGTGTCGTGGAATACAGTTTCGCGGAAGCGATCACAGTGCTTCCACCCAATTGCTCAACACGGCCGCGCCGGCGTCGCCGCTTTTCTCCGGGTGAAACTGGGTGGCCGACAACGGTCCTTCCTCGACCGCGGCCAGGAACGGCCCCTCGTGGGTGGCCCAGGTCAGCACCGCCTCGGGCGACCCCTCCCACTGCTGGGCGGCGTAGGAGTGCACGAAGTAGAACCGGGTCTCGGCGTCGAGCCCCTTGAACAGGACGCTGCCGGGCCCGGAATTCACGACGTTCCAACCCATGTGCGGGATCACCGGCGCCTGCAGCCGCGTCACGTATCCCGGCCACTGCCCGCATCCTTGGGTCTCCACGCTGAATTCGACGCCGCGGGCGAACAGGATCTGCATACCGACGCACACGCCCAGCACCGGGCGCCCGCCGGCGACCCGATCGGCGATGATGCGGTCCCCGTTGATCGTGCGCAGCCCCGTCATGCAGGCCTCGTAGGCGCCGACGCCGGGCACCACCAGTCCGTCGGCGGCGGCCGCGGCGTCGGCGTCGGCGGTCACCTCGACCGACGCACCGACCCGCTCGAGCGCGCGCTGAGCCGACCGCAGGTTGCCCGATCCGTAATCGAGGACAACGACCGATTTCTTTGTCACAGAACACCTTTGGTGGACGGCACGCCCGACACCCGCGGATCGGGCTCGACCGCCTGGCGCAACGCGCGGGCCACCGCCTTGTACTCCGCCTCGGTGATGTGGTGTGGGTCGCGCCCATACAGGACGCGCACGTGCAGCGCGATGCGCGCGTTGGCGGCCAGCGACTCGAACACGTGCCGGTTGATGACGGTGTGGTAGGGCACCGAGTTGCCGGCAATCGTGGTGTGCTGCAGGTGATCCGGCTCCCCGCTGTGCACACAGTAGGGCCGGCCGGACACGTCGACCGCCGCGTGGGCCAGCGTCTCGTCCATCGGGATGAAGGCGTCCCCGAACCGGCGGATGCCCCGCTTGTCACCCAGGGCCTGGCCGAGCGCCTGGCCCAGGGCGATGGCGGTGTCCTCGATGGTGTGATGACCCTCGATCTCGACGTCGCCCCTGGTGCGCACGGTCAGGTCGAAGCTGGCGTGACTGCCCAGCGCCGTGAGCATGTGGTCGTAGAACGGCACCCCGGTGTCGACGTCGACCTGGCCGGTGCCGTCGAGGTCGAGTTCGATGACGATGTCGGACTCCTTGGTGCGGCGCTCGATGCGCGCACGGCGGGCGGCTTGTCCGGTGTGGACGGTGGTCATGGCGCTCCTACGTTGACGGGGGCCAGTTCGGTGGCGGCGATCTGGGCGCTGGCCCGCAGGAAGGCGTCGTTCTCCTCGGCCAGGCCGGTGGTGGCGCGCAGGTAGCCGGGGATGCCGACGTCGCGGATCAGGACGCCGGCATCCAGATAGCGCTGCCAGGTCGCCGGCGCGTCGGCGAACTCCCCGAACAGCACGAAGTTGGCGTCGCTGGGAATCACCCGAAAACCCAGGCGGGTCAGCTCCGCCCCGACGCGCTCCCGTTCGGCGATCAGCGCCGCGACGCTGCCCAGCGTGTCGTCGGCGTGCCGCAGCGCGGCCCGCGCGGCAGCTTGCGTGACCGACGACAGGTGATACGGCAGCCGCACCAGCAGCATCGCGTCGATCACCGCCGGCGTGGCAACCAGGTAGCCGAGCCGGCCTCCCGCGAAGGCGAACGCCTTGCTCATGGTGCGCGAGACGATGAGCTTGGTCGGATACTCCCCCACCAACGCCACCGCGCTGGGCTCCGACGAGAATTCGCCGTAGGCCTCGTCGACGATCAGGATGCCCGGCACCACGTCGAGCAGCCGCCGCAGATCCGGCAGCGAAACACTCTGCCCGGACGGGTTGTTCGGGCTGGCGACGAACACCACGTCGGGCCGGCGCTCGGTGATGGCGGCCACCGCGGCCTCGACGTCGAGGCCGAAGTCGTCGGCACGGGCGGCCTGCAACCATTCGGTGCGGGTGCCGTCGGCGATGATCGGGTGCATCGAGTAGGAGGGAACGAACCCGATCGCCGTGCGCCCCGGGCCGCCGAACGCCTGCAGCAGTTGCTGCAGAATCTCGTTGGAACCGTTTGCCGCCCAGAGGTTTTCGACGCCGAGCTGAACCCCGGTCTGGGCGCTCAGGTACGCGGCCAGGTCGGTCCGCAGGGCGACCGCGTCGCGGTCGGGATAGCGGTGCAGGTCGGCGGCGGCGTCGGCGACCGAGCGCACCACGTCGTCCACCAGCGCCCTGCTGGGCGGGTGCGGGTTCTCGTTGGTGTTCAGCCGCACCGGGACCGCCAATTGCGGTGCGCCATAAGGCGATTTACCGCGCAGGTCGTCGCGCAGCGGCAGGTCGTCCAGTGTCGGTTGCTGCGGCCCGGTCATCGCTCGAACCTCCGCCGTACCGCCTCGCCGTGCGCCGGCAGGTCCTCGGCCTCGGCGAGTGTGATCACGTGCCCGGACACGTCTTTGAGCGCGGCCTCGGTGTAGTCGACGACGTGGATGCCGCGCAGGAAGGTCTGCACGGACAGTCCGCTGGAATGCCGGGCGCAGCCCGCGGTCGGCAGGACGTGATTGGATCCCGCACAGTAGTCGCCGAGGCTCACCGGCGAGTACGGGCCGACGAAAATGGCTCCGGCCGAACGTATTTGCCTGGCCACGCCGGCCGCGTCGGCGGTCTGGATCTCCAGGTGTTCGGCGGCGTAGGCGTTGACGACCTTGACGCCGGCGTCTATGTCGTCGACCAGGATGATCGCCGATTGGCGCCCGCCCAGCGCGGCGGTCACCCGCTCGCGGTGCACGGTCGTCCGCAACTGGGCGGCCAGTTCCTTGTCGGTGGCGGCGGCCAGGTCTTCGCTGGGGGTCACCAGCACGCTGCCGGCCATTTCGTCGTGTTCGGCCTGACTGATCATGTCGGCGGCCACATGCGCGGGGTCGGCGGTGTGGTCGGCCAGAATCGCGATCTCCGTCGGCCCGGCCTCGGCGTCGATGCCGACCCGCGAACGGCACAGCCGCTTGGCGGCGGTGACGTAGATGTTGCCGGGCCCGGTAATCATGTCGACGGCGGCCAGCTCCGCACCGTCGAGGTCGGTGCCGCCGTAGGCCAGCAGCGCCACCGCCTGGGCACCGCCGACGGCCCACACCTCGTCGACCCCCAGCAACCGGGCCGCGGCGAGGATCGTCGGGTGTGGCAGTCCGTCGAACTGGGCCTGCGGCGGGCTGGCCACCACCAGCGAGGCGACGCCGGCGGCCTGCGCCGGCACCACGTTCATCACCACGCTGGACGGGTACACGGCGTTGCCGCCGGGCACGTACAGGCCGACCCGCTCGACCGGTACCCACCGTTCGGTCACGGTCGCGCCGGGGCCGAGTGTCGTCGTGACGTCGGTGCGGCGCTGGTCAGCGTGCACCGCGCGGGTGCGTTCGATCATCACGCGCAGGGCTTCGGCGACCGCCGCGTCCAGTTCGGCGAGGGCCTTGTCGAGCGCCGCCGCGGGCACCCGGACGGCCGGGGGCCGCACCCCGTCGAAGGAGGCCCCGAAATCCAGGGCGGCCTCGGCGCCCCGCTCCGCGACGGCCTGCACGATCGGGCGCACGGTGGGCAGCACCGCCTCCACGTCGGCGCCGCCACGCGGCAGCGCCGACCGCAATCGGGCGGCCGTCAATTCCGCGCCCCGCAGGTCGATACGGGCCATCGGCGACGGCTGGGTGGTGCTCACGGTGTCCATTGTCCCAGAGGAACTCAAATCAATATCCGACCGGTAGTGTGCCGCTACAGAGGCCATACCCCGCGCTGAAAAGAAGAGCCAACCCAGGGAGCCCCCATGTCCGCCAAGGATCACCCCAACCACGCCCCCGGCGTCCCGATGGTCTTCCCGCCCTGGTTCGAGCGCTTTCAGATCAAGTACTTCAACCGGGCGGTCAGGCCGATCGTGCGCTACCTGCCCGGGACCGCGACGATCAAGCATCGTGGTCGCACCTCCGGCACGCCCTACGAGACCATCGTGACCACCTACCGCAAGGGCAACACCCTGGCGATCGCGCTGGGCCATGGCAAGACGAACTGGGTGAAGAACGTGCTGGCCGCCGGCGAGGCGGACGTGGAGTTGAGCCGCAATCGCACGCTGCACCTCATCAACCCGCGGATCCTGCCCGCCGGCTCCGACGGCGCCGGGCTGCCCGCGTTGGCGCGCCTGCAGCTGCGCGTGATCGGCGTTTTCGTCGCCGACATCGCCTGAGATCGGGCGCGCCGACTTGAGTGTGCGCCGACGGCTTTCAGTGTTAACCCACGGCGGCGACACGCCGACGATTCACGCGCAACACCGCTACATATCCAGGCCGATGTCGAGCACCCGCACCGAATGCGTCAGCGCGCCGACGGCCAGGTAGTCCACGCCGGTCCCGGCGTAGGCGGCGGCGTTCTCGAGGCTCAGGCCGCCGGACGACTCGAGCAGCACCGCGGGCGCGCGCGCATCCCGGCGTTGCACCGCCATCTGCGTCTGCCACACCGGGAAATTGTCCAGCAAAATCAGCTCGGGTTTTTCGGGCAGCACCTCGTCGAGCTGCTCGAGTGAATCCACTTCCACCTCGCACGGCAGATCCGGTGCCGCGTCGCGCACCGCGCGCAGCGCGTCGACCACCGAACCCGCGGCCACCACGTGGTTGTCCTTGATCAGCGCGGCATCGCCGAGCCCGAGGCGGTGGTTGACGCCCCCGCCGACGCGGACCGCATACTTCTGCAGTACCCGCAGGCCCGGCAGGGTTTTGCGGGTGTCGCGCACCTTGGCCTTGGTGCCGTGCACGGCGGCCACCCACTGCGCGGTCGTGGTGGCGATCCCCGACAGGTGGCAGATCAGGTTCAGCATCGTCCGCTCCGCGGTCAGCAGCCCGCGGGTTTCCGCCCGCACCGTGAGCACGGGCTGGCCCGCCTGCAGGTGGGCGCCGTCCTCGACGCGGTCGACGACCTCGTAGCCGCGCGTGCCGAGCACCTCGTCGAGCACCAGCAGCGCGATGTCGATGCCGGCGATCACGCCGGGCTGCCGGGGCACCATGGACGCGGTGGCCACGGCCTCGGCGGGCACCGTCGCCAGCGTGGTGACGTCGGGTCCATAACGCAGGTCCTCGACCAAACCGCGCCGGATGGTTTCGCGCGCGGCGGTGAGTTCACAGTCGGACATCGAGGTCATACGACCGCCGCCAACGCCTCCACCAGCACCGAGTGCTGGTCGTCGGCCAGTCGCAGCACGTTGCTGCGCGCCTGCTCGGCCACGGTCTGCCGATGTTCCTCGCGGTGGTGACAGCCCCGGCTCTCGGTGCGGGCCAGGGCCGCGGCCGTCACCGCGCGGGCGGCGACGGCCAGCGCCACATCCTCGAAATCCCGACGACCCGCCACGGCGCGCACCTGGGCCCGCGACAGCGTGGTGGACAGCCGGCTCAGCCCGGCGGCGTCGCGCACCACCGACGCGTCGCGGCCCATCGCGCGTTGCAGCTCGCCGCGCTCGGGCGCGGTGTGCACGACGGGCTCGGGCGCGACCGCCCGGACGGGCCCGGCCGCCGCGGCGTGCGCGGCCGCCGCCTTGCCGGCCCGGCCGCCCACCACCAGACCTTCCAACAGGCTGTTGGACGCCAGCCGGTTGGCGCCGTGCAGCCCGGTACGAGCCACCTCACCGGCGGCGAACAGCCCGGGCAGCTCGGTTTGGCCGCACACGTCGGTGACGATGCCCCCGCAGCTGTAATGCGCCCCGGGGACAACGGGAATGGGCTGGCGGACGGGGTCGATGCCGGCGGCCCGGCAGGCGGCCGTGACCGTCGGGAACCGGTTCGCAAAGTCCCCGATGTGGCGCGCGTCGAGGAAAACGCACGGGTCACCGGTGGCCTTCATCCGCGCGTCGATGGCGGCGGCGACGACATCGCGGGGCGCCAGGTCCCCCATCGGATGCACACCGGCCGTCACCGAATCCCCTTGCCGGTCAATCAGTCTCGCGCCCTCACCGCGGATGGCCTCGGTGACCAGCGGACGCCGCCCGCCGGCGGCCGTGGGCGCGTAGAGCATCGTGGGGTGGAACTGGATGAACTCGAGATCGCTGACCGCGACGCCGGCCCACAGGCCTAAGGCGATTCCGTCGCCGGTGGATCCCTCCGGGTTGGTGGTCGCGCCGTAGAGGTGTCCGAGGCCGCCGCTGGCGATGATCACCGAGGGCGCACTGACGATTCCGTATCCCTGCGGGTTGCCCACCAGGACGCCGGTCACGGCCGCCCCGTCGTGCAGCACGCGCAGGGCCACGTGCCCGGTGCGGATGTCCAGCGTGCGCGCGGCGTGGTCGAGTGCGCGCTGCACCTCGGCGCCGGTGGCGTCGCCCCCGGCGTGCACGATGCGCCGCCGCGAGTGCCCGCCCTCGCGCGTCAGTGCCCACTGGCCGGGGGCGGATTCGTCGAATCGCGCTCCGTCGCCGACCAATTCGGAGACGGCCGCGTACCCGTCGGCGACGATCGAGTAGACCGCCTGGGGATCGCACAGGCCCGCCCCGGCGACCACGGTGTCAGCGACGTGCGCCTCGACCGAGTCGTCGTTGTCGGGCAGGACGACCGCGATGCCGCCCTGCGCGTAGTGGGTCGCCGTCGCGCCGCGCGCCTGATCGGCCTTGCTCAGCACGACGACGCTGCGGCCGGCGCGATGGGCGGCCAGCGCCGCGGCCAATCCGGCGACGCCGGTGCCGATTACGACGACGTCGGCGCTATGAGTCCACTGGGGACGGGCGGTCATTCGCCACCGCCCGGCTGCCCGATCTCGATCATTCGCTGCACGCTGCGCCGGCCGGCCGCGGCGATGTCGGGGTCGACGTCGACTTCGTCGGCGCCCTCGACGAGGCAGCGCAGCAGGGCCGCCGGGGTGATCATCTTCATGAACTTGCAGGACGCGCGGTCGTTGACGGCGCGGAAGTCGACGTGCGGCGCGGCCCGCCGCAGCTGATACAGCATGCCGACCTCGGTGGCGACCAACACTTTTCGCGCGTCGGTCTGGTTCGCGGCGTCGAGCATGCCGCCGGTGGACAAGATCTTCACCCGGTCCGGGGGGAAGGCGCCCTCGCCGGCGAGGTACAGCGCCGAAGTGGCGCAACCACATTCGGGATGCACGAACAGTTCGGCGTCGGGGTTCGCGCGGGCCTGGTCGCCCAGTTCGTCGCCGTTGATCCCGGCGTGCACGTGGCATTCGCCGGCCCACACGTGCAGGTTCTTGCGGCCGGTGATCCGGCGCACATGGGCGCCGAGGAATTGATCCGGGCAGAACAGCACCTCGCGGTCCGGGTCGATGGACTCGACCACCTCGACCGCGTTGGACGACGTGCAGCAGATGTCGGTGAGCGCCTTGACCGCCGCCGTGGTGTTGACGTAGGAGACGACGACCGCGCCGGGGTGCTCGTCCTTCCAGGCGCGCAGCTCGTCGGCGGTGATGGAATCGGCCAGCGAGCAGCCGGCGCGCTGATCCGGGATGAGCACCGTTTTGTCGGGGCTGAGCATCTTGGCCGTCTCGGCCATGAAGTGCACACCGCAGAACACGATGGTGTCCTCGGCCGCCTCGGCGGCGATCCGCGACAGCGCCAGCGAGTCGCCCACATGGTCGGCGACGTCCTGGATCTCGGGCAGCTGGTAGTTGTGCGCGAGCACGGTGGCGCCACGCAATTTCGCCAGTCGGCGAATCTCTGCGGCCCACTGCGCGTCAGCGACCACGCCGGCGTAGCCGGTGGGTGAATCCGTAATGTCGGCAACCATGTCTTCGGCGAGCGTGTCCATGCGATTGATCACCGTCATGGGGGCTCCTTTCAGCCAGGAGGTTTTCGACTTATAATCGAAAACATGGCCCATCGTAGCACCGCCCACGAAGTGCTCGCGGTCGTGTTCCAGGTTCGGGAAGTCACCGAAGAGGTTGCGCGGGGCCGCACAACGGCGAAACCGCAGCTTAACGTGCTGTTATGGCAGCGCGCCAAGGATCCGCAGCGCGGCGCGTGGTCGCTGCCCGGCGGACAGGTGCGCAACGACGAGGACATGATCACCTCGGTCCGCCGCCAACTCGCCGAGAAGGTCGACCTCAAGGAGCTGGCACATCTGGAACAGCTCGCGGTGTTCTCCGACCCGCACCGGGTGCCGGGCGCCCGGGTGATCGCGTCCACCTTCCTGGGCCTGGTGCCCTCCCCCGCCAGCCCCGAACTACCGCCGGACACCCGCTGGCACCCGGTGAACCGCCTGCCGCCGATGGCCTTCGACCACGCCCCGATGGTGGACCACGCCCGCACCCGGCTGAACGCCAAACTGTCCTACACCAACATCGGATTCGCCTTGGCGCCAAGGGAATTCGCGCTCTCCACGCTGCGCGACATCTACGGAGCCGCGCTGGGATATCAGGTCGACGCGACGAACCTGCAGCGGGTGCTGGCGCGGCGCGGCGTCATCACCGCGACCGGCACCATCGCGCAATCCGGCCGCAGCGGCGGACGCCCCGCCGCGCTGTACCGGTTCACCGACGCGGCGTTGCGGGTCACCGATGAATTCGCCGCGCTCAGGCCGCCCGGGCTGCCCGG
>NZ_JAEKMI010000039.1 GCF_020217485.1 Mycobacterium sp. WUMAC-067 | reverse complement strand
GCTGAATTTTTCGCCGTGGCGTTACGCCCGCGGCGCGATTCCCGCGATTCCCCAGCGGAGGCGGTCCGCGCTATAGCCCCTTGGGCGCATCGCGAACTGCCTGCACCGCCGCGGCGTCGCCGTCGAACTCGACCTGCGCCGCGCGCCCGACGGAGAACAGCAACAGCTCCGCGGGCGCGCCGGTCACCGTGACCGCCGGACCCTGGCCGGCGGTGAGCAGCGTCTTGCCCTCCGGGGTGCGCAACGCCACCCGGGCGGGCACCTTGGCGAGGGTCAGCCGGGCCATCAGCGGCAAAGTGCGGCGCAGCATCTTGGCCAGCGCGGGCTCCAGCGCGCGCGGCTGCCAGCCCGGCTGCGCGCGGCGCACGTCCTCGTGATGAATGAACATCTCGGCGACGTTGGCCACCGGGTCGAGCAGCTTGAGCGGTGAGTAGACCGGCGGGCCTGCGGCGACCTTGTCGACCAGCGCGTCCCACTCGTTTCGCTCGCTCACCTGGGTTTGCACCTTGGCGGTGTGGGAGGCGAAGAACGGGATCAGGATGCCCGGGGCGGCGTCGGGGCGATACTCCCGGATCACCAGGTGGGCGGCAAGGTCCCGCGTCGTCCAGCCCTCGCAAAGGGTGGGCGCGTCCGGACCGACGCCGCGCATGGTGTCCACGAGGGCGGCGCGTTCGCGTTGAGCAACAGACATGGGTTCAGCGTAGAGCGCTCACCCCCGAGCAGGACGGGTCCACCGAACACCGACGGCCGGCGGCTCGGTAAATTTGAGACCGTCCGGCCCTGGAAAGGAGATGTAGGAGAAGCCATGAACGCGCGCGTCGAGCAGTTGGAGTTTCAGGCAGAGGCTCGCCAACTGCTGGATCTGATGGTCCATTCCGTCTACTCCAACAAGGACTCGTTCCTGCGGGAGCTGATCTCCAACGCGTCCGACGCGTTGGACAAGCTGCGGCTCGAGGCGTTCCGCAACAAGGACCTCGACGTCGACACGTCAGACCTGCACATCGAGATCGACGTCGACCACCAGGCGCGCACCCTGACCATCCGCGACAACGGCATCGGCATGACCCGCGACGAAGTGGTCGACCTGATCGGCACGCTGGCCAAGTCGGGCACCGCCGAGCTGCGCCAGCAACTCCGCGAGGCCAAGAACGCCAAGAACGAGGCCGCCTCCGAGGAACTCATCGGCCAGTTCGGCATCGGCTTCTATTCGAGCTTCATGGTGGCCGACAAGGTCGAACTGCTGACCCGCAAGGCCGGCGAAAGCGACGCCACCAAATGGGAATCCAGCGGCGAGGGCACGTACACGATCGAATCGATCGACGATGCGCCGCAGGGGACGTCGGTCACCCTGCACCTCAAGCCCGAAGACGCCGAGGATGAGCTGCACGACTACACCTCGGAGTTCAAGCTCCGCGGCCTGGTCAAGAAGTACTCCGACTTCATCGCCTGGCCCATTCGCATGCAGGTCGAGCGCCGAGAACCGGCCAGCGAGGAGGGTGGCGAGGAGACCGTCACCATCGAGACCGAGACCCTCAACTCGATGAAGGCGCTGTGGGCCAGGCCCAAAGACGAGGTCTCCGAGGAGGAGTACAAGGAGTTCTACAAGCACATCGCGCACGCCTGGGACGACCCGCTCGAGGTCATCGCGATGAAGGCCGAGGGCACCTTCGAATACCAGGCGCTGCTGTTCATTCCGTCGCACGCGCCGTTCGATCTGTTCAACCGCGACGCCCAGACCGGCATCCAGCTGTACGTCAAGCGCGTGTTCATCATGGGCGACTGCGACCAACTCATGCCCGAATACCTGCGCTTCGTCAAGGGTGTGGTTGACGCACAAGACATGTCGCTCAACGTCTCGCGTGAGATCCTGCAACAGGACCGGCAGATCAAGGCCATCCGGCGCCGGTTGACCAAGAAGGTCCTGTCCACCATCAAGGATCTGCAGTCCGAGCGCCCCGACGACTATCGGACGTTCTGGACCCAATTCGGCAGGGTCGTCAAGGAAGGTCTGCTGTCGGACTTCGACAACCAGGAGACGCTGCTGCAGATCTCGTCGTTCGCCTCGACACACAGCGAGGAGGAGGCGACCACGCTCGCGCAGTACGTCGAGCGCATGAAGGACGGTCAGACGCAGATCTTCTACGCCACGGGGGAGACGCGACAGCAGATCCTCAAGTCGCCGCACCTCGAGGCGTTCAAAGCCAAGGGCTACGAGGTGCTGCTGCTCACCGACCCGGTCGACGAGGTGTGGGTGGGAACGGTGACCGAATTCGACGGCAAGCCGCTGCAGTCGATCGCCAAGGGCGAGGTGGACCTGGGCGCCGAGGGCGAGGAGAGCGAGGCCGAGCGCGAAGAGCAGCAGAAGGAATTCGCCGACCTGCTCACCTGGATGAAGGACACCCTGGCCGACCACGTCAAGGAGGTTCGGCTCTCCACCCGGCTGACCGACTCGCCCGCCTGCCTGATCACCGACGCCTTCGGGATCACACCGGCGCTCGCGCGCCTCTACCGCGCCTCGGGGCAGGACATCCCGGTGGGGAAGCGGATCCTCGAACTCAATCCGAACCACCCGCTCGTCACGGGCCTGCGCCAGGCGCACCAGGACCGCAGTGACGACCCCTCGATCGCCGAGACCGCCGAATTGCTGTACGGCACAGCGCTTCTCGCCGAGGGCGGCGCGCTCGACGATCCCGCACGGTTTGCCGAGATGCTGGCCGATCGGTTGGCCCGCACGGTGTAGACCGGGCCTTCGCCGCCAGATGGCGAAGTTTTGCGGATTGAAACGCCGCGGGCGGGGATAATTAGGTCCCATGGCTGAGTTTCGCGTCATCGACCCGCACGGGCGGGTGGTCGCGACGAAGAATTTCGCCAACGCGGAGGCCGCCCACGCCTGGTTCGTCCACTCGGTCGGCGGCAACACCGAGCTGGGCTGGCGCATGGAGGTCAACGACGACGGGCAGTGGGCCTTCTTCGATGACACCGAAGGCTTTACCGCACCGGTGAGCCGCCGGCCGATGAAGCGCTGAATCGACGATCGACGCGCGCGGTCGACCACGTAGGCTCCCCCCATGCATGTCGACGCGATGACGACGCCCCAGCCGCTCGGTCAGATCGGCGAGCTTGCCCGCCGGACCCAATCCGCCGGCTTCTCCGGTCTGTTGTTCACCGAGACGGGTCGCACCGCCTATCTGAACGCCGCCGTCGCGTCGCAGGCCGCGCCCGATCTCGAACTTTCCACGGGTGTCGCGGTGGCCTTCCCGCGCAGCCCGTTCGTCACCGCCGCCGCGGCATGGGAATTGCAGGAAGCGACCAAGGGAAAGTTCCGGCTGGGTTTGGGAACTCAGGTGCGCACCCACGTCGTGCGGCGCTACGGCACGGCATTCGAGCGGCCCGGGCCCCGGCTGCGCGACTACCTGCTCGCCGTGAAGGCGTGTTTCGCGGCGTTTCGCTCGGGGACGCTCGACCACCACGGCGACTTCTACGATCTCGACTTCATCACCCCGCAGTGGAGCCCGGGCCCCATCGGCGCTCCCGACCCGAAAGTCGATATCGCGGCGGTGAATCCGTGGATGCTGCGGATGGCCGGCGAGGTCGCCGACGGGGTGCACGTCCACCCGATCGGTGAGCCGGGATACCTGGCCCGTCACGTGCTGCCGACGGTCGCCGAGGGGGCGGCGAAGGCCGGGCGCTCGGTGTCGGACCTCGCGATCATCGTGCCCGTCATGACGATCGTCGGTGACAGCGACGAAGAGCGCGACAAGCAGCGCGAAGTCGTGCGCGCCAGCATGGCGTTCTACGGCAGCACGCCCAACTACGCGTTCATTTGGGACGAGGCCGGTTTCGAGGGGACGACCGCCCGGATCCGCGAGAAGCAGAAGGCTGGAGACTTCGCCAGCATGGCGGCGCAGGTCAGCGACGACCACATCGCCGTCTTCGCCACCGAGTCAAGCTGGGACGGGCTGGCCGACGCGTTGACCGACAAATACGCCGGCATGGCCACGCGTTTGGTGATGTACAACTCCGTGGCCGATCAGGATCGCTTCGAGCGCTACGGCGAGGTGGCCCGCCGCATCCGGCGCCGCCAACAGGCTTAGGGCAGAAGGCGTTTGGGGTCGGCGTGCCCGGGCCGCTACTGCTTGTCGACCTTGGCGGCGATCTGATTGGCGATGGTGACGCCGAGGTCCCCGACGTCCTTGCGGCACGCGTCGACGTCGACGACCACGTTTCGGCGGGCGGTCAGGGCCCGCTGACAGGGCATCGTGACGTTCGTGCCGTCCCCGTTGACGGTCACGGTCACCGGAGCGCTCAGCACCCCATTGGCGTTGGACACCGACCCCACCTTCCACTGGAGTTCGGGGTGGGTGCCGTCGGCGGGGACGGTGTCCTGGCGGTTGGCGCAGGCGGGCCAGCGCTGGGACGACGTGGTGAAGAAGGCGTTCGCCTGTTCGGGGGAGGGAAACAACACCACAAACTGGTAGACGTCAGGGCTTTCCAGTTGGCTGGCGCCGGTGGGAGTCGGCGCGAGGTCGTGGTAGCCGTACACGGCGGTGCTTCCGCTGTCGGCGTATTCGGAGGCCAACCCGGCATGGATCGTGTACTTGCATTCGGGCGGGAATGTGTAGTCGGTGCGGTGCACCGGGTCTTCGCCGAGGTTGGTGAACGGCGGATCGCTCGTCGTTCCCCTGGTGCCCAGCGCGCTGTCGATGTCGTCGGGCGTGAGCATCACATCGGGCAGCGCACCCTTCGCGAGGGGAGTCTTCGGCGACGCGGTGGTGCCGCTCGACGACGCGGCGGTGTCGCCCGCGCTGCTGCCACCGCACCCGGCGACGAGGATCCCGGCAGCAGCGACGGCGACGGCGGCAGTTAGCTGGCGCATGGTGGGTGCCCTTCCTGCTTGAGCCGACTCCTCAGGGGTCGTTTGCGGGGAGCATACGACAGCACCGGGCGTGGCGTGCCGGTTCGCAGCGAAGCGCTATCTTCGCGGGGTGTCCGCAGTGAACTTCGCTTCCGTCGCGCCGATCGTCCCCGTTCGAAATCTCGATGTCGCCCTGGACCGCTACCGGCGACTCGGGTTCGACGCCCGCGCATACGACGGCCCGGACCGCTACGGCTTCGTCGACCGCGGGTCGGTGTCGCTGCACCTCAGCGAATGGGACGAACACGACCCGTTGCGCACCGCCGCGAGCGTGTACTTCTACGTCAGCGACGCCGACGCCCTCCACGCCGAGTGGTCCGCGCTGGAGAACCTCGAGGGCCGCTTGGTCGCGCCGCAGGACACGCCCTACGGCTTGCGGGAATTCGCCTATGTCGATCCCGACGGCACCGCGCACCGGGTCGGCTCGCCCCTGGCCTGATCAGGCCGTTTCCCTTGAGAGACTGGGGTTTTCGTCACCCGACGGGGCGGAAGTGGCCTGGCTGTGGGCCAGCGCCACCGTCGCCGCCGCCATCACGGCGATCGAAATGCCCAAGGCCACCAGGCCGGCGCCGTCGGTGTGCAGCGTCTCGCCCAATACGGTGACGCCGAGCATCGATCCCACGACGGGCTCGGCGACGGTCACCGCCGGAAGCGACGCGGTGAGTGGGCCGGCCCGAAACGCCGATTGCTCCCAGGCGGTCGCCGCGATCGCCAGTGCGATCCACACGTACATCTCGGGCGTCCGCACCAACGCCGGGACGCCGCGGTCGAGCTGGTCGACCACGCCCTTGGTCACGACCGAAAACAGTCCCCACAGCGAACCGGACATCAGGCCCAGCAACAACGCGGCGACCGAACCGGGGAACATGCGCGCGCCGATCACACACAGGATCAGTGCCGGGCCCATGACCAGCGCCACGATGGTCCAGGTCTGCACCGACCCGCGCGGGGTCCCCGCCTGAGGGTCACCGACCGTCACGATCACCGCGACCGCGGCCACCAGCAACGCGGCCCAAATCCCTTGCCGGCGCGTGACTCTGCGGTGGTTCGCCCTCGCGCTGATGACCAACGCGAACAGCAGCGACGTCACCAACAGCGCCTGCACGAGCACCACCGAGCCCACGCCCAGCGCCGCGGCCTGGAACCCGAAGCCGGCGGCGGCCACCAGGCTGCCCGCCCACCATCGGCGATCGCGCAGCAGCCGGCGAAACAGCGCGACGGTGCCCACCGGTTGGTCGGTGACCTGCTGAGCGGATCGCTGCTGGGCGACGTCTCCGATGCCCACCATCAAGGCGGCCGCAATCGCGAGCGCCGCGGCAATGGCTGTCTTGTCCACTGGTCCTTCCCTCGACGATCAACCGCTTGCGCCGCAACGGCTTTGCGGTAGCGACGTCACGGCGCCCCGGTCACAGGGGCAACGTGCGCCTCCCCGGCGGGCCGACGCGCCCGGTGTGACCTCCGTGGTCATGGGGGCGGGTGATGCCGCGACGCGCGCGTCAGCTGTCGCGCCGGATCTTGAGCGCGGTGGTGATCATGGGAATCTGCAGCGGCAGCCGCGCCAGGGCGACGATCCGCATCGCCCACGGCTTGTTCCACCACAACCGGACCATGTTGACGTTGCCCGGGAAGACCCCGACGAACAGGGCCACGGCGGCCAGCGCGGCGGTTCGCCGGGTGCGTCGCGGCACCAGCAGCGCCCCGATCGCCAGCTCCGCCACTCCGGATCCGTAGGTGTAGAGCCGCGGGCTGCCGGGCAGTTCGACGGGGATGATCGAGTCGAACGGTTTGGGCGCCACGAAGTGCAGGGTGCCGATGCCGAGCAGCATCGCCGCCACACGGTAGGCGAGTTGCTGGGTGGCGTCACCGCCAGCGAGGGGTTTGGTTGTCATGAAGACATTGTGCCCATTGCGTCCACTGCTTACGCCCGGTCGGCGTCGGTGAAGCGGATGATGCCGCGGACATTGCGCCCCTCGAGCATGTCGCGGTAGCCGTCGTTGATCTCCTCGAGGCTGTATTCGCGCGTGACCATGTCATCGAGGTTGAGCTGACCCAACTTGTACAGCTCCAGGATGGCCGGAATGTCGTGCTGCGGGTTGCCGCCGCCGAACAGGCTGCCCTGCAAGCTTTTCTGCAGCAGTGTCAGCCCCGCCAGGTTGAGGGTGGTGTCGGTGGCCATCACGTTGCCCATGGCCGTCAGCACGCACGTGCCGCCCTTGGCCGTCAGACCCATCCACGCCTCGACGTCGCGGCCGTCGCAATGACCCACCGTGACAATCACTTTGGGGCACATCACCCCCCACGTCGTCTCGGCGATCGCTGCGGCGGCGGTGGCGACGTCCGCGAACGCTTCGGTCGCACCGAACTTCAACGCCTGCTGGCGCTTCCATTCGAACGCATCGACCGCGAAGATGCGGCGGGCCCCGGCGATGCGGGCGCCCTGTATCGCGGCGATACCGACGCCGCCGGCGCCGACGACCGCGACGTCCTCTCCGGGCCCGACCGCCGCGCTGCGCACCGCCGAGCCATAGCCGGTGGTCACCCCGCAGCCCACCAGGCAGGCCACGTCGAACGGGATCGCGGGGTCGACCTTGAC
This sequence comes from Mycobacterium sp. WUMAC-067, assembly GCF_020217485.1. Taxonomy (GTDB): domain Bacteria; phylum Actinomycetota; class Actinomycetes; order Mycobacteriales; family Mycobacteriaceae; genus Mycobacterium. Next base: position 37,880 of record NZ_JAEKMI010000039.1, on the reverse strand, counting down.
CACCGAGGTGTGGTGCACCACCACGTAGGGCGCGAACGTGCCCAGCAGCGACATCGGCACGACATCGCGCCCCTTGGCCGTCACCCGGAAGGACCCGTCGCAGACCGACGCCCCCGACAGCAGCCCCATTCCCAAGTCGCACAGGTTGCGCAATCCGACCTGGCACGGCGTGCACTTGCCGCAGGACGGGATGAACGACATGACCACGTGGTCGCCGACGGCCAGGTGCTCGACGCCGTCGCCGACCTCGGTGATGATGCCGGCGCCCTCGTGCCCGCCGAGCACCGGGAAGCTCGGGATGGGGAAGTCACCGGTCAGCAAGTGATGGTCGGAGTGGCACAAACCGGCCGTCTCCAACTGGACCGTCACCTCGCCGCGGCGGGGATCGCCGATCTCGATCTCGTCGATCACCCACGGTTCGTTGAGGTCCCAGACCAAGGCGCCTTTGGTTTTCAACGGGGAGGCCTCCTGGAAACGTGTACTAACCGCTTAATTGTTAGCGCGGTCACAGACCGGCCCCCACCGAACTTAGACCAATACTATTGTCTATACAGTATTTGAAACGATTCGCCGCGACTGAACGCCGCCAGACCGCTCGAGGTTGAAAACATGGGTACACCCGTAATCGTCGGAGCCGTCCGAACGGCGATCGGCCGTTCCTTCAAGGGAACGCTTGTCAACACGCCGCCCGAGACACTGATCACCGCGGTGCTTCCCGAGGTCGTGCGCAGATCCGGTGTCGACCCGGCCGCCATCGACGACATCATCTTCGCCGAATCCCATTACGGCGGTGGCGATCTCGCGCGGTACGCGGCCACCGCGACCGGCCTCGAGCATGTTCCCGGCCAGTCGGTCAACCGGCATTGCGCGGGCAGCCTCACCGCGATCGGCAACGCGGCGGCCCAGATCGGCTCCGGCATGGAACGGGTGCTGATCGCCGGCGGCGTGCAGTCGCTGTCGATGACACCGCTGACCAACTGGCGCATCCCCGGGCCCGAGCTGAAGTTCGAGGAGCGCTGGATGCCGCCGACGCACGTCGAGACGCCCGACGCGCCCGCCAAGGACATGTCGATCACGGTCGGCTGGAACACCGCCCAGACGGTGGGCATCACGCGCGAGGAGATGGACGCGTGGGCGGCCCGCTCGCACCAGCGGGCCGTCGCGGCCCAGGATGCGGGCAAGTTCGTCGACGAGATCCTGCCGCTGAAGATTTCGCAGGCGGACGGTTCGGTCATCGAGTTCGCCGTCGACGAGCACCCGCGGCGGGACACCACCGTCGAAAAGTTGGCCGGCCTCAAGGTGTTGCACCCCGAGATCGAGGGCTTCTCGATCACGGCGGGCAACAGCAGCGGCACCAACGACGCCGCGGCCGCGGTCGCGCTGGTCGATCGCGAGTACGCCGAGGCCGAGAAGCTCAACGTGATGGGCACGGTCAGGGCGTGGGCCGCGGCGGGCGTGCCGCCGCGGGACTGCGGCCTGGGTGCGGTCAAGGTCATCGGGAAGGTGTTGCAGCGCGCCGGGTTGTCGCCCGGCGACGTGGCGCTGTGGGAGATCAACGAGGCGTTCGCGTCCGTGCCGATCGCGGCATGCCGGGAGTACGGCCTCGACGAGGAGAAGGTGAACTTCTCCGGCAGTGGTTGCAGCCTCGGCCACCCCATCGCGGCCTCCGGCGCGCGCATGGTGACCACGCTGGCCTACGAGCTGGCCCGCCGCGGCGGCGGTATCGGCGTCGCGGCGATGTGCGCCGGCGGCGGCCAGGGCGGCGCTGTCGTCATCGAGGTCTAGCGCGGGTCGGCGCCTTCAGGTTCAGCCTCGCGTCAGTTACAGAACGTGTAGCCGATGAACTGGGTGCCGCGCGTGTCGCCGCTGGCGTAGTTGGCGAAGTGCACCGCCGGTTTTCCGTCGTACTGGGTGTTCATCTGTTGCACGGTCGGCGGTGGGACGTCTTTGGGGAACGCCAAAATCATGTCGGCGAAGATCTCCAGGCCGGCCTGGCAGATGGCCTCGCGCCGGGGCGGCTGCGGATTCCACGCGTGCACCACCACCGGCTCGGTCAGCTGAGATCCGGTCGCGCAATTCGGGTCGCAGAGCTTGAACACCGCCGTGCCGGTCCCGTCGGCGCCCTGGGGTCCCCAGGAGTTCCACGACATGTCCTGCAGCGCAATCGCCACGCTGGCGCAGCCCAGGACGTTGAGTTTCTTGGGACGCGGGACCGGCGGGACGGATGGGTTGTAGCAGCCGGGGATGGCGAAGTTCTCCGGCGCCGACGGCGGTGGGCTGGTAGTGGGGCCCGTCGCGCGTTGATTGCCTTCGGTTACCCGCACCCCCACGACGGCCAATACCCCGACCAGCACGACCGCCGCAATGCCGATCGCGATCAAGCGCCCCCGCGAGATGTGCCGCAACCGCTGCGATAAAGGAACGTTGGCGTTGCCGCTCACGTCCACCAGATTACGGACGAATTCTTCGTCGGGGGTGGCGCCCGCCCGCCGCAGCTACTGAGGGTAAAGTTGGTCATCACTGCCAACTTATTGAGGATTCCGTGGAGACGCCGATGAATGATCATGATCTGGCCGCGCGGTTGGCCGCCGAGGCCGGTCAGCTGCTGCTCGGGGTCCGGCAAGAGTTCGCCGATGCGGAAGCTAGCGAACGGAAAGCGGCGGGGGACAAGCGATCCCACGACTTTCTGATGGCGGCGCTCACCGCGGAGCGCCCCGGTGACGCGGTGCTGTCCGAGGAGGGCGCCGACAACCCGGTGCGGTTGCGCTCGGAGCGTGTCTGGATCGTCGATCCGCTGGACGGGACGCGGGAATTCTCCGAGCTCGGGCGCGACGACTGGGCGGTGCACGTCGCGCTCTGGGAGGCCGGCGAGCTGACTGCCGGCGCCGTGGCGCTGCCGGCGCAGGGCATCACCTTCGCCACTCCCGACATCGCGTCGCCTCCGGCGGCGCCGGGCAAGCCGCGCATCGTGGTCTCGCGCACCCGCCCACCCGCCATCGCGTTGAACGTCCGGGACGCCCTGGACGGCGTCCTGGTCGAAATGGGTTCGGCCGGCGCCAAGGTGGCGTCGATCGTCCAAGGCCTGTCCGATGTGTACGTGCACGCCGGCGGGCAGTACGAATGGGACTCCGCGGCCCCGGTGGCGGTGGCACGCGCCGCAGGGTTGCACACCTCCCGCATCGACGGATCCGCCCTGGCCTACAACCAACCGGACCCGAAGCTGCCCGACCTCGTGGTGTGCCGTCCCGAGCTCGCGGAAGCCGTACTCGCGGTTACCCGCTGACATTCCCGCCGGCCCGCATCCAAGCGATCGCTAGACCGTGACGAAGTCGGCCATCATGGCCATGTCCTCGTGCTCGAGGTTGTGACAATGCACCAGATAGGTTCCGCGATAGTCGGTGAACCGCACGATCACTTCCACGGCTTCGGCGGGTGCCACGTCGATGGTGTCTTTCCAACCGCGATCGAAGCGCCCCGGTGGCCTGTTGTTGCGCGACAAGACTTGAAACGGGTTGAGGTGGACGTGGATTGGATGCCGGACATCGGTGATGAAACGCCAGATTTCGACGTCACCGATGCGCGGTGTCGCGACCGGGGAGCCGGGCGCGTAGGGCTTGTTGTTGATCGTCCACACACCGGCTCGGCCTTGTCCGAACAGGAAGGTGCGGGTGGTCGTGGCACGCCTGCGGTCCAGGGGAGCGCAGGTTTCGCTGAGCCGTTCGGGAACGGTTGATTCGTCCGATCGGTCGGCGCCGATGACGTCGAAGCGCATCACGTGCGTAGTGGTCTGTGTACCAAGGGTGTTGAGGAGCCGTACCCGGGTGCCGGGACGATAGCGAGAGAAGTCGACGACGACGTCGAAGCGTTCGGCCGGCGCGATGTCAATCTCGTCATGCGTGACCGGACCGGCCAGAAGGCCACCGTCACTGCCGATCTGGGTGAATGCCGGTCCCTCGGGCGGCGGTGGGTCGAGCCGCAATCGGTAGCGGCGGGCGTTGGAGGCGTTGAGTATTCGGAATCGATACCGCGCGGGGTCGGTGTCCAGCACGGGCCACGGCGCGCCGTTGACCAGTACGACGTCGCCCAGCACGCCGTTCATATAGGGGGCGGCGACGTCACCTCCGTCGGTGAGCGGGTACTGGAACGAGCCGTCCGCGGCGAACGATCGATCGGTGATCATCAGAGCGATGTCGCGATCACCTTTCGGCAGTGGGAGGTCGGCCTCTTCATCGTCGTGGACGATGTGAAATCCGGCCAGCCCTCGCCAGACGGCTTGGCCGGTGTAGCCCATTCGGTGGTCGTGATACCACAGCGTCGCCGCGCGTTGCTGCATGGGGTAGACGTATTCGCGTTGCCCGACAACGGAGTTGCGTGACATCCCCGAGGCCATGCCGCTGTCGCCGTCAGTAATCTTCGCGCCCTGGGGCTCGATGAGGTCGAGCGGATAACCGTCACTGTCGGGTGGGGTGTGGCCGCCGTGAAGGTGCACAGCGACGGGAACGGGTAAGGCGTTGTGGTGGCGGATCACGGTGCGCCGACCCGACCGAGAGACGATTGTGGGCCCGGGAAAGGTTCCGCCATACGTCCAGGCGTGCGTCGTGAGGCCGGGCAGTATCGGCAGATCGGCGGCGCACTGGGTGATCTCGTAATAGTCGCTCGCGGCGTCGCTGGCGATGGGGGACAGCTGAATTGGGATCGGCAACCGCGCTTGGTAACGCGGCGGCAGCGGTACCTGGCTGCGCAGCAGCTTGCCGGGCTCGGCGGGACCCAGCGCCATCTGCGCCGCGGGCCATCCCGCTCCTGCGACACCGACGCCCGCCGTGAGCAGGCCGGCGCGCAGCAGGGTGCGCCGCTTCACGGCGTTACCTCGCCGGCGGCGGGGCGCCGAGCCGGTAGCGGGGTACGCCAGATCGCCATCGCCACTTGGACAATCCCGGCGACGAGCAGCACACCGAGCGGGATGTGTACGGCGGTCAACCGCAATTCGCCTGCGGCGAACTCGGCGACGAGCAACAACGTCTGCGCCACGCCGCCCAAGAACGCGCCCCGCGGGCCGCCGAGGCGCCAGATCCAGGCGAGGATGACGACTTGCACCGCGGACGTGATGGTGATCGCTCTCGCCACGAGCGCGTGCAGCATCAGCGCGTCGTACTGGCCGCCGAGAAAGTCGCCCGCCAAGATTGCCTGTACGAGCGCGAGCACCACCATCAACGCGGTGCTGGCGCGCGCCAACAGCAGCGGCCCACGTGCGGTCGGGCCTTGCCGCACATCGGCGTTCACAGGACCGCCGGGTGTGCTGCGATCGCGACACCGAGGGCGGCGCAGTTCAGCGCCAGCAGGAATCCGCCGAACATCATCTGACCGCTGATGTCGTGGGCCAGCACGTGGGTGTACACCGCACACACGAAAAAGATCACCAGCCCCGCGGCAGCGGCAATGCCTATCGCGGGAATCCACAGGCCCACAATGAGTCCCACGGTTCCCAACGTCTTCAGGGTGCCGATTGGAAACCTCAACCACGACACCGGCACGCCCGCGCTTTGCATCCCGGGCAGAATCGGCGCGAAGTGCACCAGCGCCGCGACACCCGAGAATCCATCGAAGGCGATCGCAATGAATGTCACGATCAGATATGCGGCGTGCACCGTGCCCTCCTCGGGGGATTCATCGTTTCGGTATGGAGTCAGAGTCTTTGGCGGACAGCGCCTCCCGGCGCAGCATTTGCCACAGGGTCGGGGTGGACTGGGTCGTCGAGACGACCACGATGCGGCCGACGGAAGTCGAGTCGGCGACGAGGGAAACCAGATAGTCGGCCAAGTCGATGCGTGCGGTGAACGCGCCCACCGGCTCGACGGGTCCGCTGCTGTAATCGGTCGGTTCGGGCAGGTCGAACAGGCCGGAGGGCCGCACGATCGTCCAATCGAGACCGCTGTCGCACACGATGAATTCCATGCGACGCATGTCGTCGTACACCGTCTTACCGATCGTCGTCCTGATGACGGGGTCGACCAGTCGCACCGTGAGCGGGGCGTGAAGGCGTCGCGTGGGATGTACCGACGTGGAGCTCACGACGATGAGGCGGCGCGTCCCCGACGCACGCATGGCGTTGACGATGTTGGTCGCTCCGGCCGAATAGGTGTCGACCCGGCGGCGGGTGAACGGCACCCCGAGCGCCGAGACCACGGCGTCGGCTCCCGCGATGACCGCATGGACGGCGGAGTCATTCCGCACATCGGCCCCCACAACCGTCAATTGCGGGTGGGCGATCGGGAATTCGCGTGGATGACGCGTCACGGCGGTCACTGCGTGGCCGGCAGTCAACGCGCATCGGACGGCGAGTCGACCGGTTGGCCCATTGGCGCCGAAGATGACCGTCTTCATCGTTCACTTCCCCAAGTAGTCACGATTAATGATTATCACGCTACATGACAATCACGTGTGGTGCCAGATTGAATGGAGGGGACTGAGGCCGCGCTGAATCGGCGTCGGCAGCAAGGTGGTGGTGATTTCGCGTCGTGTGACGCGGAGAAGCGGCTGACGAGGGCTTTGCTCGTCGCGCCGCTCGGTCAATGACCGGCGATCATGCCAATTGGGGATGAACTCCGGGAATGAGCCCTGCGCCCGTGGCGACGCGTTGAAGAAGGCGGCGCAGCGTGGCGCGTTCTTTCGCGGACAGGGGCGCGGCTATTTCGTTTTCGAGGTCACGGCCCTGCTCATGCAGCGCGGGCAGCAGGCGGCGGGCCTTGGCGGTGAGCGTGACAGCGACCGCGCGCCGATCCTCGGGGCGCGGCAACCGCTTTGCGAGCCCTCGCTGTTCAAGCTGGTCGATGACCACGACCATGGCATTGCGGTGGATCCCGAGGCGTTCGGAGAGCTGACGCTGAGACTGGCCGTCGGCGCTGGCCAGCGCCAGCAGAACTGCGTACGTGCGGGGATCGGCCCCTATCGACGAAAGGCGGCGCTGGAAGTCGCTGCTGACATAGGCGCCGAGCTGGGCGAGGAGAAACGGGATTCGTTCGTCGAGTTCAGCGATGCCGGAGTGGTGTTCACTCGTCGGCTTGGGCAACGTCGGCTCCTGGAGTACTGGACTTTTTGCGCCGCAATGCTTTACGTGTGAAGCGTTGCCGGCGCGAGGATTATCATCCTACAAGATCGTCATCGGCCGGTACAGTTTCTCCGCGGTTGCCGGTCGCGCGTAGATCCCGTCGCGCTCGCTCCCGAAAGAGCCCCAGCGCATCAAGGCCTCTCAGAGCAAGGCCTGCTGCCACGACAGGACGCGTTCGGCCAGTTCGGGTCCGCGGTCCTCTTGGATGAAATGGCTGGCGTTGATGCGGGCGTGCGGCTGGCCCGCGGCGCCGGGAATGTGTTTGATCAGCGGTGTGTCCGCCTGCCCCAGGATGGGGTCGCGGGCACCGAAGATGGCAAGGAACGGCTTGTCCCATCGGCCGAGCGCGTCCCACGCCCGCCTGTTGGCCGGAATCGCCGGATCGGTGGGCGAGGTGGGGACCAACTGGGGGAACGCGCGGGCCCCGGCTTGATACGTCTTGTCGGGGAAGGGGGCGTCGTACCCGGCCCGCACCTTCGACGACACCCTGCGGACGGTCCCGGCGCCGACGATGCGGCCCGCGGGCAGCACGGGGGAGTAGCGCGCAAAGGCGCGCCAGGCGTGGAAGGCGGCCGGGGTGCGCCGTTGGGCGGTGGGCAGGAACCCGTTGGACACCACCAGCCGCCCGACGCGGTCAGGCTGCTCGGCGGCGATGCGCAGCCCGATCAACGATCCCCAGTCCTGCACGAACAGCGTGACATCGGTGAGGTTGAGGTGCTCGAACCACATCATCACCCATTCCACGTGCCGCTGGTAGGTGTAATCCTCGGTCCGGCTGGGCTTGTCCGAACGGCCGAAGCCGATCAGGTCGGGCGCGAGCACGCGGTTCCCGGCGTCGGCCAGGGGCGTGATCATGGTGCGGTAGAGATAGCTCCACGTGGGCTCGCCGTGCAGCAGGACGATCGGGGGCCCTTCGATCGGCCCCTCGTCGAGGTAGTGCATGCGCAGCGGCCGGGTGTCGCTTGCTTTGACGTCGAGGTAGTGCCCTACGAACGGGTAGCCCTCCAGGTTTTCGAATCGGGAGTCCGGGGTTCGCAGCACATGCATATCAGCTCCTCCGGTGAACCGGCACCTCTGCTAGCCTCTCTCGCCGGCGCGCTTTCGTCTAGTGGGAGATTCATTGAGCTACGCCGCGCAGGCCACTAAACTGGCTTATTCATGGCAATTCGGCGCGCGGTTCTGCTCATAGCCGACATCGGCGGTTACACGCATTACATGCAGTGGAACCGGACGCACCTTGCCCATGCCCAGCTGACGGTAGCCGGCCTGCTGGAGTCGGTCATCAACGCCGCCAAGGGTCTGAAACTCGCCAAGCTCGAGGGCGACGCCGCGTTCTTCTGGGCGCCGGACACCAACGCCAAAGTGGTGGTGTGCGAGCGGCTGTCACGGATGCGCACGTCGTTCCTGGAGCGGCGGGAGCGTCTGAAAAACGACATCGCCTGCCAGTGTGCGAGTTGCTCGCAGCTGGAGAACCTGTCGCTCAAGTTCGTCGTGCACGTGGGCGAGGTGGCGGATCAGAGGGTCAAACGCCATACCGAGCTCGCCGGCCTCGATGTCATCCTGGTGCACCGAATGCTGAAAAACACCGTGCCGGTTGCCGAATACGTACTCATGACCGATCCCGTCGCGGCATGCCTCGACGAGCAGATGCGTGGGCTGTGCACACCCATGCTCCACGTGTTTGACGGCATCGGCGAAACATCGACGCACTACATCGACCTCGCGGCGCTGCAGCTTCCGGCCGTGGCGCCCGAGCGCAGCTTGTTGCGCCGACTCGGCGCGACGATGAAGCTCGAGTTCAACACCCTGCCGTTCACCCTGGGCATGAAAGAGCCCGCCGAAGGGTTCCGGAACCTGGGGCGAGGGGCCGAAGAAATCTCCGCGTAGCCGAAGGCCGCGGCCGCGGCGCTATCGAGCCTCGGCGAGGGCGCGGCCCATGCGCGACACGGCCTCGGTGAGGATGGCGCGCGAGGTGGCGAAGTTCAGTCGCACGTGCCCGGCTCCGCCGGTACCGAACACGTGTCCGGAGCTGAGCGCCACCCGGGCGTGATCGAGGAACCAGCGGGCGGGTCCGGACAGGTCGGCAACCACCGCGAGGCCATCGCTGACCTCTTCGTCGACACCGAGTGCTCGGCAGTCCAGCCACGCGAGGTAAGTGCCTTGTGGCCATTGGTATTTCACGCCCGGAAGGTGCTCGGCGACCAACTCGCCCAGCAGTTTCCGGTTCTCGTCGAGGCCCCTCAGCGTCGCGTCGAGCCAATCGTCACCGCTGCGGAACGCCTCGGCGTGGGCGATGACGCCGAGGTGGCTGGGCCCGTGACTGACCTCCTCCGGCATCCGGTCCAGGTCGGCGGCCGCCTGCGGCCCGGCGATGGCCAGGGCCGCCTTCAGTCCGGACAGATTCCAGGCCTTGGACCCCGACGTCAGGGCGAAGGCGTTCTCCGCTCCAGGGACGGTCAGGAAGGGGGTGAAGCGCGATCCCGGCAGGATGACGGGCGCGTGAATCTCGTCGGACACCACCCGGACGCCGTATCGGCGCGCGAGCTCGGCCACGGCGCGCAGCTCCTCGGCGGTGTGCACCGTGCCGGTCGGGTTGTGCGGATTGCACAACAGGTACGCCACGTTCCCGTGCGTCGCGCGGGCCCGGGAAAAGGTTTCCTCCAACGCCTCCAGATCGATCCGCCCCTCGGCGAGCGGCGCTTCGATCACCCTCCGACCGTCGTGCGCCACGAACGCGTAAAACGGTGCGTAGACAGGCGGATTGACGACGACGGCGTCACCGCGATCCGTGACCAGGCGCAGCACCTCGACGATGCCGAGCATGACGTCGGGTACGAGCGCGGTGCGGCCCACCTCCAGGTCATGCCACTGCCAGTGCCGCGCCGCGAACGCGCCGACCGCCTCCGCCAACGCCGTGCCGCAGGGGTATCCGGTGTCGCCGTTGTCGACGGCCCTGCGCAGCGCCTCGGCCACCGTCGGCGGCAGGTTGACGTCCATCTCGGCGACCCACAGCGGCAGGACGTCGGCGGGGTGTGCCCGCCATTTCATGCTGGTGCGAAGCCGCAGTTGCGCGAGCGTGAGCTCCTCGAGGGGATTAAACGTCACTCGGGCAGATTAGGTGGCGAACGCGTGCTTCGGAATCGTCAACGGCAGGTCGACCGAGCTGAGCAATCCCGGCTCGGCGGCAACGACATAGGGCACGGCATTGACGACGCGCATCGCGGTGGCGACCATGGCGCCCGCCCCCGAGGTCATGCCCGCGATCCCGGCCCTGCCGGGATGGCGCAACGTCGCCGCCAGGGTGCAGTCGAGGTCGGGGTCGCCGGTGATCGTGACGCGATAGGACAGATCGCCGATCCCGGTGGGCCAGTCGGGCGCGACGTCGTGGGCCAGCCGCGTGACGTGTTCGATGACGATGGCTTCGCGACCGCCGACCACCCCGATCGCCTGCATCCTCAGCGCGCCACAGGTTCCGGCCTCGACGGTACCCATCGCGACTTCCAGCGTCCGGTTGGTGACGGCGCGATCGAAACTCTCGCGGACTTCCTGGACTTCGACCCCCAACGCGTCGGCGATCAACCGGATCTGCCCCTGCCATTCGCCGGCGATCGCGCCGGGATAGCTGATCCAGGGTTGGTAGTCGAGCGGACGGCCGAAACCCAGCGCGTCGCTCATGATGTCGGGCACCCCGTAGTCGTCGTAGAGGCCGATCTCGAACGAGTGGATCTTTTCGATGAACGACGACTGGGTGGACAGCACCAGCGGCAGGTAGTCGGCGGCGAAGCCCGGCTCGATCCCCGACGCGTACAGCGACGCCTGGCCCTGCTTGGCGGCGGCGACGAGTTGGTCGCGCCATTCCGCGGGTTCGTAGGCGTGCGGGTTGACCAGCCGCGTGGTGCTGGTCGTCACGACGTTGATCCCGGCTTCGAGCAGCCTGACGTAGTCGGGGATGGCCAACGCGTCGCGTTCCGGGCCGCTGGCCGCGTAGATGACGCAGTCGGGCTTCAGCGCGATCAGCGCGTCCGCGTCGTTGGTGGCTTCCAGGCCGATCGGCTCGCCCCCGGCCAGTTCGCCCGCGTCCTTGCCGACCTTTTCGTCCGAGTGCACCCAGACGCCGGCCAGTTCCAGATTGGGGCGCCGCGAGAGGGCGCGGATCGCGATTGAGCCGATGCCGCCGGTCGCCCACACCACCACGCGATGTGTTGTCATCTCGTTCCTCCTCAGGTTCATCCGCCCGCCGGCGGTGTAAGGCTAAGGGCCGCCGCGCTTTTCGTGCGTTCGCGACGTGCGCGCCAATGCGGGTGGTTTCAGGTTAGGAAAGCAAGCACTATCTTAACGAACAAATTTTAGGTTAGTCTGCAGCGGTGAGCGCCGAATCAGGGTTTTTCCCGCCTCCGGGCGACGATTCGGGACCGCGTTGTCGCTGCGAGGCGGGCACTACGCCCGATCCTCAGCGGAGCGCGGGCGGGAGTTGATGTTCACGCTCAGGTTCGACATGCGCGCGCCCGGTTGGGGCGCGCCGCCCACCGATCTGTATGCGGCGGCCATCGACATGTGCGCGTGGGCGGAGACGCGCGGCGCCGTGATGTCGGTGCTTTCCGAGCACCACGGCGCCGACGACGGCCACCTGCCGGCGCCGTTGCTGCTGGCGTCGGCGATCGCGGCCCGGACCCGTACGCTGGCAATCCTGCTGGCGGCGGTGCCGATTCCGCTGTGGGACCCGGTCCGGCTCGCCGAGGAAATGACCGTGCTGGACCTGATCAGCCGGGGGCGGGTGTCCTATGTGTTCGGCGTCGGGCACCGCGGCGAGGAGTACGACCACTTCGGCGCCGACATGGCCACCCGCGGGCGAAAAGCGGACGAAATCCTCGCCGTGCTCGGCCCGCTGGTTCGGGGTGAGGCCGTCGAATACCAGGGCCGCACGGTGCGTGTCACACCCGCGTGCGCGTCGCCCAACGGGCCGATGATGCTCATCGCCGGGGGCACCGAAGCCGCCGCGCGGCGCGCCGGCAGGCTCGGCCTGGGCTTCGTGTCCCAAACGGAATCGCCGACCCTCAAGGATTTCTACGAGGCGCAGTGCCGGGCCCACGGGCATGAACCCGGCATCGTCCAGTTTCCCGTCCCCGGCCACCCCACAACGGTTTTCGTCGCCGACGACGTGGACCGGGCTTGGGATGCCCTGGGTCCGCACCTGGTGCACGACGCCGTGATGGCCGCTTCCTACCGCCCCGATGACGACTCGGTGGCCAGCATCACCCGGGCCGACAGCGTGGACGCACTGCGCGACGAGGGCGGCCCCTACCGCATCTTCACTCCCGACGAGGCAACCGAGTACGTCCGTGGCGGCCGGCCGCTGCCCCTGCACCCGTTGTGCGGCGGCATCGCACCCGACGTTGCCTGGCCCTATCTAGAACGCGCCGCGCGCGCCGCCACCCGCGCGCACGATTCAGCGGGGCCGCGAGAGTGAATTCCACGACGCCGTGGCGGCGTGTCGCGTCGCAGGATTCACCCTCGGCGCAGAACAGGTGAGGAGAAGCGCTATGCGGGTTGTCGTGTGGTCCACCGGCGGCGTCGGCAAGGTCGCGATCGACGCCGTCCGCCGACGCCCGGATCTGGAACTCGTTGGGGTATGGGTACATTCGGCGGACAAGGTCGGTCGCGACGCCGGCGAGCTGGCCGGCGGCGACCCGCTCGGCGTGACGGCGACCGACGACGCCGACGCCCTGATCGCCCTGGCCCCGGACTGCGTGGTGTACGCGGCCAGCGGTCCGGAGCGCGACGGGGCGGCAGTGCCCGACTATGTGCGGCTGCTGACGGCCGGCATCAACGTCGTGTCGACGTCGTCGACCAGCCTGGTGCATCCGCCGTCGTATTTCGCCCCGGACTGGCGCGACCAGCTCGAGGCGGCGGCCACGGCCGGCGGTGCCTCGCTCTACGCGTCCGGCATCTTTCCGGGATTCGCCTCCGATCAGCTCGCGCTGCTGATGACGACGCAGTCGAAGCGCATCCGGACCATCACCGCCAGCGAGGTCGCCCTCAACGACCACTATCCGGTGGCCGACGTGATGATGAACGGGATGGGTTTCGGCCACCCGCTGGATTTCCAACCGATGCTCGCCACCCCCGGATTCATCGAAATAGCTTGGAAGGCACCGATATACCTGATCGCCAGCGGTCTCGGGGTCGAGGTGGAAGAGGTGTGCGGGTCGCTGGACCGACGGCTGACCGACCGCGACATCGAGGTGGCATTCGGCACCATCAAGGCGGGCACCTGCGCTGCCGTGCGGACGCGGGCGGCGGGCGTGGTGAACGGCCGCGAGGCCATCGTCATCGAGCACGTCATCCGGATGGCCCGCGACGTCGCGCCCGATTGGCCGACCTCGGAGTCCGACGCCACCTATCGGGTCGACATCGACGGCGATCCCGACGTGCACTGCGAGATGACGATGGGGGAGGCCGCGGGCCACGGCGCCGGGCACGCCGCCATGGCGTCGACGGCGATGCGGGTCGTCAACGCGATCCCGTATGTGGTCGCGGCGCCCGCGGGCCTGCTCAGCTCGCTGGACATTCCCATGACGCTGCCGCTTTACGCCTTCGACTGAAGGTGTAACGTGCATCACCAAGATTAGGCCACCTAGGAGTCTGCCGTGTACACACTGCGCTTCGACATGCGCGATCCCGAATGGGCCGCGGCCCCAACAGATCTGTACGCCGCGGCGCCCGAAATGGCCGCCTGGGCCGAGGAGCACGGCGGTCTCGCCGCCGTGCTGTGTGAGCACCACGGCTCCGAGGACGGCTACCTGCCCTCGCCGTTCTTGCTGGCCTCGGCGGTGGCGGCGCGAACGCAGCGCCTGGCGCTGAGCCTGATTTTGATCCTTCCGTTCTACGAAACCGTGCGCCTCGCCGAGGACATGGCGGTCCTCGACATCATCAGCAACGGCCGGGCGTCATACATTTTGGCCCTGGGCTACCGGCCCGAGGAGTTCGAGCACTTCGGCGTGCCCATCAAGAAGCGCGGTCGCCTCTGCGACGAGAAACTCGCGCTGCTGCGGCGACTGCTCGCCGGTGAAACCGTGGTCGAAGACGGGCGGCGGATCACGGTCACGCCGCGCCCGCTGACCCCCGGGGGCCCCGGCCTGATGTGGGGTGGGGGAACCCTGGCGGCGGCCCGCCGGGCCGGCAGGTACGGCCTGGGCATGCTGGGCAACGCCAACGCGCCGGGCATCCGGGAGGCCTACGAGGAGGCCTGCCGCGAGCACGGCCACACGCCGGGCCCGACGATGTTTCCCGACCGCAACACCCCTTCCGTCGTGTTCGTCGCCGAAGACGTCGATCAGGCGTGGAAAGAGATCGGCGATCACCTGCTGCACGACGTGAAAACCTATGCCGCGTGGAACCCCGGCGACGAGACGACGGCCGGCTTCTCGCACGTGAACACCGTCGACGAGCTGCGCGAGACCGGCACGTCGCACGTGATCATCTCTGTCCCCGAGGCGATTTCGCGGGTGAAGGCCGGTCAGGTGCTCAACCTGTCGCCGCTGTGCGGCGGGCTGTCCCCGGACATCGCGTGGACCTATCTCAAGCGGGTGGGCGAGGTCGTGCTGCCCGAGGCTCTGTCGTAATTTTTCGGCGGCTAGCGCGGTTGGTTCGGGACGCCCGGGAACAGCTGGCCGGGCGGCTCGGTGGTCACCCAGCCGCCCAGCTTCGTCACCAGGTGGGGCGCGAAAACGGCGCCGTAGAGGACGTTTCCGATGACCACCACCGCGACGACGGACAGGATCGACGAGGCGACGCGGTTCTTCGCCCGGTTCTGCGCCCACATCTCGATGACGTTGCGCCCTTGGGCGTCGGTGCGGCCCAGCAGGTAGGTGAAGAGCATCATCTGGATGCCCATCGCCAGCGAGTCGTAGAGCGGGTACTGGTGCAGGGTGCCCTCGCGGATCGAGAGCCCGGGAATCACGCGGCCGTAATAGAACACGCCGAGTTTGGCGCCCAGGAACCCGTTGAAGAACAGCGCCCAGCAGAAGCCGACGACAAGGCCGACCACCAAGAGCGTTTGGGGCCTGCGCCAGTCGAACCGGGCGGCCACCCATCGCCCCAGCGCCGCGCCGGTCACGGCCGGCAGCACGAAGTAGGAGACGTAGCCGACGGGGACGAACAGCGGCAGCCCACCCCACGTCATGTTCAGCGGCCACCACGACGGCATCCGGGGGATGGCAGGCGGGAACTGCGCGTACATCGCCCAGTCGTAGGGGGCCTCGATCCACGAGAACGACATCGCCGAGATGCACAGCAGCAGAAGGGGGTGCACGCGCCGCTGACGAACGCTCAGATAGATCCCCAGGGCGGTGAACGTGATGCCCCCGACGAGCGCGAAGTCGCTGGCCGCCTGCATCACCGGTGTCATCTGGGAGCTCACTGGTCGCGTCCTTGGCTGCGGCGTGCCTGGGGGTCGAAGCGCAGCACCAGCCCGAAGATCACAACGATCAAGCCGAACAGCGTGCCCAGCATGATGACGGCGCCCACAGTCGCAACCCCTTCCGATTCGAGCTCGACTCGTTAGATAGTGCACACTATCCTAAAGACAGTCAACCATCGGGTGAGGAGGCAGCGACGTGGCCCAGCGGCCGTCCACCACGAAACGCAGTGCGGCGTCGGCCTCGGTGCGCCGGCCCCGCGGCGCTCCGCGCCAGCTGTTGCTCGACACCGCCCGGGCCCGCTTCGCCCGCCAGGACTACCGCAGCACGACGACGCGTGAAATCGCCCAGGCCGCAGGGGTTACCGAGCACCTGTTGTTTCGCCACTTCGGCTCCAAGGCGGCGTTGTTTCGTGAGGCGCTCGTCCTGCCCTTCACCGATTTCGTCGAGGAATTTCGCCAGACCTGGCAGTCGGTCGTCCCGGAGGAGACCGACGAGGAGGAGCTGGCGCGTCGTTTCGTGGGGCAGCTCTACGACGTGTTCGTCGAACATCAGGGTCTGCTGCTGACCCTGATGGCTTCCGAGGCGCTGTCCGAGGAGGAAAAGGCCGACGCCGGCATCGCCGAGATCCGGCAGGCGGTCACGGCGCTCGGTCAGATCAGCGCCGAGGGCATGCACCTGCGCGGGCTGCGCTCCGACCATCCCGACCTGCCCGCCCATTCGACGGTCGCGATGATCGCCGGCATGGCGGCGTTGCGGTCGACCTACTTCGGGGCCGAGCCGCCGTCGAGGGAGACCATCGTCGACGAACTGATCCAGGCCATCTTGCACGGCTTCCTGCACAGGAACGGCTGAGCTCTCCAAAGACCGCTCTACTCAGAGGAATTAGTTCATGACAGACACGAGCGCGATCGAGTTGTACTACGATCCCTTCGACTCCGCGATCGATGACAACCCCTATCCGGTGTGGAAGCGGATGCGCGAAGAAGCGCCGTTGTATTACAACGAGAAGTACAACTTCTACGCGCTGAGCCGCTACGACGACGTGGCGCGCGAATTGCCGAACTGGCAGACCTACCGATCCGGCCGGGGCACCACCGCCGATATCTTGTTCGCCAATATCGAAGTGCCGCCGGGGATTCTGCTGTTCGAAGATCCTCCGCTGCACGATCTGCATCGGCGCCTGCTCTCGCGTGTTTTCACGCCCCGGCGGATGCTGGCCGTGGAGGATCTGGTGCGCGGATTCTGTGTCCGCGAGCTGGACCCGCTGGTCGGCGCCGGGAGGTTCGACTTCATCGCCGATCTCGGGGCGATGATGCCGATGCGGACCATCGGCTACCTGCTGGGCATCCCCGAGGCCGATCAGGAAAAGATCCGCGACCGCAGCGTCGCCAACATCGAATTGTCGAAGGACAGCGACCCCGCTGCGGTCGATGCGAACGTTTTCGCGAATTCCATTGCCCTGTTCGCCGAGTACATCGAGTGGCGGGCCAGTCATCCCTCCGACGACCTGATGACGGAGCTGCTGCGGGCCGAGATCGACGAGCCCGACGGGACCCGGCGCCCGCTGTCGCGCACCGAGGTGCTGGCCTACACCGCCATGATCGCCGGCGCCGGGAACGAGACGACCGCCCGGCTCATCGGTTTCATGGGACAGCTGCTGTCGGATCACCCCGAGCAGCGCCGCGAGCTCGTCGCCGACCCGTCCCTGATCCCGGGCGCGATCGAGGAGACGCTGCGCTTCGAACCCCCGTCGCCGGTCCAGGCGCGCTACGTGGCCCGCGATGCCGAGCAGTACGGACGCGTCGTCCCCGAGGGCTCATTCATGTTGCTGCTCAACGGTTCCGCCAACCGTGACCCGCGGCGGTTCGCCGATCCGGACCGCTACGACATCCACCGGCAGGCGGGCGGCCACCTCAGCTTTGGGCAGGGCCTGCACTTCTGCCTGGGCTCGGCGCTGGCCCGGATGGAGGCGCGGGTGGCATTCGAAGAGGTCCTCAAACGCTGGCCGGACTGGGAGGTCGACTACGCCAACGCCGAGCGCGCGCACACCGCGAGTGTGCGTGGGTGGGCGCGCCTGCCCGTCGTGACGGGATGACTTTCGGCCCGTTTCGCGCGCCAGCGTGACTGTGCAGTCACGCTCGGCGCCGAACGTGACTGTGGCGTCACGCTGGGCGGGGCTAGGGTAGTGACCCGCTAGGGCGCGCTCTGGTCGCTCTGGTCGACCAGCACCGCGCCGTCGGGCCGGTTTCCCAATGTCTGCAACGGAATGTCGTCGCCCTGGGCGGTGACGCGCACGATCTGCGCCAGCTGCCTCGGGGCGTCGCACTGCAGATAGTGGTCGGCGCCCGGCACCAGCCAATAGCGGTTGCGGCCCGGCTTGTTCTTCAAATACGTCAGCCACACGTGGTTGGGAACCCGCAACGGTGCCACATTGTCGTGCACGCCCCACACCACGGTGGTGTTGACATCGCTCGTGGAAAGCGTTTCCAGCCAACCTGTTTCGTCGGCGGCGCGCTCGTTGAGGTATTGGATGGTGTCGGGCAGCACGCGGATTCCGTCGTTGTGGGCGAAGCACTTGGCCAAGGCGGCGATTTCCGGATCGTCCAATGTCCGTCGCGGCATGAACGTGCTGGCGCCCATCCCGGCCGCCAGCATCTCCGGCGTCGTCGCCGCCGCGGTGGCGCGCCCGGTCCCGGGATCGAGCAGCGCGGTCTGGAACGCGGTCAGATTCGAAAGCGGAAGGTAGATATTGGCATTCGTCACGATCAGGTCGGCGGGCACCGCCGGCGGATCAAGGGCCGCCAGCATGCCCAGCGCGATCATGCCGACGCTGCTGCCGCGGTCGTGGGTGAGCATGCGGTAGCCGGTGAGTTGCCACACCTCGGTGATGGCGTAGACCAGCAGCCGCGCGTCGTCGTAGAGCGAGTACACGTACGGCGCGGGCGGTTTGTCGGAGAGCCCGTAGCCGGGAAAGTCGAGCAGGTAGATGTCGAACTCCGCGGCGAGCTCGGCCGTCAGGGCGAAGTAGTCGATGCTCGACGTCGGAAAGCCGTGCACCAGCACTAGCGCGGGCGCGCCCGGGGTGCCGCAACGGCGGCTGAAAATCGCGACTTCTCTGGCATCGTTGGCCGCGGTGGTCGACCGCCAGCGAAGTTCGGTGCCGCCGTTTTGCCACTGCGCGAAGATGTCCAAGCTGTCAGCCTCTCAGAGGACGTCGCGGCAAACAACCGCGACGACTAAGGGCATGTCACGTGGATGCCGAATCTCACGTCGCGCACACCGCTTTGCCCGGGCGTGGTCGCCTGGCCCGTGCCGGTGATCGTGTAGCTCTTACCGTCCTTGGTCGCCTGCACCTGCGTCGGCGAATTAGTTCCCTGATAGGGCAGCTGATACTTGCCATTGTCGAGCTTGAGCGAAATCGCGAAGCCGTCCACGGTGGGGGGCCGTTCGTCCGAGACGGCCAGGGACACCGACGCCGCGTCGTCGCGCACGCTGATGCGGGTCGTGAGGTCTCCCGATTCCGGTGGCGACGCATTCGGTTGGGCCGCCGAGCTTGTGCAGTCGACCGCGGCGATGAGCGTGTGCTTGTTCCCGTCGATCATGACGGTCGTGCTCGTCAAGGCCGGAGTCGAACTTGTGGGAGCGGCCGGGTGACTTTCCTTGCCGGAACAGGCCGGCAGACTCGCCCCCAGTGCGAGCGCACCGAGCGCGGCAGCCGCACGAACGATCCACCGCTGAAGGTTTGTCATATCGGTCCTCCGTTAGACGGTCATGAGGACTATAGAACCTGGCATCCTGATTCGATACGTGTTTATATAGACCAATGCCGAATCAAACCAAGGAGTGTTGCCCCGCGCTGGGGGCGGCCGCCCTGGCCGAGCCGCAAGCCGCGCAGCTGGCGGCGATGTTCAAGGCGCTCAGCGATCCGGTGCGATTGCGACTGTTGAGTCTGGTCGCCAGCCACCCGCGCGGTCAGGCCTGTGTTTGCGAGATCTCCCCGACGTTCGACGTGTCGCAGCCGACGATCTCCCATCACCTGAAGACGCTGCGGTCTGCGGGGCTTTTGGATTGCGAACGACGCGGCACGTGGGTGTACTACTGGGTGGTCCCCGAAGCGTTGCAACAACTTTCGTCGGTGTTGCATGTTGACGCCCTGTCGGCCGCGGGATGCGGGTCATGAGCCAACCGGTAAGCGCGCGGCTATCGACGTTGGATCGCTTCCTGCCGGGATGGATCGCGATGGCGATGGTGGTCGGCCTGCTGCTGGGCCGGCTTGTCCCGGGCCTGGGAAAAGCCGTGAGCGCCGTTCAGGTCGACGGGATCTCCTTGCCGATCGCGATCGGGCTGCTGGTGATGATGTACCCGGTCCTGGCCAAAGTGCGGTACGACCAGCTGGACACCGTGACCGCGGATCGCAAATTGATGGTGACATCGCTGGCGCTGAACTGGCTGGTTGGACCCGCGGTCATGTTCGCGCTCGCCTGGCTCCTGCTGCCGGATCTACCGGAGTACCGGACCGGGCTGATCATCGTGGGGCTGGCACGCTGCATCGCCATGGTCATCATCTGGAACGACCTCGCCCGCGGTGACCGCGAAGGCGCCGCCGTCCTGGTCGCGCTGAACTCGATCTTCCAGGTCGTCATGTTCGCCGCCCTGGGCTGGTTCTATCTGTCGGTGCTGCCGGGGTGGTTGGGTCTGAGCACCACCGGAATCGACGTGTCTGCCTGGCAGATCGCGAAATCGGTGCTCATCTTCCTGGGGCTGCCGCTGCTGGCCGGGTACCTGTCGCGCCGTCTGGGCGAACGCACCAGGGGCCGCGGTTGGTACGAGGGCCGCTTCCTGCCCCGGATCGGGCCCTGGGCGTTGTATGGGTTGCTGTTCACCATCGTCATTCTCTTCGCGCTGCAGGGCCACCAAATCACCTCCCGGCCTTGGGATGTCGCCCGAATCGCGGTGCCGCTGCTGGCGTATTTCGCGATCATGTGGGCGGGCGGATATGCGCTGGGGGTGCTGCTGCGGCTCGGCTATGCGCGCACCACAACCCTGGCGTTCACCGCCGCCGGCAACAACTTTGAGCTCGCGATCGCGGTGGCGATCGCGACCTACGGCGCCGCCTCGGGTCAGGCCCTGGCCGGCGTGGTCGGACCCCTGATCGAAGTTCCGATCCTGGTCGCCCTCGTTTACGTTTCGCTGGCTTTGCGCCCGCGGCTCTTCGGTGCCGGCAGTTCCTCGTCGGGCGACAGGCCCAGCGTTCTGTTCGTCTGCGTGCATAACGCCGGTCGTTCCCAGATGGCCGCCGCGCTGCTGCACCAGCTGGCCGGCGACCGCATCGAGGTCCGTTCCGCCGGAACCGAACCCGCCGATCAGATCAACCCCGCGGCGGTGGCCGTGATGGCCGAATGGGGCATCGATATCACCGACGTCCCGAAAGCACTTGACGCCGACGTGGTGCGGACGAGTGACGTGGTGATCACCATGGGCTGCGGTGATACCTGTCCGTTCTTCCCAGGCGTCTCGTACCGCGATTGGCCCCTGCGCGATCCCGCCGGCCAGCCGGTCGAGACGGTGCGGGCCATCCGTGAGGACATCGCCGAGCATGTGCATGCCCTCATTCGGGAGCTGCTCGGGATCGCGATGACGATCGATGTACCCGCCACGAAAGGACGGTAACCATGTCGCGCATCCAACTGGCCCTCAACGTCGACAACCTCGACGAGGCGATCACGTTCTACAGCAAGCTTTTTGACGTCGAGCCGGCCAAGGTCAAGCCCGGCTACGCCAACTTCGTCGTTGCCGACCCGCCGCTCAAACTGGTGTTGCTGGAAAACGCCGGCGACGGCGGCACCCTCAACCATCTCGGGGTCGAGGTCGCCTCCAGCGACGCCGTGCTCGCCGAGAACAGGCGGCTCGCAGAGACGGGTCTGCTCACCGACGAAGAGATCGACTCGACCTGTTGCTACGCCACCCAAGACAAGGTGTGGGTGAGCGGACCGGGCGGTGAGCGCTGGGAGATCTACACCGTGAAGGCCGATTCCGAGACGTTCGGGCCCGCCGACGAATCGCAGCCCACCTGCTGCGCCTCGTAGGCGCCGATGGTGGTCAGCGGGTCCTACGTGGCGCCGCCGGACGGGGGGTGGAGTTCGGCGAGGGCCTGCAGGTTCTCCAGGTAATGCGGCAGCGAGGTGTGGCGGAACGCGGCGCTGACGATGGTCGCGCCGTGCGCGGCGGTCTCGCCGACGAGGTCGCGGGTCCGTTCCGGCTCGCCGATCGGGTCCAGCAGCGCGGGAGGCGGCAGGACGACGTCGAAACCGGGGCTGAACTCGAAGCGGCTCAGCCAGTCTCGCGCCTGGCGCAGGTTCACGTTGAAGGGTGCCCACCCGTCGGCCAGGGTGGCGGCGCGGCGCAGCGATCGCAGCGTTTGCCCGCCGATCCAGATGGGGACGTGGTCCTGCGTCGCGCAGGGATCGACGACCATGCCGCCGAAGGAGTAGAACTCGCCGTGGTATTCGGGTTCGGGTGCCGACAGTGCGGCGCGCAGGGCCCGCAGGGCGTCGTCGGCGCGCCGGCCGCGGTCGTCGAACGGCGCGCCGAGCAGATCGAACTCGGCTTTGAGGCTGCCCACGCCGACCCCCAGGATCACCCTGCCGCCGCTGACCTGGTCCAAGGTGCCGTAGCGTTTGGCGATCTCGAGCGGGTGGTGGTAGCCGAGCACCAGCACGTTGGTGGCCAACCGAATTCGTCGCGTGCGCGCGGCAAGGTAGCCGAAGGTCGCCAGCGGGTCCCAATAGCGGGTGCCGCGGCGGTCCGTCTCGGCCGCGGGCAGCGCAACGTGCTCGCTACAGGTCAGGTGGTGGTAGCCGAGCCGATCGGCGGCCTCGGCGATCTGCGCCAGGTCCTCGATGGTCGCGTTCTTTTCCCAGTCGCCGCTGCTCTGGGGGAACATCGTCACGACCGGGGTGGCCACCGACAGTTTGGCCGGCCGGCCGGTCATAACGGGCTCTTCCCAGGATGATTCATACCGGGGTAGATTCTAACAGTGCTCGAATCTGGCACGAGTCGACCGCCCGCTGCGAGTAAGCGAGGGTCGCGATGACGGCCGCGGTGCGCCGACCTTATGGGGAACTCGACCGCGCGCGCGTGGTGGCGTCCCTGCGGGATTTGGCCTGCCGCGTCGGCGTGCAGGGCGTGACGATGCGCGAGTTGGCGGCCGAGCTCGGCGCCGCGGTGCCCTCGGTGTATTACCACGTGCCGGGCAAGCAGGCCTGCCTGGATCTGCTCGCCGAATCGGTGCTGGCCGACATCCCGGTCATCGAGACGGGGCCGTGGGACACCCGGCTGGCCGAGCTCTACTGCGCCGCCCGCGAAGTCATCCTGTCGGTGCCCGGCATCGCGGGCGTCCTGCAAACCGGCGGCGGCGAGTCGGCCTGTCGGCTCGACACGCTCAGCCGATCGCTGCTCGCCGAGGCGGGCCTGACCAAACCGGTTGCGGCGGCGGCCCATTCGGTGTTGTACACCTATCTGCTGGGCTCGGTGGGCCTGCAGGAGACGCGGCCCGGGCAGCGCGGAAAGCGCCAGGCCGCCAACCACTTTCGTGCGGGCCTCGAGGTAATCGTCGCCGGAATCAGGGCCTCGCTACAAGAAGGAACGGAGCGGCGATGAGCATTGCCAAACCCACGCTGGTGAAATCCCTGGTCCCACAGAACCTGGACACCGCGGCTGACCGCGACGCGGCCGCCGTGCTGGACCCCGACACCTTTGTCACCGGCGCCCCGTACGACGCGATGACGAGGCTGCGGACCAGCTCGCCGGTGCACCCGGTGCAGCTGCCCGGGTTGCCCAGGGCGTGGCTGTTGACCAAACACGCCGACGTGCGCCTGGTCAGCCGCGATACCGACACCTTCAGCAGCAGCAAGGGCAACACACTGGTGGAGGCCGAGGCCGGCCCCAACTCGGCGATGCTGCCCGGCATCGATCCGCCGCGTCATATCCACTTTCGCAAGCTGATCAACCAGGGCTTCACCGTGCGCAACGTGCAGCGGCTGGAGCCGCGGATGCGGCTCGTGGCCCGCGACATCGTCGACACCATCATCGATAAGGGCGAATTCGACGCCGTGACAGACATTTCCGCCGAGATGTCGCTGCAAGTGATCGCCGACGTGCTCGGCGTTCCCGCCGAGGACCGGATGGAGGTCTTCCGCTGGAGCAACGCCATCGGCAGCCTGGGCATCGAAGATCCCGACTACGCCCCCACGCCGGAGGCGCTGGGCCGGGCCGCCGCCGAAATGTTCGACTACTGCGGGGAATTGGTGGAGCATCGGCGCAAGCACGGCCTCACCGACGACATCTTGTCGGCGCTGCTCGCCGCGGAGGTCGACGGCGAAAAGCTCAACCGGGACCAGCTCAACGAGTTCTTCCTGTTGCTGGCGATCGCCGGCAACGAAACGACCCGCAACACGCTGAGCCACGGCATCTTGGCGCTCGCCGAGCACCCCGAGCAACAGGCGCTGCTCGCCCGCGACCCCGCGGCGATCAAGCCCGCGGTGGAAGAGCTGTTGCGCTGGGCGACCCCGGTGATGCACTTCCGGCGCACCGTGACCCGTGACGTCGAGATCCGCGGGCAGCGAATCCCTTCCGGCGACTGGGTGCTGATGCACTACCTGTCCGCCAACCGCGACGAGGACGTCTTCGACCGGGCGGACCAGTTCGACATCACCCGCCCCGACGCCGGACACGCCGCATTCGGGGGCGGGGGAGTGCACTTCTGCCTCGGCGCGCAACTGGCCCGGCTCGAGCTGCGCGTCATGCTCGAAGAGCTCTATCCGAACGTGGCCGGCCTGGCCGTCACCGGACCGCCCGACCGGCTGCGCTCGTCGTTCTTCCACGGCATCAAAAGGCTGCCGTGCACAACGTGATTCAGCCGCGCTCCACCGGACGGGACGGATCCGAACTCCACTCCGACCACGACCCCGGATACAAGGTCGCCTCCCGCCCCATCGCGGCGAGCGCCGCGATCGCGACCGTGGCGGTGACACCCGAGCCGCAGTAGGCGCCCACCGTGTCGTGACGCTCGATCCCGCGATCGGACAACAGTCGCGCAACCGCATCGTCGCCGAGGAACGTGCCATCGGCCCCCAAGACTGCGACACTGGGAAGGTTCTTCGCGCCGGGGATGTGTCCCGCGGCGGCGTCGAGGGGTTCCACGTCACCGCGGTAGCGCTCCGGCGCTCGCACATCGAGCAGCGTCACGGTGCCCTCGGCCACCCGCTCGGCCGTCAGCGTGGGACGGCTCCCGGCGTACAAATCACCGTGCGGCACAGTCACATTGCCGGTCGGCGGTTCGATGGGTCCGGCCTCGAGACCGTAGCCGGCCGAGCGCCACGCGGCCAAGCCGCCGTCGAGGATGCGGACGTTTTGCAGTCCGGCCGCGCTCAGCACCCACCATGCGCGCGCGGAACCGGCGCGGTTCCAGTCGTCGTAGGTCACGACCGGCGCGTCCTGCCGGATCCCCCAGCGACGCGCGGCGGCCTCCACGTCGCGTCCGGACGGCAGGGGATGGCGGCCGCGGCCGGAGATCGAGTGGTCGCTGAGCTCGTCCTCGAGCGAGACATACACCGCCCCCGGAATGTGGCCGTCCAGGTAGGCCGCGCGCCCGTCGGGTTCGTCGATCCTCCACCGCACGTCCAGGACGCTCACCGGGTCGCCGGCCTCGATGATGCCGGCCAACTCGTCGGCGGTGATCAACACCCGATCGCGTGCTTGCACCGGCTCCTCCTTGTCGTCTCTATCGAGACTAGCCAGCCGAATGGCACGGTGGGCGGCTAGGCGGTCCGTTCGGAGGCGCCGCCGTCAAAGGCCGGCGCACCCATCGATGCCAGCATGCCGGTCGCGGCCCGATGCCAGGTGAAGTCCTCGGCGCGACGCCGCGCGGACATGCGGCGTTGCCGTTCGGGCCGGCCAGCGATGGCGCTGACCGCTTGTGCGATGGCGGCCGGGTCGTTGTCGGCCGACGCGCCGCTGTCCGGCGTGATGATCTCGCTCAGCGCCGACGTGTGCGAGACGACGGCCGGTGTTCCGCACGCCAGCGACTCCAGCGCCGCCAGCCCGAAGGTTTCGTGCGGTCCCGGGGCCAGCGTCACATCGGCCGAGGCCAGCAGTTGCGCCACGACGTGGCGATCGGAGATGAAACCGGTGAAATCGACCGGTAGCCGCGTGGCCTGGCGCTGCAGCCGGGCCCGCAATGGGCCCTCGCCCACCACCACGAGCCGCGCGTCGACGCCGGCGTGGCGCAACGCGCCGAGCGCGTCGATGCTGCGGTCGACGCGCTTTTCCACCGACAGCCGGCCGCAGTGGACCAGCAGCAGCTGTGTCGGCGCCGCCCAGCGCCGGCGCACCAGGTACGAGTGGTGGCGCGGATGGAACGTCTGCAGATCCACGCCCAGCGGGACGGTGACGGTGTTGCCGGCGCCGATCCGGTCGAATTCCTCGCGCGCGAAACCGGTGGTGCACACCACGGTGTCGTAGTTCGCGGCGGTGCGAGCGTTGGCCACGTCGGCGAACTTCCGCGCGGCCCGGCGCGGAAGGATTTGGCCCACAAGGCGATCCAGGCGTTCATGGGAGATCATCAGCGTCGTGGCGCCGTGATCGCGTCCCCACCGGCCCAGCGACCGCAGCGTGAGCCGGTCCGACACCTCCAGCGCGTCGGGTCGCAGCGCCGCCAGCAGGGCCTTGACGGGTCCCGGCATCACCGCACGGTAGCCGCCGGTGAAGGGAATCAGCCGGGCGGGCAGGGTGATTCGCACCACGCCGGTGTACAGCTGGACGCGCCCGGTGCGCTGGCCGGGAACGATCAAGAAGACCTCGTGACCGTGGGCGCAATATTCGGCGCCCAGCCGGTCGATCGCGGTGCGCAGGCCACCGGAGCGAGGGCCGTAGAAATTGGCGACCTGTACAACGCGCATTAGGCGAGGACACGCGGTGCGCGTGTGCACTCACCAATGCCGACCCGACGCCCACCTGAACAGTCTGTGAATTTCGCTTGCGCGCGGCGCTATCCGGTCGCCGGCGGCCCGAACCAGCGGCGCAACGCCGCGCGCAGGGCCTCTGCGTGCGCCGCCCCGAACTCGTCGGCCGCCCATGCCACATAGCCGTCCGGCCGGATCAGCAGCGCCGCGGCGGGTGGCTCGGCGGCGCTCGCGGCGACGACGTCGACGCGGCCGGCCCAGCCACCCGCCGCGTTCGCGAAGCCGCCGCCGAGGTCGAGCAGGACCGGCCGGCCATCGTGGAGAACTTCGGCCACCCGTCGGCCGTCATCGAGGGTCAGATCCGGCACGAGGCGGCCCGACAGCGGGTGGTCGTCGCCCACGTCGTACCGCACGTCGGAGCCGGCGAGCAGCGCCGCCATGTGCCGTTGCGTGTCCGGGAAGGTGAAGAGCTCGCCCAACAACGTTCGCAGCGCGGCGACTTCGGGCCCCGGCGCCATGAGCGCGATCTGGGACAGCGAATGCATCATGACGCGCTGACCGACCGGATGGCGCTCGGACTGGTAGGTGTCGAGCAATCCGGGCGGCGCCGTGCCATTGATCTCGGCGGCCAGCTTCCAGCCCAGGTTCACGGTGTCCTGCAGCCCCAGGTTCAGCCCCGGACCGCCCATCGCGCTGTGCACGTGCGCGGCGTCGCCGAGCAGCAGGACCCGGCCGTCGCGGTAGCGTTCGGCGTGCCGAGTGTTCTGCCCGTTGATGCGCCGAAGGGCATGCGGCCCAGGACCTTTCGGCGCCTCGAACGGAACGTCGACACCCAGCACGCGGCGAGCGCTCTCGCGCAGCTCGGCCAGACTCATCGGCACCTCATCGACCGGCGGGCCGAATTCGATGGTCCCGAGCAGCGCACGACCCTGCTCGAACTCGGCATAGATCATCCCGCCCCGGTCAAAGCGACTGTGCCCGAAGCGAAGCGGACCGAATCCCGGAACCTCGATGCTGGCGATGTCCGGGCGGCGGTACTCGTCGGGAATGTGCACGTGGGCCAGCCGACCGACCATCTCTGAGGTGGTGCCGGGAAAGTTGATGCCCAGGGACTTGCGCACCAGGCTGCGCCCGCCGTCCGCGCCGACGGCGTAACCCGCGTAGATGGCGTAGTCGCTTTCGGGTGACGAGACGTGCAGCGCAACGGATTCCGGCCCCGGCACGATCCCGACGAGTCCATGGCCCCAGCGCACATCCACCCCGAGGTCGCGGGCCCGCTTCTCGAGCAGCCGCACGAGCCGGGGCTGGGGCATGAGCATCGCGTACATCGGGTTGTCGTGGCCCTCGGAGAAGACCAGCGGCATGGCCGCGAACATCCATCCCGGGCTGGGCTGGGGCGGCCCCTCGTCACCGGTGAAGTCCTGATACATCCCGCGCATGTCGAGCATCCGAACGACTTGTCCGACAAGGCCGTTGGCCTTCGGTTCGGAGCTGGGCCCGGGGAGGACGTCCAGCACGACGGGCCTGACACCGGCCAAGGCCAGCTCGCAGGCCAGCATCAGCCCGTTGGGGCCGGCGCCGGCGATGACGACGTCGGCGTGTTCGTCAGCCATGAGCTGCCTTCTTTCTGGTGGGTTCCGGTAGCCCCGCCTCGACGTCGGCGAAGCCCGACCGGATCAGCGCGGTGATCGCCACCGGGGGATCGGCCCACGCATAGGCGTCCGCCGCGGCGTCGCCGACGGCCCGCACGACGGCCATGACCAATCGCGGGTACAGATCATGCTTCGGGTCCGTGCCGGTGCGTTCGGCGATGACGTGGAGGAATTCGTCGAAAAGCTGCTGCGGCACGGAGTTTCGAACCTGTGGCTGCATGAGCAGCTTTCGCACCTCGACGAGTTCCTGGCGGCTGGGCGCCCGGTTCTCGTCGCCGTACACGTCGCCGAAGTCGTCCTCCAGCGGCTCCAGCACGGCGTGGGTGATCGCCGTCCACAGTGGCTCGTCGGCGGGGCGCTCGCGCAGCAATGCGATGCTGCGGCGCAGGCGTTCGGCTTGCCGGTAGGCCAGCGCCTCGTATTTGCCGCTGAAGTAGTTGTTGAACGTGCGCAGTGAGACGCCGGCCAGGTTGGCGACGTCTTCGCGCGTCACGTTGTCCAGTCCGCGCTCGAAAGCCAGGCGCAGGGCGGCATCGCTGAGCGCGCGACGGGTGTCGGCTTTTTTTCGCTCGCGCAGTCCGGACATAGGTGCCACCGTACGCAAAACCTGCCCGGTAGGCAATATTGCCCGACAGGCAATTTGCTTTGAGTGTGCGCTGAGGGCTTCCGGAGTGAAGCCACGGCGGCGACACGCCGTGAAAGGCCGACAAGGATTCACTCGCAACGCCCAGGATTCACACTCGCCGCGAAGGCGAGCGGACATTCACCGCAGGAGCCGAGACCGCCTAGCGCGCGCCCCAATCCCAGCGCGGCGTGGTGATCAGGGTCTGGCCGCTGATGCGTGTTTCGCCCCAGTCCTTGTACAGCTCGATCTCGAGGGCTCCGTCGGAGTCTTCGCTCAGCGGCACGGCGTCCAGGAACTCCAGCAGGGAGCGGGAGTGGGTGACCACCACCACCTGGGACTTGGCGGCGGTGGTGCGGATCAGCGACGCCAGCGGCGCCACCAGGTCCGGGTGCAGCGAGGTCTCCGGCTCGTTGAGCACCATCAGCGAGGGCGGTTGCGGGCTGAGCAGCGCGGCGGCCCACAGCAGGAAACGCAGTGTGCCATCGGATAATTCGGCCGCGCGCAACGCGCGCAGCATGCCGCGCTGTCGCAGCTGGACGTCGAACAATCCGTCGTGGATGGCCACCGAGATGGTGGCGCCGTCGAACGCCTCGGCGACCGCGCGGCTGAGGTCGTCGAACCCCGATTCGAGGATCGTCTGGATCGCCGCCGCGAGATCGCTGCCGTCGTCGGAGAGCACCGGGGTGCGGGTGCCGACCTGCGGGTGCCGCGCGGGCGCCCCGTCGTCGACCCGGAAGCCGTCGTAGAACCGCCACCCGCGCAGCCGTTCTCGCACGGCCGCGAGCTCGGGAAGCGCGTGCGGGTGGGCGTATTCGGCGAGCACGCTGTGATACGACGGCAGCGATCGGGACAACTCGTCGAAACCACCACCGGAGTCCGCGCGGGCCTCGGCGAACCCCCGAGACCGGCGCACCAGCGTCGTGCTCGGCCGCAGCACCGGGCCGGCGAACAACAGCTCCCGTTTGATCTCCGGGTCGCGGGCGAACACCGACTTTCCGGCGGACTGCGGGATGCCCAGATCCACTAGATAGCCGAAATCGTCTGCGGCGAAGCCCATTTCGAGAGACACGGGACGGGTACGCATGGTGCCCTCGGTTTTGCCGGTGCGTCGCGCGCCGGCCAACTGCTCGGGGCCCGCCCACAGCACCGATTGCAGCCCGCCCTCGCGGGCGAGCGACCCGATCACCTCGCCGCGCCCGCAGTCGGCCAGCAGTCGCAGCGCGCGGTACAGCGACGACTTGCCGGACCCGTTGGCGCCGGTGATCACCGACAGCCGGCCCAGCGGCAGGATCACCTCGCGCAGCGAGCGATATCCGCGGATGGCGACGGTCTGCAGCATGCGGCCGACTGTACGGTCGGCCACCGACGGGCCCCTATTCGTCCTCGTCCTCGTCGGCCGCGGCGGCGAGGAGTTGCACTTCCTCGAGGTCCATCTCGTTCTGCAGCTCGCGCAGCACGATGTCGTCGATCAGGTTCTGGTTGCGCAGCGCGGTGATTTCGCGGCGCTTGTGTTCGAGCACGCCCAAACGCACCTGTCGGACCTTCTCGCGGCCCTTGAGGATGCGGTGGTCTGGCGAACCGTCCTCGGTGGCCAGCACCAGCGCGGCCTTCTCCTCGTACTCCTTTTGCAGCCGCCGGCGCAGGTCGTCGCTGATGCCGACCTCGTCGGCGACCGTCGGCAGGGCGGCGAGGGCGGCCTGGGACCCCCGGCAACGCGCGAGTTGCAGTTCCTCGGCGTGGGTGGCGTCCTCGGGCATTTTCGCCCATCGGACCACGGCCGGCAGGGTGCTGCCCTGGACCAGGACGGTCACCAAAATGACGACGGTCACGATGAAGATCAGCAGGCTGCGGTCCGGGAACGGCGCGCCGTTGAGGGTGGTCATCGGCACGGCGACCGCGGCGGCCAGCGATACGGCCCCACGGAATCCCGCCCAGACGGTGACGAACCGCTGGCGCCAGTTGACCCGACGTTCGCGTTGCGCTTGGCGGCGGTCGATGAGCCGGATCAGCAGCGTGGTGATCTCGCCCCAGAAGATGCGGGACACGATCACGACGGCGGTGACCACCAGCGCGACGAACAGGGCGTGGCGAACGCCGCCGTCGACGCCGGCGATGCCGCGCAGCGCGCCCGGGATCTGGACGCCGACGAAGACCCATAGCGAGCCGTTGAGCAGGAAGGTCGCGATGTCCCAGAAGGCCGAGGACTGCAGCCGCGAGCGCGCGCGGATCACCACGGGTCCGGCGTAGGCCAGCACGAGCGCCGACACCATCACCGCGACCACCCCGCTGCAGTCCATCGATTGGGCGAGCAAGAACGCTGCGAACGGCGTCACCAGGCTCAACGCCCCCTCCTCCTGGGGCGCGTCGATTCGCTTGCGCAGCAGGGTGACCGCGCCGCCGACCAGCAGTCCGGCGGCGATGCCGCCGAGGTAGGAGCCGATGAACCGGGCGGTCACCTCGGGCGGGCTGATCGCGGCCCCGCCGATCGCGACGTGGACGCTGACGGCGAACAAGACCAGGGCGGTGCCGTCGTTGATGAGACTCTCGGCCTTCAGCACGGTCAGCGACCGCCGTGGCAGCTTCTTCGCGAGACCGGCCACCGCCGCCGCGTCGGTGGGCGACAACACCGCGCCCAGCACGCCCGCCGCGTGCGGATTCATGCCCAACGCCCGGGCCGTCCACGACACCGCGACCGCGGTGGCGATCACCAGGGCGACGCTGAGGAACACGATGATGCGCGCGTTCGCCCGGATCTCGCGGAAGCTGGTGTTCAGGCCCTCCCAGTACAGGATCGCGGGGAGAAACAGCAGCAACACGATCTCGCCGTTGACCCGCACGTGACCGAAATGGGGGACCAGACCCAGCAACACGCCCATCAGGATGAGCAGCACCGGGGGACCCACGCGATAGCGCCGACCGATGACCGTCCCCACGATGACGGTGGAGACCAGGGCGACGATCAGTTCGAGGCCAAACACCAGCCCATCCTGCCGGATGAGACGGTGGGCGGCCGCGCGACCCAATGTCGACCCGTCGGGGTCACGCGCGACGGCGTCGGCGCCTATCTTCGGTCTGGGTCAGACCTATTAGGCTCCGGAGCGGACTTGAAGGGGGATCTGGTGAAGGTGAGGCTGCTGGCAACAGTCGCCGTGCTCATGTTGTCGTCGGTGGTGGGCTGCCACTTCGCGTCCCGGAATCCGCCGTCGACCAAAACCCTCCAGGTCCCCATGACCGAGGTGCTGACGCAGAGCGAGATCAGCCAGAGCATCACCTTGGACGTCGGCAACACGTTGGTCGTGGAGTTGGGTTCGAACTACACCACGCCCTACCGGTGGACGCCCGACACCAAGATCGGCGATTCCGCGATCGTCAGGCAGCTCAGTCACGAGTTCGTGCCGCCGGCCTCTGACGCCTTGGGGGCGCCGGGCACCGAGACGTGGACGTTCGCGGCCATGCGGCCGGGGACCACCACCATCGTCGCGACGTACAACAGCTTTGTGGACAAGGACGCCAAACCGGGGTGCGTGTACACCCTCACCGTGACCGTGCGGTAAGTCCTTGCGGCGGTAGCGGTTACGCGACGGCGACCTGGCGTTGGCGCGCGTAGATTTCGGCGAGGAATTGCTCGACGGCCACCGCGGTATGCGCGGCGCGGACCGAGCCGAAAATGTCGAAAGCGTGTTGCGTGAAAGGCAATTCGGCGTAGAGCACCGGCTGCGCGCTGGCTTGGCGCAGCTTTTCGACGAACGTGCGCGCCTGTTCGACGTAGGCCAGCGAGTCGTTGCGGCCGTGCAGCACGAAGAACGGGGGAGCGTCGGCGTTGACGTGGTTGACTGGCGACGCGGCTTCGAACGTCTGTAGGTGCGTCGAGGGCTTTTGCTTGATGATCGACTTGATCAGCAGCCCCGGCATCATCGGGTGCAGCGTCTTGTCGAATCGGGTGAAGTCGTAGATGCCGTAGAACGGCACGGCCGCCTGCACGCGGGTATCGACGTCCTCGAAGCCCGGCTGGAATTGCGGGTCGTTGGGCGTGAGCGCGGCCAGCGACGAGAGGTGGCCGCCGGCCGAGCCGCCGGTGATGACGATGAAGTCGGGGTCGCCGCCGTATTCGGCGATGTGTTGTTTGACCCAGGCGAGGGCGCGCTTGACGTCGACGATGTGGTCGGGCCAGGTGTTGCGCGGGCTGTGCCGGTAGTTGATCGCCACGCAGATCCAGCCCAGCTCGGCAAGGTGGCTCATCAACGGATGCGCTTGTCCGCGTTTGTTTCCCGTCGTCCAGGCGCCGCCGGGGATCTGGAAGAGCACCGGGGCCTTGCCGGCCGGGTCGAGATCGGGGCGCCGCCAGATATCGAGGTGGTTGGCGCCGCCGAATTCGCCGTAGCTGATGTTGGAGTCGTGGGCGTAGTCGCGGTAGATCCGCAGCATCCGTAGCAGTCCCGGCGTCTTGGCGGTGCCGCTGCCGCTCGGCCGGCGCCACAGGCTGGCCGATTCGGTGAGCCGGTCGGCTCCCAGCCCGCTGTCCAACGCCTCGGTCAGCGGCACGTTGGCGCGATGGCCCGCGCGGCTCAGGTTCAGCAAGCCGAGCGCCGAGAGCCCGGCGACCAACCAGGCCGTTATCCGCACGGGCCGCGTCAGGCGGCGTGCCGTCAGGGCCAGCCCGCCGAGCTGGCTCACCAACGTCTGCAGCGGCAACTCGGTGACGACGAGCCCGATCATCCAGGAGTACAGCGACGGGTAGCCGCCGCGCGCCAGGGGGCGGTAGGCATTGAGGGTGGACGCCGCCGTCGCCGCGGTGACCGCCAGCGACCCTATTTGCCGGGTGAGGTGGATGATTCGAGCTGTCCGCATTGCCTCACCTTACGAAACGTGTGGGTTCGTGTCGGATTAGCGGGCTACGACGCCTCGGCCCTGCTCTCCAGGTTCTTCACCGGGGCGGGGTCGTTCTCGGTCAGGCCGACCTTCGCGGCTCCGCCGGGCGAGCCGAGCTCGGTGAAGAAGTCGGCGTTGATCTGCAGGTATCCGCTGTGCTCGTCGGGCAGGTCGTCTTCGTAGAAGATGGACTCGACCGGGCACACCGGCTCGCAGGCGCCGCAGTCCACGCACTCGTCGGGGTGGATGTAGAGCATCCGGGCGCCCTCGTAGATGCAGTCGACCGGGCATTCCTCGATGCATGCCTTGTCTTTGATGTCGACGCAGGGTTCGGCGATCACGTAGGCCACGAATGTTGTCCTTCCGTCTGGCTAGCGGGGTCGGCCGGCTGCGGGCCGCAGCAACTCGGTCAGGCTGGCTAATTTAGCGCGGCGGCATCCGCGCGGCTCACCGGCCCTTTCGAGGCGGCAATGTCCCCATGCTTCCGGTCCGCGCGGGGCGTGAGTAGAGGTTTGGCGTTGTGGTGTCACAAGCTATAGTTGTGGTCACACGATTTGATTGTGAGCGCCGCACCATGCCACTCAGCCCTCGGCTGCCCGAACTGTCCTCGTTCGAGGCGTTTTTGGCGATCGCCGAGACCGGCAGCCTCGGCCGGGCCGCGCGCGAGCTGGGACTGACCCAGCAGGCGATATCGCGGCGCCTGGCCACCATGGAGGCCCAGATCGGCGTCACCCTGGCCGTCCGGACCACGCGCGGCTCGCAGCTGACGCCCGCGGGCCTGATCGTCGCGGACTGGGCGACCCGCCTGCTCGACGTCGCCCACGAGATCGACGCCGGCCTGGGCTCGCTGCGCAAAGAGGGCCGCGAACGCATCAGGGTGTCGGCCAGCCAGACGATCTCCGAACAGCTCATGCCGCACTGGCTGCTGTCCCTACAGGCCGATGCGGCGCGGCGCGGCGAAACCGCGCCGCAGGTCATTTTGACCGCCACCAACAGTGACCACGCCATCGCCTCGGTGCGCGACGGGACCGCCGATCTCGGGTTCGTCGAGAACCCGGGCACACCAAAGGGTTTGGGTAGCTGCGTGGTGGGGGAGGACGAGTTGGTGATCGTCGTCCCGCCGGACCACAAGTGGGCCCGACGGTCGCGGATCGTGACCGCGCGTGAGCTCGCGCAGACGCCGTTGGTGTCTCGCGAACTCCATTCCGGCATCCGCGATTCGCTGGCGGCGGCGCTGCGCCAGGTGCTCGGCGAGGACACGCAGCAAGCCGCACCCGTGCTGGAGTTGACGTCGTCGGCGGCGATGCGCGCCGCCGTCCTGGCCGGCGCGGGCCCGGCGGCCATGAGCCGGCTGGCGGTGGCCGACGACCTGGCGGTCGGCCGTCTGCACGCGGTCCACATCCCCAAGCTGGATCTGCGCCGCAAGTTTCGGGCCATCTGGGTCGGCGGGCGTACCCCGCCGCCCGGGGCGATCCGCGACCTGTTGAGTCACATCATCAGCCGCGCAACGGCATAGGACGCTCGGCGGGAAGGGAAGGGGCCGGGAGCGCTCAGGCCGCGGCGTCGGCGGCCAGCACCTCGTCGTAGCGGTCGAGCACGGTCTCGGCCACCAGCCGGTGCGCGCCCAGCGGGGTGGCCATCCGAATGCCGTTGTCGCGGGCGAAGGTTGACACGCCGTCGGTGATGAATCCCGGCGCCAAGAACCATGGCGCGATCACCAGCCGGCGCGCGCCGCGGCGGCGCAGCTGGTCGGCGGCCCGGGCCACCGACGCCTCGGGCCGGGTGGCGAACGCCGTTGTGGCGCCGGCCCATCGGGTGCCGGCGGCCAGTCGGGACGCCACCTTCGCGGTGCGCGCATTGGCGGCCAGGTTCGACGAACCGATCGCGACCACCATCACCCCGAGGTCGTCGTCGAGCGGGGAAACCCCGACCTCGGTCAGGCGCTCGCGCAGGACGGTGACCAGCCGGTCGTCCTCGCCGAGCACGTCGGCCTGCCGTATCCCGTGGGCCCCGGCGCGGGCGATCTGCTCGGGGATGTCGAGGCGCGCGTGGTAGGCGCTGGCCAGCAGCAACGGCGCGACGACGGCGCGGCGGCTGTCCGGCAGCCCGGCCAGCACGTCCACGAAGTTCGGGGCGTTGAGCTCGAGAAACGCCAGCCGCACGTCGAGGTCCGGCCGCATCCCCCGCAGCCGGTCGGCCACGGCTTCGGCGTTGGCCCCCGACCTTGGGTCGCGGCTGCCGTGCGCGGTGAGGACGAGGGTGCTCACCGCAGGTCGTCCTCCTCGGCGCGCAGCGCCCAGGACGCGAAAGCCTCACCAGCGTCGCGCTTTTCGAGGTATTTGCGGGTCACCCGGTCGATGTAGTCACCCAGCTCGTCGCTGGTGACCTTGTGCTGGCGCAGTTTTCGGCCGAAGCCGCTCTGCTCGCCCAGGCCGCCGCCCAGATGCACCTGGAAGCCCTCGACCGAATTGCCGTCGCCGTCGTCGATCCACTGGCCCTTGAACCCGATGTCGGCGACCTGGATTCGGGCGCACGAGTTCGGGCAGCCGTTGAGATGCACGCTGATCGGCGCGTCCAGCCGGGACTCGACATCGGCCAGGCGCTGTTCCAGCTCGGGCACCAAAGTCTGGGTGCGAACGCGGGTTTCGGCGAACGACAGCTTGCAGTACTCAATTCCGGTGCACGCCATGGTGTTCTTGCGCCACGACGACGGTCGCGACGGCAGCCCCAGCGCGTCCAGGCCCGCGACCAATTCGTCGACCTTGTCGTCGGCCACGTCGAGGATGACCAGCTTTTGGAACGGGGTCCACCGCGCCCGGTCGGAGCCGGCCTTTTCCATCAGGTCGGCCACGGCCGACAGGGTGCTGCCCGACACGCGCCCGGCGATCGGCGCAACGCCAATAGCGTTGAGGCCGTTCTTGATTCGCTGCACCCCGACGTGGTCGATGGTGTGCTTGACCGGCGTCGGGGCCGGGCCGTCGATCAGCCTGCGGTTGAGGTATTCGGTTTCCAGGACGTCGCGGAATTTTTCCACGCCCCAGTCCTTGACCAGGAACTTCAGGCGGGCCTTGGCGCGCAGCCGCCGATAGCCGTAGTCGCGGAACAGTTGGGTGACGGCCTCCCAGACGTCGGGCACCTCGGCCAGCGGAACCCAGACGCCGAGCCGCTGGGCCAGCATCGGGTTGGTCGACAGGCCGCCGCCCACCCACAGGTCCAGGCCGGGGCCGTGCTCGGGGTGGTGGACGCCGACGAACGCGATGTCATGCGTCTCGTGGGAGACGTCCTGCAAACCGGAGACCGCGGTCT
Source organism: Mycobacterium sp. WUMAC-067 (assembly GCF_020217485.1). GTDB lineage: Bacteria > Actinomycetota > Actinomycetes > Mycobacteriales > Mycobacteriaceae > Mycobacterium. The sequence goes on along the minus strand of NZ_JAEKMI010000039.1, from coordinate 942 downwards.
TGTACTTGCGCGGCAGGTTCGCGTACTCGGGGTTGTTCAGCGAGCGGCGGACGATCTCGTCGATCGCGGACGACGGGTCGAGCACCTCGTCGAGCGAGTCGCCGGCCAGCGGCGAACCGTGAATGCCGCGCGGGCAGTCGCCGCACGCCTCGGTGGTCTGCAGCCCGACGGAGTCGAGGCGGCGCCAGATCTCGGGGACGTCCTCGATGCGGACCCAGTGCAACTGCAGGTTTTCCCGGTCGCTGATGTCGGCGGTGTCGCGGGCGAATTCGGTCGAGATCTGGCCCAGTGTGCGCATTGTGTGTGCGGTCATCGCCTTGCCGTCGGAGCGGACCCGCATCATGAAGTACTTGGCTTCGATCTTGTCGGTGTTCTCGTCGCCGGTCCAGCTGCCGTCGTAGCCCTGCTCGCGCTGGGTGTAGAGGCCCATCCAACGGAACCGTCCGCGCAGGTCGGACTTGTCGATGCTGTCGAAACCCTGCTTGGAGTAGACGTTGATGATGCGGTCGCGGACGTTCAGCGGCCCATCGTCGTTCTTGATCTTCTCGGTGTCGTTGAGGGGCTCGCGATCCCCCAGCGCCCACTGACCCTCATTGCGGGTCTTGACGGGACGTGCGGTGGTCATGCGGTGTATCTCCTTCGCGAACTTCCTCGCGGCGGCTCAGATTGGCGGCGGGCGGCCAGAGGCGGGCAGGGCCTTCGTGGCTACCGGGCATCGCGATGATGTTGGGTCTGTGGCACCCGCAGGTTCGTCATTGGACCCACGGGTCGCGATTTCCATAGTGCACGAGCTACGGCGGCGTCAGTAGAGGTGCGATTGTTGTGGGGACACAACCGCTGGTTGTGTGCGCTGCTTCACGTCTTTGCCTTTGGCGGCCAGAGGGATTGGCCGCGGCACCGATGGGACTCGCAGTAGTGTGGCCGCTTATGAGCTCCTCCGAC